>CAYVQJ010000092.1:0-3777 GCA_964454165.1 uncultured Myxococcales bacterium | reverse complement strand
CTGATTTTAAGCATCAAACGGCCCAATGCAATCTTATTTCTCCATGAAAGCGGCTTGAATGTAAACAAGTCATACGGCTTTGTTAATCGATAGAACTTTCCTTTTTCAAAAAAAGCAGTGGTTACGTATTTCCAGTCAATTATTACGCCGAGTTCTTCGCATAATTCAATTGTGAGTTTGTCACGCGGGAAAATATGGTGATAAAAATCGTCAACATAAAACGATTTTACTTTTGTAGCGTGCAGGGCTCCTCCAGGCTGATCAGATTTTTCCAGAACTAAGACTTTCTTGCCCTGCTTGCCAAATTCATACGCTGAAACTAGGCCTGCAACTCCTGCACCCAACACAACTATGTCCCAAGATTCCATTTTTTATGGTTAACGCCAACGTTTTTTAAATCTTTTCTAAAAGAATGCCCTAATAATGGAAAGTATACCCTGTTTCCAAGGCACCCTGTGAGTCACTCCTGTTTTGCCTGCGTATTCCTGATAATGTTCCTTATACCACTTATAGCTATCTGTAAGAGCATCAACATTGCTCAATCTGGGTTTCCAACCAAGGCTTTTTTTAGCTTTATCAATAGAAACAAAAGAATCTTTATCCGCAGTTTCATAAACCCACTTATACAGAGGAGAAATGCCTAAAGCTTCGAAAACTCTCAAAGTCGCAATAAGAGGCTTGGCAGGCGTTCCTATGATCCGCTTTCCAAAACCAGCATAATCAAGCAATGCCTGATAGTCTTGTTTCATTGTTCCGAACTTTTCCGCCCCAATGTTAAAAGTGTCATTTGCAGCTTTTGAAGGCTCGGTAGAAGCAAGCCAAATAGCTTCGTTTAGGTCTTCAACATGCAATAATTGGTACAAGTTGTTGCCCCACCCAATGATTGGAATATTTTTCCCTCTGCGTACCCAGTCAAAAAGTACGTCAAAAACTCCAAGCCTTCCAGCTCCAATAAAAGATTTTGGCCTCAAAATTGGAACACAGATTTTAGTGCGGTATGATTCCGCAACCTGTTCACCAATAATTTTGCTTTCACCGTATGGACCTACACCAATGAGTTTATCTTTTTCATAAAGCGGATGATGATCTGGAATTCCATAAACTGCCGTCGAAGAAATGTGCACAACGCGCTTAATGCCTGCTTCTTCAGCCACTTCAAATACTGCTTTAGTTCCGTCTATGTTAACAGATTTTATTTCTTCAGGTTTCCATAAAGGAAGGCCTGCTGCAGTGTGTACAATGACGTCAACACCTTTAGCTGCGTGCTTTAGGATTTCTTTGTCGCGGATGTCTCCTTTAAAGTGCTCAACTTTTTCTTTCAAGTCCGGATAATCAAACTCAGACAAATCAACAGTCTTGACAGTGCATTCCTTTGCAATTAAGAACCGAGCAAGATTGTGACCGAGAAAGCCTGCGCCTCCAGTGATCAAAAATGTCTTCCCCATAAAATTCAACATAAATGCCCGTGTTTTTAAATATTGCGCCTACATTCGAAACCTTAATAAAACAGAGCTATTCCGTTCTGTGTAATGTTCGAAATTGGATGGGTGATATTATGGTATGTTGGTAGCGTGCTACTTGCACTCATAACTTTTCCAATAGCGTTTTTCTTTTGCTCAAAACTGCCTGACAGAGGTTTTTCAATCTCCAGAATTACTGGCTTTGTGCTGGCAGGGTTCATCACATTCTTCCTGGGCTATCTTAAAATTCCTGTTAATTTCAGCTGGCCGTTTTCATTGTTAGTGCTGGCGGGTTGTTCATACTGGATTGCACGCAAACAATGGGCTGAATTAAAGGCGTTTATATACGAAAAAAGAAAACTCTTAATTGCGCTTGAATTAACCTTCCTTGCAGCATTTGTCGTGTTCTGTTTTGTCCGCTCACTTACGCCTGCCATAAGCGGCGGAGAGAAGTTCATGGACTCAGGCATTTTCAATGCCGCTCAGAGAACTGAAAAACTGCCAATCTATGACTTCTGGATTTCTGGAGAGCCATTAAGATATTATTGGTTCGGCCATTTGTTTCTGGGCAGGTTTTCCAAAATGCTTTTTACACCTCCTGGAATTGGGTACAATCTCACTGTTGCACTTCTTTTTGCCTTGACTGTGCAGATTATGCTTAGTCTTGGCATTGCTCTTTCAAAGAAATGGTACTGGGCATTGGCAGGCATCGGCTACATCGCAATTTTCGGAAATCTTGCCGGCGCGATACAAATAATCGGCAGGAATTGGGAAAAATTTGACTTTTGGGCGCCAACAAGAGTTATTGACGGCGCAATAGCAGGAACGATTAACGAATTTCCATTCTTTACCTTTTTCTTTGCAGATTTGCACGCACACCTCATTGCAATACCGATTGTTTTGGCTATAGTGTATCTTTTCTACCAAATTTATCAAGAAGGTGCTACTACTAAAAACAGTTTTTTGACAACAATTCTTTTAGGCTGCCTTCGTGTGACAAATGCATGGGATTGGCCTTCACTGGCTGCCCTGCTTGGAGTAATTTTGCTAGCCAGCTGGTGGCAGAATGGCAGAAAAGAAGCCCTTTTGAAAAGTGTTGTATTCCCTTGGATTGCCATCACAGGCATTTCATTTGCCCTCTTTTTCGCGTTCCCGCAGCCGCAACCACTGAGTTTAAAGATAGCAACGATTCATAGCAAAATCAGTGAATGGATACTGGTTTTCGGAGCGTTCTTCATCATTTTGACAGCATACATACTTAGCAATTTCCGCTGGGCAGGATGGGCACTTTTGGCAATGCTTATTGTGGCAATGTTCACTCTCAGTGTATGGATATGGATTTTGCTGTTTATCATGATACTTCTGTTTATTTTCTTAACAACACATCCAGACCAAGAACTTTCTTTTGGCATTCTCCTTGCAATAACAGCGTGCTGCATTCTCATCGGCATGGAATGGATTTACGTCCACGATTGGCTTGCAAACTCATGGCAGCGAATGAACACCGTGTTCAAATTTGGCCTACACTCTTGGTATTTGTTAAGCATGGCAATGCCTGTGCTTTTGGCAGCAGCCTGGAAAAACACTCAAAAGAAAAAACTTGTACTGTCATGCCTGCTTGGGTTTCTTTTGCTTGCAGGAATGGTATACCCAACCATGGTGATTGCGCAGCGTATCAAATGGGCGCCCTATCACACCTTATTTGGATTCAGAGAACTCTCTGAGCGGCATCCTGGCGATTATGCCGGCGTAATGTGGCTGACACAACAACCAGGCATACCAATAATTGTTGAAGCACCAGGAGACGCTTACAATTACAATGGACGTGTTTCATCATACACCGGACTTCCAACGGTAAGCGGCTGGCCAGGCCACTTATTCCAACACGGCGTGCCGTGGGATGTAATATTCAAGCGCAGAAACGATGTTACAACAATTTACAACAGCACCACAATGGACATTGCGATGCCGTTGCTGAAACAATACAATGTCACCTATGTTTACGTTGGCGAAGAAGAAAAAAGACAATTTAACGCAAGCGACCTTGCAAAGTTTGACACGCTGCCAAAAGCATTTGAAGCAGAAGGAGTTGTGATTTACCGTGTCTGATAAAGCTGAGAAATGGACAATATTCCTGTTTGTTCTCATACTTTTGCTAGCTACCAGCCTGCGACTGTACGATTTACCTAACCGCGCCATGCACCACGATGAAGTAAGCGGACACCACACTTTTGCATATGACTTGTATGAATTCCATAAGTACCATTACGATCCAGTATATCACGGGCCACTCCTCTATCACTTCATGGCACTCTCT
>CAYVQJ010000091.1:0-137076 GCA_964454165.1 uncultured Myxococcales bacterium | reverse complement strand
TCGGCCGGGCACAGGTCGTTGCAGTCCGCCGTCCCGTCTGCGTCCGTATCGGCATCGGAGACGCCGCAGCCGCAGACGCCGGGGGCCGTCTTGGCGGGATCCGCTGCGCACAGGTCGTTGCAGTCGGCCGTGCCGTCGCCGTCGGTGTCGGTGTCCACCACGCCGCAGCCGCACTGACCGGCCGCCGTCTTCGCCGGATCCACCGGGCACAGGTCGTTGCAGTCCGCCGTCCCGTCACCGTCGGTGTCGGTGTCCGCGATGCCGCAGCCGCACTGGCCGACAGCCGTCTTCAGCGGATCCGCCGGGCACAGATCGTTGCAGTCCGCGGTTCCGTCACCGTCCATGTCGGCGTCGGTCACGCCGCAGCCGCAGACGCCGGGCGCGACCTTCGCCGGGTCGTTCACGCACGCGTCGACGCAGTCGGGCGTGCCGTCGCCGTCCGTGTCCGTCGCCGACTCGACCACGCCGCAGCCGCACACGCCGGGCGCCGTCTTCGCCGGATCACTCACGCACAGGTCCAGGCAGTCCGCGGTGCCGTCACCATCGGTGTCGCTGTCGGAGATGCCGCAGCCGCACACGCCAGGCGCAACCTTTGCCGGGTCGCTCACGCACAGGTCGTTGCAGTTCGGCGTCCCGTCAGCGTCCGTGTCCGCGTCGGAGATGCCGCAGCCGCACACGCCCGGGGCCGTCTTCAGCGGGTCCGCGGCGCACAGGTCGTTGCAGTCCGCGGTGCCGTCGCCGTCGCCGTCGAGGTCCACCACACCGCAGCCGCACTGACCCGCGGCGATCTTCGCCGGGTCGGCCGGGCACAGGTCGTTGCAGTCTGCGGTCCCGTCGCCGTCGGTGTCCGCGTCGGAGATGCCGCAGCCGCACACGCCAGGCGCGACCTTTGCCGGGTCGCTCACGCACAGGTCGTTGCAGTTCGGCGTCCCGTCACCGTCCGTGTCGGCGTCGGAGACGCCGCAGCCGCAGACACCCGGGGCGACCTTCGCCGGATCCACCGCGCACAGGTCGAGGCAGTTCGGCGTCCCGTCGCCGTCGCTGTCCACGACCGGCACGCCGCAGCCGCACACACCGGGGCCCGCGGGGCACAGCCAGGCCTGGCAGACCTGCGCGAGTCCCGGCGCCAGGGCGGGGGCCGCCAGCGCGCGCCGCAGCACCACCGCGTCGAGCAGGTTGCAGTCGGTGGGCAGCCCGTCCATGTCGGGGTCGGCGGCGTCAGTGGGACCGATCACGTTGCAGCGGGCGGCCGTGGTCAAGCCCGGCGCGAGAGCGGCCAGCGCGCGGCGTACCGCATCGGGATCGCCGGCCGCCGCGACCCCGTCGCCGTTCACGTCCCCGCACTCCTGGGAGTCGCGGATCGCGTCCAGATCGCGGTTGATGCCCACGCGCGGGCCGGACCCGGGAGGCACGCAGCTATAGGTCAGCTCCTGGCCCGCCGTAGTGGCGAGCGCGCGTAGCGACGCGTCGTCCTCCGGCAGCTCCGTCTCGCGGTCGCTGTCGAACACGTCGAGTGCGGACATCACCCAGCCGCGCGGCTCGCCGCCGATCTGTCCCTTCACCACGACGTCACAGTCGCCCGCCAGGGCTCGGTTGATCAGGAGGTCGATGCGCGGATCGACGGTGGCTGCGTTGCCGGCGTCGAGCGTGATCTGCTGGCCCACGATCGGCCGCAGATCCGTGGGGTACCCCAACATGAACTCCGCGATCGCTCGGCGCTTCGCGTTCTGCTCCGGCGCGCTTCCCTGGTACCTGAAGATCTGCGCGCCGGCGAAGTCGAGGGGGGTGGCGATCGAGCCGTCGTGCAGCAGGCCGAAGCCGCGGACCTGATCGCCGAAGTTCGGCCCGTTCACGCAGGGGTTCCCGCCGACCGGGGGAGGCTTGGGCAGCACGCCGACACAGGCCATCCCGAAGAAGCCGGTGCGCGCGTAGATGTTGCGCAGGTGGGACACCTTGAAGTGCTGGGTCTCGCCGACGAAGCTCGTGAGCCCCGAGGTTCCGAAGATCCCGGCCGGCTCGGAGAGGGTGTGGCAGGAAACGCAAACCGCGCCGCCGGCGACGAAGTTGTCGGTGCCGTCGGGCGGGAGCCCAACGCCGATCCCGTCGGGGTCCGAGAAGCCGAAGTACACGTCCCGGCCGGCGGATAGATCGGTCCCGGCCGCGTTTCCGGGCCAGCCGTGGGAGATGTCGGCGTTGGAGAGGTCGCGGTACGGGTTCGGCGGATAGCGCAGTTCGAGGGCGAAGTTGGTGAGGGCCAGCATCTCCGCGGGGGTCGCGATCGTGGCGCGGCCGAGCAGGCCCTGGAACGCGACGTCGAACGCCATGAAGGCCTCGAACTCGGACAGCGGATCCTGCGGCGGAACCGCGTTTCCGCCCGTCCGGTCGCCGCGCAGGTGCATCGGGCCGTTGCCCGGCAGCCCGCGCAGGCTCTGGGTGAGCATCGGTCCCTTCATGGGATGCAGGGTCAGGCCCAGCACCGGGGGGTTGCCCGGAACGAACGGGTTGGGGTTGGGAATCACGCTGCCGTCCGGGTTGCCGAGGTTCCAGGCCAGGGAGTCGAGGTCTCCGAACACATGGCACGAGGAGCACGAAGCCTCGCCGTTGCTCGAGCCGAGCCGGGCGTCGTACAGGAGCGGGCGGCCGGCGCGGATCGCCTGCGGCTCGGGATCGTGCGGTAGGGGTACGACGGCGACCTCGGTCCCGGGGTACGCCGAGGTGTCGACGACCGCGAGGGCGTGGCCCAGGCGAGCCGTGACGTACAGGCGCTGCCGCGGCTCGTCCAGCGCGATGCCGCTCGGCCCACCGACCGACAGCTCGATCTGGTCCGCCTGACTCGGGACGAAGCTGTCGCCGGCGAGCTGCCCGGTGTCGAACACCCCGATCTTGCGCGAGCCGAACGCCGCGACGTACAGCCGCGCGCCGTCCGCGGTGATCGCGATGCCAACGGGCGTCGCCAGGCTCCGGTCGCGGTCGGCCGGGAGGTCGGTCGCTGGTGTGTACGGCAGCAGGTGCTTGTTCAGGTGACGCGGGCTGACCGCCGTCGTCACCGGGTCGATCAGCGTGATCCGGGCCTCGTGCAGGTGGCCGCGCAGCGAGCCGCACGGCGGGTTCTGCGTGGCGCAGAAGCTGCCCGGTCCCTCGAAGCGCTGGCGGTTGTTCGCCTCCGTGTTGGAGACGTAGAGCATGGGGCTCAGGGGATTTGGATTCACGGCGATGTTGAACAGAACCGTGCCGACGCCAGCGAAGCTCCGCAGCACGCGCACACCCGACGGCGACGGGTTCGCGGCGTCGATCTCGAACACGTCGAGGTCGGGCAGCGCGACGCGCATCGAGCTCGTGAAGTTGCGCCCCATGTCGTCTGTCCAGAGCCCGGTGCTCAGGTTGCGCTGGACGATCGCCCCCACGTTCGGTCGCGAAATGCTCTGGACGTTGGTCGCGGGCGTTTCGGCCATCGACGTGACGAACGGGTTCGAGGACATCTCCTCGAGGATGCTCGAGGTGCGGTTTCCCGAGTGATGGATGCCCACGTAGACCCGAGTGCCGTCGGCGCTCGCGGCGAGCGCCCGCGGGGAGTCGCCGAAGATCGAGTCACCGACTGCCCAGTTGCCGTCCCCGACGACCTCGATCGGCGTGCCCGTCAGCGTCGCGCCGAGGTCCGCGGGATCGAAGACCCAGACCAGCGCGCGGCCGGGCGTGCGAAGCAGAGGCCCGCTCCCGGCGGGCGTCAGGAACGCGGGATCGATGTTGGTGTTCTGCCCGCGCCGCGCGGTCGAGACGAACATGCGACCGCTCGCCGTGACGCAGTCCATCGGTTCGTCGCCCACGAGCAGCGTGCGCACGACCCGGGGCGGGGAGGCGCTGAGGTCGACCACGCTGACGTCGTCGGAGAGCTGATTCACGACCCAGGCGCGCGCGCCCGACGGCTCGAGACAGACTGCGACGGGCTCGAGCCCGGTCGGCGTGGACCAGAGGTGCGATAGCCCCGCGTCGGAGACGGCGTACGTCTCGAGACGGTTGTCCGGTGTATTCACCGTGTACAGACGGCTGCGATCGGCGGACAGCGCGATCGGTCGCACATGCCCCGACTCGAACGCCCAGTACGCCTGCCCCTGCGCCGCGGCGGACCCGGCGAATAGGAGGGCCAGTGCGAACTGGCAAGCTGCGAGTCGTCCCAGCATCGTCTCCTCGAGCCGTCGCCCGGTCGTCGAGCCGGAAGCCGGAAGGGCGATCCCGCAGGGTACGGCCATTTCACGAGCGCGTGGGCTGAATCCGTCTTATGACGGGTGGTCGCGCGCGAACCTGCCGTGTCGCGGGGGCTCAGCGAATGCCGTCGGCCTCGAGCTGCCGATAGCCCTCGGCCATCCGCTTCTCGAGGTCGAGGCGTAGCATCTCGACCTCCGGCCCGGACAGGTCGGGCGGCACCACAAAGGGCTCGCCGATCCGGACATCTAATCGCGCGAAGGGCAGGGGCACCTGAAGCCGGTCCCAGCTCGGAGCCACCCAGCGCGGGCGGCAGCTCGCGTACACCGGGACGATCACCGCGCCGGAACGCGACGCCAGCAGGATGACGCCCGGCTTGACCTCGCCGGCCGGGCCGCGCGGGCCGTCCACGACGTGGCCCCCGATCGCTCCCCCCGAGACCTCGCGGACCATCCGGAGCAGCGCCCGGATGCCCCCCCGGCTGCTCGAGCCCCGGACCGAGCCGTACCCGAAGCGCTCTCCCAGCCAGGCGATCCGCTCCCCATCGCGGCTCTCGCTCATCATCACCAGCGGCCGGTAGCCGGCCATCGGCTTCATCACGAGCAGCAGCCGGCCGTGCCACCCGACCAGGACGACCCGCGCGCCGCTCGCGAGCCGCTCCTGGAGCGCCGCCTCGCCATCGATGCGGTAACGCACCGTTAGGAAGAGGAGCCAGAGGGCGATACCGGCAAGCCAGAGCCAGCTCCGCTCGAAGACGCCGAGGCGATGGCGGGGTTGCTCCATCGGCCCGGTATGATCGCCGCCGTTGGCAGAGTCGGCGACAAGTGGGCTCCTGATCTCGCAGCGGTTCCTCGAGCGCTACGGCGACGCGCTCTCCGAGGTCGAGTGCCTCGCGCCCGGCGCGCTCGAGCGGATCGTCCTCGGCGACGAGCCCGACGCGCGTCTGGACGAGGCGGCGCGCGCGCGCATCGAGCTGGCGTACTTCTCGACCGACGTGTTCCCGGACCGTGCGCGCGGCTTCTTCGCGGCCGTGCAGGGCGCGCCCAACCTGCGCTGGCTGCACGTGTTCAACGCGGGGATCGACCATCCGGTGTTCCAGCGCATCCTCGCGCGTGGCGTACGCGTGACGACGTCGGCCGGCGCCAGCGCAGAGCCGATCGCCCAGACCGCCCTCGCGGGCCTGCTCATGCTCTCGCGCGGCTTTCCGCGCTGGCTCGACTCCCAGCGCCGGCGGACCTGGGAGCCGCTGCCGGCCCACGAGGTCCCGCGCGATCTGCGGGGACAGACGCTGCTCGTCGTCGGGCTCGGTGGCATCGGCCGCGAGCTCGCCCGCCTGGCGCGTGCGCTGGGTCTCTACGTGATTGGCGTGCGGCGCAGCGCTGTGCCGTCCGGCGAGCCCGTCGACGAGCTGCACCCGCCGGCGCGTCTGCGCGAGCTGTTGCCGCGCGCGGACTGGCTCGCGCTCGCCTGTCCGCTGACGCCGGATACGCGGCGCATGCTCGACGCGGACGCCCTGGCGCGTCTGCCCCGCGGCGCGCGCCTGCTCAACGTGGGCCGCGGGGAGCTCGTGGACGAGGCCGCGCTCGTAGACGCGCTGCGCAAGGGACACCTCGCGGGCGCCTACCTCGACGTGTTCGAGGTCGAACCGCTGCCGGCCGCGTCGCCGCTCTGGGATCTGCCCGGCGTGATCGTCACCCCCCACAACTCCGCCGCGTCGCGCGGGAACGAGCGGCGCCAGGCCGAGGCGTTTCTGCGCAATCTGCGCCACTGGGTTCGGGACGAGCCGCTGTCGAACGAGGCCACCCGCTCGTAGCGCAGCCCGTTAGACTGACGAGACGCGCGTCACAGCCGGGCGGAAGCGCGTGTCCCAGGATCCCGACCCGAACCATGAACACGGGGAGAAGCTCATGGACGACACGGCACGCTTGCTCGTCGACGGACGGACCTACGAGCTGAAGATCGTTACGGGCAGCGAAGGTGAGCGCGGGATCGACATCGGCGACCTGCGCGAGCGCACCGGGCTGATCACGCTCGACTCGGGCTTCAAGAACACCGGCGCCTGCCAGAGCGCGATCACCTTCATCGACGGCGAGGAGGGGATCCTGCGCTACCGCGGCTATCCGATCGAGGAGCTGGCCGAGAAGTCGGACTTCCTCGAGGTCGCGCATCTGCTGCTCTTCGGCGAGCTGCCCAGCCGCGCGCAGTACAAGAGCTGGGTCGACACGATCAGCGTGCATACCATGCTGCACGAGGACCTGAAGCGTTTCTTCGGCGCGCTGCCCAAGGACGCGCACGCCATGGCCGCGTGCGCCGCCGTGGTCTCGGCGCTCTCGACGTTCTACCCGCTCGAGCTCGATCCGAGCGACGCGCGCCAGGTCGAGATCCAGACTTACCGCCTGATCGCCAAGTTCCCGACGATCGCGGCGTACGCCCACAAGCACTCCGTCGGCCAGCCGTTCCTCTACCCCGACAACCGGCTCTCCTACATCGAGAACTTCCTGCGCATGATGTTCGGGACACCGTGCGAGGAATGGAAGATCAACCATGCGGTGGTCAAGGCGATCGATGTGCTCTTGATCCTGCACGCGGACCACGAGCAGAACTGCTCGACGTCGACGGTGCGTCTGGTCGGCAGCTCGCGCGCCAACCTGTTCGCGTCGATCTCGGCCGGGATCAGCGCTCTCTGGGGGCCCCGCCACGGCGGCGCCAATCAGGAAGTGATCGAGATGCTCGAGTCGATCGCCGCGGAGGGTCTGACGGCCCACCAGTTCGTCGCGCGCGCCAAGGACAAGAACGATACCTCGCGCCTGATGGGCTTCGGCCATCGCGTCTACAAGAACCACGACCCGCGCGCGAAGATCATCAAGAAGTATGCGGCCGAGGCGCTCGCGAGCGTGGGCGTGAACTCCAAGCTGCTCGAGATCGCGATGGATCTCGAGCGGATCGCGCTCGAGGACGACTACTTCATCTCGCGCAGGCTGTATCCGAACGTCGACTTCTACTCGGGCGTCGTGTTCAAGGCGATCGGCATCCCGATGAACATGTTCACCGCGATGTTCGCGATGGGACGACTGCCCGGCTGGATCGCCCAGTGGAGCGAGATGAACCGCGCCGGCGAGGCGATCGGCCGCCCGCGCCAGATCTACACGGGGCACGCCAAACGGTCCTACGTTACCTTCGACGCGCGCTAATTCCGAGGAGAACCGAACGATGCAGAATTCCGGAACGCCGCTGATCGTCGCGGCAGTGATCCTCGCCGTCGCCGTGCTCGGCGGCGCGCTGATCTTGAAGTCGTCGATGGACGCCGGCACGGCGGAGCTCGTCGGCGTCAAGACCTCGCTGGTCGAATTCAAGGACGCGCTCGCCGCCGTGGCTCGACCGCCGGCGCCCGCGGCGCAGCGCCCGTCGGGACCCGATCCCGCGAAAAAGTACTCGCTGAACCTGAACGGCACGCCCTTCAAGGGCCCCGCCGCGGCGAGAATCACCGTCGTCGAGTTCTCCGACTTCCAGTGTCCGTTCTGCAAGCGCGTCGGACCCACGCTCGAGCAGATCGAGAAGGCCTACGGCGACAAGGTGCGGATCGCGTTCAAGCACCTGCCGCTGCCGATGCACCCGATGGCTGAGTCCGCGGCGCGCGCTTCGGAAGCCGCGCACCGGCAGGGCAAGTTCTGGGAGATGCACGACAAGCTGTTCGCCGATCAGCAGGCGCTGTCGGAGCAGGCGTACGAGAAGCACGCCAAGGAGATCGGTCTCGACGTGGAGCGCTTCAAGAAGGACTTCACGTCGCCTGAGGTGAAGGCTCGCGTCGAGGCGGACGCGCGCGAGGCGAACCAGCTCGGCGTGGGCGGCACACCCGGCTTCTTCGTGAATGGCCGCTTCCTGTCGGGAGCCCAGCCCTTCGAGGCGTTCAAGACGCTGATCGATCAGGAGCTGGCACAGGCCGGCTAGGCATTCCTTGCTCCGGGCGCGCTGGACCCAGGGCGGGATCGAAGTCGTCGACGTCGAGCCACCGTCGCTCGTGGCGGGCTGGGTCCGGCTGCGCGTGACCGGCTGCGGCATCTGTGGGACCGACCTGCACCTCTGGCGGCGCGAGCTACCCGCGCCGGTCGGCGGCTGCCCGGGTCACGAGATTGCGGGCGTGCCGCTCGACGGACCCGCTGGAGTGCCCCAGCGGGTGCATGCCGTCGAGCCCACGACCTGGTGCGGCCGCTGCGAGCAGTGCACGAGCGGCAGGCGGAACCTGTGCTCGACGGGGGGGCTCCTCGGAATCGCGCTCCCGGGTGGGCTTGCCGAGTGGGTGGATGCGCCGTCAGAGTGTTTGCATACCGTCGCCGACGGCGTTCCCGCGGCTGTTGCTTCGCTCGCGGAGCCCGTGGCTGTCTGCGTCCGCGCGCTCCGCCTGGCTCGGCTCGAGCTGAACAGCCGCGTGCTCGTGATCGGCGCCGGAACGATCGGGCTGATTACAGCACTGCTGGCGCGCGATCGCGCTGCGCGGACCGCGATCGTCGTGCGCCATCCACATCAGGCCGAGAGGGCGCGCGCCTTCGGCGTCCTTGCCGTCAGCGAAGCCGACGCCGCAGCGTGGGCGCGGGACCAGGCGCCGGACGTGGTGATCGAGACGGTCGGCGGTCACGCGGAGACGCTGGTGCAGGCGGTGCGGCTCTGTCGCGCGGCGGGTCGGGTCGTGGTGCTCGGCGTGTTCTCCGGTGTGGCGCCCGTCGATGCTCTCGGGTTGCTGCTGAAGGAGATCACGCTGGTCGGCTCGAACACCTACGCCACGGGTCGCCGGGGCTCGGAGTTCCGTGCCGCGGTCGAGCTGCTGCCGCGCTACACGAACGAGCTGGCTTCGCTGCAGACGCATCGCTTCCCGCTCGCGCGCGTAGCCGAGGGCTTTGCGACGGCGGCCGACAAGAAGAGCCGCGCGATCAAAGTCACCATCCACCCCTGACCCCGCTCTTAGACGGTGGGGGCGAGGGCCTCGAGGGCGCGCTCGTCGGGGCGCGGGATGCCCGCGGGGTGGAGCGGCTGGATGCAGACGTGGTCGGCGCCCGCGTCGAGGTGCGCCTGGATGCGCTTCGTGATCGCCTGCTCGTCGCCCCAGGCGACGATCGCATCGATCACGCGATCGCTCCCGCCGCCGTCGAGCTCGCTCTGCTTGAAGCCGAGGCGGACCAGGTTGTTGCGGTAGTTCGGCAGCCCCAGATAGATCGCGGCCGCCTTGCGCCCGATGTCGCGCGCCTTCCTTGGATCGCGCTCGAGCACCACCTTCTGCTCGGTGCAGAGCCAAGGCCCCTTGCCGAGCACCTCGCGCGCCATCGCGGTGTGCTCGGGCGGGACCAGATACGGGTGAGCGCCGCGGGCAGCGTCGCGCGCGAGCGCCAGCATCTTAGGCCCGAGGGCCGCGATCACCGTCGGCGGCTCCTCCGGCGGGCGCGGGCCGAGGTAGGGCGCGGCCTTCATCCGCTCCAGGTACGACCGCATCGTCTTCACGGGACTGTTGTAGGTGTGACCGCGCACGCGCTCGACCATCGCCTCGTGCGAGACGCCGAGCCCGAGCAGGAAGCGGCCGCCCGACTGCTCCGCAAGCGTGTTTTGCCCTTGCTTCGCGGCGACCGCGTCGCGCGCGTAGATGTTGGCGATGCCGGTGGCGACGATGAGCCGCCGCGTGCTGGCGAGCAGCCAGCTCGCGTGTGCGAACGGCTCGCGGCCGACGGCTTCGGGGATCCACAGCGCGGAGAAGCCGAGCGTCTCGACCTTCTCTGCGAAGGCGGCGGCCTCGGGCGCGGTGAGCCCGTCGGTGAAGTACCAGACGCCGAGCTTGCCGAGCTGCAAAGCACTGCCTCCGCGCCGTCCTGCGCGCGCGCAGTATGCCAGAATGCCGGCGTGCAGGATCTCGCGGATCGGTTCGCGCGCTACGTCGAGAAGCGGCTCGAAGGGTCGGCGGATGTGCGCGTGCTGCACATCGCGCGGATCCACGGCGGCGCGTCGCGCGAGACCTATCGCGTGCGCGTGGCCTATCGGCGCGACGGGCGCGAGGAGCAGCGTGGTCTGATCCTGCGCCGCGATCCTCCGGGCAGCCTGATCGACACCGATCGGCGTATCGAGTTCAGCGCGTATCGCGCGTTCGAGGGCACGCGCGTGCCGGTGCCCGGCGCGCTCTGGCTGGAGCAGGACCCCGGTCACCTGGACCGGCCGTTCTTCGTGATGGAAGAGATCGAGGGCTGCGAGGCGAGCCCGACGGCGCTGCTCATGCCCCCGTACGCCGCGCACGCTGACCGGATCGCCCTGCAGAAGTGGAGCATCCTCGGCGAGATTGCGCGGGCGCGGCCCGAGGAGTGCGGTCTCGTAGGCGTGTTTCCGGAGGTGCGGCCCGAGCGCGCCTGGGCGCGAGAGCTCGACTACTGGGAGGGCGTGATCGACGCAGACGCGCTCGAGCCGCAGCCGATCGCGCGCGCAGCGATCCGCGCCTTGAGGCGCACGTCGCCGCCGCCGCCGCCGCGGCTGCACGTCGTGCACGGCGACTACCGAACCGGGAACTTCCTGGTCGACGCGTCGGGGACGATCCGCGGCATCCTGGATTGGGAGATGGCGCACCTGGGCGATCCGCTCGAGGACCTGGCCTGGTCGCTCAACCGCATCTGGTGCTGGGCGCGTGACGATCGCGTCGGCGGTCTGGTGTCGCGCGAGCGCGCGCTGGCGATCTGGGAGGGCGCGAGCGGGCTGCGCGCGGATCCCGCCGCCCTGCGCTGGTGGGAGCTCTTCTCCAGCGTGAAGGCGGTCGCGATCTGGATCTCGAGCGGCCGCGAGTACAAGGACGGCAAGAACCGCGACCCGGTGCTGGGTCTCACCGCCTGGTGGCTCACGAACGCACAGGACCGCGCGATCCTGGAAGCCATGGGACGCTTGAAGTGAAGCCCGACGTCTCCGACATGCTGGCGCAGGCCGCACAGACACTGTTGCTCGACATGGCGCCCAGGCTCGCGGCCGACTACGAGCAGCGCTCGGCGGCGATCCTGGCGATGCTGTTGCCGGCGATCTCGGAGGAGTTCGATCGGGCCGCCGCGCGCCGCGTGGAGGAGAACGCCGCCCTGCGCAGGCTCTTCGCCGACTCCAAGCCGGTGGTGCGGGATCCTGGCCTGCGCGCCCGCCTCGACGAGGCCGCGCGCGGCGCCGAGGCGAGTCTCTCGATCCGCTCGCTCACCGCGGCCAACGAGGCGCTGCGCGCCCTGCTCGTCGAGCTCCACGCAGCGATCGAGGGGCTCGACACGCCGGCGGCCCGCGCGCTCGAGGAGCGCATCTGGGCCGAGCTACGCGCCTCTACGGAGCGCCGCCGCCTCTCCTTCGCGCCGTTCTAGCGGCGGGCGACCCGGCGCAGCGCGGCCATTCCGGCGAGCGCGGCAAGGAGCAGAGTCCCGGCCCCGGGCTCGGGCGCTTCCCAGAAGGCAATGTCGCCGGCGCCGGTGGTCAGGGGCAGCGAGCCTGCAACCGAGAGTCCGACCATGTTGATGATGTTGTCCCGGAGCGCGTTGATGCCCGGGGTGAGCGTGTCGACCACGTCGGTGGGCAGCGCTACGCAGGGCGACACGGCTCGGGGAACGCCGACGTCGAAGACCGGACCCACGCCGTTGCTCGGGTCATCGTTGGTACAGAAGAAGTCGAGCGGCGCGTCCGTCTGGTACCAGTACTGCACGCCGGCCTGATCACCCGGGAGAATCGCCGGGTTGCCACCGAGCGTCGTGCCGAAGGGCGTGAACAGGTCGTACCCGTTGTAGCCCGCGATCGTCGGAATGCTCGACCGCGAGCTGTACAGTAGCGAGAAGGGCAGGCGGCCGATCGAGGTGTCGAGCGTACCGGTCGAGTACATCGTGGCGTTACCCGTCGCCAGGTCGAAGATGATCCGCAGATCGCGCCACGGCATCTCGTTCAGCCCGGTGTTTGGGTTCGGCGTGAGAGGATCGACCGTGATCAAGGAGCCCGTGGTGTCGATGAAGTCGCGCCAATCCTGGGCGTTCACCGTGATCGACGCGTAGCCGGGTCCACCGGGCAGATTCCCGGCGGCGCCGAAGGGGCTGCCGTAGTTGACGCCCGACGGCGCGGGGTTCTGATACACGCCCGCCAGGAGCCGGTTGCCGCGCTCCAGGTACGGGCGGGTGGTGATGAGCCCGGTGACCGGGTTCAGCGAGCCCGAGATGGTCCGATCCGGGGTCTCGCCGGGGGTCACGTCCACGAAGCCGTCCATGTCGGCATCCAGGTCCGGCAGGCCGTCCCCGTTGGTGTCACCCAGGAAGCGGCCCTGCTGGGCGATCCCGTCCATGTTCTCGTCATCGAGCGCCGTGTCCGGGTAGTAGCGCTGGACATTGCCGGCCTCGTACGCCGCATTCGTAGCGCCTGTAAGCGCGCTCGGTCGATCGTTGTCGTTGTGGATCGCGTGCACGGCACGGCAGTACCCGAACCCGTTCAGGGTTCGGAACACGTACGCCGGCGCGAGGCACGGCCCGCTCGAGACGTTGTCGGGCAGACCGGGGAAGACCACCGCATCGTAGAGGTAGGGGGGAATGCAGGGGAATGGAAGCAGGCATGGAAAGGGAGAGCTGTCGGGCACCTCGAGCCGAAAGAAGCCCGAGAGGGGCGTGCCCGGCGGGCCGCCTGTCGGCATGTCCTCGCGGTCGAATCCCAGGATGATCTCGCGCGGGGACGTGTCGCTCCAGTCGAACGTCCCGAAGTCGCCGCCGTAGCCGGCGGCGGTGCGCGCCGCGAGGAGCACCAGAGCCGCGACCAGGCCGAGTCGGGCCATGAGCACATCCTCCGTAGGGAGTGTGGCCCCGAGCTACTTGCAAGTCCAGAAACGCGAAGAGCCCCGCGAGACATCGCGGAGCTCTCTGCGTCCTCCGATCCAAGGGGGAGGCGCGCCCTGGTAGGACGCGCCTCCCCGATCGGAGGCTGTTACGCCAAGTCTAGGCTCAGGACACCTTCCGGCGGAGCAGGGCGAGGCCCGCCACTGCGGCGCCGAACAGGAGACCCGTACCAGGCTCGGGCGCCTCCCAGAAGGCGAGGTCGCCGGCGCTGGTGGTTGCGGGCAGCGAGCCTGCAACCGAGAGCCCGACCATGTTGATGATGTTGTCCCGGAGCGCGTTGATGCCGGGGGTAAGCGTGTCAACCACGTCGGTCGGCAGCGCTACGCACGGCGACACGGCTCGGGGAACGCCGACATCGAAGACCGGTCCCACGCCGTTGCCGGGATCGTCGTTGGTGCAGAAGAAGTCGAGCGGCGTATCGGTCGCGTACCAGTACTGCACGCCGGCCATATCGCCCGGGAGGATCGCCGGGTTTCCGCCCAGCGTTGCCCCGTAGGGCGAGAACAGGTCGTACCCGTTGTAGCCCGCGATCGTCGGAATGCTCGACCGCGACGTGTACAGCAGCCAGAACGGCAGGCGGCCGATCGAGGTATCGACCGTACCGGTCGCGTACATCGTGGCGTCGCCCGTTGCCAGGTCGAAGATGATCCGCAGATCGCGCCACGGAATCTCGTTCAGCCCGGTGTTCGGGTTCGGCGAGAGGGGATCGACCGTGATCAGTGAGCCCGTCGTGTCGATGAAGTCGCGCCAATCCTGGGCATTCACCGAGATCGACGCGTAGCCCGGTCCGCCAGGCAGATTCCCTGCGGCGCCGAAGGGGCTGCCGTAGTTGATGCCCAGCGGCGCCGGGTTCTGATACACGCCCGAGAGGAGCCGGTTGCCGCGCTCGAGGTACGGGCGGGTGGTGATGATCCCGCTGACCGGGTTCAGCGAGCCAGAGACGATCACGTCCGGGGTCTCGCCGGGGGTCACGTCCACGAAGCCGTCCATGTCGGCGTCCAGGTCCGGGATGCCATCCCCGTTGGTGTCGCCCAGGAAGCGGCCCTGCTGGGCGATCCCGTCCATGTTCTCGTCATCCAGCGCCGTATCCACGTAATAGCGCTGAATGTTCCCAGCCTCGTACTGCGTATTCGTCGTGCCCGTCGCGAGGCTCGGCTGCGCCATGTTGTTGTGGATCACGTGCATGCCACGGCAGTACCCGAACCCGTTCAGGGTTCGGAACACGTACGCCGGCGCCAGGCACGGTCCCGTCGAGATGTTGTTGGCGTAGCCCGGGAAGAGCTGCTGGTCGTACAGGTACGGAGCAGCGCCGAGAAGCGGCGCGAAGACCGGATTCGTCTCCGGAACGTTGAGCGAGAAGAACCCGGAGAGGTCCGTCCCGTCCGGAATCAACGGATCGGTCGGGTTGTCGTACTGATCGAACCCGAGAATCACGCCTCGGGTGCTTGCGTCGGTAAAGTCGAACGTCCCGAAGTCGCCACCATAGGCGTGGGCCAACGTCGGGAGCCCGAGCACCAGAACCAGGGTGCTAAGAGCTGAACGCAACATCTGTAACTAGCCTCCCTCCAGAAGCGGCACGGGCGATCCGCGAAGCGCATTGCGGATCACTCGTCCCTAGTGTTCCGAGTGTATGTGGTGAAACAAACCCGGAAGGTGTCGCGCGCGAGACGCAGTTCTCCCGCCCGGCTGGTGTCCCTCGGATGAACTCCACCAGCCGGCGAGATTCGACGTGCTCGAAGCACGTGCCTCGCACGGTAGCCCTCCAGAAGCGCGGGGCGGTCCCCGCGGATGGGAGCTTACACCCACGTCAACAGGCATGTGGGGAAAATTCATGCGCCCGGCGAAAAAAACTGGGGGATTTTCCCGACCGGACGGACCGCCCGTAGCGACCCTGCAGTGCTCGCGAGGGGTTGATTCGGCCGGAATCGCGGCCGGTTAGGGCGTGGACCTACGCCCAGAAACGGAGCGGCCGGCCGCGCGAGATGCGCGGCCGGCCGAGCGCACTTCCTGCTGCGCCGCGGGGTGCCTGCCCCGCATCACCACCGGACGTGAAGCGCGAACGCCGAATGGCTACGCAGTCTCCTCCAGAAGCGCGCTGCCGCAAAGCGTACAGGAACTGCAGCGGCAATGCGCGGGGAAAATGCCTCGAGCCCAGAATTTCCCCACGATCGAGAGGTCACGCGCGAACGCCGCATATAGATTGGGGGCACGGCTCGTGCGAACCGGACCGGCGCTCCAGTTACTGACCCTTGGCCTGCTTGAGCGCCTTCACCAGGGCGGGCACGAGCTCGAAAAGGTCGCCCACGGCGCCCAGGTCCGCGACCTCGAAGATCGGCGCGTCCGCGTCCTTGTTGATCGCGATGATGAAGTTCGAGCTCTTCATCCCGACGATGTGCTGGATCGCGCCCGAGATGCCGACGGCGACGTAGAGCTTCGGCGAGACGGTCTGCCCCGAGCTGCCCACCTGGTACTCGTGCGGCAGCCAGCCCGCATCGACGACCGGCCGCGATGCGCCCATCTGCGCGCCAAGCGCCTCGACCAGCGGCTTGAGCACCGTCTCGAAGTTCTCGGGCTTCTGCAGCCCGCGCCCGCCTGAGACGATGATCTCGGCCTTCGACAGGTCGTGTCCCCCGGCTGGCGCCTTGCGGGTCTCGACGAACTTCGTGCGCGACGTAGCGTCGCTGCTGTCGAAGGCGACCACGCTGCCACCCGGGCTCTCCTCGTAGGCGTTCGCGGCTCCCGGCTGGATCGTGGCGATGCGCGGGCTCCCCGAGACGCGGAAGCGCCCGTCGAACTTGCCGCCAAACAGGCGGCGGAAGAAGACCAGGTCCCCGCCGTCGGACTCGATCTTGAACACGTCGGTGATGAGTCCGACGTCGAGCGCGGCGGCGAGCTTGGGTGCGACGTCCCAGCCCGTCGGCGTGTTCGAGATCAGCACCAGATCCGGCTTCTCGGCCTCGATCGCGCGTCGGATCGCCTTCGCCCACGCGTCGGCCGCGTAGTTCGCGTAGCCGGGCGCGTCGCCGCACAGCACCTTCCCGCCGCCCTTCCTGGCCAGCTCCTCGGCGCGCGGGCCGATGCCGCTGCCGAGCAGGAGCGATACGACGTCCCCACCGAGCTTGCGGGCGAAGCTCACGAGCTCGAGCGTGGCGGCGCGCAGCGCCCCTTCCTGGATCTCCCCGACGATCAGCGTCCTGGCCATGCGTTGTCTCCGGTGCCGCGCTCGCCTGCTACAGCAGGCCGAGCTCCTTGATCTTGCCGACGACCTTTCCCGCGACCTCGTCCGTCGATCCGGTCACGATCTGGGCGCCCTTGCCCTTCGGCGGCGTGTACAGCTTCTCGACGCGCGCCTTCGGCGCGACCTTCGCGGCGTCGAGCCCGAGGTCTGCGACCGTCTTCTTGTCGAGCGGCTTCCTCTTCGCCGCCATGATCCCCTTGAGCGACGCGTAGCGGACCTCGTTGATCCCGGTCTGCACCGCGAGCAGGCACGGACGCGGCAGCGAGAGCACCGCCAGCGAGCCGCCCTCGAGCTCGCGCTCGACGACGACGTCGCCGTTCTGGAGCGTGGCCTTCATCACCGCCGTCACGTGCGGGATGCCGAGCAGCTCCGCGAGCATGGGTCCCGTCATTGCGTAGTTGTCGTCGTCGGCCATGAGGCCGGTGAACACGAGATCGAAGTTCTCGGGCTTCGCGTAGCCGGCGAGCGCCTTGGCGATGCCGAGCGAGTCGGTCCGGGCCAGCGCCTCGTCCCAGATGTGCACGGCGCGATCGGCCCCCATGCCAAGGGCAGTGCGCAGCGACTGGGTCACGCGCTCGGGCCCGATCGACGCGACGACCACCTCGGTGTCCGGCGCCTTGTCCTTCAGGCGCAGTGCCTCTTCGAGCGCGTAGCTGTCGTAGGGGTTGATCTCGAACTTGACGTTCTCCTCCTGGATCCAGGTCCCGTCGGGGCGGACGTCGAGGCGTGCGTCCTTGTGCGGCACCTGCTTCAGGCAGACGAGGATCTTCATACCGTTCGTCTCCGTGACTCGGCGCGCCCGCGGGCCGCCGGGGGGTTGTCTCGGCGCGGTTTATACGCAAGCCGCGGGGCCACTTCAATGCTCCACAGCCTTATCGCCGGTCCCTGCGTCAACCCGGCACGCTGTCCCGCCCGTGCCGCGACGGCTGTCGCCGAGCGGCCTCCGCTCTCGCGGACGCGCTCGCTGCGCGCGCGCTCCGCGCGCTTGCCTAGCCACCCATCATCTGGCGCCACATCTCCCTCGACGCGATCCGGAGGTACGGGTTCTGGCGCCTCTCGTCGGCGAGCGTGGCCTGGGAGACGTCGGCGTAGTTGTGCCCCGGGAACACCACCGTCTGATCCGGGAGCGCCGAGAGCCGCTGCAAGCTGTCGAACATCTGATCGGGGTCGGATCCAGGCAGATCCACGCGGCCGCAGCCCCGGATGAACAGCGTGTCGCCCGACACCAGCGCGTCGCGCACCAGGAAGCACTGGGAGCCCGGGGTGTGGCCGGGCGTGTGCAGGAAGCGAATCTCGACGTTGCCCAGCCGCAGCGTGTCGTCGGCGTCCACGCGGATCAGGTCCGATTCGGAGATCCCCGTCACCTTGCGCACTCCGTCGGCCTCGGTCTTGTGGGCGTAGACCTTCATCCCGCGGCGCTCGAGCAGGTCCGACAGGCCCGGGATCGAGCGCCCAAACATCTTTCCGCCCACGTGATCGGGGTGGTAGTGCGTGACAAGCGCCGCCACCGGCACGAGGTCCAGCTCCGCGACGCGCTCGAGCAGGCCCTCGACCTCCCAGGCCGGATCGACGATCGCGACTTCGCGCGTAGCGCGCGAGCCGACCAGATACACGAAGTTCTGCATCGGGCCGCACTCGATCTGCTCCAGGTACAGCTCGTCTTCCACGGGCCCTCCGGGCGGATTTCGCGGGCGAGTCTACCGGTCGGATCCGGCACCTGCTTCGCGGTCGCCCTTGCACGCGGGATCGGCCTCGAGCGGGCAACGGTCCCGGAAGTCGGGGATCGCGTCGCCGTCGGCGTCGGGATCGTCCGCGTCGGGGATCGCGTCGCCGTCGAAGTCCGTGCCGAGCGCGCGCGCCACGTTCAGGCGCCCGAAGCCGACGAACTCGTTCTGGCCTTCGAAGTAGGGAGCGAGCTCGGGGTGGACGGGGTCTGCGGTGCGCTCGAAGCGGTCGCGGAGCTCGCGCGGCCCGCGCCGCGGGTCCTGCTGCTGCAGCAGCGCGGCGGCGCCCGCGAACAGCCCGATCGAGTTCGAGACGAACACACCGGTGCGACCGTCGGAGCCGGGCACGCCGAGGTCGATCAGCGGGCTCGCCGGTCCACGCGGCCAGTCGTCGGCATCGGTTGCCTGCAGGCCCACGACGCCGCGCGCGCATGCCGGCGGCTCGCCGGGCGCGCCGCCTACCAGCAGGACGCGCTCGCCGTACTCGTCGAGCAGGCGCACGAGCGGCGCGAGCTCGGGCTCCCGGCAGCTGCGGCGGCGCAGCGTCCACGGCATCGCGACGATGTCGGCGCCGTTCTCGAACGCGTAGCGCAACGCGTGCGGGAGCGGGCCCGAGAGCATGCGCCCGGTGTCGTCGGCGATCTTGATCAGCATCAGTCGCGCGCGCGGGGCGATGCCCGCGATGCCGCGGCCGTCGTGCGGCGCGAGTGCGATCTCGGCGACGACGCGGTCGTGCTCGTCGTCGATGCTTGGATCGGGGTCGAGCTCGCCGAAGTCGAAGCCGATGATGTCGTCGGCTCGGCCGTTGCCGTCGTCGTCCTTGCCGTTGCCGTCGATTTCGCCGGGATTGCGCCAGAGACTGTGCGCCAGGCTGCTCTCGCGCCAGTCGAAGCCCGCGCCGATCAGCGCGATCACCACGCCGCGGCCGTCGTAGCCGGCGGCCCAGGCCTCGACGGCGTCGACGTCCGCGTCGGGCGTGCCGCGGCGCTGGGCCCGGCGGTGGATCGTCTGCCCCACGTTCTCGAGCGCCCACTGCCACGAGAAGTCCGTATCCGACGGGCGCAGGAAGCCCGGCGACGGGCCCGCCGCGGCGCCCAGCGCCAGCAGCACGCCGAGCGACGCAGCGACCGCTCTAGACAATCGCCGCGAACAGCACGAGCGGGAGCAGGAGCGCGGCCGCGCATACGCCGAGCGCCTTCTCGGTGGACAGGCGCGTTACCTGCCGCGTGGCCTGCACCAGCGCGATCGCCCAGAGCACGAGCGCCGCCCACCAAAAGAGTGGGCCCACCAGGGGCAGGCTGCCGCCGACCGCGACGACCTGCCACGCGTAGGCGAAGCCGAGGCAGCGCAGCAGCACCACATAGTCGGGGGTCGTGTCGGCGACGAGCGAGGCGATCCCGAGCACGATCGCAGTCACCGTGCCCCAGTAGA
The DNA here is from genome assembly GCA_964454165.1 of uncultured Myxococcales bacterium. Classification (GTDB taxonomy): domain Bacteria; phylum Myxococcota_A; class UBA9160; order SZUA-336; family SZUA-336; genus CAYVQJ01. Next base: position 117,628 of record CAYVQJ010000091.1, on the reverse strand, counting down.
TCAGCGCCTGTGCGATCGCGAGGAACACGCCGGGAAACGACGGCGCGCCGACGCCCACCACGAGGGCCGTCCCGATCACGACGACGAAGGAGATGGGAAGCGCGTTCGGGTCGTTCTCGAGCTCGGCGTACACGGCGGGCTCGAAGCGAAACACCCCGGCCAGGCGCGGGACGAGCCGGCCCTCCTCGCGCAGGAGCTCGTTCCAGAAGCCCGAAGCGCGCGCTTCGTGGGGATCGGCCATGCTCAGGTCGCCTGACGCTGCGCGAAGTCCAGCAGCAGGCGCAGCACGTCGGCGCGGATGTCCTCGGCTCTGCGCGAGCCGCGCTTGATTGCGCCCAGGTCGTGGTCGGCGTCGGCCTGAACCCGAAGTGTGGTCGGCGCTCCGATGCGGCGCAGCACCCCCTGCAGGCGGTCGAGCTTGCAGGTGGGATCGTGGGTTCCCTGCACGAACAGGATTGGACAGATGATCCGGTACAGCGGATCCGCGCGGATCTGCCCGGGTTTGCCGATCGGGTGCAGCGGATAGCTCAGGCACGCAAGCCCATCGACCTTGAGTCCCGCGGCCACGACTTGTGCCGCGACCTGTGCGCCGAGCCCGATGCCGCCGACGATGATCCGGCTCGGTGCGTTCTGCGGGTCGAGCATGAGCGACTGCACGGCGAGCCGGAACACTCGCTCGAGCAGGGCGGGCGGATCGGGACGCCGCTTGCGCTGCTCCGCGAACGGAAAGTTGAACGCCAGCGTCAGGAAACCCCGGTGCGCGAGCTTCTGGTGCAGCTCCGCCACGAGCTCCGAGTCCAGGTTGCCGGTGACGTCGTGCGCGAGCACCAGCCCGACTCGCGTGCCGGTCGGCCACCATTCGGGCACGCCGAGTCTGGCGGACACGGCGAGTTCCGAGGTGACGGGGATGCGCGTCGGCTCCAGCCGGGCGTTCGTCTCCATCGGCGGCTTCTTATACCATAGGCGAGCCGTGCGCCGCGTCGGCTCAGCTTGTCTATTTGCGCTGCTGCTCGTCGCAAGCTCGGCGAGTGCGCAAGACATCCGCTACTTCGGGGTCTGGAGCTACGTGGAGAATCGCCCGGGCGAGCAGATCGGCGCCGAGCGGCTGGCCGAGCGCGACCTGGGCTACTGGGCGCTCGAGTTCGATGCGGCGGGCCGCGTGCTGCGCGGCACCTATCACGGCTCCGGCGGCGCCGTCTGGCTGCGCCTGGTGTACGTGGAGCAGGACGGCCGCGTTTACGCCGATCTGTTCGCACCGGATGGGCGCCACGTCTCGCGCAAGGCCACGCCGCTGCACAGTCAGATCCCGCGCGATCCCGAAAAGCCGAGGAGCCCCTGATGGAAGCGCCCGCGATCTCGATGCCCGACGTGCTCGTCCGCCCGATCCCGCGCTTCGACGACCCGCGCGGCTGGCTCTCCGAGACCTTCCGCCACGACGACCTGCCGCCGCAATTCCACCCCAGCATGAGCTACGTCTCGATGACGCTCCCCGGTGTCACGCGCGGTCCGCACGAGCACGTGGACCAGGCCGACCTGTTCTGCTTCATCGGCCCCTCGACGTTCCGCGTGTTCCTCTGGGACAACCGGCCCAACTCCCCTGCGTACGGTCAGGAAGCGGTGTTCGAAGCCGGCGAGAACCGGCGGCTGCTGGTCGTGATCCCCCCGGGCGTCGTGCACGCTTACAAGAACGTCGGGGACCGCGACGGGATCGTGCTGAACTTCCCGAACCGGCTGTACCGCGGCTGGAACCGCAAGGACCCGATCGACGAGATCCGCCACGAGGACGATCCGAACACGCCCTTCCGGGTGAAGTAGCAGGCACCGGCGTGGAGCGCGTCGTCATCACCGGCGTCGCGGGCGGGCTTGGACGCCTGCTCGCGCGACGGCTGCGCGAGGCTCACGACGTGATCGGTGTCGACAGCGAGCCCTGGACCACGCGCCCCGCCGGCACGCCGTTCCACCAGGTCGACGTGCGCAAGCGCGCCTTCGAAGACGTGCTGCGCAAGCTGCAGCCCACCGCCCTCGTGCATCTGGGACTGGTGCGCCACTTCCGCGGCTCGGAGGGCGCGCGCTACGACCTGAACGTGCGCGGCACGCGCAAAGTGCTCGACCTGTGTCGCGAGCACGGCGTGCCCGGGTGCGTCGTGCTCTCGTCGAGCTACGTCTACGGCGCGCAGGCCGAGAACCCTTACTTCATGGACGAAGACCATCCGCTCTCGGGCAGCCGCAACTACCCCGAGATCCGCGATCTGATCGAGGTCGACACCCTGGCCAGCGGGTTCATGTGGAAGCACCCGGAGCTGCGGAGCTGCGTGCTGCGGCCGGTGCCGACGCTCGGGCGCTACTACTCCACCGCGATCGGCACCTATCTGCGCATGAGTCGCCCGATCACGATGATGGGGTTCAACCCGATGATTCAGTTCCTGCACGAGGAGGATCTGTGCGAGGCGGTCGCGCTGGCCGTCGAGAAGGGGCTGCGCGGCGTGTACAACGTGGCGGGCCCGGGCGAGGTGCCGCTGGACACGGCGTTGCACGAGGTGGGCGCGCGGCCGCTGCCGCTGCCGGACTTCGTCGCGCGCCCGCTGCTCGAGCGCTTCTTCCGCGCCGGCTGGTTCCCGTTTCCGCCGGGCGCGATCGACTACATCAAGTACACCTGCACGATCAACGGCAAGCGCTTCGTCGACGCCACCGGCTTCCGCCCGCAGTACTCGCTGAAGGAGACCTTCCGTAGCGTAAGAGTCTGACGGGTCTGAGGCGTGTACGGCCGCGGGCGGCCGCGGCCTACGCCCTCCGCTCGGCGGGGACCGCCTCGCTGCGCGCGCTTCGCGCTTGCGGCCGCCCCTTTCGGGCTAGGTTCTGGCTTCGAAGGAGGTACGTGATCCGGTCGAAGCGTTTCGCGGCGCTGCTCGCGGTGTTCTTTGCGTCGGGGGCGAGCGGGCTCGTGTACGAGGTGGCGTGGGTGCGCGGCTTTGGTCTCGCGCTCGGCAACACGCTCTGGTCGGCGGCGCTGGTCACCGCGGCCTACATGGCGGGGCTCGGCGCCGGCGCCTGGCTCGCGGGCGCGCTCGCCGACCGCACGTACCGCGCGGACGCGCGCGCGCCGCTGCGCTGGTATGCGTGGTGCGAGCTCGCGATCGCCGCCAGCGGGCTCGCGCTGCTCGCGGCGCTGCCGCGCTTCGAGCTGATCTCGCCGGCGCTCTCCTCCTACGTCGTCGATGCGCGCGGCTGGCACGAGCTGTCGTTCGCCTCGCTTGCGCTGCGCCTGGCACTCGCCGCGGCGGTGCTCTTGCCCGCGACGCTCGCGATGGGCGCGACGCTCTGTCTGCTCGCGCGCCACGTCGTGCGCGAAGACGTGACGCAGGCGGCCTGGCGCATCGGACTGCTCTACGGCGTCAACACCGCGGGCGCCGCGGCGGGCGCGCTCTTCGTCGATCTCGTCGGGATTCCGCGCTTCGGCGTCGCCGGCGCGCAGCTCTTTGCGGTAGCGCTGAACGCGCTCGCGGCGCTCGCGGCTTTCACGCTGGCGCGCGAACGCGGCGTTGCTGCGTCTCCCGCGCCCGAGCTACGCGGCGCCGTTCCGGGCGGGCCCGCGCGGCTCGGACTCGTGTCGCTCTCGCTCCTGCTCGGCGGCTTCGCGGGGCTCGGCATGGAGATCGTCTGGTTCCGCTTCCTGACCTCGGCACTGGGCCAGTACCGCGAGGTGTTCTCGATTCTGCTCGCGACGGTGCTGGTCGGGATCTGGCTCGGCTCGGCGCTCGCGAGCTTCGTGGCGAGTCGAACCGCCAGCGCGGCTCTCTGGCTCGCCGCGGGGCAGCTCGCGTTCGCCGGGTTCGCTGCGCTCGGGCTGGTCTGGTTCGACGTATCGCGCGTGCAGTCCTCGGTGCGCGCCCTGCTCGAGCTCGGCGCGATCGGAGCCGCGTCCGAGCTCGGACTGCTGGCGTGGAGCACCGCGCAGGTCGTGCTCGCGCCGGCGCTGTGCATGGGCTTCGGCTTCCCGTTAGCCAACGCGCTGGTACAGACGAGCGCGGGCTCCGTCGGCGCGCGCGCCGGCGTGCTGTATCTCGCGAACACGCTCGGCGCCGTGCTCGGCTCGCTGCTGACCGGCTTCGTCTTGTTGCCGTGGCTCGGCCTGCGGCGGAGCGCCTCTTCCCTGGCCCTGATCGCGATCGCCGCCGCGGCGGCGGCGGTGCTGGCGGACTGGGCGCGGATCCGTTCGAGCTTCGCGAGCGTCCACTGGCCGGGAGCTGCGCTCCTCCTTCCCTTCGGGCTGGTGTGGCTCCTCGGGTCCTCCGACTCTGACCTGCTACTGCGCAGCTTCCGCGCCAGGGACGTCGTCGGCCACCTGCTCCAGCCGCCGTCGCTCCTCGCAAGCAGCGAAGGAGCGCTCGAGTCGATCGTGGTGCTCGAGGTCCCCGAGCAGGGCCGCACGCTCTACACGAACGGACACAGCATGTCGGGCACGAGCCTGCTCGCTCAGCGCTACATGCGCGCCTTCTCGCACCTGCCGTTGCTCCAGCAGGATGGGCCGAGCGACGTGCTGGTGATCTGCTTCGGCGTCGGCACCACGGCGCACGCCGCGTCGCTGCACGACTCGCTGCGCTCGCTCGAGGTCGTGGACCTGTCGCGCCACGTGCTGGAGCACGCGCACTTCTTCACCGACTCGAACCACGGCGTGCTCGACGACCCGCGCGTCCGCGTGTTCGTGAACGACGGGCGCCAGCACCTGCGCATGCGCGCGCCGGGAAGCTACGACGTGATCACGCTCGAGCCGCCGCCGATCGGGTTCGCTGGCGTGGCGTCGCTCTATTCGCGCGAGTTCTACGCGCTCGCGCGCTCGCGCCTGCGCGAGGGCGGCTTCCTCTCGCAGTGGCTGCCCGTGCGCGAGCTGCCGGCGCCCGTGATCAAGTCGATGGTGCGTGCCTTTCTCGACGCATTCCCGGCCAGCGTGCTGCTGAACGGTGCAGGCGGTGACTTCGTGCTCCTGGGTCGCAACGGCGACTCGATCGAGCTCGACCCTGTGGCGCTCGCTGCGCGGCTCGAGGCCCGCTCCGCGGTGCGCGCCGATCTCGAGCGCGTGGAGCTCGGCTCGCTCCTCGAGCTCGCCGGCTCGTTCGCGGCCGACGCGGAGTATCTCGAGCAGGTCACGCGTGAGAGCCCGCCGGTCACCGACGACCACCCGCTCACGGAGTATGCGGGGGTCTACTTCCGGGCCGAGGGAGCGCCGTCGGATCTGTTCGACGCGTCGCGCGCGGCCGCGTGGTGTCCGCGCTGCTTCGACGCGACCCGGCCGATCGCCGCGCTCGCCGACCTGCCGATCTACCTGCGACTCATGGACAGCGTCTACGGCTGGGCGGCAGCGCCCCCTGCGGCACGCGAGCTGCGCGCACGCGCGCCCGCGTGGCAGGGAGCGATCGCGAGCGCGGACGGCCGCCGAGTGCTGGGCTCGAGCCCGTATCTGCAACGCCTGATTCACGAGCGCTGAGGTCGCCCGCTTCGCTTCAGTCGGCGCGGCCCGCCAGCAGCCGCGCGCGCTCGCCGGCGTCGCGAGCGAGGTCGATCACCGTCCACGCCATCGCCACGGCGCCGTCGAGGATCGCGTCGTCGGCGACGGGCTTGGCACAGTGCGCGGCGAACTCCCGTTGGTGATTCACGGCGGGGAGTGAGTCGATTCCGATCATCGGGTGGATCGCCGGAATCGCGAGGCTGACGTTTGCCATGTCCGTGGATCCCGTCTCCGTGTCGACCTTCGTTCGATCGACCCGGAACTGGCGCCCGAGCGCGCTCGCGTTGCGCCGGTACGCGTCGCACAGCCCCGGATCGTTCCGGAACTCGGAATAGGGCTTGCTCTCGTAGCCGATCTCGAGCTCGCAGCCCGTGGCGAGCGCGCCGGCCTCGAAGCAGCGCCGCACGCGCGGCTCGAGCGCCTCGAGCCGGGACAGGGTGCGCGCGCGCACGTACCAACGCCCGCGCGTCTCCTCCGGCACCACGTTCGGCGCGTCGCCGCCCTTGGTGACGATGCCGTGGATCTGACACTTGCGCGGCAGGTGCTGGCGCAGCAGGCCGATCCCGACCTGCGCGACGGTCATCGCATCGGCGGCGTTCACGCCCAGGTGCGGGAACGACGACGCGTGCGCGGACTTGCCGCGATAACGCACGCCGAGATGCGCGACCGCCATCGGATGCGCCTCGACCAGATCGACCGGCGCGGGGTGCACCATCAGCGCCGCGTGCAGTCCGGCGAAGGCGCCGCGCTCGAGCAGCAGGATCTTTCCGCCGCCGGCCTCCTCGGCAGGCGTGCCGACGACGCTGACCGTAATTCCGAGCTCGTCCGCGATCTCCGCCAGCGCGATGCCGGCGCCCACCGCGCTCGCCGCGATGATGTTGTGCCCGCACGCGTGACCGATGCCGGGCAGCGCGTCGTACTCCGCGCAGATCCCGATGTGCAGCGGCCCGCTCCCCGCGCGTGCGAGCAGCGCCGTGGGTAGCTCGCAGATGCCGCGCGCGACCTCCAGACCGCCGTCCGCGAGCGCCTCCGCCACCCACGTCGAGCTGCGCTCCTCCTCGAACGCGAGCTCGGGATGCGCGTGGATGCGGTGGCTGAGCTCGACCAGCGGCTTGCGCGCTCGCTGGACTCGGCCGCGCACGAGCTCCTTCAGGTCTTCGCTCACGGCAAGCGCTCGAACGCGGGGACGCCGCTCGGCAGCTGGTGAAAGCTCTGCTTGTCGCAGGTGAAGATCAGCATCTGCGGTCCGCCGAAGAGGCTCGGGTCGTCGAAGGTGCCTACCTTGATCAGCACGGCGCCGGGCAGCCCCGGTGCTCGCGTGATGAGCTGCGTGCCGCAGTCCGCGCAGAACTCGCGCGTCACCGGGTTCGGCAGGTCCTTGCGCTGGAAGGCCTTCGCCGAGCCCTTGGTGTAGCTGAACGCGTTCGCCGCCATTCCCATGATCACGTTGGGATGGCCGCCCGAGAAGAACTGGCATTCCCGGCAGTGGCACTGCCCCTTGAGCAGAGGCTCGCCGCTGGCCTGGTAGCGCACCGATCCGCAATAGCAGCCGCCTTCGAGGTTCATCGCTCCTCCCATCGGATTCGGCATGATGGCATGGCTGTCGGCTCCCGGCGACACGCCCTGCCGCGAACGCGCTGCGGCCGGCCGCGCGGGCTGCGCTCTCGGCAGCGCGGCGCGCCGGGGAGCAGGGCACATGCATTGCAGCGCGAGAGCGCGCGAGGGCGCGTGAAGTTCCTGCCGCTGGTGCTCGCGAATCTCTTGCGCAGTCCGCTGCGCAGCCTGCTGACGGCGGCGGCGATCGCGCTGGCCATAGCACTGGTCTGCCTGCTGCGGACCATGCCCGAGGGGCTCGAGGCGATCCTGGACTACGCCTCGTCCGGCACGCGCATCGTCGTGATCAACCGCGCGGGCTTCGACTATCCGCTGCCTTACTCGCACCTGCAGAAGGTGCGCGCCCTGCCGGGCGTGGTCTCGGCGGCGAGCTGGACCTGGTACGGCGGCGTGCTCGAGCTCGAGAAGGGCGTCACGTTTCCGAGCTTCGCGATGGAGCCCGAGGTACTTTCCGAGGTGTTCCCGGACTTCGGCCTGACGCCCGAGATGCTGGCCGCCTTCCAGAGCCGGCGCGACGCGGCCGTGATCGGGCGCGCTGCGGCAAAGAGCTACGGCTGGAAGGCGGGAGAGCGCGTGACGCTCCGCGGGAGCGTGTACCCGGTCGACCTGGAGTTCGAGCTCGTCGGCATCCTGCCGCACGACCTCTCCCCGGTCCTGCTGTTCCACCGCGAGTATCTGGCGCAGGCGCTGCTGGCGGCCGGCGGCTCGCTCGACACCGCGAGCATGCTGTACGTGCGCGTGGACGAACGCGACCGCATCGCCGCGACGACCGCGGCGATCGACGCCATGTTCAAGAACTCGGCGGCGGAGACGCTCACGGAGACGGAGAAGGAGTACTTCAAGAACATGTTCTCCGCGCTGGACGCGTTCGTTGCGATCACCATCGCCGTCAGCCTGCTGGTGGCGCTCTGCATCGTGTTCATCGCAGCGAACACGGCGAGCCTGTCCGTGCGCGAGCGCGCGGCCGAGATCGCAGTGCTCAAGGCACTCGGCTTCGGCCGGCGGCTCGTGTTCGGGCTGCTGGTGGTCGAGGCGGGCGCGCTCGCGCTCGCGGGCGGGGTGGCCGGCGCCGTCGGCTCGCTCTTGCTCACGCTCGCGCTCTCGAGCGCGTCGACGAACCTGATGCCGCAGCTCGGCCCGCTCGGGAGCTTCGTCGTCACCTACGCGATCGTGGGGCAGGGTCTGTTCCTGGCGCTTTTCGTCGGCATGCTCTCGGGCGTGGTGCCGTCCTTCGGCGCCGCGCAGCGGAACGTCGCCGCGACCATGCGCGAGATCTTCTGAGCGTGCTGCCGCTGCGCTACAGCGCGCGAAGTCTGTGGCAGCGCCGCTCGCGGAGCGCGCTCACCGTGGGCGTGATCGCGCTCGTAGTGGTCGCGCTCGGGCTGCTGTCCGGTCTCGCGTCGAGCCTGTGCGGCAGCGTGCAGGGCGCGGGCTCGCCCGAGAACCTGATCGTGCTGCGCAAGGGCGCGACGAGCGACGGGGCAAGCGCGCTCCCGCTCGAGGTCTACCAGGTGGTCCGCTTCTTCGACGGGATCGCGCGCGGGGCAGACGGCGAGCCGCTGGTCTCTCCGGAGCTCCTGGTGCAGCCGTTCGGCGCGACCCGGCGCGGCACGCGCGAGAGCGCTTCGGTGCGCGGTGTCGAAGCCGCGGCTTTCCTGGTGCATGACGGTGTGCGCATAGCACAGGGCCGCGCCCTCGAGCCCTCGAGCGGCGAGGCCATCGTCGGACGCGCCGCCGCCGCGCGCTACCGGGACGCCGAGCTCGGCGGCCGCCTGCGGCTCGGCAACTCGAGCTGGAACGTGGTGGGGATCTTCGAGGCCCGCGGCAGCGTGCTCGAGAGCGAAATCTGGGTCGACGCGCGCGAGCTGGCGCGCGACGTCAAGCGCCCGTCGCCCTACTCGAGCCTGCGGCTGCGCGTCGCGGAGGCAGCGGACCAGGCGGCGCTCGTCCGGCGCATCGAGGACGACCCGCGCTTCGCGCTCGCGGCGAGCGTCGAGTCCGAGTACTACGCCAGGCAGGCGGCGTCGACCGATGCGCTCTACGTCGTCGTCGGCGGGCTCGCGCTGCTGGCGGGAATTGGTGCGGCGTTCGGAGCCATGAACACGCTGTACGCCTCGGTGCAGGCGCGCACGCGCGAGATCGGCACCCTGCGCGCGCTCGGCTTCTCGCGCACGGCGATCGCCACGGCGTTCCTGCTCGAGTCGCTCCTGATTTCGCTCGCAGGCTTCGCACTCGGGAGCGCGCTGGCTTGGCTCGGCGCGGCCGCGATCTCTGCCGTGGTCGGCGAGGTGTCGCTGTTCGCGAACGACGGCGTCGCGCTGGTGTCGCTGCGCGTGGGCGCGCTCGACCTGTTGCTGGCCTTCTCGCTCGCGCTCGCGATCGGGCTCGGCGGCGCGCTCCTCCCCGCGCTACGCGCGGCGCGCCTGCGCCCCGTCGACGCCCTGCGCAAGGGCTAAGGCTCGGGAAGGCGCAGCGTCTCCCAGCCGATCGCGTTGCGCAGGCGCGTTCCAGAATAGGCGAGCGTCGAGCGGATGACCTGCTCCCAGAGCCGGATCAACGACGGCGTGATGCGCAGCTCGACGTCGGCAGCTGCGAGCGCGCGAAGCAGGTCCCCGACCGGCTCCACAGCTAGAGGGGTCAGCGTCTCGCGGCTCACGAAGTGACCGGCGGTCGCGTCGTGAGGTGTGAAGTGCCGCGCGTCGAAGCTGTAGCGGTGCAGCTCGGTCGCGCGCAGGCGGTCGAGCCAGCTCGACTCGATCGCGATCACCATGCGCGCCTGCACGGGTCCGAGCCAGCGTTCGCGGTCCGGGTCGCTCGTCTTCGGTCCCGCCCAGAAGCAGGCGCGGGGGCAGTCGCGAGGCGTGTAGTACATGGGGGAGTGCCAGGCGTCGATCGCCCACACGTAGGCTTCGCGCGAGGCGCTCGTCGCGGCGACGTGCGGGGCGAAGCTCCGGATCGCCGGATCCTCGCTGAAGTGGTAGACCCGCATCCGCTACGGGCAGATCAGGTCGGCGCCGCAGACGTTTGGGGAGAGCTGCACGGCATTCACGGAGCTCATCTGCAGGTTGGCGTCGCCGCCGTTGTTCTCGCGGATCACGTTGCCGCCGTAGCCCGACACGCTGCTGCTGAAGATGATCCCGATGCCGGCGTTCCGGAAGATCACGTTGTCGGTCACGCGCGACCCCAGACCGACGCTGACGCCCGCAGCGCCGTTGTTCGTGACGCTCGATCCGCGCACGAGTGAAGCCCCCTGGACCGACACGCCGCCGCCCGCGTTGTGCAGGATGTTCATCTCCTCGATCCGCGCGCCGGAAGCGATGCTGATCCCGTAGCTCCCCATGCCGCGGATCGTCCCCCCGCGCACGCTGACGCTGTTCTGGTTCGAGAAGACCCCGGCACCCGTGCCGATCGGAGAGCACACTGGTACCGCGCCCGGGCAGCTCACCGGCCCCACGAGCGCGAAGCCGTTCAGGTCGATCGTCACGTACGCCGCGGTGATCTCGATCGCTCTCGTGTTCGCGTCTGGCACCACGAGGTCGCTCGTGAGGACGTAGTTTCCGCCAACGCTGAGTGTGACCGGGAGACCGCTCGTGTCGCCCGCTGTCACGCTGCCCGCGAGCGCGAGCGCCTGGTTGATCTCGATCACGCCGTCCGCTCCGCGGGCCACGAACGGGCCGACACTCATCAGTGCCGCCACCACTGCTGCGAGAGTTGCCGGTCTGCTGCCCATGCTCGCCTCTCCGCGTCCCACTCCCGCACGCCCGCGCGGATCATACGCCGTGCTACGCGCCGGGCGGGAGAGTGAGAGCTTCCGGGTCGGTCGCCGGGAGCGAGCAGGTCTGACCGCGGCAGAGCCACGCGGTGGGGTGGCCGCCCGAAGGCTCGCGGCCCGCGAGCCACTCGGCGCCGAGCCACTCCGGGCGCTCCCCCGGCGCGAGCACGACGACCGCGTCATCGGACGTGAGCAGCGCGCGCGCGCGCTGGGCGAGCGCGCGCGTAGCGGGAGCCTCCGGCGCGCCGATCACGATCGCCACACCGAGGCTCTTTTCGTGGATCGCCGCGGCGCGGAGCAGTGTGGGGAACGCGACGGGGGCCCGCGCGGCGACGGCGGACTCCGAGGCGATCGCAGCCTCGGCCGCGCTGCGCAGGTCGTTGCGGCCGGTCAGCGCCGCGAGCCGCACCAGCGCGAGAGCCGCCAGCCCGCCCGCCGCCGGCGTGGCACCGTCGTGGTCGCTTCCCGCGCGCGCGAACAGGCCGTCGGCGGACTCGGGCGCGAAGCGGAACGCACTTGCCCGGGCGTCCCAGAAGTCGCGCAGCATCGCCTGCGCGATGCCGAGCGCGTGGCGCGCGTAGTCGTTCCCCGCACCCGCGCGCTGCAGGTCGAGGAGGGCGTTGGCGAGAGCCGCGTGATCGTCGAGGAACGCGCCGATCCGCGCGCGCTCGCCGTCCCAGACGCGGAGCAGCCCGCCGTCCGGGCGCACGAGCTTCGCGAGCACGAAGTCGGCGGCGCGCTGCGCGATCGCGAGCCAGTCCTCGCGCTCGAAGCTCGCTGCCGCGGTGGCGAGCCCGCCGATCGCCCACGCGTTCCACGAGGTGATCAGCTTCGGATCCGTCGACGGCCGCACGCGCGCTGCCCGCGCGGCAAGCAGACGGGCCCGCGCGTCGGCGAAGCGCGGGCGCTCGCCCGCGAGACCGTGCGCGAGCACGCTCGCGCCGGAGCGCTCGAAGTTCCCACCCGACTCGACGCCATACGCGCTGCAGAACGCCGCGCCCTGCTCCGGGCCGAGCACCTCGCCGACCTGCGCGGGCGTCCAGACGTAGTAGCGGCCCTCTTCTCCTTCGCTGTCCGCGTCGAGGCTCGACTGGAAGGCGCCGCCCGGGTCGCGGAGCTCGCGCTCGAGGAACGCGATCGTCTCGGCGACCGGCCACTCGAGCTCGGCGTCGCCGGTCTGCCGGTACGCCTCCGCGTACACGCGCAGGAGCTGTCCCTGGTCGTACAGCATCTTCTCGAAATGCGGCACGAGCCAGTGCGCGTCGGTGCTGTAGCGGTGGAAGCCGCCGGCGATCTGGTCGTAGATCCCGCCGCGCGCCATGCGCCGCAGCGTGAACACCACGTGCTCGAGCGCGCCCGTCGGCGCCGCGCGGCGGGCCGTTGCGCACAGCACTGCCTCCAGGTTCGTCGGCGTCGGGAACTTGGGCGCGGCGCCGTAGCCGCCGTGCGCAGTGTCCGCGCGCGCGCCGAGCGCGGCGCAGAAGTCGCGCAGCTCGTTCTTGCCGAGCGTGACGCCGCGAGCGCCAGCGCTTGCGTCGACCGCCTCGACGAGCTGCCGCGCCTGCGCCTCCACGCGCGCCGGGTCGTCCCGAGAGAGCTTTGCGATCGCCTCGACGACCTGCGGCCAGCTCGCGCGTCCGTGCGCGGGCTTCGGTGGAAAGTAGGTGCCGCCCCAGAACGGCCGCCCGTCGGGCAGACAGAATACGTTGAGTGGCCAGCCGCCGGAGCCGGTCATGCGCACCACCGTATCCATGTAGATCTGATCGACGTCGGGCCGCTCCTCGCGGTCGACCTTGATCGCGACCAGCAGCCGGTTCATCAGCTCCGCCGTGGCGGGGTCCGCGAACGACTCGTGCTCCATCACGTGGCACCAGTGACACGACGAGTAGCCGATCGACACCAGCACCGGCCGGTTCGTGCTGCGCGCGAGCTCGAACGCCTCCGGCGACCACGGCCACCAGTCGACGGGATTCTCCGCGTGCTGCCGCAGGTACGCGCTCGACTCCCCCGCCAGGCGATTCATGAGCCGTGTACGGCCGCGGGCGGCCGCGGCCTACGGCCTGCGCTCGCGCCTCGCGCTCGCTGCGCGCGCGCTTCGCGCGCTTGCCGCCCGCGCTCCAACAGGGTTCTGAAGATCCTCATCAGACGAAGTCGGGCGGCGTCACGCGTTCCAGCCACGCGCGATAGTCGGAGTAGCCGACGGCCGCCTGACGCGCGCGCACGCGCCCGATGAGCTGCTCGCGCCGCGCGGCGTCGAGCGGAGGCTGGCGCTGGATCTCGTCGGCGAGCTGCGCGTACTCCTCCGCGACGCGCTTGCCGACGCGCGCCGCGTGCTTGCGCGAGGCGACGATGTTGCCCTTGCCCGTGACCACGTTGCCCACGCTCACCAGTCCGGGCCAGTCGGCGAGGAGGCCGACGTCCCAGTCCGTGTACGCGTACAGCTCACCCTTCATCGGGATGCCGGCGATGGGCTCGGGGATGCTCCCGATCGAGCTGATCGAAAGCGGAGCGCGCACGTCCACGACCTGGTCGGTCTGCACCAGCTTCGCAGCTTCGTAGCGGGTCTTCTGGAAGCGCAGCCCGATCAGGCGCTCGCCTTCGACCAGAAGACCCGTGGGCGCGTGCCACGGCTCGACCCGGAACAGGTACTTCTCCCGCGCCTTCTCGAGCACGCGCCCGCGGCTCTTCAGGATCTTCTCGCGCACCTTCTCGTTCGCGTTCTCGGGGATCTCGACCAGCGGCATCTCGTCGGCGCCGCGGCGGTAGTAGAGAGTGCAGCCCTGGTGCCCGAGATCCTCCCAGCGCAGGCCGTGGCGCTCGAGCGTCTCCGGGATGCCGCGCACCTCGGTCTCGACCAGGTCCTCTTCGATGCCGCGCGCGCGCAGCGAGCGCAGACACAGCTCGAGCTGGATCACCTTGACCACGTCGATCGAGGCGAGCCCGCCGCCGACGACGAGCGTGCCGTCCTGGATCTCGAACTGCTGCCCGCGGTAGCCCTTCTCGTGGTAGTGGTTGAACCAGTAGATGAACGGGTTCTGGTACACGAGACCCTTGCCGACGTAGGCGTCCGCGCCGGGGATCGGCAGCGGCCGGTCGCGCCAGGCGCCGTTCGCCAGCACCACGCGCTGAAAGCCCCAGCCCCCGTGCAGGTCGGCGAGCGCCACGTCGTGCCCGAGGCGCGTGCGCGGCACGAAGTGCACGTGCTCGCGCGAGAGCTTCTCGTCGACGGTGTCGTACTCCTTGCGGCGCAGGCCGACGTGCCAGCGCGGCAGACCGTCCTCGATCTTTCCGTAGGGCCGATCGTTCTGCTCGAACACGACGGTCAGGATGCCTCGCTCGGCGAAGATCGCGGCGGCCTCCGCCCCCGCGGTCGCGCCCCCCACGACGGCGATCGCGTAGCGCTCCGGCTCGGACATGGCGCGACTATACCGTGTGTTAATCTGCCCGCCGATGCGGCGGCACCGGGCGGTGTTCTTCGACTTTGGCGGGACGCTGTTCAGCTATCGGCCGATGCGGCGCTCGACCGTGCGGCTCGTCGGCGAAGCGGTGCAGCGGCTCGGAATCGACGCCGACCTGGGTGTCGCGGCCCGTGCCTACGGCGGCGCGAGCCAGCGCGCCTTCGCGGAGTACCTGCCGCGCCCGTACTTCTTGCACCGCGACGTGTTCCACAGCGCGTTTCGAAGCTTCGCGGCGCAGTTCGAGCGCGAGGCGACGCCGGCGCTGCTCGACTGGTTCCACGAGGCGCAGCGGGTGCAGGTGCTCGAGGAATTTCGGCTCCGCGAAGGCGCGCTCGAGCTGGTCACCAGGCTCCGCGCCTCCGGGCTCCACGTGGGGATCGTCTCGAACATCGACGACGACTACCTGCTGCCCATGCTCGAGCGCTGCGGGCTGGCGCGCGAGCTCGACGCCTGGACCAGCTCCGAGGAGGCCGGCTCCTGCAAGCCCGACCCGGGGATCTACAAGAGCGCACTCGCCAAGGCGGGCGTCGCCGCGGTAGACGTGCTGTTCGTGGGCGACTCGCGCGAGCAGGACATCGCCGGCGCCCGCGCCCTCGGCATGGAGACTGCCCTGATCGTGGAGCCCGACGCGCCCCCGCCCGGCGCCGGAGCGCTCCCGGCCGTCGAGCCGCACCACACCATCGCGGAGCTCGACGAGCTCGACGCGATCGCCCGGCCGCCGGCGTGAGTGCGATCGCGCTCGAGTCGGAGCTCGTCGCCACGACCTACGGTCGCGCGCCGACCCGGCTGCGGGTCGCGTTCCAGAGCTTCGATCGGGCAGCGCGCCGGAAGCGGGCGACGGCCGCGGCGCGGCGTCTGGGCGGCTTCGCGTTGCTCGCGCTGTTCGTGCCGCCCTTCCACGCGGTGGGCGCGCTCACGCTCCTCTCGATCGGGGCGATCGTTGGCTGGAGGCGCCTGCGCCAGCACACCTTGGTCGAAGGGCTCGCCGGCCCGTGTCCCGCCTGCCGCCGACCGCAGCGCTTCCCGCCGCCGCGCCGCGGTGAGCTGCCGGTCACCACGGCGTGCCCGAGCTGCGGCGAGTTCGTGAAGATCGGCGTACCCGCGGGCGATCTGGGCTAAGATGCGCACGCAGCGCTGCGGAGCTTCGCAGCGACCGGCGTGCCGGCAGGAGGAGGGCGGCGATGCGGGGTTGGACGATCCGCGACAGCGCGGATCTCTACGGAGTGTCTCATTGGGGAGCGCCTTACTTCTCGGTCAGTGAGCGCGGCACCGTCGTAGTCGCGCCGCGCGGCGATGGCGGACCGTCGATCGACCTGCTCGATCTGGTCAAGGAGATCCGGCGCCGCGGCCTCGGCACGCCGCTCCTGATCCGCTTCTCCGACATCCTGGCGCGCCGGATCGAGTTCCTGTCGTCGAACTTCACGCAGGCGATTCGCGAGTACTCCTATCGCGGCGCCTACCGGCCGGTGTACCCGATCAAGGTCAACCAGCAGCGGCAGATCGTGGAGGAGATCGTCGAGTACGGGCGCTCGTTCAACATGGGACTCGAGGCGGGCAGCAAGCCCGAGCTGCTGGTCGCGCTGGCGCTGCTCGACAATCCCGAGGCGCTGATCGTCTGCAACGGCTACAAGGACCGCGCCTACCTCGAGCCCGCGCTGCTGGCGCAGCGGCTCGGACGCACGCCGGTGATCGTGCTCGACCGTCCCACCGAGCTCGACGTGCTGATCAAGCTCTCGCGCGAGCTCGACGTGCGGCCGCACATCGGCGTGCGCGCGCGGCTCGCCGCACGCGGTGCGGGCAAGTGGGTCGAGTCGTCGGGCGACCGCTCCAAGTTCGGCCTCTCCGCCGGCGAGATCGTCGCGGCCGTCGACCGCCTGCGCGCCGAGGACATGCTCGACTGCCTGGAGATGCTGCACTTCCATCAGGGCTCGCAGATCACCGACATCCGCTCGCACAAGGAGGCCCTGCGCGAGGCCGTGCGCATCTTCGTCGGGCTGCGCGAGCTCGGCGCTCCGGTCCGCTACATCAACGTGGGCGGCGGGCTCGGCGTGGACTACGACGGCTCGCAGACCAACTTCCACTCGTCGATGAACTACTCCACACAGGAGTACGCGCACGACGTGGTGGCGGCGATCGCCGAGGGCTGCGACGAGCGCGGCATCGAGCATCCCGACATCGTCACCGAGGCCGGCCGCGCGCTGGTGGCGCACGCGTCGGTGCTGGTCTTCGACGTGCTCGGCACCTCGGCGATCCTGGACGGCGCGCCGACCACGCCGCCCGAGGCGCCCGCGGAGGGCGATCACCGCGTGCTCCACGACCTGCACGAGGTCTTCGGCCGCATCACGCGCAAGAACGCGCTCGAGTCCTATCACGACGCGCTCCAGCTCAAGGAAGAGGCGGTCAGCCTGTTCAACCTGGGCTACGTGGACCTGGCGGCCCGCGCCCGCGCCGAGGACCTGTTCTGGCGCTGCTGCCTGCGCATCATGTTCCTGGTGCGCGAGATGGACTACGTGCCCGAAGACCTCGAGGGCCTGGAGCGCGCGCTCGCCGACATCTACTACGGCAACTTCTCGGTGTTCCAGTCGATGCCGGACTCGTGGACCGTGAAGCAGCTCTTCCCCCTCATGCCGATACACCGGCTGGAGGAGCGCCCCACGCGCCGCGGTGTGTTCGCCGATCTGACCTGTGACTCCGACGGCAAGGTCGATCAGTTCATCGACCGGCGCGACGTGCGCAACGTGCTCGAGCTGCACGCGCCCAACGGCGAGCCCTACTACTGCGGCGTGTTCCTGATCGGCGCCTACCAGGAGACCCTCGGCGAGGTGCACAATCTGTTCGGCGACACCGACACGGTTCACGTGCGCGTGGCCGACGACGGCCGCTA
The DNA here is from genome assembly GCA_964454165.1 of uncultured Myxococcales bacterium. Classification (GTDB taxonomy): domain Bacteria; phylum Myxococcota_A; class UBA9160; order SZUA-336; family SZUA-336; genus CAYVQJ01. The sequence continues at coordinate 100,397 of CAYVQJ010000091.1, read as the reverse complement.
CCGGATCGAGCAGGTGATCGAGGGCGAGACCGTCTCCGACGTGCTCTCCTACGTGCAGTACGACCGGCGCATGCTGCTCGAGCGCGTGCGCCAGGCGATCGAGCGCGCGGTCGACGACCAGAAGATCACCCTCGACGAGGCCGCGCTGCTGCGGCGGCGCTACACGCAGGCGCTCGAGGGCTACACCTACCTCGAGCGGGAGGAGTGAGATGGAGATCCAGGGCAGCGCCGCGGTCGTGACCGGCGGTGCGTCGGGGCTCGGGCTGGCGACGGCGCGCGAGCTCATCGCCGGCGGCGGGCGCGTCGCCATTCTGGACCTGCCCACCTCCAAGGGCGCCGCGGTCGCCGCGGAGCTCGGCGCGGGCAAGGCGATCTTTTGCCCCTGCGACGTGACCGACGAGAAGCAGGTCGAGGCCGCGATCGCGCGCGCCGTCGACACGTTCGGCGCCATCCACGTCGACGTGAACTGCGCGGGGATCGGCTGGGCGCAGCGCACCGTGACCCGGGAGGGCCCGCACCCGCTCGCGCCGTTCCAGCGCGTGCTCCACGTGAACGTGATCGGGACCTTCAACGCGATCCGCTACGCGGCGGATCGCATGTCGAAGAACGCGCCCAACGCGGACGGCGAGCGCGGCGTCGTGATCTCGACCGCCTCGGTCGCGGCCTACGACGGGCAGATCGGTCAGGTCGCCTACTCGGCGTCGAAGGGCGCGATCGTCGGCATGACGCTGCCGATCGCGCGCGACCTCGCCGCCGTCGGGATCCGCTGTATGACGATCGCGCCGGGGCTGTTCGAGACGCCGCTGCTCGGCGCGCTGCCCGAGCCGGCACGGCAGGCGCTCGCCGCGAACATTCCGTTCCCGAAGCGCCTCGGCCAGCCGGCGGAGTACGCGATGCTCGTGCGCGCCATCGTCGAGAACCCGATGCTGAACGGCGAGACCATCCGCCTCGATGGCGCGCTGCGCATGCCGCCGAAGGGCTGAGCCATGAAGGACTTTCGCGGCAGGATCGCCGTGGTCACTGGCGGCGGAACGGGGATGGGACGCGAGCTCTGCAAGCAGCTGGCGAAGGAAGGCGCGCACGTGGCGCTCTGCGACGTCTCTCCCGAGAACATGGAGGGGACGAAGTCCGAGTGCCTGCGGCTTGCACCGGCCGGCACGCGCGTCACCACGCACGAGTGCGACGTGTCCGACGAGGCGAAGGTGCAGGCCTTCCGCGACGCCGTGGTGCGCCAGCACGCGACCGATCACGTGAACCTGCTCTTCAACAACGCGGGCATCGGCGGCGGCGGGAGCATGTTCTCAGACGAGCGGCGCGACTGGGATCGCACCTTCGCGGTGTGCTGGAACGGCGTCTACTACTGCACGCGCGCGTTCCTGCCGCTGCTCGCGGCGGCCAAGGAAGCGCATCTCACGAACACCAGCAGCGTGAACGGCTTCTGGGCCACGCTGGGTCCGGCCTTCCCGCACACGGCTTACAGCGCGGCCAAGTTCGCGGTGAAGGGCTTCACCGAGGCGCTGATCGGCGACCTGCGCATGAACGCCCCCCACGTCGGCGTCTCGCTCGTGATGCCTGGCCACGTCGGCACCTCGATCGTGCTGAACAGCGCGAAGGTGCTCGGCCGCCCGATCCCGAAGGAGATGACGACCGAGGATCTAGAGCCGCTGCGGGAGCGCATGAACCAGCAGGGCCTGCCGGGCGACGCCCTGAGCGACGACCAGCTCCGTGCGATCCTGCAGCAGCTCGCCGAGGACTTCCGCGACAAGGCGCCGCTCACGGCTGCGCAGGCGGCGACGATCATCCTCGACGGCGTGCGCACCAACACCTGGCGGATCCTGGTCGGCGAGGACGCCAAGGAGCTCGACCGCATGGTGCGCGCCGCGCCAGAGGAGGCCTACGAGCCCTCCTTCATCGAGGCGCTCCACGCCAAGGGGTTCCTCAAGCTCGCGCTCCAGCCCGGGGACATGAAGGAAGAGATTCAGCCGTGACCGATTCGAAGGCCGAGATCGCAGAGGTGATCAACTCTTGGGCGTTCCATCGGGATCAGGAAGCATGGGATGAGTTGCTGGGCTCATTCCACGCAGACGGCGCGATCTCCTTGAGCTGGTTCGACGGTTCCTACGAGGCGTTCGTCGCCGCATCGAAGAGATTGGCAACGCGCGGAAACACGGTTCTCAAGCACTACGTGGGAACGCCGAGAATCAGAGTGAACACCGACCGAGCGCTCAGCGAAACCAACGTCACCATCATGCTGCGCACAAGGACGCCGATCGGAGAAGTAGACACGACGTCCTACGCCCGATTCTTCGACTACGTGGAGAAGAGACAGGGTAGGTGGAAGATCCTCCGGCGAACTGCCATCTACGAGAAGGATCGAGCCGATCCCGTAGAACGGGCGACGTTGCCCGAGGCGTTCTTCCAGGATCTGGATCAGTACCCTCGGGAGCTGCGATTCCTCGCGAGTAGCCTCAAACGGGTCGGGGCCGAATTGTCGAAGGCGACCGTCCTCGACAAGAGCCAGGAAATGGAGCGCCTGTATCGAGAAGGCGACGCCTGGCTCTCGGGCGGTTGACGTCGGATGCAGCCTCTCTAGGCTTGGTCAAGCTTGACCAAACGGCGCGGCGCCACGGCGCGGTCGATCGTGAACCTGTACGAGGCCAAGACCTCGCTGTCCCGGCTGGTGGACCGGGCCGCGGCGGGTGAAGAGATCGTGATCGCCAAGGCGGGTCGCCCCATGGCGAAGCTCGTCCCGGTCGCGGGCCGTGCTTCGCGCCGCAAGCCCGGCGGCTGGAAGGGTCGGGTCGTGATCTCCCGGGACTTCGATGCTCCGCTTCCCGCCGCTCTGCGCCGAGCCTTCGGTGCGCGCGGCTGATGCCGTCCGCGCGACTGCTGCTTCGACACGCACGTGTTCCTGTGGTGGCGGGCTGACAGCAGGCGTTTGCGCGCTCCGGCTCGGGCCGCCATTGCCGAAGCGGACGCGGTGTTCGTGAGCGCTGCCAGCGCCTGGGAGGCGGCGATCAAGATCGCCCTCGGTCGCCTCCGGGTTCCCGAATCGATCGAAGCCGGGGTGATCGACAGCGGCTTCGAGAGGCTGCCGATTGGCTTCGCGCACGCCGAGGCGGCGGCGGCGCTTCCGCCGCATCACGCCGACCCTTTCGACCGGATGCTCGTGGCGCAGGCGCGCCTGGAAGGGCTTACGCTCGTGACCAACGACCTCCGGCTGCAACGCTACGAGGTCGACCTGCTCCGGATCTGAGAGCGGCTATTGCCGCGACATCGCGGCGCGCGCGCTGGCCTCGGCTTCCGCCGCGCGCTCGCGCTCCGTCGCGCGCTCGGCGAGCTCGAAGATCACGCCGTGGATCGCGCCCGGGTAGGCGAACGGCGCCGCGTAGTCGTCGTTCACCGGGGCGAGGCTGCGGCCGAGGTCCATGCCGGTGCTCGACAGGATCACGAGCAGGCGCGGGATGCGACCCTCGCCGATCGGCTCGCCGTCGGCGAGCAGGGCGACCGACGCGCTCCGGTCCTCCGCGCGCGCGACGCGCACCTCCACGCGGCGGCGACCGGGCGCCAGCGCCCGTGTCGCTCGCACCAGCGTGTGGTCGTGGAAGGCGTTGTAGTCGAAGCAGACGCGCCCGTCCTTCAGGTAGAGCGCGAAGCCGCTGTTCGCGTTGCCGCGCGCGACGAGCGCGCCGTCGCCTGCCTGCGCCGGGTGCTCGAGATCCACCGCGATCACAAAGCTCCGCGCCGCCGACGGACACGCGTCGGCGACGATGTGCGAGACGGGCGGGTAGTAGGCGAAGTGCCTGCGCGACGTCGGCAGGCCGGGGCGCGGAGCCGCACGGAACAGGACGGCGTTGCCGCGGTCGTCGAGCGGCAGCACGCCGTGCTTCTCCGCTTCGTGCCACCACAGATCGACGAGCTGCTTCACGCGGTCGGGCTCTTCCGCGGACCGATCGACGGACTCCGAGAAGTCGGAGTCGAGGTGGTAGAGCTCCCAGCGATCCTCGTCGAAGGGCGTGCCCGGCGTGTGGCGTGTGACGGCTTTCCACCCTGCGTGCCAGATGCCCCGATGGCCGAGCATCTCGAAGTACTGCGTGTCGCGCGGGGGAGGCGCCTGCTCGTCCTGGAGGACGGGCACGAGACTCCTGCCGTGGATCAGCTGCTGCGGTACACCGGCGAACGCCTCGGGCGCCTCGGCGCCCGCCAGCTCGAGAATCGTCGGCGCCAGGTCGATCACGTGGCAGAACTGCCGCCGGAACCCGCCCCGCTGGCGCAGCCGCGCGGGATGGTGGATCACCAGCGGGTCGCGCACGCCCCCGCCGTGTGTGTGGCTCTTGTACCACTGGAGCGGCGTGTTCCCGACCTGCGCCCAGCCCCACGGAATGTTGCTGTGGCTGTTCGGGCCGCCGATGTCGTCGAGCCGGAGCACTGCAGCGTCGACGTCCTCGGCCATGCCGTTGAACCAGCGCATCTCGTCGAGCACACCGGTCGGTCCGCCCTCCCGGCTCGCGCCGTTGTCGGACATCACGACGAGGAAGGTGTTGTCGAGCCTGCCGAGCGCGCGCAGGAACTCGACCACGCGCCCGATCTGCGCGTCGGTGTGATCGAGGAACGCCGCGTACGCCTCCTGCAGCCGTGCGGCGAAGCGGCGCTCGTTCTCGGAAAGCTCGCTCCACGCGCGCACGCCCGGGTTGCGCGGCACGAGCTGTGTGTCCGGCGGGACCACACCGAGCGCGAGCTGGCGCGCGAACCACTCCTGGCGCACGGCGTCCCAGCCCGCGTCGAAGCGGCCGCGGTACTTGTCGAGGAACGCGCGCGGCGCCTGATGCGGTGAGTGAGTCGCCCCGAACGCCAGATACAGGAAGAACGGCCGCTCCGGCACCAGCGAGACCTGATCGCGGATGAAGCCGATCGAGCGATCGACCAGATCCTCCGACACGTGGTAGCCGTCCTCCGGCCGCCCGGGCGGATCGATCATCTGGTTGTCGCGCGTCAGCTCGGGGTGGAACTGGTCGGTCTCGCCCTGCAGGAAGCCGTAGAAGCGGTCGAAGCCCCGCGAGAGCGGCCAGCTCCTGTACGGTCCCGCCGCGGTGCACTCCGCCATCGGCGCCAGGTGCCACTTGCCGGTCGCGAACGTCGCGTAGCCGCGCTCGCGCAGCAGCTCCGCGATCGTCGCCGCGGAGCGGGGTACCGCGCCGCGCATGTTCGGAAAGCCCGTGTCCATGTTCGAGATGCTGCGCATCTGCACCGCGTGCGGATTGCGCCCTGTCAGCAGGCTGGCGCGCGTCGGTGAGCACAGCGCAGTAGTGTGGAAGCTCGTGAAGCGCAGCCCCGCGGCCGCGAGCCGGTCGATGTGCGGCGTGTCGATCGTCGAGCCGTAGCAGCCGAAGTGCGAGAAGCCCGCGTCGTCGAGCACGATTACGACCACGTCGGGTGAGCCCACCGGGAGCGCGGGCGCCGGCCACCACGGTGTGGACTCCGCGACCGTCCGTCCGATCTTCCCCTCGAACAGCTCTCCAGACGGGTGTCTCGTGCTCATCGCGTACCTCCAGCTCGTCCGTGCGATCATATCCGGGATCACGGCCCAGCCGGCGCGAGTCGTCAGCGCGCGTCGAGGCGAACCGGCCGGGTCGGGCGTAGGATTCCCGTCGGGATCTTCCACGCGTGAAGGGAGTCGTCATGGCGGAGATCACGGGCGGTGAATGCGTCGCGCGTTGCCTCGCGAACGAGGGCGTGAAGCTGGTCTTCGGTCTGCCGTGTCCGGAAGTCGATCCGCTCCTCGCGAGCCTCGACGCGCATGGCCTGCGCTTCGTTCCGGTGCGCCACGAGGCCGCGGCCGTGCACATGGCCGAGGGCGTCTACAAGACGAGCGGGCAGGTGGCGGCAGTGCTCGGCAATCCCGGCCCCGGCTCCGCGAATCTGCTGCCGGGCGTGATCACCGCGCGCCACGAGGGCGTGCCGGTCGTGGTCATCACGGCGCAGCACCGGCTCGGCGTCGTCTACCCGTCGCCGCCGTCGACCTTCCAGGGCCAGGACCAGCTCGACGTCTTCCGTCCGTGCGTGAAGTGGGGCGGTCCGATCCTCGAGTGGGGCCGGATCGCGGAGGTCATGCGCTTCGCCTTTCGCGAGATGTGGAGCGGCCGCCCGGGCCCGGTGCACCTCGAGATCCCGATGCAGGTGCTGTACGCGACCGGCGAGGCGCCGCGGCTGCTCGCGCCGGAGCAGTACCGACCGCCACTGCCCCAGCCGTCCGAGGCGCAGCTCGAAGCGGCCGCGGAGCTGCTCGCGCGGGCCGAGCGTCCGCTCGTCATCTCCGGCGCCGGGGTCGATCGCGGCGCTGCGAACGCAGAGCTGCTGGCGCTGGTGGAGCGGCTGGGCTGTCCGGTCATCGCCACCATGGCGGGTCGCTCGACGGTGCCGCTCGATCACCCGAACCACGTCTACGGCTTCTCGCCCGCGGCGGATGCTGTGCGCAAGGAGGCCGACGTCGTGCTGGTCGCCGGCTCGCGGCTGGGCAACCTGGACCTGCCGTACGACAAGTACTGGGGCGACGCCGCGCGCGCGAAGCTGGTGCAGATCGACGTCGATCCGCGCCACATCGGCGTGACGCGCCCGCTCGCGCTCGGCATCGTCGCCGACGTGCGCGCCGCGCTGGGGGGCCTGGTGCGGCTGCTCGAGGCGCGTGCTGCGAAGCGCCGCGACGGCAGCGACCTGGCGCGCTACCGCAAGGCGTCCGACGACTGGTGGGCCGCGCAGCGCGCGAAGTTCACCGCGAAGAGCGGGACCGGCATCCATCCCGCGCAGGTGATGCAGGCGGTGGGCCGCGCGTTCGGGCGCGACGCGATCTATGTCGCCGACGGCGGCATGACTTCGCTCTGGGCGCACTGGTGCCTTCCGGCCACCCGACCGCGCTCGTACCACAACATCCTGGAGCTCGGCATGCTCGGCACGGGGATTCCATCAGCGATCGGCTCGAAGCTCGCCGAGCCCGGGCGCGACGTCGTCTGCGTCACGGGCGACGGCGCGGCCGGCTTCAACTTCATGGAGATGCAGTCGGCGGCTCGCGAGCGCCTGCCGCTCGTCGTGGTCGTCTTCGCCGAGGGCTCGTGGACGATGGAAGAGCCGAACGAGCGCATGCGTTGGGGCCGCACCTTCGGCACCGAGATGGGAACGGTCCGCTGGGACGAGGTCGCGCGCGGCCTCGGCTGCCACGGCGAGTACGTGGAGAAGGCGGACGAGATCGCACCCGCGCTCGAGCGCGCGCGCAAGGCCACGGGTCCCGCCACCGTCTGCGTGCGCACGGACCGGGACGCCAACATGGCCGTCCCGCCGGAGCTACTCCTCCGCTTCACGGAGGTCTACTCCGGACCGATGGGCTAGAAGCTGAATCCAGGGGCTGCGATCGGAGGTCTTGCGCATGGCCGGGAAGCTCGAGCGGAGAAGGCCCGTCGTCCCCGAGGACAGCTACGAGCTGGTCCGGGTGCGCGACCCTCGCGTCTCGCCGGACGGGCGACTGGTAGCGTGGGTGCAGACGCAGGCCGACCGCGAGCGCGATCTGAACGTCGATTCGATCTGGCTCGCGGCGCTCGATGGCAGCGAGGCCCCGCGCGCGTTCACGCGCGGAGCGGCGGCTCAGTCGCCGCGCTGGTCCCCTGACAGCCGAGAGCTCGGCTTCGTCTCCGATCGCGGGAACGGCAACCAGCTCTTCGTCGCGCCGCTCGCGGGCGGTGACGCTCGCGCGCTGACGAAGGAGAAGGGAAGTCCGAGCAGCCCGCAGTGGTCGCCAGACGGCCGAAGCATCGCGTTCGTGCGGGCAGTGGGCCCGCGTCGCGGCAAGGAGCCGCTCGAGCGCAACGCTCCGAGGGTGGTACGCGATCTCTACAACAAGTTCGACGGGTTCGGTCCGTTCGACGCGCGGCGCCGACATCTCTTCGTGGTGGATGTCGCGACCGGCGAAGAACGGCAGGTCACCGACGGGGACTGGCACGACACACAGCCGGCGTGGTCGCCGGACGGCGCGCGGCTCGCGTTCGTCTCCGATCGCAGCGAGCGCCGCTGGAACCAGCTCTTCCGGAGCGACGTCTGGATCGTGTCGGCGCGCGGCGGCAAGCCGCGGCGACTCTCCCGCGAGCGAGGGAGCGCGGCGTCACCGGCGTTCTCTCCCGACGGCAAGCAGGTCGCCTTCGTCGGGAACGAGCACGGTGATCGCGGCGCCGGCCGCAACAACGCGCTCTTCGTGGTGCCGGCGCGGGGCGGCGCGCCGCGCGCGGCCGCAAGAGACCTGGATCGGAACGTCTCCAGCAACGCCCTGCCCGGCGACCCGTTCCAGTGGAGCCCGGACGGCGGGAGCCTGTACTTTCTCGCTGGACAGCGCGGGGCGGTCCCGATCTGGCGCGTCGAGCTCTCGAGCGGCAGCGCCAAGCCCGTCGTCGACGGCGACTTCCAGGCGCAGGCGATCGAGCTCACTCCCGATGGCAAGCACGTGGTCTTCCCGGCGGTCTGGAGCTCGAGCCTGCCCGAGATCCAGCTCGCCTCACTTGGGCGCAACCCGGCGCGACGCGCGCTCTCGAGTGCGAACGCGAGCCTCGACGCGCGCGTCCTGCTCGGCGCGACCGAGCGCATCCGCTACCGCAGCAAGGATGGCCTGGAGATCGAGGCGTTCGTGCTCTACCCGCCCGGCCACCGCAAGGGCCGGCCGGCGCGCAGCATTCTCGAGATTCACGGCGGTCCCCACGGCGCGCACCCTGCGACCTTCAACATGCTGCGCACTCAAGCGCTCGCGGGCGCCGGCTACGTGGTGCTGCTGCCGAACCCGCGGGGCAGCACGTCGTACGGTGAGGCGTTCGAGCGCGGCTGCGTCGGTGACTGGGGTGGCGGAGACTACGAAGACTTGATGGCCGGCGTGACGGCTCTCGTCGAGCGCAGAGTCGCCGATCCCCGGCAGCTCTACGTCAGCGGCTACTCGTACGGCGGCTACATGTCGAGCTGGGTAGTGGGGCAGACGCAGCGCTTCCGCGCCGCCGCGATCGGCGCGCCGATCACCGATCTGGTGAGCGCCTTCGGCACGGCCGACATCCAGCACTACAACATCGAGTCGATGGGCGGCACGCCGCAGACGTCCTTCGAGGAGTACCGCGCGCGCTCGCCGCTCGTCCAGCTGCAGCACGCGAAGACTCCCTGCCTGCTGCTGCACTGGGAGGGCGATCTGCGCTGTCCGATCGCTCAGTCCGAGCAGCTCTTCACCGGCCTCAAGCTGCTCGGCCGCGATGTAGAGCTGGTGCGGTATCCGGGCGGCGCGCACGGCATCCGGACACCGTCGCAGGACGTCGACTATGCCCGGCGCGAGCTCGCCTGGTTCGCGAAGCACGCCTAGAGCCGCGGGACCGCGCATGCCCGACGCGTTCGACTTCGGCGAGACTCGCGACCGCGAAGCGCTCGACGCCTTCCTGCGCCGCGACCTGGCCGCGCACCTGTACGCCCTCGCCGATCTGGACGAGTTCTTCTTCGCCGAGACGCGTTGGTTCGTCGCGCGACGCGACGGTGAGCTCGCGGCGGTCTGCCTGCTGCTCGAGAAGCTCGCGCTGCCGATCCTGCACGCGCTCGCGCGCCCGGGCGATCGGGCGTTGCCGGCCCTGCTGCGCTGGGTCGCGCCGCGTCTGCCCGCGCGGGTCTTCGCCAGCGTCGCTCCCGGCCTGCTCCCCGCGCTCTCGGTCGAGAACCACGGCCCGCACCTCAAGCTGCTGCTTGCCGATCCCGGCGCGCTCGAGAGCGCCGAGGTGAGCGGCGTCGAGCGTCTCGGCTCCGAGGCGCTGCGGGAGATCGAGGCGTTCTACGCGCGCGACGCGTACCTGCCGAGTGAGCTCGGCGGTCGCTTCTTCGCGCCGTACATGGTCGAGCGCTGGCCCTGCTTCGGGCTGCGCGTCGAGGGGCGGCTCGCCAGCATTGCCTGCGTGCACGTGCTCTCGCGCGAGCGGGGCGTGGCGGCGATCGGCGGGGTCGCGACCACGCCGCGGCTGCGCGGGCGCGGTCTCGCGCGGCGCGTCACGGCGCGGCTCGCGCGCGAGCTGCGTGGGCTCGTGCCACACGTCGGCCTGAACGTCGCCGAGTCGAACCTCCCCGCGATCCGCTGTTACGAGCGGCTCGGCTTTCGCACCGGCGCCCGTTACGACGAGGCGATCCTCACGCGCTAGAACTCCACCGGGAGTGACTCGAGGCGGCGGAACAGCGGGCCGAGCGACTCGCTCCATTGGATCTGGTCGTCGAGCAGGCGCGCGCCGGGCGGCAGGAAGTCGAGCGCGGCGTCGAGCATGCAGCGCAGCTCCTGGCGAGCGAGGTTCGCGCCGAGACAATAGTGCGGGCCGTGGCCGAAGATCGCGAGGCGCGTGGTGTCGCGGCGCAGGTCGAGCCGGTCGGGATCCGGGAACACGGCGGGGTCGCGATCGGCGCCCATGAAGCTCAGCATCAGCAGCTGGCCCTTGCGGATCGCGCGGCCTTCGAGCTCGAAGTCGCGCACGGCGAAGCGCGGCAGCCAGTCCGAGGGCCCGAAGTCGTAACGCAGGAGCTCGCCCACCGCGCTCGGCAGCAGCGAGCGATCCGCCCGGAGCTCGGCCAGCGCCTCGGGATGGTGCAAGAGCGAGCGCAGCGAGAACACGCCGCCTGCGACCGTGGTGTCGGTGCCGGCGGCGATCATCGCGCCGATGACCGAGACGATCTCGTCGACGGCGAGCTGCTGGTCGAGGTCGTGCGCCTGCGCCAGGTCCGAGATCAGGTCTTCGCGGGGGTGGCTGCGGCGCTCGTGCGCCATCTCGCGCACCCAGGCGCGGATCTCGAGCGACGCCTCGAGGGCGCTCTCGCGCGCGGCGCCGCGCAGGAACGGATCGATCAGCGAGAGCGAGCGGCGGCCGAGCTCGCGGAAGCGCCGCTCGTCGGCCCCTTTCGCCGGAATCCCGGTGATGCGGCTGATCACCGTGTTCGGGATCGGCTCGAAGAACTCCGCGTACAGGTCCACGACGCCGGTGCGCCGGCGCAGCGGCGCGGCGTACTGCTCGATCACGTCGCGCACCTGATCTTCCATGCGCGCGACCGCGCGCGGCAGGAGCGCCTTCGAGACGAGGCCGCGCATGCGCGCGTGCTGCTCGGGCGGAGCCGAGAACAGGCTGAGCGTCTGCGTGCGCTCGAGCTCCGTTCCGGCGGGCGGCGGCTGCGCGTGCTCGTAGGCGCGCGGGTCGTTGGTGGCGTTCGGATCGGTGTACAGCCGGTGGATCAGGTCGTAGCGGAGCACGACCCACGCGCCGAGCGGCGCCAGCCAGTGGACCGGATCCTGCTCCCGCATCTGCGCCACGACCTTGGCCGGATCGTCCCGGTACGCGTCGGAGAAGAACGGGTCTTGCTGCATCTGGCTCCGGATTCTACTACCGGTCGCATGGGATTCGCCGATTGTGACGGTCTCCAGATTCACTACACGAGCTTCGGCGCGGGCAGGCCGATCGTGCTCGTTCACGGCTGGGGGACGGACCTGCAACATAATTGGGTGGAGACGGGCTGGGTGGAGGCGCTGCGCCCGATCCGCCGCGTGATCGCGCTCGACTGCCGCGGGCACGGCCTGAGCGCGAAGCCGCGCGCGCAGGCGGTGTACGGCTATCGCGCCATGTCGGGAGACGTGCTCGGCGTGATGGATCAACTCGGCATCGCGAAGGCCGACTTCCTCGGCTACTCGATGGGCGCGTTCATGGGAGTCTGTCTCCTCGCCGACCACCGCGAGAGATTCGGCTCGATGATCCTCGGCGGGATCGGCGACGAGACGCCGAAGAGCGCCGGCGCATGTGTCCCGATCGCCTCCGGCCTGCGAGCCGCGGATCCCGACGCGATCGTCGATCCGATCGGCCGAGCAGCCCGCGCGTACGCGGCGGCGAACCCGAACAACGACCTCGAAGCGCTCGCGTTGTCCGCGCTCGAGATGTGGCCGGAGGGCTATCCACTCCAGCTCGCGGGCTCGGGACTGAAGGACGTCGACATCCCGGTGCTCGTCGTGAACGGTTCCGAAGACCAGCCGTACGTGCGCAGCGACGAGCGCCTGGTCGCCGCCATCCCCGGAGCGCGCCTGTGTCGCATCCCCGGCGCCGACCACCTCACAGCCGTCGCCGACCCCCGCTTCCGCGAGGCGGCGCTCGACTTCCTGCGCCGCGCCGTCCCCTGATCATGGCGGCGAGCAAGGTGATCACGCCGCGAAGGCCGAGCGCAGGAGCGTGTCCGCACAGGTGCTCCATCCCAGCATCGGCGAGATCACCGGGTCGTAGGGCGCGGCGTCCACGCACTCGTGGTAACGGTCAAACCTCGACGAGGAGGAGGCTCAGACCCGCTCGCCGGATCCGGTCGAAGTCGGTGTCGCGGGTGAGGACCGCGACGCCATGACTGAGCGCGTACGTGGCGATCAGGAGGTCGAGCGTCTTCACCGTCGTTCCCCGGCGCCCGAGCAAGGCGCCGAGCTCGCCCGCCTCTTCCCAGAGTGCGGGGGGCTGATCGAGCAGGTGGCAGCCGCCGAGGAGAGGGAGAACTCGCGCACGCTCGGCGCGTGAGCGCAGACCGCGACGCAGCTCCGTGAGCACCGGGCCGCACAGCGCGACCTCGTTCGTATCGAGGAGCGCGTCCACCGTTCGCGCGAGCGGGTCTCGCCCGCGAAAGAAGTCGATCCACGCCGAGGTGTCGACGAGGATCATCGACGCGTCGCTGCGAGATCGAGCTCGAAGCGGACCTTGCCCCGCAGCGCTCGCAGCGCGGAACGCTTGGCGCGGCGCTCGAGCTCTTCGAGACCCTCGATGATCGTGGGCGTGACGCCCTTACCCGTGATCCGCGTGGCGTTCTCGAGCGTTTCGGCGGGGACGTTCACGGTGATCTTGCGCAGCCGAGCCTTCATGGCCGTCAGGCTAGACCGTACGAGTCGAGCTGGCTAGGCGTATGGCTCGCAGGCCGCCGTCGCCTTCGCTGTGGGCCCAGTAGATCTCGGCGTGAAGGCGCGGCTTCGCGCCCTGAGCGCACGCTGCCGGACCATGGGTCTCAACGCGACCAATCGGCTGCGCTCACGCTTCGCCGCGTGAGACGGGCAACGGGGGGAACCCGAGCGGGTGCTTGAGCGCTCGACATGTTGATTTTCATGGATTATCCACAGCTTCATGTTCCATCCGCGGTGGCTGGAAGCCGCACTGACCGGGCCCGTGTCGCGCGGCAAGGTGCGGATCCTGCTCGGGGCGCGGCAGACGGGCAAGACCGCGCTGCTCGCGCATCTTCTCGCCGGATCCGGCACGCACGTCGTGAACCTGCAGGAGGCCGCGGCTCGGCGGCGCTTCGAGGCCGACCCCGCGGCGTTCGGCCGCGAGGTGCGCGCGCTGCCGCGCGGGATCCGCGCCGTGCTCGTCGACGAGATCCAGAAGGTCCCCGCGCTGCTCGACGAGGTGCAGGCGCTCTACGACGCGTCGCCGACGCGCTGGCAGTTCTATCTGACGGGGAGCTCTGCACGCCGGCTCCACGCCCGCTCCGCGAATCTGCTTCCGGGTCGGAGTCATCTGTACCGGCTGTTCCCGGTCTGCGGCTGGGAGCTGGCGCGGGATGAGGAAGGTCCCGAGCTCGCGCTGCCCGCGCAGCGGGGGAGGGCGAGCCGCGCAGGCGCGAGGTCGAGCGCGGCGACCGCACGGCGGTTCCCCGCCCGATCGCTGCAGCGGACGTTGCTGCTGGGAAACCTGCCCGGAGTCCGAGCCGAGCGCCCAGAAACCGCGCAGGCCACGCTGGCCGGGTACGTCGAGCACTACCTCGAGGAGGAGATCCGTCGCGAAGCCCTCGTGCGCGACCTGGGACCCTTCGTCGTGTTCCTGCGCCTGGCTGCGTCCGAGTCGGGTGGCCAGATCAACCTCGCGCGCCTGTCGCAGGAGAGCGGCATCCCGGCGAGCACGCTCAAGAACTACTACCAGGTGCTCGTCGACACCTTCGTCGGCTACTGGATCCCGACCTACTCGCGCCGGACGCGCACGCGGCTGCTCACGACTCCGCGCTTCTGCTTCTTCGACGTCGGCATGCGCAACGCGGCCGCGGAGCTGCCGCAGAGCGGGTCGCTTGCGGACGAGCTCGCTGGCCCCCTCCTCGAGCAGTGGGTCGCGCAGGAGCTGGTCGCGCGCGCCAGCTATCTTGGACGCGGGCACCGCGTGAGCTTCTGGCGCACCACCTACGGCGTCGAGGTCGACTTCGTATGGGAGACTTCGCGCGAGGATCTCCCGATCGAGGTGAAATGGACCGCGCGCCCGCGGCCTGCCGATGCGCGCCACGTCGAGACTTTCATCGACCAGTTCCCCGGCCGCTCCCGGCGCGGGCTCGTCGTTTGTCGCTGCGAGCGCGCGCAACAGCTCACCGCTCGCGTCCGCGCCATCCCCTGGCACGACCTCTGACGTCCGCTTCGCCCTGGGCGAGCGCTTCGAGTGATCGCGCGGCTCTCTTCGCTCACCTCGCGCGCTCAGAAGCTCGTCACGACGGCGAGCTGCACGCAGTCGTCCTGGAGGTCGTCGCCGTACGGGAGTCCCTGGTCGCGAGCGCCATCCTGCAGCGCGCGGAGATCGTCGAGGTCGATGCCTCGCTGGCACTCGAAGCCGCAGAGCTCTCGCTCGAGCTCGGCCTGGCGATGGCGGACTCGCTGATCTACGCGACTGCGAAGCGACGGGGCGCGAAGCTCGTCACCGGAGACGCCGACTTCGACGGCCCGCCAGACACCGTCGTCATCCGCTGAGAGGACCCGAGGGCTCGCGACTTCTAGAGCGCTCGTGCCGGTCCCACTGCGGCCCGTTCGGATCGCGAATGAGCGGAGGGCGGCCGGGTGTTCGTGGGCGTGACCTCCGCTGCGGCTGGCGACGCCTACCCCACAGTTCGCTGGAGCGACTGGAAGGAGCTCAGACCGGGCGACCGGATCGAGGCCGTGGACGGAGAGGATCTGCTCGGCGCCTCCGCGCTCCGATTCTATGATCTCGCGACGCGGGCGGCGCGCGAGCGCGGCTTCGCGACTGTCCGGGCGAACCGCGCCGGAACGTCCTTCGACGTCCGAGTAGGCCTCACGCCGTCCGCGTGGTGGTGGGTGGGTCTGGTCTCGGCGCTCGCGGTGCTGCTCGTCGCGGTGCTCCTTCTCGTGCGCGCGCCCGGCTGGCACCTGTCGCGGCGCATCCTCGTAATGTTCTGGTGCACCGCGGCGGCAGTCGCCGTCGCCGAGAGAGGCGCGGCAGCAACCACCTCGCTCGAAACGCATCTATTTTGGGTTCTCGTGGCGCTCTATGCGGGCCTGGCTGTCTGGAACGCGCAGGAGTTCACGCTCTCCGCGCGACCGGTTCCGAGGCTGCATCGCGCGTTCGCAGTCGCAGCGTTGATCGCCGTCGCGATCCTCTACCTGGTCAAGCACCACTTGCCGCACACACCGACCGAGTTTCGCGTAGCCCTCATCGCCGGGGCCGGGATCCCCGCCGCGGTGGTGGTCGTAGGACTGGCACGCGCCTACCTTCGCTCAGATCTCCTCGAGCGGCGCCAGATCCGCTGGGTGATTCTCGGCTTCTACGTCGTCTCCGCGGGCGGCTTTCTCGGCTCCGTCGCGAGTCTGGGAGGCGCACATCCGACGTTCTCGCGCGTCGTCCCGGCGATCTCCAGCCTGGGCGGTCCCATTGGAATCGTGGTTTCAGTGCTCGGCTACCGCTGGCTCGACATCGACCGGCTGCTCAGCGCGGCTGCGTCCTACACCATCGTCGGCCTCGCGCTCGTGGGGGCCATGCTCGCCGTCCTCCCACGGCTCGCGCATGCCGCGGCTCCGACCGCCGGCATCGATCCGGCGACCGCGCAGTGGTTGCTCACGATGGCTCTGGTCTGTGCGGCGATTCCCGTGCACCGCTCCCTGTGGCCGCGGATCGACCGGCAGATGTTCGCGGAGCGACATCGCCGCACGCAGGGTTTCGAGCGTCTGCTCGACGAGATCGGTGATTACGCGAGCGTCGAGGACCTGGTGCGCCAGGCGGGTGAGCGGGTGGACGCTCTCCTCGAGCCCGACTCGATCGCGCTCTACGCGCGCGCAGGGGCGAGCTTCACACCGCTGTTCGCGCGCGGCCGAGACGCGCCGCCTTCGTTCGACGCCGACTCGCTGCTCGTGCGCGCGCTCGAGCGGCGCGGCCGCCCGCTCTCGGCGGACGCGACGGAGCTCGACGCGTTCGACCGGGCCGCGCTCGAGACGCTCGGCGTCGCACTGGTGGTGCCGATTCGAGGCCGCGACGGCGTCGTGGCCTTCGCCTGCCTCGGCCGCAAGCGCTCGGGCGACATCTACACCCCGGAGGACATCGCCCACCTCGCTCGTGTTTCGAAGCGTTGCTCCGAGGTGCTGCTGCGGCTCGCGGAGGCCGGCAGTCCGCGCGCGAGTAGCGAACCCCTCCGGATCTTCCGGCGCGACGGCGAGTTCTGGACGATCGCCAGCTCCGGCAAGGAGATCCGGCTGCGCGACATGCGGGGTCTCCACTACCTGGCGACGCTGCTGCGCGAGCCCGGCCGCGAGTTCCGCGCCAGCGATCTGATCGGCGCTGCGAACGGCGCGGGGCGGGCTCCGTGGGTCGGGGATCCGGAGCTCTCGGTCGTGGGCGGGCTGGGGGACGCGGGTGAGCCGCTCGACGCGCAGGCGCGTGGGGCGTACCGCGACCGGCTGCGCGAGCTCGAGCAGGAGCAAGCGGACGCGGAGCGCGGCGCCGATCTCGCCCGGCTGGAGCGCGTCTCCGCAGAGCGGGAGGCGCTGCTCACGGAGCTCGAGGGGGCGGCGCGCGGACGGCGCGCGTCCTCTCACGGGGAGCGCGCCCGCACCGCCGTGACCAAGGCGTTGAAGACCGCCCTCGACAGGATCGCCGAGCGCCATCCCGAGCTCGGCGCGCATCTCTCGGGAACGATCCGGCGCGGCCACCTCTGCGTCTACCTCCCCGACCCCCGCTCCCGGGTCGAATGGGAGGCTTAGAGGCGCGAGAGGGACGACGGCACGAATTGTCCCGCTGGTGTTCACGCCTCTCTCCCTGGGAGAGCGCATCGCTCCCCGGAGGTGTCAATAACCAGGTGCTGCACTACGACGGAGCCACCGGGGCATTCAAAGGCACGTTCGTAGGCTCGGGAAGCGGGGGGCTGAGTGCGGCGCGCGGAGTGGCCGTGGGCCCGGACGGCAACCTCTAC
Organism: uncultured Myxococcales bacterium; assembly: GCA_964454165.1. Lineage (GTDB taxonomy): Bacteria > Myxococcota_A > UBA9160 > SZUA-336 > SZUA-336 > CAYVQJ01. The sequence goes on along the minus strand of CAYVQJ010000091.1, from coordinate 83,183 downwards.
GTGGCCAGCAGCGGAGCCACGAACCAGGTCCTTCGTTACGACGGAGTAACCGGCGCCTTCATCGATGTCTTCAGCACGGGCCACCCGGCAGCGATCGGCGCGATCGCGTTCGGACCCGATGGCAATCTCTACGGGGCGGTGACCACGGCGAACGTCGTCTTCAAGGTCAACGGGACGACGGGGGCGTGGATCGGCTACATCGGCGCAGGCTCACCCCTGACCTACGCCATCGGCATCGCCTTCGGACCCGACGGAAACCTGTACGTCGGCAGCTTCACAGGCAATCAGGTGCTGCGCTTCGACGGGACGACCGGCGCGCTGCTGGGCGGAATCCCGGCCGCTGATCCTCACCCGGACGGGCCCCGCCTCCTCGCATTCGGACCCGACGGAAACCTGCATGTCACCTGCCGCGACAGCAACCAGGTGATGCAGTACGACGGGACCACCCTCGCTTTCATCGACGTCTTCCCTTCCGGCTTCGGCTTGGCGAGCCCGTTCGGTCTGGTTTTCGTCCCCGCGTTCGCTCCGACAGGCGGACCGGCGCCAGTGCTCGGAACTCCGTCCGGACCGGTGCAGGGTTATGTGGACACGGGGGTGTTGAAGTGGCACGGCATCCCCTATGCGGACGAGCCGGTTCGCTGGCACCGGCCCCTTCGGCGCGCGGTCTCGACCGCGACGATCGACGCGACCGGGTTCGGCCCTCAGTGCCCCCAAGGGACTACGACGAGCACGAGCGGCAGCGAGGACTGTCTCTCGGTCTCCATCTGGCGCGCCGAGACACCGCCCGTGACGCCGCTGCCGGTGCTCGTCTACATCCACGGGGGCGGCCTCTCGGGGGGTTCGCGGCGTGGGCAGCGACGGACGGTAGTGACCTCGCGCTCGAGCAGGACCTCGTCGTGGTGGCGATCCAGTACCGGCTGGGCGTGCTTGGCTTCTTCGGGCTGGCGGAATTAGCCGCGGAGGATCTGAACGGCTCGACCGGGAACTACGGGTTCCTGGACCAGCTCGAGGCGCTGGCGTGGGTGCGCGATAACATCGCGGCGTTCGGGGGCGATCCTACGCGAGTCACGATCGCCGGTGAGTCGGCGGGGGGGTGGTCGGTCTGCGCGCTCATGGCGTCGCCCCTTTCCGACGGCCTGTTCCAGGGCGGGATCATTCAAAGCGGACAGTGCCAGAATGCGCGGCTCCTCGACACGACACCGGGTAGCCCCTTCCTTAGTGACCCGTTGGGTGGGACGACGATCTATGCCCGGAGCCAGGCGGTCGCCGCGAACGTCAACGTAAATTGCCCGGCGGGAGCGGGCCAGCTCGCCTGCCTGCGCGGTCGTTCGGCGGCGAGCCTGGTGCAGGCGCTCGCGAGCCAGCCGCCAGGCCTGGACGGCCTTCCGCCCGCGAGTCCCGCAATCGACGGCTACGTGCTCTCGGAGCAGCCGATCGTACTGCTGCGGCAGGGCGCCGCGGATGGCCGGCCGCTGATCGTCGGCAGCAACGCGAACGAGACGACGAGTTGGACTGTCGGGCTCGAGTCCAGCATGACGAACGCGTTCCTCTACGAGTTCTTCGGCGTGCGCCCGCGGCTCGGGAACACCCGAGCGAATGCGCTTCTGCAGCTCTATCCCGCCCTGCCCCTGAGCTACCCGTCGTGGGCGGAGGAGTTCCGCGTGCTCCTCGAGGACATCGGCCTCGTGTGCCCGACGACGCTCACCATCGCCGATGCGATCACTCAGGGAGGGAGCCCCGCCTGGGTCTACTACCTGAGCTTCGCGCCGACCTACCCGCCGGGCTCGCCGCAGGCGTCGCTGCGCACGTTCCACACCCTGGACCTCTACTACTTGTTCCGCACCGCTCCTCCGTACGGGATCCTGCCGGACACCGCGCTCTCGGACTCGATGCAGGAAGCGTGGGGGTCGTTCGTACGGACGGGCGCGCCGTCGAGCGTGCCCGCCTGGCCCGTCTTCTCGCCATCGACTCCCGGCGACTGGACGACCGAGAGCGTGCTTCAGCTCGACGCTCCCAACTTCACCACGACGGGCGCGCTCTTCCGCTCCGGCCGCTGCGCTGCGCTCATTCCCGTCCGGCAGCTCCTCGACCCCGACGAAGACATCGCGGTCTACGACGTCGACAACTGCCCGAACGTCGCCAACACCAGCCAGGCGAGCTTCGACCTCGACACAATCGGAGACGCCTGCGACCGCTGTGAGACCCTCGCGAACGCCGGCGTGGACAGCGACGGCGACGGCGTGGACAACGCCTGCGACACCTGCACGAACCTGCCCAACGCTCAGGTCGCCGGCGCTCCGACCGGCAACCGCACCTTCATCAGCCATCAGCGCGACGACGACGCCGACGGCCGCGGCAACCGCTGCGACTTCGACTACAACGACGCAGGCGCGGTGCTCACGGCGTCGGACTTCAACGACATGAAGTTCTCGCTGCTGCCGTCGCCGGGTCTGATGACCCAGAACAGCTGCGGCGCAACGGCGGCCGAAGGTGGATCGGGCGCGACCCAGCAGTGCGCTGAGTTCGACCACGACGGCGCCGGTGCGACGCTGACCGCCGCGGACTTCAACCTGTCGAAGGCCGCGGTTGCGAAGGGCGGTGTCATCAACACCAACTTCCCGAAGTGCACGGCCTGCGCGGTCGGCACCGGCTGGTCGAGCACGCTCGGCTCCGGCGGCGAGCGCGCCAACCGCGCCGTCTGCCAGTCCGCGGTGGCCGCCCGCTGCACCTTCGCGCCTTGAAGTTTGAGGAGTCCGTGACCTTGGCTGCTTCGGTCAGGGAGAGATGACTTCGCAGACGCTCGCGCCGCGCTGGAGCATCTCGCGATCGAGGGTGCAGAGGGGCAGCCCTTCCGATGCCGCGAGCGAGACGTAGAGCGCGTCGGCAGCGCGAAGCCGCCAGCGCATGGCCGTCTCTCTGGCGCGGCGGGCCGCGGCCGGATTCAACGGAACGACGCGCGTCGCCGCGCGGAGGAGAGCGTCGACGTAGGCCCGGATCGCCGGCACCGGCTCGCCCGCGCGGGCGAGCGCTGCGCCGACCTCCACGGAGAAGATCACGGGCACTACGAGGTCGTCTTCACCGCGGAGGATCCCCGCCACTCGCTCCCGCGCCGCACGATGCGAGGGCTCGCGAGTGCGTGCGGCCGCCACCGCCACGGACGCGTCGACGACGAGCCTCATCGCCGCGAGCGAAGCAGGTCGGCAACCGCGCTCCCTCGGGAGCGACCCTTACCGAGCCCGGCGAACAGGACCTTGACCTCGGCGTGCGAGAGGTGTCGCCGCTTCCTCGCTCGCGAGCGCACCGGGGCAACTGCGACGCTGACGGGGACGATCGCGGCTGAGGGCTTGCCGTGCCGGAGGATCAAGATCCGCCTGCCCTTGTGCTCGGCTTCGTCGACGAGCGCCGAGAGCCGCGCCTTCGCAGCAGCCAACGAGGTCTTCTTCATCATGACCAATATGACCAGCGCGCCCGGGGGAGGCAAGCGGCGGCGGGAGGCGCGCGATGCGGCGTTGCGGGCGGAGCGGCGCTGCAGCGCGTGCGGCCCGGATCGATACCCATAGCGGGTACTTCTGAGTGCTCGTGCCGGTCTCTTGCGGCGCGATACGGGCCCGCACTCGCAGTGCGGCGAGCTCGACCACTCGGCTCCGGCGGCGAGCGCGCCAACCGAAGCTCTAGGATCGACGCTCGTCGCTGCGAGATACTACGTTCCCGGCTTCGTCGATGACCATCGGCGTCACCGGCCTCTGCGGGATTGGCAGGTGATAGCGCGCATGGCGCCGCTCGCCCGTCCGCTGGAGAGCCCCCTTGTCGACCAGGTCCGCCAGGTCGCGCGTCGCGGTAGCCGTCGAGACCCTGGCAAGGGTCACGTACTTGCTCGCGGTCAGGCCACCCTTCCATCCCTCCGGGCCTGAGCGCAGCATGCGCAGGAGGACGGCCTGCTGGCGCGGGATCAACGCGTCGCGGAAGCGGTCGAGCAGGCGCGTCTTGTCGATCAGGAACTCGATCCGCGCGAGCGTGCGTTGCTGGGCCTCCAGCGTGATGCCGGCGAACCACGCGAGCCAGCGACTGATCTCGTTGTTCTTGTTGGCGGCTTCCAGGGCGTCGTAGTAGTCGCGGCGCCGGCCGAGGATCGTGGCGGCGAGGGCAGTCAGGGAAGGGCGCCCGAGGCTCTCTGCCAATACCTTCTCGGCGAGCGCTCGGCCGATGCGCCCATTGCCGTCCTCGAAGGGGTGGATCGACTCGAAGTAGAGATGAGCCGTGCCGGCCCGGGTGAGGGCAGGGAGCGCCTCCGAGCCGTTGGGCGCGGTGCGGTTGAACCATTTGATGAACCGCGTCATCTCCGAACGCACGCGCTTCGAGGGGGGCGCCTCGAAGTGGACCTTGGGTCTGTCGAGCCGCCCCGAGACCACCTGCATGGCGTCCGCGTGGGTGCGATAGCGCCCGACCTCGCGCAGGTCGCGGCGACCGCTCATGAGCATCCGGTGCCACTCGCAAAGCGTCGCCTCCTCGAGCGGCGCGGCGAAGTCTCGATAGACGGCGACGGTCATCCGGGCGATGCCGCGCTCCGCAGGCGTGGCGCGGCGAGCATTCGCGGAGAGACCCAGCTCGCGACGAATCGAGGACTGCACGCTTTCACGATCGAGGATCTCTCCTTCGATCTCGGATGTCGTGAGCGCCTCGCTGCTCATCGCCTCGACGATGACGCGCTCGCGAGTTTCCTCGTCCAGGTGCGTCGAGGTGCCCACCATGGCGCCTCCGCCGAGCAGGAAGTGCTCTTCGGCCTTGGCCAGGCGAGACACCTGCCAGCTGAACCGGGGCCAATCGGAGCGTTGCCAGTTCCAGGGCATGATCGACAGGGGACCTTTCTATCGATCATCGTAGGCAATGCTGTGATCGATAGAACTGGGCCCATCGATCACGCGGCGACACTCGGGAACCCCCCCGTGCCGGACTTCGTCCCCCGGTACTTCATCGGTCGAAGGGAGCGAGCTGCACGTCGATCCCACATACCTCGTCGCTCCAGAGCGGGATGGGCAGCTCGAGCGAGGAGGCGAAGCCGTTGTCGCGGACGAGCTGGTTCTCGAGGTAGCCACGCACGCTCTGGTGGCCGCGGAGAACTGCTCGAGCGAGAACAGCGGCTCGCTCGCGAGCTGGAGGTCGGCAGGCGACAACGGGGCGGCGGCGGGAGACCGCGAGCTCCTAGCTGCTCATCCATGCCCAGGAGCTACGCGCGATACCGGCGGCGGCGAGGACCTTGCTCGGCGGTCGCTACGTCGCCGCCGAACACGCAGTCGCAGCCGTCGAAGTGGCTAGCGGGAGGCCTCTCTCGTAGCAGGAACCACCGTCTCAGCGACACGCGAGTTTGAGGAGTCCGTGACCTTGGCTGCTTCGGTCAGGGAAAGATGATCTCGCAGACGCTCGCGCCGCGCGCAGCAGGGCGTCGACGTAGGCCCGTATCGCCGGCAGCGGCTCGCCCGCGCGGGCGAGCGCTGCGCCGACCTCCACGGAGAAGATCACGGGCACGACGAGCTCGGTCTTCACCGCGGAGGATCCCCGCGACGCGCGCCCGCGCGGCACGATGCGCGAGGGCTCGCGAGTGCGTGCGGCCGCCACCGCCACGGACGCGTCGACGACGAGCCTCATCGCCGCGAGCGAAGCAGGTCGGCAACCGCGCTCCCTCGGGGGCGACCCTTATCGAGGCCGGCGAACAGGACCTTCACTTCGGCGTGCGAGAGCCGCAGCCGCTTCCTCGCTCGCGAGCGCACCGGGGCAACCGCGACGCTGACGGGAACGAATTGCGGCCGAGGGCTTGCCGTGCCGGAGGATCAAGGTCCGCCTGCCCTTGTGCTCGGCTTCGTCGACGAGCGCCGATAGCTGCGCCTTCGCAGCGGCCAACGAGGTCTTCTTCATCATGACCAATATGACCAGCGCGCCCGGGGGAGGCAAGCGGACGGTGCACGAACGTGCTCGAGCGGGAGCAGCGGGGTCAGCGCGAGAGCGAGACGGAAGGGGGTCATGCGGCTCACGGTGAGGCGCGCGCCGTCGCGCGCCTCGACGGCGTCGTCGCGAGAGTAGAAGTCGGACGGTATCAGGTCCTGGCTGCCGTAGAAGGCGAGCTCGCGGTCGCGGCGAAGCTGCCGCGAGATGCGCGCGAGATCGGGTAGGTCCTTCTGGAGCGCTTCGGGGAGCCGCGCGCGTTCGTCCCGGCGTCAAGGAGCGGGCAGCCTGCGCCGGGCGCGCGACCGCCTTCCGTTGGGTCCTTGCCCCCCTGGGTCCCGGGCGTATTTTCGCGATCGCGGCGCGCAGCCCTTACCAACGATCTCGGCCAGCGGGAGCCTCGGCTGCCCGGTCAGCGGTAGACCTCTCGCCGGTTCCCGACTCTCACCACGACGACGAGGACCCGGCGGTCCTGGATGTCACAGATGATCCGGAAGTCCCCTACCCGGTACTTCCAGAATCGACCGAGGTCTTTGCCTCGCAACGCTTCGCCGAGCGCCCGCGGGTCCGGGCTCGACTCTACGCGGTCCCGGAGGAAGCCAAGGATGCGACGCCGGTCCTGACGCTCGATCTTCTCGAGATCCCGCGCAGCGTTCTTCGTGAGGAGGCGGCAGCTACGGCGGTGGGACGCTGTTCAAGATCGACACAAGCGGGACGTTCACGTCGCTGCACAGCTTCGACTCCACTGTCGAAGTTCTCGCTGCTTCCGGGCCCGGGTCTGATGACGCAGAACAGCTGCGGCGCAACGGCGGCCGAAGGTGGATCGGGCGCGACCCAGCAGTGCGCTGAGTTCGACCACGACGGCGCCGGTGCGGCGGTGACCGCCGCGGACTTCAACCTGTCGAAGGCCGCGGTTGCGAAGGGCGGTGTCATCAACACCAACCTCCCGAAGTGCGCCCGCTGCAGCCTCGACCCGGACGGAGCAGCAGGCCCCGACACCCCAGGCTGGTCGAACACACTCGGCTCCGGCGGCGAGCGCGCCAACCGCGCCGTCTGCCAGTCCGCGGTCCCGGCTCGCTGCACGTTCGCGCCGTGAAAGGAGGCCCGCTGGAGCTTGTGGGCCCCGGGTCTCCACGTGGCGCGCGTCGAGCGTGGCGAGCTGGTCTTCGGCGATGCGGCGGCCGTCGTGATCGGCGGCGAGCTCCGCGGCCCACCGCGCGACGGGGTCCGTCATGCGCGCTGGTGGAATTAGGCCGTCACCGGGATCCGCCGACTACTCTTCGCCGTCGGCCTCTTCAGGATCGAATCGCCGACGGCCGTGGCGCACTGTGAGAACCTCAATCCGACGTCCCGAGACGCGATAGATCAACCGGTAGTTGCCGTAGATCAGCTCGCGGATCTCCTCGCGCAACAGCTCAGGGACGACCCGCCCGCGCCGGGGGTGGGCGCTCAGCGTCTTCACCGACGCGAAGAGCCCGCGTGCCCACCGGACCGCAGCCGCAGGATCGTCGCGAGCGATGAAGTCGGCGGCTTCGCGCGCGCGGCGCAATGCGAGCGGCGACCATACGACGCGCGCGCTCACCGGCGCAGACGGGAGAGCAGGTCCTTCCGGGCAGCTTCATGCGAGATGCCGCGGCGAGCGGCGAGCTGCCGCTCTGCGGTGCGAACGTCTCGCAGGAGCTCGAGCTCGTCGAGCAGGGCCTCGTATTCCGATACGTTCATCAAGACTGCGGCTCCGCGGCCGTGCTGCGTGAGGAAGATCGGCCTGCGCCGTCGTCGGACGTCTCGCACCGCAGCGGCCACGTTGGCGCGAAAGTCCGACAGGGACCGGATGTCTTGGCTGGGCCGCGTCTTTGGCAAGCGACTGCTCCGTCTCGTGTACAGAATTCTGTACCGAAGCCCGCTGCCACGCAAGCTTCCCCCAACCGCGCCGTCTGCCAGTCCGCGGTCGCCGCCCGCTGCACCTTCGCGCCGTGAGCGCGCTCAGCTGGAGAGTCGAAGCAGCCGGTCAGTGCCCCAGGCGCTCGCGCAGCGCGGACACACGATCGGAGATGCTCCAGTACGCAGCCCAGCGCTCGACGTGTGCCCAGTCGATCCGACGCTGCGTGCGCGCCTGCGTGAGAACGATCGCGTCGACATCGTCGATGTCTCGCGCGCGGTGGGCGAGCAGCTTGTACACGATCAGATCCTCGGGTGTCGCCACCCTGACGAGCAGGCATTACGCGCCACGGCTCCGATTACCGCATAGCGATCCTCTCCGAGGGACGCGAGGGCGCCGAGCAGCTCAGCGAGCCCGACGGCCATCGAGCCCGAGACCGAGCGCGATCCGGCGGCGAGCGAGCTCCATCTGGCCGTCGGCGCGCGCGTCGAGCTCGGCCAGGTGGGCGGGCGTCCAGGGCATCCGCGCGGCGAGCTCGGCGCCTTCCAGGATGCGCTCGCCCGGCGGCGTGCGGGCCGCCCGCTCGATCCGTTCGAGCTCCGACTCACGCTCGCCGGCGGCGATCGCCTCGAAATGGCGCCGGTCGCTTTCACTCGCCTTCGACATCCCGTGGGATCCTAGCGGTTCGCCGCCGATGCGGTTGCGCTCGGAGCGCACGTCGAGCGGTGGACGGAGCTCAGCGCAGGAGCACGTCGCAGTAGAGGCGGATCTTGCGGACCAGGCGCTCGAGCGGGCCGCCGCGGATCAGGCGGCGGGCGGTGACGAGCACGCGGCGCTCGAGGCGGTAGCGCGTGAGCTTGCGCGGCTTCGGCGCGTTCGCGGGGGTGGCGCGCGCGAGCTCAGCGCGGACGTCGTCGAGCTTGTAGCCCCAGGTCTCGACGTCGCGCGCATCGAGCGTGGCGAGCTGGTCCTCAGCGACGCGGCGGCCGTCGGGATCGTCGGCGAGCTCCGCGGCCCAGCGCGCGACGGAATCCGTGACGGGGCGCGTGTGCTGACCGACGCCGATCGGGTCGCCGATCCCGCGCGCGCCCGTGGCGCTCGCGCCGCCTTCGTCGTCGGCCTTGCCGTACTCGATCATCTTCGGCTCGAACGGCAGGCCGAGGAAGGCGCAGATCTCGCGCATCCAGCGCTCGGGCTCTGCCACCAGGTCCTCGTAGCGCACGTGGAAGATCAGCGCGGGACGCTCGCGCAGGAACGTGGCGATCGCCGGCACGTAGCGCTCGAGCACGGGCGAGAGCCGCACTGCCTCCGCGAAGTTCCCGTCGAAGAACGAGTGCGCCTGCGAGGTCAGCACCGCTAGGGGCGTGCGCGTGAGCACCACGTAGCGCGCGCGCGGATACACGCGCGCGATGAATGGCAGCGACAACGCGTACGCGGGCGTCTTGTCGAGCACGTGCGTGCGTCCCGCGCGTGTCTCGAGGAAGCGCCGGTAGATGGCGTCCGCATAGGCACGGCACGCCTCCAGATAGTCGCCCTCGCCGTGGGGCAGCCGCGCGACCAGCTCGCGGATCCCCTCCTGCGCGATCACCGGATCGTAGGGCGCGGCGTCGACCCGCTCGTAGTACCCCAGGTGCGCGAGCGGCGTCATCACGTGCGGCTCCGGCCCGCCCGCGACCTTCGAGTGCGCGCCGAGCATCCGCGCCAGCAGGGTCGACCCCGACCGCGGTGGCGAGACCAGGAAGATCAGTCGCTCTTCGATGACGGACACCTCATGCTGAACCAGATCGGCCGCTCGGCAGGTAGAGGTTAGGAAACCCGTCTCCCACGCGTGACGGCTATACAATGTTTGATATGATCGCCGAGTGGCCGGGAAGGCGCTGATCTGGGTGGGAACGACCCTGGAGCGACTGCGAGCCTTCCCGACCGCAGCACGGCGCGACGCTGGGCACCAGCTCCACCAGGGTACCGCGTTTTCTACGTGGCGAAGTTCACCGAGGCTGTGTACGTGCTGCACGCATTCGCCAAGAAGACCCAGCAGACGGCAAGCGAACATCGAGACTGGCCGTCGCAACCTGGCCGAAGTGCTGCGCCGCCGCCGCGGATAGGAGTAAGAAATGGCCAAGAAGCTCCGACGCTCCAGCGGGAACGTCTTCCGCGACCTCGGCTTCCCTGCCGAGGAAGCCGAGAACCTCCGGATCCGGTCCGACCTGATGGCCCGATTGACGCGAGTGATCAAGAGCCGGGACCTGACCCAGGGTGAGGCGGCCCAGATGTTCGGCGTCACTCAACCGCGAATCAGCGATCTCGTGCGCGGCAAGATCCACCTCTTCAGCATCGACATGCTCGTGAACATGCTCGCCAGGGCCGGACTGCATCTGACCATAACGACGCGCGCCCGCCGGAGGGTCGCCTAGAGTCCGGCGTTCGACGGCGTGCTCTCAGCTCTTTCCCTGCAGTCGCTTGGCCAGCTCCTGGAGCTGGTGGCGCGTCGTGGAGAGCTCCTCGCGCAGGCGCACGATGATCGCGACGCCGGGCAGGTTCACGTCGAGGTCCGCCATCAGGTTGGCCGCGACGCGCACGCGCTCGAGCATCTGCTCGGAGTAGGCGTCGCCGTCCTCGACTTCGATGATCTCCTCGCGCTCGAGTGCCAGCACGAGATCCTCCTCGACCTCCAGCAGCTCGATGATCTGGCGCCGCGTGTACTTCATGAGCGCTCGCGCAGCTCCGCGCGCACGTCGGCGTCACCGTAGAGCGGCTCGAGCTCGCTCGCGATTTCGTCGAGCTTCGCGCCGTCGCCCTCCGTCGGGAGCCGCGCCACCAGACGCACGTACAGGTCGCCGCGCCCGGCCACTCCCTTGCCGCGCAGCCGCAGGCGCTGGCCGTTCTGCGCGCGCGGCGGGATCGTCATGCTGACCTGACCCTCGGGCGTGGGGACCTGCACCGACCCACCGCGGATCAGCTCGGGCAGCGTGACGGGCAGGTCGATCGACAGGTCGTCCCCCTCGCGCCGATAGAACGCGTGCGGGCGCACGCGGAGCGTTACGTACAGGTCGCCGGCCTGCGCGTTGCCGCGGCCCGGCGCGCCCTGACCCGACAGCCGCATCCGCGTGCCGTCTCCCGACCCCGGCGGGACCTTGATGCGCAGCGTCGAGCTCTCGCCGCCCTTCGCGAGCTGCACGCGCACCTCGCCTCCACGCACCGCGTCGAGGAATTCGACCTCGACCTCGGCCTCCTGGTCCGCGCCACGGCGCGGCCCGCCGGCGCGGCGTCCCTCGGCGCGACCGAGCAGGTCGCCGAACAGATCGCCGAGATCGACCCCTTCGAAGTCGCCGCCCTGAAAGGTCTCCGCGAACGGGCTGCGATGCGCGCCCTGCGACCAGTGCGAGTAGGACCGGGCCTGGTCCGGATTGAAGCCCTCCTGGAGCCCCGGCAGCCCGAACTCGTCGTAGAGCGGGCGCTTCTTGGCGTCCGAGAGGACGTCATAGGCGAAGGCGATCCCCTTGAAGCGCTCCTCCGCGGCCTTGTCGTTGGGGTTCACGTCGGGGTGGTGCTTGCGCGCGAGCTTGCGGTAGGCCTTCTTGATCGCGTCGTCGGCCGCGTCTCGCGCGACCCCGAGCGTCTTGTACAGGTCCTGCTCGGCCACCCGCGGAACTTAGCCTAGACTGGCGCGGCGATGCCGACGGTCGAGATTCCGGGGCCGTACACCGGTCCCACCCGGGGAGCGGAGAAGCTCGTGGTGCCCGGTCGCACCGTGCGGGAGTGCATCGACGCGATCGAGCAGGGCCATCCGGGCTTTGCGCCGCTGATCTTCGACGCGTCGCAAAAGGTCCACCGCTTCGTGCGCCTGTTCGTGAACGGCGAGCCGGCGAAGCCGGAGTCCGCCGTGGGCGACCGCGACGTGCTGACGATTCTGGCCGCCATCGGCGGCGGACGGGTATGATGCGACTGGACCGACGAACCAGGAGGACCCACTGATGGCGACCAACGGCGCGACGACCGACCGCATGATCCGGCTCGACATGACGCGACAGAGCGTCGAGATCGTGCCCTTCCCGAGCGAATGGCGGCTGCTCGGCGGCCGCGCGCTGTCGGCGAAGATCCTGCTCAAGGAGTGCAATCCGACCTGCGATCCGCTCGGTCCCGACAACGTGCTGGTGATGGCGCCGGGCGTGCTCGCGGGCACCGCGGCCCCGACCTCGGGCCGCATCTCGATCGGCGGCAAGAGCCCGCTCACGGGCGGGATCAAGGAAGCGAACTCGGGCGGCAATCCCGGTCAGGACCTGGTGAAGCTCGGCTACCGCGCGATCATCGTGAAGGGCAAGCCGGCTGACGCCAACCGCCGCTACGGGCTCGAGGTCACGGCGGAGGGCGCCAAGATCGTCCCCGCCGACGAGCACAAGGGCCTCTGGAACTACGCCAACTGCGAGAAGCTCGCGACCAAGTACTCCAAGAAGGCGTCGTTCATCTCGATCGGCCCGGCCGGCGAGCAGCTGCTCAAGGGCGCGTCGGTCGCGTGCACCGATCAGGACAACCGCGTGCCCACGCGCCACGCCGCGCGCGGCGGGCTCGGCGCGGTGATGGGCTCGAAGGGTCTCAAGTTCGTGGCGATCGAGGCCGGCGGCACGCGCGCCGTGCAGGCGGCGCGTCGCTCGGAGTTCAACGAGCTCTGCAAGAAGTACACGAAGGACTACCTGGGCGGGCCCAGCCACAAGATCTTCGACAAGGGCACGTCGGCGGTGGTTCCCGTCGCCAACATGCTGAACACCTTCCCGAACCGGAACCGCGTGAACGGCCAGAGCCCGCACGTGCAGGCGCTCGACGGCGCGCGCATCATCGAGAGCTTCGCCACCCGCGGCGGTGAGATGCACAACTGCCTGACCGGCTGCATCGTGCGCTGCTCGAACATCGTCCACGACAAGGACGGCAAGTACAAGACGTCGGCGCTCGAGTTCGAGACGATCACCATGCTCGGGTCGAACTGCGACCTCTCGAGCATGGACGACGTCGCCGACCTCGACCGCCTGTGCGACGAGATCGGGCTCGACACCATCGAGACCGGCGGCGCGATCGGCGTGCTGATGGACGCCGGCGGCATGCAGTGGGGCGACGCCGAGGGCATGAAGGCGCTGCTCAAGGAGATCGCCGACGGCACGCCGCGCGGGAAGATGGTCGGCAACGGGCCGGCCGAGGTGGGCAGGCAGCTCAAGCACAAGCGGGTGCCGGTGGTGCGCGGGCAGTCGATTCCCGCGTGGGATCCGCGGCCGCTCAAGGCTACGGGCGTGACCTACGCGACCAGCCCGATGGGCGCCGATCACACCGCGGGCCTGATCATCAAGCCGGGCATGCCGGAGGATCAGTTCGCCTACGCCTCGCAGAAGGCGCAGCTCATCAACGCGGTGTGCGACTCGTCGGGGTTCTGCCAGTTCGTCACGCCGACCCTCGACGACATCCGCCAGTTCGTCGGGCACCTGTTCGACGTGGACATCTCGCGCGAGCAGATCCACGAGATGGGCTGGCAGGTCCTCTCCGACGAGTGGGAGTTCAATCGCCGCGCGGGCTGGAAGGACGAGGACGACGACATGCCCGAGACCATGAAGATCGACCCGATCGGGCCGATGAAGCTGGTCTACGACGTGAAGCCCGAGACCGTTCGCAAGGCGAAGACCCGGCTCCCCTACCAGGACGACATGTTCACGGAGAAAGCCTCGGGCTGAGGGAGCCCTCTCAGGCGGAAGGCCGATGGTTCGCGACGTCCGGATGCGCGGGTTTTCCGAGCGCGCGGACGTCGAGGAGGTCGAGCGCTTCCTCGCTGCGGTCGTGCCGGAGCCGCTGCCGGCGGAGACCGTGAGTCTCGGTGACGGCGCAGGTCGCGTGCTGGCCGCCGACGTGCGCTCGACCGTCGATGTACCCGGCTTCGCCCGCTCTGCGATGGACGGCTACGCGCTGCGCGGCGAGGACAGCTTCGGCGCCGCGGAGTACACGCCGCTCGAGCTCCGGCTCGTCGGCGTAGCCCTGCCGGGCCGGCCGTTCGCGGGCCGTGTCGCGCGCGGCGAAGCGGTGCGGATCATGACGGGTGCTCCGCTGCCCGAAGGCGCGGACGCGGTCGCGATGGCGGAGACTTGTGAGGAAGAGGGCGGCGTCGTGCGCGTCTCCGAAGCCGTCTCGCCGAAGAAGAACGTGGGCGCGGCCGGTGAAGACGTGCGCGCGGGCGAGCTGCTGCTGGGCGCGGGGCGGCGACTGCGGCCGCAGGACGTGGGAGCGCTCGCGTCGATCGGCTGCGGCCAGGTGCTGGTCGTGCGCCGCCCGCGCGTCTCGCTGGTGATCACCGGCGACGAGCTGCTCCCGGTAGGCGCCAGGCCCGAGGGCGCGTCGATCGTGGACTCGAACTCGCCGATGCTCGCCGCATTGATCGCCAGGGATGGTGGCGCGGTGCTGCCCTACGCGATCCTGCCCGACCGGGCCGAGCGCATCCGCGAGGCGCTGCTGGCGCCCGACGCCGACGTGGTGCTCGTGTCGGGCGGCAGCTCGGTCGGACAGGAGGACCACGCGCCGCGTCTGGTCGCGGAGCTCGGCACGCTCGACTTCCACGGGATCTCGATGCGGCCCTCGTCACCGGCGGGCGTGGGGCGGGTGGCGGGGCGGCTGGTCTTCCTGCTCCCCGGCAATCCCGTGAGCTGCCTGTGCGCCTACGAGTTCTTCGCCGGGCCGACGCTGCGCGCGCTCGGCGGGCGTCCGCGCGCGTGGCCGCACCGGCGGGTGCGGGTGCCGCTCGCGCGCAAGATCTCGTCGGCGATCGGGCGTACGGACTACGTGCGCGTGGCACTCGAGTCGGGGCGCGCCGTGCCGATCGCGACGTCGGGCGCGTCCATCCTGTCGTCGACGGTGCACGCGGCGGGTTGCGTGATCGTGCCGCGCGAGCTCGAGGGCATGCCCGAGGGCGCGCAGGTCGAGGTGCTGCTCTACGACGACGAGCCGCCGCAGTGAAGCAGGAGCAATTCCTCGAGGTGATCGACCGCGATCTGGCGGAGCAGCGCTGGCAGGCGGCGCTCGCGCTTGCGCCGTCGCGTGCCGAGGACGCGCCTCTCGATGCGGCGCTCGGCCGCGTGCTCGCAGAGGACGTGCGCGCCGACGTCGACGTGCCGTCGTTCGATCGCTCGAACCTCGACGGCTTCGCGCTGCGCGCGCAGGACTCGTTCGGCGCCAGCGAGCAGACGCCCGTGCGCTTGCGCCTGACCGGCGAGACGCTTCCAACCGGCGTGATTCCCAAGCAAGTGGTCTCGGCAGGGCAAGCCACGCCGATCGCCACCGGCGGCATGCTGCCGCGCGGCGCGGATGCGGTCGTCGGCGTCGAGCACACCGACATGGAGGGCGACCTGGTCGTGGTGCGCCGCGCGTGCGTGCCGGGCGGTGCGGTTTCGTACGCGGGCACCGACATCGGGCGCGGCGAGACCGTGCTCTTCGCCGGGACGCTGCTCACGTCGCGCGAGACCGGCGTGCTCGCGGCGATCGGGCTCGCCTCGGTCGCGCTGCGGAGCCGCCCACGAGTGGCAGTGATCTCGACGGGCGACGAGATCGTCCCGCCCGGCGCCCCCATGCGCCCGGGTCTGGTGTACGACTCGAACGGCCGGACCCTGTGCGACGCGGTGCGCGAGCTCGGCGCCGAGCCGCGCTTCCTCGGCGCCTTCCGCGACGAGGAGGCTCCGCTCCGCGCAGCCCTGCACGAGGCGCTCGACTGGGGCGACGTCGTGCTGCTGTCGGGCGGCACCTCGAAGGGCGAGGGCGACCTGTGTCACCGCGTGGTGTCGGAGCTCGAGCCCGGGATCGTGGTGCACGGCGTGGCGCTCAAGCCCGGCAAGCCGATCTGCCTGGCGGCCCACCGCGGCAAGCCGGTCGTGATTCTGCCCGGGTTCCCGACGTCGGCGATCTTCACCTTCCACGAGTTCGCCGCACCCGTGATCCGCAGGCTGGGAGGACTCGACGCCGCCCCGCGCGAGACGGTCGCCGCGCGGCTCGCGCTGCGCACGGTCTCGGAGCGCGGCCGTCTCGAGTACCTGCTCGTCGGCCTGGTGCGCCGCGACGACGGTGCGCTCGCGGCCTATCCGATGGGCAAGGGCAGCGGCAGCGTGACGGCGTTCAGCCGCGCGGACGGCTTCGTGCGGATCGGCCGCAACGTCGAGATCGTCGAAGCGGACGCGGCCGTCGAGGTGACGCTGCTCGGCCGCGCGCTCGAGCCGGCCGATCTCGTGATCGTAGGCAGCCATTGCACGGGTCTGGATGCGATCGCGTCCGCCCTCGCGCGTGACGGGCTGCGCGTGAAGCTGCTCGCCGTCGGCAGCCAGGGCGGGCTCGAGGCGCTGCGCCGCGGCGAGTGCGACGTGGCGCCGATCCACCTGCTCGACCCGAAGTCGGGCGTCTACAACGCACCCTTCCTCGGTCCCGAGCACGTCCTGCTGCCCGGCTACCTGCGCATGCAGGGCGTAGTGACGCGGCCCGACGAGACGCGCCCGACCACCGAGCTGCTCGCCGATCCGGCGCTGCGCATGGTCAACCGCAACCGCGGCAGCGGCACGCGCGTGCTGTACGACGAGCTCCTCGGCGAACGCCGCCCCGACGGCTACGCCTACGAGCCGCGCTCGCATCACGCCGTCGCCGCCGCCGTCGTCCAGGGCCGCGCCGACTGGGGCGTGACGATCGAGACCGTCGCGCGCGACGCCGGCCTGCGCTTCCGCCCGCTTCGCGAGGAGCACTACGACTTCGCGATCCCGCGCGCGCGCCTCGATCGCCCCGCGGTCGTCGCCTTCCGCCGACTGCTCGAGCCTGGGAGTGCGCTGCGAGCGAACCTCCAGCGCGTCGGCTTCCGCCTCTAGCGTGTCTTAGGCCGCGATGGCTGTCGCCAAGCGGCCTCCGCTCGGGCGCGGCGCCCTCGCTGCGCGCGCTTCGCGCTTGCTAGCCCATTGCCGTGCGCGTCGGCTCCTCGTAGTCGCGGCGCTCGATGTCGGCGATCGCCTGCTTGGTGTCGAGTGGTGGGACCGGCTGCGGCTCGCGACAGTAGACGTACGCCGTCGCGCAGTAGTCGTCCACGCGCTCCGCGATCCCGTGCGCGAGCACTCCCGCTCGCGGCGTGCGCTCCCAGCCCGCTCCCGCGGCGGGGTTCGTGCGCGCATAGCGCTCGAAGCGCTCGGGATCGGACTCGGGGAACGACGCGTAGCCGATCTGCTGGATCGTCACGCGCAGCTCGCGCTCGAACACGATTGGGTCGGGCAGGTGCCAGCGGTAGAAGCCGACGAAGTCGGGATTGGGCCCGCCGCCCGAGGGAGGCCGAACCAGCAGCGGCGTGCCCGCGTAGTGCGCGTGATAGCGGCCGATGCCCCAGGCGCTCCCCACGTAGTCCTCGAGCCCGGTGCCGCAGATCGTCGGGTACTCGCTGTCGCCGTCGCGGTACACCTTGACCTCGCCCTCGCCATACCACTGGCCTTCGTCGATCGTGCGCACGCCGAAGTTGGTGCCGAGGAAGCGACCGGGTCCGCGCAGACCGGCGGCGATGGTGAAGTCGCGCTTCTGCAGCGTCGGATTCTCGCGGCGCCAGCTCACGTGCAGGTAGCCGGTGCCGTCTTCGAGCTCGCGCTCGCGCGTGTAGTCGAGCTGGTAGTAGAGCATCGTCGGGCGCTGCGACTCGTTGGCGAACTCGAGGCGCAGCGAGCGCCGGAACGGCAGCGGCAGGTAGGCGTTGAAGCCGCGCCCCTCGTGCACCGAGGTGAGCGCCGAGTCGTAGGCGACCGGCCGGCCGTGCGGGCAGCCGAAGAAGTCGACGACCGGGACCGAGATGCTCGGCTCCGCGAGCCCGTCGTAGAACGCGTCGAGGCGCAGCGCGCGCATGCGTTCCGGCCGCCCCGGCGGGATCGTGAGCCAGATGTGGCGCACGGTGCCGGGTCCCTCGAGGTCGGCGAGCACCACGCGCTCGCCCGGCGCCACGAGCTTCGACGGCGCGCCCTTGCGTCCGCCGTGCGCCCGGCCGCCCGCGCCGCGCTCGCCGGTCGGGTTCTCGAACGTGACGGCCCGGCTGTCGAGCGAGGTGTCGATCCAGGACGGGTCCAGCAGGCTGCGCAGAGGTCGCATCACGTCCCCCTTTCCTATTCGGCGCGATCACGCCATGCTAACCGGGATGACGCGCTCGGTGCGTCTCCTTCGCCTCGGAAGGACGTCCGCTCGTAATGAGCTCGCGACGGTCGCGGCCGTAGTGCGCGCGGTCGCCGACGAGCGCGACGCCGGCCGCCCCTTTAGCGCGCTCGTGATGGCCGAGCTTTCCGGTCCCGTCGAGGCGCTCGGTCGCTGGCAGGCCGGCGGCAGCGTCGGCGCGTCGCTCGAAGAGAGCTTCGTGCGGCGCTGGACGGGCGGGCACGGCACGATGTACGGCGACGGGATCCTCTCGCTATGCGCGGTCCTGCCCGATCCCAACGCCTGGCTCGACGAGGCCAGCCCGTTGCCCGGCGAGCGGCTGCTCAATCGCTACGCGCGCGGGCTGGTGCGCGGCTTCTCGCACCTGAGCCTGCAGGCCGCCTATCCCGGACGCGACTTCGTGACGGTCGCGCACAAGAACGGCGCGTACGTGTCGGCGGAGCGCGACGTGCGTGGAGTGGTGCTGGTGCAGGCGATCGTCGCGGTGGAGACGGAGCACGTGCTCGAAGGGGCGGTGCATGGCGCAGGTCTGCCGCATCCCCCGCCGCCGACCGCGCTCGCCGAGGAGATCGACGACGCGACGTTCGAGCGCGTGCAGAAGGCGCTGGCCGAGGGCTTCGCGGGCCAGTTCCGTCTCGACCTCGAGGAGTGGGACGCCCGCGCAGCCGCACGCTCGCTCGCGCTAGACGAGAAGGGCCTGCTGCCGATCGTCTCTCCTGAGGCGGACCCGGCCGCGAACCTGGCGCGCGGCGCGGAGGTCGAGATCCCGATCGGCACGCTCGAGGCGTTCGCCGCGCTCGACGGCAATGGCCGTCTCTCTCGCGTCGGCTTCGCCGCCGACTGGATCGCGGGCTCGGCGGGCGTCGCCGCGCTCGAAGCAGCGCTGGCCGGCGTCGCGCCCGAGCGCGCCGCGCTGCACAAGGCGGTGGCGCCGGTGCTCGCCGATCCCGCGCACTTCTTCATTGGCCTCACCTCGCCCGACCCGCTCGTCGACGCGGTCCTCTCCGCCGCGGCAGCCGCGACCAAGCCCGGCTGAACTTCGGCGTGATCCGAGCGGTGGGCGTGTATGCTGGGCGCCCCGGCCGGGCAGCGGTTCCTGCTCGAGGAGAACCCCCAATGATCGGTTACGTCAGCCTCGGGACGAACGACATCCAGCGCGCGGCGCGCTTCTTCGATTCCCTGCTCGCGGAGTTCGGCGCCAAGCGCTCGATGGAGATGGACACCTTCATCGCGTGGGCGACCGGGCCCGGCGCGCCGATGGTCTCGGTGATCAAGCCCTACGACGGCAAGGCCGCGACGGTCGGGAACGGGATCATGGTGGCGCTCGCCGCCAGCAGCAAGGCGCAGGTGGACGCGATCTACAAGAAGGCGCTCGAGCTCGGCGGCAAGGATGAGGGCCCGCCCGGCCCGCGCGGTGACGGCTTCTACGCCGGCTACTTCCGCGACCTCGACGGCAACAAGCTGAACGCGTTCTTCATCGGCTAGGGCAAGCGCGAAGCGCGCGCAGCGAGTGCGCTGCGCGCGGAGGCCGCTTGGCGACAGCCATCGCGGCCAAGGCTCTCTCAGCGTCCCCGGAATACCGGCTCGCGCTTCTCGACGAAGGCCTTCGCGGCCTCTCGGTGGTCCTCGGTGAGGCCCGTGTGGACGTGGTGCGTCGCCTCGAGGTCGAGGCACTCCTCGGCGGAAGCACCCTCGAGCGCGCGGTTCAGGTTCTCCTTCATGTAGCGGTAGGCGACGGTCGCGCCGTTCGCGAGCCGGCGCGCGAGCGCGGCCGTCTCGGCCTCGAGAGCAGCCGCGGGGACGACGCGGTTCACGATCCCGAGCCGCTCGGCCTCGCGCGCGTCGATCCGATCGGAGAGCAGGTACAGCTCGCGCGCCTTCGCGGCGCCGACGAGCTGCGACAGGAAGTACGTCCCGCCGTAGTCGCCGCTGAAGCCCACGCGCGCGAACGCGGTCGTGAGCACCGCAGTGTCCGCCGCGATCCGCAGGTCGCACGCGAGCGCGAGCGAGAGGCCGGCGCCCGCCGCGGCACCGGGTAGCGACGCGATCACCGGCTTGGGCATGCGGAAGATGCGTCCCGAGGTCTCGCGCTGCGAGAGGCGCTGGCGATGAATGCGCTGGTCGAGCGTCGGTCCGCCGCCGCTCCCGGCCGCCGCGCCGCGCTGCGCCATCCCCTTCACGTCGCCGCCGGAGCAGAACGCGCCGCCGGCGCCGGTCAGCACCACGCAGCGCACCTCGTTCGACGTCTCGCACTCCGCGAGCGCGCGCGCGAGCGCTTGCAGCATCTCGTCGGAGAGCGCGTTGCGGCGCTCCGGCCGGTTCATCACCAGCGTGGCCACGCCGTCCTCGATCTTCCCGAGCAGGTGCTCCGTTCCGGTCTCGATCTGCCGCGTGTCGCCCATCGGTTCTCCTTCGCCCCCAGGGCACAGTATCAGGCGCGCGGGGTGGTCGGCGCGCCGGCGAGCCAGGTGTCGAGCACCGCGATGCGGTCGAGATCCGCCGGATCGACCTCGAACGGGTCGCGCTCGAGCACGCTGAAGTCCGCCCGTTTCCCGGGCTCGATCGAGCCGATCTCGCCGTCGGCGAAGAGCTGCCACGCAGCGTCGAGCGTAACCGCCCGCAACGCCTGCTCGAGCGTGAGCGCCTGATCGCGCGCCAGCGGCTCGCCCGTTCGCGTCAGTCGGGTCACGGCGGTGCGCACCAGCGAGAGCGGCCCGGGCGGGTACATCGGCGAGTCCGCGTGCAGGCTCACGCGATGCCCCATCGCCGCGGCGCTCCCGAGCGGCATCATGCGCGCCGCGCGGGCGGGTCCGAGGATCGAGTCGCGCAGCTCGGGACCGTAGTAGCGCACGTGGTTAACGTGGAAGCTCGGCGTGACGCCGAGACGGAGTGCCCTGCGCAGGTCCACTTCGCTCGCGAGCATGCAGTGCTCGAGCCGCCAGCGGTGATCGGCACCGGCGTGCGGACCGAGCACCTTCTCGTACAGGTCGAGGATCTCGCGCGTGCCGCGGTCGCCCTGCGCGTGCGTGAGCACCTGCCAGCCGTCTCGATGGAGCTGCGACAGCAGGTCGACCAGATCGCCGGGCTCGAAGTTGGCGTGGCCGACCGTGCCGCGCGGAATCCCGAGCGTGCAGCAGCACAGCTCGGAGTCGAGGTACGGCTCGTCGACCAGCATCGTCCCGGTGTAGGGCGAGCCGTCGTACCAGAGCTTCACGCCCTGCACGCGGAAGCGCGCGTCGCCGTCTCCGGGGCGATACGCGAGCTTGCCCACTTGATCCGCGCGCAGATAGGCGATCGTGCGCAGCGGTGCTCCTCCGTCGCGCGCCACGCCGGTGAAGACGCCGAGCTCTCGCGGGGGCAGGAAGAGCCCCGCGACGCCGATCGCCGTGAGCCCGACGGCTCGATAGCGCTGGTACTGCTCGGCCAGGCGTGCGCGCAGCGCGGCCTCGGACTGGTCGAAGAAACGCGCGAACGCGTTGATCGCCGGCGCCTCTTCGATCTTGCCGGTGAGACGTCCCGCGGCGTCGTGCTGATACACGCCGCCGCCCGGCGGGTTGGGTGTCGCGTCGCCGATCCCGGCGACGACGAGCGCGCGCGTGTTCACGAAGGCGGTGTGCATCGACTGGATCAGCACCATGACGGGGTGTTCGGGCGCGAGCGCGTCGAGGCGATCGCGCCCCCAGGCGCCGAGGTCGGGCGTGAGCATCGGGTCGAGCCCGAAGGCGAACACCCACTCGCCGCGGGGAGTCTTCGCGAGCGCCGCGCGCAGCGCCTGCTCCACCCCGCGGACAGAGGCGTGCATGAACCCACTGACGTCGACCCACGCGTAGCACTGGGCGCACAGGTCCGGGTGTGTGTGCGGCTCGATCAGTCCCGGTAGCAGCGCGGCGCCCCGCAGATCGGTCGTCTCGGTGCCCGCCGTGCGCAGCGCCAGGATCTCCTCGCGCGTGCCGACCGCGGCGATGCGGTCGCCGGCGACCGCAACCGCCTCGACCCGAGCAGGATTCGCCGAGGTCAGGATCGTGCCGCCGACGAGCACCTGCGTGATGCGCTCGCGCATGGCGGCATTTTCGCATGGCGAAGGGGCCCGCGCGCCGGGCACGCGGGCTCCGCGTGACTACTGACCGAGGCCCTTGCGCTCCTCCTCGATCAGCGGCTTGAACGACGGCCGCGCGTGGACGCGGTCCACGTACGCGGCGAGCTTCGGCCAGCGCTTGGGGTCGACGCGCTCTCCTCCGTGCGCCCAGTTCACGAACGGCGAGGCCAGCGCGATGTCCGCGGTCGAGAAGCGCCCGCCCAGGATCGCGTCACCGGCCGAAGGCACCTGCTGCTCCAGCCAGTCGAGCACCGGCGGCGTCTTCTCGAGCGCCTCCTTCACGCGCGCCTCGTCTGCCTTCCCCTTCATGATCACCACCTTGACCACGCGCTCGAAGAACACCGGCGAGAGCGTCTCGACCAGCCGCGTGTCGGCGTACTCCTCGTAGAACAGCGCCTTGCCGTAGAGCTTCGGGTCGGACGGGTAGAGCGCGGGGGTCGGATGCACGCGCTCCAGGTACGCGATCACGCACGACGAGTCGGGCAGCGTGAAGTCGCCGTCCTTCAGCACGGGGATCTTCCCGAGCGGGCTGATCTTCTTGAACTCGTCGCTCACGCCGAACGGCATGAGCGGCGTCAGCGTGTACGGGATGCCCTTCTCGGCCAGGGCGACGCGCACTTTGCGCACGAAGGGGGAGGCATTCGCTCCAATGATCTCGATCATTTTCGAGTTCTCCTGTGTCTTGGGGTTGCAGACCTGGAAGTCGACGACGCGGCGCGTGAAGCCGCTGTGTCGAAGAGCTCGGGGAGTCGCGCGAGCGCGCGCGGGTCGCCCTCACAGCGCGCCCGGCCGGCGGCGAGCGCTGCGCCGGCGCGCAGCGCACCGGACGCGAGACCGAGCAGGACATCGGGCGTGCCCGTCACGGTCGCGTCCACCGCTCCGCCCGGAGGACCGATGCGCGTCCCGCGCGCGCCCCCTGCGACGCGCACCGCGAACGGCGAGCCGTCGCCCCGCGGGATGCGCAGCTCGAACGCGAGCTTCG
This sequence comes from uncultured Myxococcales bacterium, assembly GCA_964454165.1. Classification (GTDB taxonomy): domain Bacteria; phylum Myxococcota_A; class UBA9160; order SZUA-336; family SZUA-336; genus CAYVQJ01. The sequence goes on along the minus strand of CAYVQJ010000091.1, from coordinate 60,113 downwards.
GCGTCGCGCCGCGCCGCGTGAAGGCGCGGAGCCCCATCGGTAGCCAGTCCGGCTCGAAATGATCGCCGCGGCGCGGCGCCTCGAGGAACTGGCTGCCCCAGCGCACCAGCTCGACGAGCGCCGGCTCGAGCGCCCGGCCGCATTCGGTGAGCTCGTAGACCGTCGTGGCCGCGGGCGGCGGCAGCTCCGACTGCCGCACCACTCCGCTCTGGACGAGGTGGGTCAGGCGGGTCGACAATACGCTCGTCGAGACGCCGGGCAGGCGCCGGCGCAGGTCGGTGAAGCGCTGCGGTCCCGCGAACAGCTCGCGCAGCACCGGCAGGGTCCAGCGCTCGGCGAGGATCTCGCTCGCGCGAGCCAGCGAGCAGTACTGGGCGTACCGGAAGCCGCTCACGCTTCGAGTCTGGCATTCGTCGCTTCTAAAATCAAACCACGACATTCGGAAGGAGAAGCGGATGGGAGAGGCGCCGGTCGCGTGGGTCACGGGAGCGAGCCGCGGGGTCGGTCGCGGCGTTGCCGAAGGGCTCGCCGAGCTCGGCGCCAGCGTCTGGCTCTCCGGGCGCGACGAGCGCGCGCTGGCGGAGAGCGCGGCGAGCGTCGAAGCGCTCGGCGGACGCGCCACCGCGTTCGTCTGCGACCACACGGACGACGCGCGCGTGGAAGAGCTGTGCCAGGCGCTGCTCGAGCGACACGGACGGCTCGACGTGCTCGTGAACAACGCCTGGGGCGGCTACGAGAACATGCTCGAAGCGGGCGAGTTCACCTGGCTGCGCCCGTTCTGGGAGCAGCCGCTCTGGCGCTGGGATGCGATGTTCGCCGCGGGGCTGCGGGCCGCCTACACGGCCTCGCGCCTGGCTGCGCGCGCGATGCTGGCTCGCAAGGGCGGCCTGATCGTGAACGTGTCGTACTGGGCCGCGCGCAAGTATCTGGCGAACGTCGCCTACGGCGTCGCCAAGGCCGCCACCGACCGCATGACCGCCGACATGGCGCACGAGCTGCGCCCCCACGGTGTCGCGGTCGTCTCGCTCTATCCGGGGCTGGTGCGCACCGAGAAGGTGATGGAGTCGGCCGGCTTCCTCGACCTGTCCAACTCCGAGTCGCCGCGCTTCGTCGGCCGAGCGGCCGCGGCGCTGGCGCGCGATCCCGAGGTGCTGCGCCGCTCGGGCGGCGTCGTGGTCGCGGCGGAGCTGGCGCGCGAGTTCGGGTTCAGCGACGTGGACGGCAAGCGCCCGCGCCCGCTCACGCTGGAGGAGGCGTGAGCGGGAGCCGCAGGTAGCGCAGCCCGCTCACGTGCTCCGCTCCGAGCCGCCGATAGAAGTCGTGAGCGAGCTGGTTCGGCTCGAACACCGACCAGTAGAGCTCGTGCGCGCCGAGGCGCCGGCCGACGTTCTCGGCTTCCCCCCAGAGCGCGCGCCCTACGCCGCGACGGCGCAGGCGCTCCTCGACGAAGAGATCGACCACGTGGAGCTGCCGCCTCGCGCGATCCACGTCGTAGCCCGGGTGGTAGAGCAGGTAGCCGCCGACCACGCTGTTGCACTCGGCGACCAGGCCGCCGAACGCCGCACTCGGCCCGAACCCGTCGCGCAGGTACGCGGCCGCGTCGAAGCGGAAGTCGGTGTCGTCCCCGAGCCCGCGCAGGTACAGCTTGAACTGGTCGTGCAGCTCGGCGATGCGCGCGGCGTCGCCGGGACCGGCGGCGCGGACGGCGATCACCCGAGCGGTCACTCGAAGCGCCAGCGCGTGGCACTGCCGGCGAAGTCCGCCGCGCTCTCGATGAAGCCGAACGCCACGCGCGGCCGCACGGCGAAGACCGCTGAGTCCGGCGGATAGCCCATGCCGTACTTGGCGGCGTAGCGCTCGGCCAGCGGCGCGAGCTTCGCGGTGTCCGAGGCCAGCACAGCACTGCCCTCGACGATGACTGCTTCGTCGGCGCGCTCGGTCGCGATGGCACAGCGCGGGTCCGTGGCGAGGTTCTGCGCCTTGCGGCTCGAGCGGCCCGTGCTGAACCAGAGCGCGCCATCGTGCCACACCGCCCACACGGGCATCGCGTGCGGGCGACCGTCGGGGCGCGTCGTCGAGAGCCAGAAATTCCGCGCGCGCTCCAGGCGCTCGACGGCCCAGCTCCAGGGCAGCAGCCCGTGACCGGCGCCGGCGCCGAGCAGCCCGTACTCGGGCATGTCAGGGCGCGACGCTGCGGGCTCGTGCCGCCCGCCGCGCACCTTACCTCGCCTTCCCCTTGCCCTTCGCCTTCGACTTCGCCGGCTTCTTCTTCGGCGTGTGCGGCCGGCTGTTGCCGTAGCTGCCGCGGAAGCGCTTGCCCTTGGCCGAGCGCCCGTCTCCCCTTCCCATCGCGTTCCCCTCCGTTCGTGAAGAACGCGGCGGATGCTAGCTCCGGTTCAGGTCTCCGTCTCGGCGAACTCCGGCGCGTAGCGCACCAGCCCGCGCGCGCCGTCGAGCCCGCCGGGCCGCAGCGGCTGCACGCGGAAGGGCTCGTCCATGCCGTACTCGTTGGCGAGGCCGTGCTTCGACGCGGTGTCGAAGCCGAAGCGCGCGTAGTAGCGCGGATTGCCCAGCACGACCGCGAAGTCGAAGCCGCGAGCGCGGCAGAGCTCGAGGCCGCGCCGGATCAGCGCGGAGCCGATCCCGCGCGCCTGGTGCCCGGGGAGCACCGAGACGGGCGCCATCCCGACGCCGCGCAGCCCGGCGCCGCTCTCGAGCGTCACGCGCGAGAAGAGCACGTGACCGATCACGGTGTCGCGGTCCAGCGCGACCAGCGAGACGCTCGCCTTCGCGCGTGCGCGCAGCAGGTCGACGAGGTTCGCCTCCTGCTCCCGCGGCGCGAATGCCGCGAGCACGACGGCCCGAACCCCGTCAGCGTCTGCGGCGAGGTCTTCGCGGATCTCGGGCTCGACCCGTGCAGTCTTGTCCTCGCGATGCCAGAGCAGCGCCTTCCTGTCGAGCTGCGGAAGGTCATCCGTGATGTCGAACCAATGCGCTTTGAGCTCCACGAAGATGTGCTTGCCGGGGCGGAGTTGCGGGTCGTCGTCCAGCAAGCCCGCGGCGATTTCGAACCACTCCGCTCCGGCGTCTGGATCCGGCACACACGAACCGCACCTGTCGCAGAAGCAGACCCGATACGCCGGCGGCGACTCCAGGATCGGTGCTTCATAGGTTCTGACCAGCTCGCGACCAGTGACGAAGCGGAACTCGTCCCGCCGCACGCCCACACCGGCCATGAAGGCGGAACCGCTGACCTTCCGACAACGGCTGCAGTGGCAGAGCTCGAAAGGGCCGACCACACGATCGACTTCGAAGCGTACGCCGCCGCAAAGACAGCTCCCTCGCAGCATTCGATCTCCAGGGGCGAACCGGTGCTAGAACCCGAGCTCGAGCTTGGCGGCTTCGGACATCAGGCCGGGGTTCCACGGCGGCTCCCAGACCAGCTCGATCGCGGCCGTCGTGACTCCCGGAACGCCGCGCACCTTCTGCTCCACCTCACCCGGCAACGAGCCGGCCACCGGGCAGGCGGGAGAGGTGAGCGTCATCTGGATCGCCACCTTGCCTGCGGCGTCGACGTCGACCTTGTAGATCAGGCCAAGCTCGTAGATGTCGACCGGGATCTCGGGGTCATAGCAGGTCTTGAGCGTGTCGATGACCCGCTGCGTGAGAGCGTCGGTCGGGATAGCAGGGTTCGTTTCTTCGCTCATGGCTCACTCCGTTGTGATCGGGTCGCGCTTGCCCTCGAGCGCGGCGCGCAGCACGTGCCAGACCAGCGTCGCGCACTTCACGCGCACCGGGAACTCGCGTACGCCGCCGAGCACCGCCAGCTTGCCGAGGTCGTCGCTCGCAGCGGGCTGGTCCGGCGGCGCGGTGACCATGGCGTGGAAGCGCTCGTAGAGCGCGTCGACCTCGGCGCGGGTCTTGCCGCGCAAGGCCTCCGTCATGAGCGACGCCGACGCGGTCGAGATCGAGCAGCCCTGGCCCTCGAAGCGCACGTCGCGGAGCTTGCCGTCGTCGAGGCCGACGTAGACGGTCACGCGGTCGCCGCAGAGCGGATTGTGCCCGTGCGCAGCCGCCGTGGCGCCGTCCAGCTTGCCGAAGTTCCGCGGGCGCCGGGTGTGGTCGAGGATCGTCTCCTGATACAGCTCGCGCAGGTCGGACATCAGGCGAAGATCCCGATCACGCGCCGGATGCCGGCGGCCAGCCGGTCGATCTCCTCGCGCGTGTTGTAGCAGGCGAACGAGGCCCGCGTGGTGGCCGGCAGGCCGTAGCGGTCCATCACCGGCTGCGCGCAGTGGTGACCGGCGCGCACCGCGATCCCTTCGCGGTCGAGGATGGTGCCGACGTCGTGCGGGTGCACGTCGGCGACCACGAAGGAGAGCACGCTCGACTTCTCGCGTGCGGTCCCGATGATGCGCACGCCCGAGATCTCGCCGACGAGCTTGGTGGCGTAGGCGAGCAGCTCGTCCTCGTGGCGTCGGATGCGCTCGACGCCGAGCTCGGTCACGTAGTCGAGGGCGACGCCAAGCCCGATCGCGCCCGAGATGTGCGGCGTCCCCGCCTCGAACTTGTGGGGGACCTTGGCCCAGGTGCTCTTCTCGAAGCTGACCGACGCGATCATCTCGCCGCCGCCCTGCCACGGCGGCATCTCCTCGAGCCGCTCGCGCCGCGCCCAGAGCGCGCCGATCCCCGTCGGTCCGTAGACCTTGTGCCCCGAGAAGGCGTAGAAGTCGCAGCCGAGCTCCGACACGTCCACCGCGAGGTGCTGCACCGCCTGCGCGCCGTCGATCAGCACCGGTATGCCGCGCGCGCGCGCCAGCGCGCAGAGCTCGCGCACCGGCACGACGGTGCCGAGCGCGTTCGAGACGTGCGCGACGGCGAGCAGGCGCGTGCGCGGCCCGAGCAGCGCCGGAACCTCGTCCAGGCACAGCTCTCCGCGCTCGTCGATCGGGATCACGCGCAGCCGGGCGCCGGTCTGCTCGCACAGGAGCTGCCACGGGACGATGTTCGAGTGGTGCTCCAGCCACGAGATCAGGATCTCGTCGCCCGGTCGCAGGCGCGGGCGCGCGAAGGAATGGGCCACGAGGTTGATCGCCTCGGTGGTGCCGCGCGTGAAGACGATCTCGCGCGGATCGGCGGCGTGCAGGTAGCGCGCGACCTTGCCGCGCGCCTTCTCGTACTCCCACGTCGCCTCTTCGGAGAGGGTGTGGATACCGCGGTGGACGTTCGCGTGGTAGCGGCGGTAGTAGTCCGAGATCGCGTCGATCACGCCCTGCGGCTTCTGAGAGGAGGCCGCGTTGTCCAGGTACGCCAGCGGCTTGCCGTGCACCTCGCGGCGCAGGATCGGGAAGTCGGCGCGCACGCGCGCGAGGTCGAGGCCGGCGCTCATCGCGCTTCCTCGGCGTGGAGCCGGCGCGAGAGCTCCTGCTCGAGCTCGTCGCGGAGAGCCGAAGTCGGAAGCTCCAGAGCGACCTCGCGCGCGAAGGCCAGCGTGAGCAGGGCCCGAGCGTCGGCCCGCGAGATGCCGCGGGCGCGCAGGTAGAACAGCGCGTCGTCCGACAGGCGCCCAATCGACGCGCCGTGGCTGCACTTCACGTCGTTGGCGTGGATCTCGAGCTGCGGCTTGGCGTTGGCGATCGCCTCGTCCGAGAGCAGGAGCGTGCGATGCAGCTGCGCGGCGTCGATCTTCTGCGCCTGCGGCCGCACGTGGACGCGGCCGCGGAACACGCCGCGCGCGCGGCCGTCGAGGACCGACTTGTAGAGCTGCCGGCTCTCGGTGCGCGGCAGCGCGTGGTCGACCAGCGTGTGGTGGTCGAGAAGCTGCGACCCTCCGCCGATCACGAGGCCGAGCAAGCGGCACGCAGCAGCTTCGCCGGCGAGCGTCGTCTGCAGGTCTACGCGCGCGAGCCTGCCGCCGAGTGCTAGCGACCAGGAGCGGAGCTGGCTGCCGCTCTCCTGGCGCACCGCGAGCGTGGCGACGTGCCAGGCTGCGTCGGACTCACGCTGCAGGCGCACGTGATCGAGGACGGCGTCGCGCTCGAGCGCGATCTCGGTCACGGGCAGGCTCGCGTACGCGCCTGTGCCGACGTGGCGTTCCAGCACAACGGCGCGACTTCGCGCGCCTGCTACGACCAGCACGCGCGGGCACGAGAACGGAGCGGGATCGCCGCCGCTGTGCGCGATCTCGACCTCGATCGGCGCCTCGAGCGCTGCGTCGGGGGCGATCTCGACGAGCACCACGTCATCGAAGAGCGCGGTGTTGAGCGCGACGAAGCCGTGCGCCTTCGGATCGGCGAGCTGGCCGAGGATCGAGGCGCTGCCGGGCAGCTCGTGGAGCGTACAGACGCGCGCGCCCGCGGAGACCCGAACCCGCGCGGCGCCGCGCACGAAGCGTTCGCTGGCGAGCGCGGACACGTCGGTCCAGCGCCAGTCCTCGTCGCGCCGCGTCGGCAGCCCGCGCTCGGCCGCGAACGCCGCTGCCTCGCGGCGGAGCGCCGGCCCGCCCTCGGACGCGGCCTGCTGCGCGTGCTCGACCAGCGTGGCTGCGCTCGTCATGCGCGCGCCTCCTCCTCGATCCAGCCGTAGCCGCGGCGCTCGAGCTCCTCGGCCAGGCGCTTGTCGCCGGAGCGGGCGATGCGTCCAGCCACCAGCACGTGCGTGAAGTCGGGCACCAGGTAGTTGAGCAGCCGCTGGTAGTGCGTCACTACGACGACCGCGTGGTCCTCGCTGCGCAGCGTGTTCACGCCGGTGGCGACCGCGCGCAGCGCGTCGATGTCGAGGCCGGAGTCGGTCTCGTCCAGGATCGCCAGCTCGGGATCGAGAACCGCGAGCTGCAAGATCTCGTTGCGCTTCTTCTCGCCGCCCGAGAAGCCCTCGTTCACGCCGCGCGAGAGCAGAGCCTCGTCGAAGCCGACCAGCTTCGCCTTCTCCTTGACCAGCGCCAGGAACTCGAAGGCGTCGAGCGGCTCCTGGCCGCGTTCCTTGCGCTGGGCGTTCAGCGCGGCCTTCAGAAAGTAGGAGTTGGTCACGCCGGGGATCTCGACCGGATACTGGAACGCCAGAAACACGCCCGCGCGCGCTCGCTCCTCGGCCTCGAGCGCCAGTAGATCCTCACCCTTGTAGAGCACCTGACCGGCGGTGGCCTCGTAGCCGGGCTTGCCCGCGAGCACGTGTGCGAGGGTGCTCTTGCCCGAGCCGTTCGGGCCCATGATCGCGTGCAGCTCTCCGGGGCGGACGACGAGGTCGATCCCGCGCAGGATCTCCTTGCCGTCCACGCTGGCATGCAGACCGCGGATCTCGAGCAGGGGAGTCTTCATCCGATCGCACCCTCCAGCGAGACGGCCAGGAGCTTCGATGCCTCGACGGCGAACTCCATGGGCAGCTCGCGGAACACCTGCTTGCAGAAGCCGTTCACGATCAGATTCACGGCATCCTCCTCCGACAGCCCGCGCTGGCGGCAATAGAAGAGCTGGTCGTCGCCGATCTTCGATGTCGTCGCCTCGTGCTCCACGATCGAGCTCGAATTGCGCGCGTCGATGTACGGGAACGTGTGCGCGCCGCAGCGGTCACCGAGCAGGAGCGAGTCGCACTGCGTATGGTTGCGCGCGTTCTCGGCGCGGCGATGGATCTCGACCAGCCCGCGGTAGGTCTGCTGGCCGTGGCCGGCCGCGATCCCCTTGGACAGAATCGTGCTCTTCGTGCTCTTGCCGAGGTGGATCATCTTGGTGCCGGTGTCGGCCTGCTGGCGGTTGTGAGTCACCGCGACCGAGTAGAACTCGCCGACCGACTCGTCGCCCTGCAGGATGCAGCTCGGGTACTTCCAGGTGATCGCCGAGCCCGTCTCGACCTGGGTCCAGCTGATCTTCGAGCGCCGCCCGCGGCAGGCTCCGCGCTTGGTCACGAAGTTGTAGATCCCGCCGCGGCCGTCCGCGTCGCCGGGGTACCAGTTCTGCACCGTGGAGTACTTGATCTCGGCCTCGTCGAGCGCGACCAGCTCGACCACGGCGGCGTGGAGCTGGTTCTCGTCGCGCATCGGGGCAGTGCAGCCTTCCAGATACGAGACGTAGGCGCCGCGGTCGGCGACGATCAGCGTGCGCTCGAACTGGCCGGTGTTGGCCTCGTTCATCCGGAAGTAAGTCGAGAGCTCCATCGGGCAGCGCACGCCCGGCGGCACGTACACGAACGAGCCGTCGCTGAAGACTGCAGAGTTCAGCGCGGCGAAGAAGTTGTCGCCGTGTGGCACGACCGAGCCGAGCCACTTGCGCACCAGCTCGCCGTGCTCGCGCACCGCCTCGGAGAACGAGCAGAACACGATCCCGAGCTCGGCGAGCTTGCCCTTGAAGGTGGTGGCGACCGAGACGCTGTCGAACACGGCGTCGACGGCGACCCCCGAGAGCGCCTTCTGCTCGTTGAGCGGGATTCCGAGCTTCTGGAAGGTCTCGAGCAGCTTCGGATCGACCTGGTCCAGGCTCTCGAGCTGGGGCTTCGTCTTCGGCGCCGAGTAGTAGCTGTACTTCTGATAGTCGAGCTTAGGGAAGCTGACCTTCGCCCAGCGCGCGTCCTCCTCGCGCATCGTGCGCCAGCGCGCGAACGCGCGCAGGCGCCAGTCCAGCATCCACTCCGGCTCCCGCTTACGCTCGGAGATCTGGCGCACCACGTTCTCGTCGAGACCGGGCGGCAGCGTGTCGCCCTCGATCTCGGTGACGAAGCCCCACTTGTACTCGCGCTCGGCCAGCGCTCGAGCTTCGGCGTTGCTCATCGCGTCTCTCCCTGCGGGGCGGCGAGCTCGACCCAGGTCACGTTCGCGGTCTCCTCACGGGCGAGCTCTGCGACCGAGACGGCCTCGAGCATCTTGCGCACCACGCCTTCGACGCGCTGCCAGAGCGAGCGGATCGAGCAATCCACGGTGTGCACGCAGTCCTTCTTCTGGCCGGGGTGCGCCTCGCAAAAGCCGTCGGGGAAGAACGAGCCGCCGAGCACCTCGAGCACGTCCCAGGCGGTGATCTCCTCCGCGGGTCGCGCCAGCCGGTAGCCGCCGCTCGCACCGCGCGTGCTCGAGACCAGCCCGCCGGTGCGCAGCGCGCGCAAGAGCTTGGCCGTGTACTCCGGGGACAGGCCCTCGCGCTCCGCGATCTCGGGGATCGTCAGCGGCTCCGGGCCGCGCTGCCGCGCCACCGCAACCAGGCAGCGCAGCCCATACTCTTCTTGCGCCAGTAGCTGCATGAGCGCAGGCTGACGAATGTATACGTACACGTCAAGATTGATTATTGCCTTGGAAGGACGGGGGCTTAGGTGGCTATGATCCTGCCCTGGCGCGGTGTGCAGCCGCGGGTCGCGGCGTCGGCCTTCCTGGCTCCCACGGCGAGCGTGATCGGCGACGTGGAGATCGGGGCCGGGTCGAGCGTCTGGTTCGGCGCGGTCGTCCGCGGCGACGTGCACCACATCCGGATCGGCGCGCGCACCAACGTGCAGGACCTCAGCGTGGTGCACGTGAACCACAGCGGAATTCCGGCACTGCTCGGCGACGAGATCATGATCGGACACGCGTGCGTGATCCACGCCTGCACGCTCGAGAGCCGCTGCTTCATCGGCATGGGTGCCGTCCTGATGGACAATGCGGTGGTCGAGACCGGCGCGATGGTTGCGGCGGGCGCGCTCGTCACGCCCGGGCGGCGCGTTCCTGCCGGCGAGCTCTGGGCTGGCACGCCGGCGCGCTTCGTGCGCAAGGTGCGTGCGGACGAGCAGGCGGAGTGGCAGCACCTGGTCGAGCACTACGCAGAGCTCGCAGCCGAGTACCGCGCGGCGCTCGCGAGTCCTTCTTAGATTTCGCGGAGCTGCGCCGTGATGGCGTCGTGGAGAGAGGGCGCCGGACGTTCGGTGCGGCGCGCCGCGCTGGCGCGCGACTCGAAGCGCGCTGCTGCTTCGTGCAAGCCGTGAAAGCTGCAGGCGCGCGCGGCCCACGCACGTAGCTCGCGCGACGCGGGCCAGAGCTCGGCGTCGTCGAGGAGAGCGCGCACCGCGTCGACCCCCGCGCGCGCGCCGAGGCGCTCCACCTCGGCCGCGCGTGCCCAGAGCTCGGCATCGGCGCCCTCGAGCGGGTGGATTGCGAGCCACTCCGCGCCGTCGCGCGTGAAGCGCTCGAAGCGCACGCCGTCCTCGAAGTAACGCAGATCCTCGTCGACCCAGAGCGGGTCCGGCCAGCGCGCGCGGAAGCGCTCGAGGTTCGCGCGATCGTGGTCGCTGCGCCCGGGAGTCTGGCTCTCCAGGTGGAAGAGCACGCTCGCGGGCTCGTACAGCACCCGCCAGCCGAGTGCTGTCGCGCGCAGGCACAGGTCGACGTCCTCGAAGCTGTTGCGATAGCCCTCGTCGAAGCCGCCGAGCTCGCGAAACAGCGCTCGGCGAATCAGGAGACACGCGCCGGTGACGGCGTGCAGCGTGCGCCGGCGATTCACCTTCGGGTCATCCTCCGCCACGCCGCGGTAGATCAGGTAAGGGCAAGCGTGGTCGCGCGAGATCGCGATCCCCGCGTGCTGCACGCTGCGGTCCGGGTACAGGAGCTTCGGGCCGGCGATCCCGGCGCCGGGGTCGGCGTCGAGCGCCACGACGAGCGCGTCGAGCCAGCCCGCGAGCGGAAGCGTGTCGTTGTTCAGAAACAGCACGTACCCGCCGCGCGCGGCTCGCGCGCCCTGATTGCAGGCGACCGCGAAGCCGAGATTCCGCTCGTTCCGGATCACGCGCACCCATTCGCGCTCCGCGAGCACGCGCGAGGTTGCGTCCGTGGAGCCGTTGTCGACGACGATCACCTCGCACGAGGTGGCCATGCGCAGTGAGCGCAGCGCGTCCAGGCACTGCGCGGTCAGCTCTGCCCGGTTCCAGACCGGAATCACGACGGAGCAACGCGGCGGCGGCGCGGGACGCTGCGCGCCGGCGCGGGCTGCGGCGAGCTCCGCGTAGAAGTCGCCGAAGCGCGCGGCGCCCGCCTCGAGCGAGAAGCGCGCGAGCACCTCCGCCTGCGCGCGCCGCGCGATCGCGACCCGCAGCGGCTCGTCCTCCAGCATGCGCGCGATCGCCTCGAGCCACGCCTCCGGCTCCGCGCGCGCGAGCAAACCCGTCGCGCCGGGCTCGACCGACGCGCGGTAGGGCGCGAGATCGGCGAACACGCCGGGCACACCCGCGGCGGAGAGCTCGAGCCACTTGATGTTGCTCTTGCTCCGGTTGAAGGTGTTGTCGGCGAGCGGCACCAGCACCAGGTCGAGGCGCGCGTCGCGCAGGCGGCTCGCATAGCTCGCGTAGGAGAGGTCGAACGGGATCACTTCGCTGCGCGGCAGGCGCGCGAGCCTGGGTGTGTGACAGCCGAACCAGACGAGCTGGATCCGCTCGCCGTAGAGCTGCACCAGGCGCTCGAGCGCCGGCTCGAGCACCGCGAGGTCGCGCGCGTGCGTCGCCGTGCCGACGTAGCCGATCCGCAGCGTCCGCCCGCGCGCGCGCACCGGCGCCTCGAACAGCCTGCGGTCGACGAGATTCGGCAGCACCTGCGCGTCCGCACGCCACGGCGCCAGAGCCTCGCGCAGACCGAGCGTCGAGACGCTGACCGCCGAGGCAGCCCGCAACGTGCGGGCGATCCAGCCGCAGACCGCCGCGGATCCGGCGTGCGCGGGGTTGCCCTCCGGGATCTCGAGCAGGAAGTCGTCGGTCTCGTAGACCAGCGGTCGCTGGCCGCCGAGGAGCTGCTCGAGCAGCGGAGCGGTCCCCGCCTGCGGGAAGAAGCGCTGCAGCACCACGACGTCCGCGCGCGCCAGGCTGTCGCTGTCCACGCTGATCCTGCCCTGCGGCTCGAGGTGGACGCAGAACGAGAGGTCGATCCGGTCCGCGCACGCGCCGAGCGGGCGCTGCAGGCGCAGTTCCGGGCACGCCGCGCCGGGCACGTCCGTCGTGAGCACGGCCACACGAATGCGGGCGGTCATGACCGCGCATCGGCCGCCGGCAAAGTTTCTGAAGTCGCTGCATACCCCGGCCGATAGGAGGGGAGATGCGTGTGCTCATCGTCGGTGCCAACGAGTCGGGCTACCTGGCCAAGTACCACGAGGCGTTCCGCACCGGGCTCTTTGCACTCTTCGACACGCGCGCCTTCGGCGAGGGCTATCCCGGTCACGATCCGTCGCTGGTGTCGTACGCGGACGTGATCGAGCGCGTGTTTCCCGAAGCGCCGCCTGACGTCATGATCGTCTCGGTCGACCACCTGCCGCCGCCGCCGGGCTCGGGGGCGTTTCCGTATCGCGTGCCGCTCGCGGGGCTCGAGGAAGTGCGCATCCCCAAGCTGTTCGTGCTCTCGGACTTCTGGAACGTCACGGAGACCTGCCCCGACGCGTACCTGCGCTGGCTCGAGCGCTACGGCGTCGCGCTGGTGCTCTGCTACTACCCGCAGCCCGGCCGCCTGTTCGCGCGCACGCCGCTCGCGCGTCGCTTCGCGTATCTGCCGCCGTGCTTCGACCCTGCCGTCTGCAAGGACTGGGGCGCGCCGCGCGAGTGGGACGTGGGCTTCCTGGGCGGCGGCGTGGCGAGCCCCGACCCCTTCTATCCGGAGCGCGCCGCCATCCACGGCCGCCTGCTCGGGCGCCCGGATCTCCGTTACCTCTTCAAGCAGCACCCCGGCTGGGGCAACCACGACGCGCGCCATGCCTACGTGGGCGCCGGCTTCTCGCGCACGCTGAATGCGTGCCGCGCCTTCGTGACGACGGGGGGTCGTTACGACTGCCCGTACCCCAAGTACGTCGAGGCGCTGGCGTCGCGCACCGCTCTGTTCGGGACGGAGCCCGAGGGTCACGAGGCGCTCGGGCTGGTGGATGGCGAGAGCTACGTGCGAATCACGCCCGAGAACGTGCTCGAGCGGCTCGATCACTGGCTCGCTCGTCCGGACGAGCTCGAGGCGCTGGCGGAGCGCGGGCAGCGGCTGGCGCTCGCCCGGCACACGAGCTATGCGCGCGCTCTCGACTTCCTCGATCTGGTCCGCGAGCGGCTGCCGGCCGTCGGTGCGGCGGGCAGGCGCACGCTCTGCGAGGTTCGCCCGGTCGCGGCGCGGGAGCTGACGGCGTGACGCGCCCCGGTCGCGTGCTGATCCTCGGCGCCGGCCCGACAGGCCTCGGCGCGGCCTGGCGCCTGGGCGAGCTCGGCCACCGCGACTGGCTGATCTGCGAGTCGGAGCAACGTCCCGGTGGGCTCGCGCGCTCGTTCACCGACGAGGAGGGCTTCACCTGGGACGTCGGCGTGCACATCGTGCACTCGCACTACCGCTACTTCGACGAAGTCGTCGCGCGCGCTCTCGGTCCCAACGGGCAGATCGAGCACGCGCGTCAGGCGCTGATCCGGATCGGCGGCCGCTACGTGCCCTACCCCTTCCAGAGCAACATCCGCCACCTGCCGAAGGCCGAAGCGTGGCGCTGCATCGAGGGCTTGCTCGCGCTGCGCGAGCAACCGCCCGCAGCGCCGCCGCGCAACTTCCGCGAGTGGATCCTGCAGACCTTCGGCGCGGGCATCGCCGAGCTGTTCATGCTGCCGTACAACGAGAAGGTCTGGGCGTGGCCGCCCGAGACGCTCCAGCACCGCTGGGTCGGCGACCGCGTGGCCGTCACCGATCTGCGTCGAGTGCTCGAGCGCGTGATCCTCGAGCAGGACGACACCGCCTGGGGCCCGAACGCGCGCTTCGCCTTCCCGCGGCGCGGTGGCACCGGCGCGATCTGGGAAGGCGTCGCCGACCTGGTGGGCCGCGAGCGGATCCGCTTCGGCCGGCGCCTGAAGCAGCTCGAGCTGGCGGCGAAGGAGTGCCGCTTCGAGGACGGCAGTGTCGAGCACTACGATGCGCTGCTCTCGACGATCCCACTCGACGAGCTCGCCGACCTGACGCTCGATCTGCCGCCGGAGATCGCGGACGCCGCACGCGGCCTGCGGCACTCCTCGTCGCACATCGTGGGCGTCGGCCTGCGCGGCGAGCAGCCCGAACGCGCGAACATCACGGGCTGGATCTACTTTCCCGAGCCCGACGTGCCGTTCCACCGCGGGAGCGTCTACAGCGCGTACTCACCCGAGAATGTCCCCGACCCGCGCCGCTACTGGTCGCTCCTCACCGAGACCTCCGAGTCGCCACACCGGCCCATCGATCGCCTGCGCATCGCGGACCAGACCGTGGACGGACTGATCGCGAGCGGGTTGATCCAGTCACGCGACGAGGTGATGTCGGTCTGGCACCACCGCGTGGAGCACGGCTACCCGACCCCATCGCTCGATCGCGACGACATCCTCGCGCGCGTACACCCCGCGTTCGAGCGGCGCGGCGTGTTCTCGCGCGGCCGCTTCGGCGGCTGGAAATACGAGGCCAGCAACCAGGATCACACTTTCATGCAGGGCGTGGAGTGGGTCGGCCGTCTCTGGCACGGCTATCCCGAGCTCACCTACCACCACCCGCACGTCGTCAACGCGAACGTGTACCGCTGACGAGTGTCCGGATCGCGTCGCAGACACGCGCGACGTCGTCCTCCTCGAGGTTGAGCGCGCAGGGGAGGGTGATGGCGCGAGCGGAGAGGTCGTAGGCGACCGGGTTGCGGCGCCGGTGCTCGGCCTCGCCGTGCTTCGCGAAGGCGGGGAGCGACGAGAGCGGATAGAAGAACGGTCGCGCGGGAACGCCCACTGCCGCCAGACGTGCGAGCGCGTCGGCCTTGCTCTGGCCGTGCGAGCGGCCGAACACGAGGCTCGTGGCCCAGGCGCCGTTCACGACGCCGGGCGGCTCGAAATTCAGCTCGATGTCGGGCACGTCCGCGAGGCCGGCGCGGTACCAGGACAGGATCTGACGCTTCATCGCGACCAGCTCGTCCACGCGCTGGAATTGGGCCCAGCCGAGGGCGGCCTGCAGATTGAAGGGCATGTACTTGAACGCGCTCTCGGTGTTCCAGTACGGGATCTCGCTCCGGCCGTGGTCGCGCAGGAACATGGCGCGCGCGTAGAGCGCGGGGTCGTCGGTGAGCAGCATGCCGCCCTCGCCGGTCGTGAGCGTCTTGGTGCGGTGGAAGCTGAAGACCGAGGCCAGGCCGAATTTTCCCGCGCGCACGCCCTTGCGGAGCGAGCCGAGCGCCTCCGCTGCGTCTTCGATCAGCGGGATGCGGTGCTCGGCGGCGATCGCGCCGAGCTCGTCGAGCTCGGGCATGTTGCCATACAGGTCCACCGCGACGATGGCCTTTGTCTTCGGGCTGATGTGCTTGCGCACCGACGCGGGATCGAGACACCAGCTCTTCGAGTCGATGTCGCAGAACACCGGCCGCGCGCCCTGCTGGACCGCGGGCGCGACGGTCGCGATCCAGGTGCACTCCGGCACGATCACCTCGTCGCCGGGGCCGATGCCGAGCGACGCGTAGACGAGGTGCAGCGCAGCGGTGCAGTTGGGAGTCATGATGCCGTGCGCGCGGCGATGCCACGCCGCGAACTCGGCCTGCAGCTTCTCGACGTAGTCGTAGGGCTGCTCGTACCAGCCGTTGCGCAGCGCGTCGAGCACGACGCGCTCCTCGAGCTCGGTGATCGACGGGCCCGCGGTGAAGAGGCGCTTCATCGGCGCTCTCCGCGCGCGAGCGGTCGCGCGGGGACGCCCACTACGACCGCGCCCGCCGGAACGTCGCGGGTCACGACCGCGCCGGCGCCGACGATCGCGCCTTCCCCGATACGCACGCGCGGCAGCACCGTCGCGCCCGCGCACACCCACGCGTAGCGCTCCGCGTGCACCAGACCGCAGAGCGTGGCGCCGGGCGCGATCTCGACGCCGTCTTCCAGGACGCACTCGTGATCGACGCTGGCCCTGGTGTTGACGATGACTTCGCGGCCGAGCCGCGCCTCGGGTCCGACGATCGCGCCGGGCAGGATCTGGCAGCCCAGGCCGACGACGGCGTCCGCGGCGATCACCGCGCTCGAGTGTGCGAGCGTGAGCGGCGCGAGGCCGCGCGCGCACAGGCGCTCGTGCAGGGCGACCCTCGCAGCGCCGTGAGGATTTCCGATCGTCACGCAGAAGCCGAGTGCGCCACGCGCGTCCTCGCGCGCCAGGAAGGACTCGAGTCCGGGCCAGCCCGGGAGCAGCGGCACGTCGGGGAAGGGCGGCGCGAGACCGGGCGTGTCGTCGACGACCGCCGCGAGCTTCGCGCCCGCGCGCTCCAACAGCGGCCGGAGCACCTTCGCCTGTCCGGTGCCGCCATAGAAGATCACTCGCGCCGGGACACGCGCTGGCATCACCTCCCGTGTCGGCAACTCCGCGTGCGACCTGAGCGCGCGTGCACGCTCTTCAGTCACGCGTTGCCGCTACCGATGCGTGTCGCAGGGGGACGGCGGCTCGATGACGGCCTTGCACGGTGAGCGACTCGTGCCGACGTCCGCGCCGGTCCGCTTGCACCTGGGCTGCGGCGCCGATCGCTGGGAAGGCTGGGTCAACGTCGACCGCGATCCGTCCGCGCGCGCGGACCTGCAGCTGGACCTCTCCGACGTCGAGCGGAGCTTCGCGCCGGGCAGCGTCGCCGAGGTCGCGATGATCCACTCGCTGAACTACCTGAGCCACCCGCAGGCGTGCCGGCTGTTCGCGTCGCTCCACCGCCTGCTCGAGCCGGGCGGCACCCTCGCGATCGAGACCGTCGATGTGGAGCAGGCCGCGCGCAAGCTGCTCGAGAGCGCGGGCCGCGAGCGCGACCACGTCGACGGTGTGCGCGCGTTCCACGCCTTCGGCTGGGACGACCTCGAGGCGCGGCGTCCCTACGCGCCCAACCGCTTCGGCTGGTCGGCGTGGCACCTCGAGCGCGAGCTCCGCGCCGCGGGCTTCGATGACGTCGAGCAGCAGCCGGCGCAGACGCACGTGGCGTGGCGCGACATGCGCCTGGTCGCGCGCAAGGGCGTCGCGACGGCGCAAGTGCTGTTCCTGGTCGATCGCGAGCTCGGCCACTCCACGGTTCGCGTGCGCGGCACCATGTTCGAGCACGAGCTGGTGCGGCGCGGCTTCGGCTGCGCCTTCCTCGACGTGAACGACGCCTCGGCCGACGCGATCGTGCGGGCCGCGCAGGACGCGGGGATCGTCTACCTGCTCAAGGTCGATCGCCTGGCGCTCGCTTTGCGACTGCGGCGCGAGACCCGCGCGAAGCTCGTGTTCGACCTGACCGACGCGCTCTGGCGCCCGCCTCACCAGGACGGCGGCTGGCGCGACCTGGACGCCATTCTGCGCGCGTGCGACGCCGTCTTCAGCGAGAACGAGCGGGTGTGCGCCTACGGACGCCGCCACAACGCACGCGTGTTCTCCATCCCGGCCTGCACGCAGACCGAAAGGCTCCGCGCGCTGCGCGCGGCCACGCCTCCGCGCAGCGATGGCCGCGTGATCGCGGGCTGGGTCGGCAGCCGCGGCACGCGCGGCGCTCTCGCGAAGATCGCGGGCGCGCTGCGCGCGGTGTCGGCGCAGCACCCCGAGCTCGAGCTGCGCGTGCTCGGCTGCGGGGCCGAGGAGGTCGCGGGCGACCTCGCCGGCGTGCGCCTGTCCGCGCTGCCGAGCTACGACGAGGCGACCATGCACGCGGAGCTCGTGCGCATGGACATCGGGCTCTACCCGCCTCCACTCGACCTCGAGGACTACGCCGTGCGCGGCGCGCTCAAGGGTCTGCTCTACATGAGCGCCGGCGTGCCGCCGATCTTCCAGAAGGCCGGCGACGCGCTGCGCTTCGTCGCGGACGGCGAGAACGGGATGCTCGCGGAGACGCCCGAGGACTGGGCGGTACGGCTGGAGCGCCTCGTTGCCGACGCCAGGTTGCGGCGCGCGATGGGGGAGCGCGCGTTCGCGACGGTCGAGTGCCGGCACTCACTCGCAAACGTCTCCGACTGCCTCGCGTCCGCGCTGCGCGCCGTGCTGGAGCCTCAGGCCTCCGCCTGAGCGCGGACCGGGGGCGCGAGCGGCGCCAGCGCGCCGCGTCCTCGCAGCCACTCCGTGGCGTCCGCCGGGAAGGGGGCCTGCTCGCGCTCCGCCTTCTCGGCGAGATACAGCAGCCGTTTCTGCCGCAGCTCGGGATCGCGCTCTTCCTCGGACATCGACTTCGCGTAGACGCGTGCCTGTGCCTCGAGCCAGTCCGGCCGCGCGTACGTCGTCATGTTGGCCGCGCCGCTGCGGCGCACCTCGCTCGTCACGCGCGCCACGTGGACCGGCGCCGCGCGCGCGAACACGCGGATCCAGAGGTCCCAGTCCTCGAGCACCGGCAGGCGCTCGTCGAAGGGGCCGGCCTCGAACAAGAGAGCGCGCTCGCACAGGACCGCCTGGACCGGGATGTAGTTCTCGGTCAAGAAGCGGCGGCGATCGAAGTCGAACTGGTGATACAGCCCTTGCTGCGTGGTCACGGGCAGCGGCTGGGCCGGCGCCTCCCACACCGAGCGTGCGTCCGCGAAGGCGACGCGCGCGCCGAGCCGGAGCGAGGGCAGCAGCGCGCTGAAATGGTTCGGCAGCAGGCAGTCGTCATCGTCGAGGAAGCCGACCCAGCGCCCGCGCGCCAGACGCAATCCAGTGTTGCGCGCGGCCGCGAGCCCGCGGTTGCGATCGTGATGCACGAGAGTCGTGCGGCCGCCGCCGCCGATCGCGCCCTGCCACGCCGCCACCATCCCGGCCGGATCGGATCCCGCGTCGTTGACGACGATCACTTCGAGGTCCGAGTAGGTCTGGGCCGCCACGCTCGCGAGCGCGCGGCCGAGCAGCGCCGGCCGGCCGAACGTCGGGATGATCAGGCTGACTGCTGGATCCTGGGGCGGCAGGCGCGGCCCGCCCCGCGGCGCCTCCGCGCGCGCGTGCTGCGGAGCGGGCGGCGCGATCGGCAAGCCGTGATCGCGCGTGGTGCGCAGGCGCTGCAGATACGCGCCGAGTGCCATGCCGGCCGAGAAGCGGCCGTCCGCGAGCAGACGCGCCACGAGCTCGAAGGCGCCGCTCGGGCTTCCGGTCGCGTCGGGACGGCGCAGCTCCGGTGCGAGATCCTCGAGCGCGAACGCGAGCAGCGCCTCGAGCGCCAGCGCGTCGAGGTCGGCGGGATCCCCCGACGTCGCAGCCGCGAGCGAGGCGCTCGCGCGCTCCACCTCGAGCGCGCAGGCGATCCGGATGGCGGCGCGCGAGAGGTCGGCCTGCGACGCGGGCGCCGCGGCTGCGTCGCAAGCCAGCGCGGCCGCGCCACGCGCGAGCACGCCCGTAACCTCGCCGCCGCGCGCGACGAGATCGAAGGCGAGCGCGCGACCGCTCTCTCCAGGGGTAAACGAGGCCAGCGCGGAGGGCCCGTGGCCCGCGCTCAGCCTGGCGAGCGCCTC
The DNA here is from genome assembly GCA_964454165.1 of uncultured Myxococcales bacterium. Taxonomy (GTDB): domain Bacteria; phylum Myxococcota_A; class UBA9160; order SZUA-336; family SZUA-336; genus CAYVQJ01. The sequence continues at coordinate 40,775 of CAYVQJ010000091.1, read as the reverse complement.
GGACACGGCCCCGGCCTCGGCGCGCGCGCCGGGCGCGAGCAGCAGCACCAGATCGCTCGCACGGAGCGAGCCACCGCACTCCACCGCTAGCCCCGTGTTCGTCCCGAGCGCGCGAGCCGACGCGCGCGCAGCCTCCGCGTCGGCCTGCGCAATCACCAACCTGACGCGTTCGCTCACGCGCGGACTCCGCGCAGCAGGTCCACGGTCTGCCCCAGCGCGCGCCCGAGATCTCCCCGTGGCTCGAAGCGCAGCGAGCGCAGCCTGGCGTCGGACACGCGGTAGGAGAGCTGGTTCATGATCCGGCTCTCGACCAGCTCGACCTTCAAGTCCGGCACGTGCGCGCGCAGCGCATCGACGATCTCGCGCACGGTCGCGTTCAGAGTGACCACATTGTAGATCTCGCCGTCGAAGCGCTGTGCGCGCAGCAGGAACGCCACCGCGCGGATCGCGTCGTCGAGGTCGAGATACGGCCGCGCCTGATCCAGGGCGGTGCGCCACACCGAGAGCGGCTGGCCCAGCACGGCCTGCCAGGCGAAGCGGTTCACCGCGGTGTGGAAGCGCATGCCCGGCGAGACGCCGAAAATCGTGCCGAAGCGCAACGTCACGTAGCGCAGCCGAGCTGCGCCCGCGTACTCCGACAGCCAGCGCTCCGCGGCGAGCTTCGCCTCCGCGTAAGGGCTCTGCGGGCGCAGCTCGTCCTCGCCGCACGCCTCGTCCACCTGCTCGGCCTGCGAGCCGTAGACGCTCGTCGTGGACGGAAAGATCAGCGCCGCGCCGACGGCGGCGCACGCCTCCGCTACGCGTTTCACCGCTTCGAAGTTGACCGCCATCACGCGCTCTCGCTGCTCGAAGCTCGCGTTGGCGTCGGTGATCGCGGCCAGATGCAAGACGGCGGAGGCTCCGTCGATCACGGGGCGCAGGTCGGCGCTCGCGACGTCGGCCTCCAGGAACCGGTAGCGAACTCCCGCCGGCAGCTCGAACAGCGACGCGTAGCGCTGGGTGGACAGGTCGTCGATCAGGACGATCTCGCCGCAGTCCGGAAGCTCGCGCGGCAGCTCGCGCACCAGCCTCGAGCCGATGTGACCCAGCGCGCCGGTGACGACGAGCTTCATGACTGGAGATACCGGTCGAGGCAGTGGGAGAAGTACTCGCCCGTGGCGACCAGGCCCTTGCGCAGATCCCACACCGGGCGCCAGCCCAGGCGCTCGCGGATCTTGCGGTTCGAGATCACCGCGTCGCCGATCTCGATCGCGGCGCGCTCGCGCGGCCACTCCACGCTGCTCGGCTCGCCGCCGAGCGCGTCGGCGATCGCCTCCGCGATCTCGCGCACCGACTGCTGGCGATCGGCCACCGCGAAGAACACCTCGCCGTCGCTCTCCGGCGCGAGCGCGGCCGCGACCAGCGCAGCCACCGAGTCCTCGACGTACGAAATGTTGCGGAGCTGGCGGCCGTCGCCGAACACCGGGATCGGCTTGTGCTGGAGCGCGAGCCCCACGAAGTAGTTCACGAAGCCGAACTCCGGCGAGCGGATGTTCGAGCGCGGCCCGAAGTTGTTGGCGAGCCGCACGACCGTGGTGCGCATGCCGTACGCGTGCCCGTAGATCAGCACGTACTTCTCGGAGGCGACCTTGTTCGCCGAGTAGATGTCCACCGGGAACTCGGGGTGGTTCTCGTCGATCGGGCGCGTGACCAGCCGTCCGACCTGCGTGCTGGTGCCCACGTGCACCAGCTTCGCCTCGCGGTTGAAGCGCCGCGCTGCCTCGAGCAGGTTGATCACCCCGCGGCAGTTCACGTCGATGTCGGTCTGGGGGTCCTTCATCGACTGCGGGTGCGAGGTGTAGGCCGCGCAGTTGAACACGATGGTCTTGTCGAGGACCGCGGCCGACAGACCCTCGAAGTTGCGCACGTCGGAGAGCAGGATCTCGACCCGGTCGCGCAGGCCGCTCACGTTGAACATGTTGCCGCCCGAGCGCGGGTCGAGGCAGTCGTACAGGGTGACCTTCGCGCCGAGCGCCAGACAGCGGTACGCCAGGTTGCTGCCGATAAAGCCGAGCCCGCCGGTGATCAGCACGCGCTGGTCGGCGAGCGAGGGCGCAGCGCACTGCTCGTCAGACGTGCGCATCGCGAACGTCTCCCGTGGCCGCGGTCCACCTGCGGCGCAGGAAGCCGCGTCGACAGTTGCTGGTCTCGTCCCCGTAGAAGCGCTCCCAGTGGCCGTCGACCTCGAAGTCGTCGCGCGTGCCCAGGAACTCCTCGACGGCGCGCAGCGGCCCGCCCTCCAGGTGGGGACGCGTGAGCCCGGCGAGCGTGTCCTCGACCACCAGATACGAACCCGGCGTGACAACTGGCGCGAAACGCTCCAGCACCTCGAGGGTGTTCGCGTAGCTGTGCGCCGAGTCCTCGATCACCAGGACGCGGTCTTGCGGCCGGAGCAGGGCCGGGTCGAACGCGGCGTGCCCCTTCGGGCTGAACTGGATCAGCGGGTGCTCGCGCACCTCGCTCGCGATCTCGTCGGTGACGTCGTACGACAGCACGCGCCGGTCGCCGCCGAGCAGCGCGAGCAGGTCGGCGAAGAACAGCGTAGAGCCGCCGCGGCAGGCGCCCACCTCGATCACGACCGTCGGTCGGATCTGGAAGATCAGCATCTGGTACACGGCCAGGTCCAGCGGGTTCTTCAGACAGGTCACGTTGCGATAGGTCGAGTAGTAGATGCCTTCGGTCAGATCGCGGGTCGGAGGCGGCTCGTGCGTGATCAGCGCGGCGCGCAGGCGGGCGAGGGGCCCCGGCGCGAGTCGCGCCGTCGTCGGCTGGACCACCAGGTTGGTCGAGCGCGGCAGGTCGGGCAGGTGATCCTCGAAGTAGAGCTTCACGAAGGGCAGGAGCGGCGTCAGGTCGACGTGCGCGAGCGCGGCCGCGAAGCACTCGGGGAACGGCTCGTAGACCGACGCCCCGAGACCGCGCTCGACGAAGGCGGCCACGTCGTAGCCGAAGCCGAAGCCGTAGAACAGCAGGCGCTCGCGCCCGGGGTCGCGCAGCACGCGATCGGGGTGCGCCTGCGCGTCGCGCAGGGGGTCGTCGAGCCCGTGCAGCGCGCTGCCGGCGATCACCGGCACCGGGTGCCCGGAGCGCGAGGCAACGACCTGGATCCGAGCCTCGCGCGCGGCCCGGGCCACCCGGGTGGCGAACGCGGGCTGGTGCGCCGCCAGAGCTTGCAGGTTGCGCTCGACGAAGTCGGCGCGCGCAGTGACGGAAGTCTTCAGCCGCACAGAGTCACCTATTTGATCTCCGGGCCGGCGACCCAGTCGTAGCCGATCGAGGCGTCGTCGTGCGCGATGCGGCCCTCGTCGGCGGGGTCGTAGATCCGTGACGTCACGTAGAGCAGGTGTGCCGGCCCCGAGAGACACTTGCAGCCATGCGCGACACCCGGCGGGATCCGCACGCAGTGAGCGGGCTGCTCGTCGCCGAGGAAGAACTCCATGCTGGTTCCACGCGTGGGCGAGGCCTCGCGCCGATCGTGCAGCGCGACCTTGAGCACGCCGGCGACCACGTACCACCAGTCCACCTGCTTCTGGTGGATGTGCCACGCCTTCGCCACGCCCGTGTGCATCAGCGAGTGGCTCCACTGCGCGAAGCCCTCGGCGAAGAAGGCGTCGGTGTCGCGGATGATCTCGCGGAAGTAACCGCGCTCGTCGCGATGGGTGGCGAGCGGCTTCAGCACCACTCCCTCGATCTGCCCCTGCTCGCTCACGCGTAGAACTCCCGGATCGCGGCGATCACCTGCTCGACCTCGGCGTCTTCGAGCTGCGGGTGGAGCGGCAGCGACAGGATGCGCGGCGCCAGCGCGTCGGTCGCGCCGAGCGACTCCGCGAGCGCCACGCGACCGGCGTAGGCCGCCTGACGGTGTACCGGCCGCGGGTAGTGGATCGCGGCCGCGATGCCGCGCTCGGCCAGGTGCGCGCGCAGCGCGTCGCGCTCGGCGCTCCGGATCACGTACAGGTGCCAGACGTGATCGGTGCCTGCGGCGGGCTCCGGCAGCTCGAGGGGCAGCTCGCGCAGCGCCGCGTGATACTGCGCCGCAATGCGCGCCCGCGCGGCGTTCTCCGCGTCCAGGTGCGGCAGCTTGGCGCGCAGCACCGCCGCCTGCAGCGGGTCCAGACGCGAGTTGCCGCCGGCGATCTCGCTCTCGAAGCGTTCGCGCCAGCCGTACTCGCGCAGCAGGCGCGCGCGGTCGGCCACGCGCGCGTCGTTGGTCACGAGCGCGCCGCCGTCGCCGAGCGCGCCCAGATTCTTGGTGGGGTAGAAGCTGAAGCAGCCGGCGGTCCCGAGCGTGCCGACGCGCGCAGCCCCGAGGCGCGCGCCGTGCGCCTGCGCGCAGTCCTCGATCACGACCAGGTCGTGCAGCCGGGCGAGCGACAGGATCTGCTCGAGCGCCGCGGGTTGGCCGTACAGGTGCACCGGCACCACCGCGCGCGTGCGCGGCGAGAGCGCCTTCTCGAAGCTCGCGGGGTCGAGCGTCATGCGCCCGGGCTCGACGTCCGCCAGCACCGGCACCGCGCCGACGAGCTCGATCGCCGCGACCGTCGCCACCGCCGTGTGCGAGACCGTGATCACCTCGTCCCCGGGAGCCACGCCGCAGGCCAGCAGCGCCACACGCAGCGCATCCGTCCCGCTGCCCACGCCGACCGCGAAGCGCGCGCCGAACGCGAGCGCGAACTCGCGCTCGAACGCCGCGACCTCGTCTCCCCCCACGTACGTCCCGCTCTCGAGCACGCGCGCGATCCCGCGCTCGATCTCGCGCCGGTGCGCGCGGTAGGACGCGCCGGGGTTCGCGCAGGCGATCACGCCAGCACCTCCACGCGCGGCACGTGCACGATCCAGCGACCGCCCGCCTCGGCGAAGGCGCGCTCGCGGCCCAGGATCTCGTCGCGATGGTTCCACGCCAGCAGGAACGCGTAGTCGGGCCGGCGCGCCGCGAACTCGGCGTGCGCGCGCACGGGAATGTGCGAGCCCGGCGTGAGGCGTCCCTGCTTCAAGGGAGTGGTGTCGCACACGAACTCGACCAGCTCGGGTCCGATCCCGCAGTAGTTCAGCACGGTCGTGCTCTTCGACGTGGCGGCGTAGCCCGCGACGCGGCGGCCGGCGTCGCGCAGCTCGAGCAGGAGCCGCACCAGCTCGTCGCGCGAGCGCTCGCACCCCTCGCGAAACGCCTCGAACGCTGCGGGATCGTCGAGTCCCTGCGCGCGCTCCTTCGCGAGCCACGACTCCACGGCGGACGACGGCGCGCCGCGACCACTACGCGCGATCGTGTAGCGCAGCGAGCCGCCGTGGGTCGGCAGTGGCTCGACGTCGACGAGGCGCAGCCCGAAGGGCGCGAACAGGTTGGAGACCGAGGTCACGGAGAACAGGAACACGTGCTCGTCGTAGATCTGGTCGTAGGCCGTCTTCTCGATCACGTCGCCCAGGTACGGATCCTCGAAGATCAGCAGGCCGTCCGGCTTGAGCAGGCGCTGCACGCCGGCGGCGACCGAGCGCGGGTCCGGGATGTGGCACAGCGCATTCGCCGCGAGGATCACGTCCGCCTGTCCCTGCTCGTTCGCCAGGCGATCGGCGCTCTCCTCGCTGAAGAACTCGACGCGCGACGTCACGCCGCGACCCGAGGCCACGGCCGCTACGTTGGAGGACGGCTCGAAGCCGGCGTGCCGGATCCCGCGGCGGGCGAAGGGCAAGAGCAGCGTCCCGTCGTTGCTGCCGATCTCGACCACGAGCGGGTCGGGCGCGCGCAGCACGTCGCGCTGCAGGCGCGCGGCCAGCGCCTCGAAGTGGCGCGTCATCGCGGTCGAGCTGCCGGTGAAGAACGGGTATGCGTCGTGGAACATGCGCGCGGGGTCCGGCTGATCGATCAGCTGGACCATCCCGCACGCCGGGCACAGGCCGGCGGCGAGCTCGAAGAAGTACTCGTTGGGGAGGTCCTGCGGCAGCAGGAAGGCGTTGGACAGCGGCATGCGGCCGAAGCTCACGAACGGCTCGAGGGCAGACGCGCAGATCCGACACGAGCGCATGCGAGCTCTCCCGCGGCGGACGCTGCCGCCGGGCTGCGCCTTCTCGTGTCGGCAGATCCGCCGCCGAACCTGAGGCTCCCGCTCGCGAAACCGGGGTGGGCCGGGCTTCAGCAGCGCAGCGTCCGGCCGATAGCGTGGCCGGGGGATCGCGCAGATGCAGCACGGCGAGAACGGCGCGCGCCCGCGCATTCTGGCCATCGCGGACGTGCCGGGCTGGATCTTCGAGCGCCACGCGCGCCACTTCGCCCGCGCGCTCGGCGACGAGTTCGAGTTCTCGCTGGCGTTCGCCGGCGCCGCGTTCGCGGAGCGCGACTACGACCTGGTCTACCCCCTTGAATGGAACCTGGCCGATGCGAGCCGGATCGAGAACCCGGCGAAGTGGGTCACCGGCATCCGCTCCCATCTGACCTGGGCCGAGCTGCCCTTCGATGCGGTCTGCGCGCAGCTGTCGCAGCGCTTCCAGCGCGTGCACGTGGTGTCGCGCCGCCTCGAGAGCGCGTTTCGCGGGCGGTTGCCGGCGCTCGCCTACGTGACGCATGGCGTGGACACGCGCTTCTTCCTGCCGCGCACCTCGGTCGAGCGCCGCGAGCCGGTCCTGCGCGTGGGCTGGGCGGGTAACCGCCGCGCCGCGGTGAAGCGCTTCGACGAGCTGGTCGCGCCGCTCGCCGAGCTTCCCGGCGTGGAGCTGCAGGTCTGCGGCTACGCCGACCGCATGCTCACGCGCGAGGAGATGCGCGCGTTCTACGACTCGGTGGACGTGTTCGTCTGCACCTCCGAGAGCGAGGGCAACTCGAACGCGCTGCTCGAGGCGGCGGCGATGGCGCGCGCGATCGTGACGACCGACGTCGGCACGGTTCCCGAGTATCTGCTCGACGGGCGCAGCGCGCTCGTCGTGGATCGCCGGCGCGAGGCGTTCGCGGGCGCGATCGAGCGGCTCCGAGATCCAGCGTTGCGTAGCGCGCTGGGTCTCGCGGCGCGCGCGGCGGTCGAGCAGAGCTTCGATTCCTCCACGCGCATGCAGGACTTCCGCGTCTTCTTCCGCGAGGCGCTGCAGGCCGCGCGCTCGTCTTCGGTGCCGGTCGCGCGCCGGCTCTGGATCGGCCACGGCGAGGCGCCGCCCGTGGGCTGGCGCTCACTGCCGTGCGCTGCTGCGCGCGGCGACGATCCGGAGCGCGACCTCCAGGCCCTGCGCGCGCTCGCGCCCGCCTCGCTCGACGAGATCGCGCTGGTGCGCGCGCTGCGCTGGTACCGGCCGTTCGAGGCGAGCGAGCTGCTCGCGTCCGCCGCACGCGCGCTGGCCCCCGGCGGGCGCCTCTGCGTCGAAGACGTGGACGCCGAGCAGGCCGCGCGCGCGCTTCTCGACGCCGGGGGCGAGCTCGAGCGGCACGTCTCCGCGCTGCGCGCATTCGTCGGCTTCCCCGAGGACTCCGACGCCGATGGGGACTACGTGCCCCACCGCTTCACCTGGAGCCCGTGGCACCTCGAGCTCGAGCTCCGCCGCGCGGGCTTCGCGCGCTGCCAGAGCGAGCCGCCGCGTCCCGGCGCGGGTCCCTGCGACTTCCGCCTCGTCGCCGCACGCTGACGGCGGCGCTCACTCCTGCGTATGATGCGGCTCCCAGAGCATCGGGAAGGAGTCGCCGTGAAGTTCGGGATCATGTACGCCAACGTGGGGCCGTTCGGCCAGCCCGAGGGACTGCTGAACCTCGCGCGCACCGCCGACGAGGTCGGGATCGAGTCGCTCTGGACCGTCGAGCACGTGGTCGTGCCCGTCGGCTACACGTCGCCGTACCCGTACAGCCCGACCGGGAAGATGCCGGGGCCCGAGAACTCGCCAATCCCCGACCCGCTGCTCTCGCTGGCCTTCGCCGCGGCCGTGACGCGCCGCGTGAAGCTCGGCACCGGGATCCTGATCCTGCCGCAGCGCCATCCTGCGTACGTGGCCAAGGAAGTCGCGACGCTCGACGTGCTCTCGGGCGGGCGCGCGCTGCTCGGAATCGGCATCGGCTGGCTGCGTGAGGAGTTCGAGACGCTCGGCATCCCGTTCGAGGAGCGGGCTGCGCGCACCGACGAGGCCGTGCGCGCGCTGCGCTCGCTCTGGTCGCGCGAGCCGAAGCCGTTCGACGGCAAGTTCTACCGCTGGGGCGCGGTCGAATCGAACCCGAAGCCGATCCAGCCAAAGGGCGTGCCGATCATCGTCGGTGGCCACGTGGAGGCGGCTGCCCGCCGCGCGGCGCGGCTCGGCGACGGCTTCTTCCCCGCGCGCGGCGACCTCCAGAGCTTGCCCCCCCTGCTCGACGCCCTGCGCGCGGAGTGCAAGAGGAACGGCCGCAATCCCGCCGAGGTCGAGATCTCGACCGGCGGCGGCCGCGTCGATCTCGACAGCGTGAAGCGCTACCAGGATCTCGGCGTACACCGCCTGGTGATGGGCCCGCCCGCATTCGATCCGGAGGGCGTCCGGCGCGAGCTCACGCGCTTCGCCGACCAGGTGATCTCGAAGGCGTCGTAGGGCGGGCGATGGCCAGGGTCGGCAAGGGGGAGGGGAAGCTGCTCGAGCGCCTCGCCGTGCGTCCGGGGGACCGCGTGCGGATGAAGCAGTTCGATCCCGCCTGGGTGCCCCCGCAGCTGGGCCAGCTCCAGAAGGACGCGCTCGAGGCGCGAGCCCGCGCCTTGCTGCAGAAGAACGTCGCGGAGCTCGCCGAGTCTCAGGAGCTGCTCTACGCGAGCGACGTCTACTCGGTCCTCGTCGTGCTCCAGGCGCTGGACGCCGCGGGCAAGGACGGCACGATCAAGCACGTGATGTCGGGTATCAATCCGCAGGGCTGCCAGGTGTTCTCGTTCAAGCAGCCGTCGGCGGAGGAGCTCGATCACGATTTTCTGTGGCGCTACGCGAAGGCGCTGCCCGAGCGCGGGCGGATCGGGATCTTCAACCGCAGCTACTACGAGGAGGTGCTGGTCGTGCGCGTGCACCCGGAGTGGATCGAGCGCCAGAAGCTCCCGCCCGGCAAGCGCGGCAGGTCGTTCTGGGCCGAGCGCTACCAGGAGATCAACGAATTCGAGCGACACCTGGTGCGCAACGGCACGCTGATCGTCAAGTTCATGCTCAACATCTCGAAGGAAGAGCAGAAGCGCCGCTTCCTTTCCCGGCTCGACACACCCGAGAAGAACTGGAAGTTCTCCGCGGCCGACGTGCGCGAGCGGCGGCACTGGGACCAGTACATGGAGGCGTTCGAGGACATGCTGTCCGCGACGAGTACGGACGAGGCGCCGTGGCACGTGATCCCCGCCGACCACAAGTACGTGGCGCGCGCGCTCGTCGCGAGCGTTCTCTCGACCAGGATCCAGGCACTCGGACTCGAGCCGCCTCGAGTGTCCGCCGAGAAGAAACAGGAGCTCGCCGCTGCGCGCCGGGAGCTTCTGGCCGAGAGGACCTGAGTGACGATGCTAAGGTGGAAGAGAGCATGAGCTACGCGATCGGGATCGTCGGGGCGACGGGCGTGACGGGCGAGGTGACGCTGCGCGTGCTCGAGCAGCGGGCGTTCCCGGTGCGCGAGCTGCGCCTGTACGCGTCCCGCCGCTCCGCGGGGCAGGCCATCCGTTGGAAGGGCCGCGACTACACGGTCGAAGCGCTGGAGGACGGCCGCTTCGCCGGCCTGGACCTCGTGATCAGCGCCACCTCCTCGGCGCTCGCGCGCGAGTGGGCGCCGCGCATGGTCGCAGCCGGCGCGATCGTGATCGATCAGTCGTCGGCGTTCCGGTTCGATCCAACGGTCCCGCTGGTCGTGCCCGAGATCAACCGCGCCGACCTCGCCGGTCACCGCGGGATCATCGCCGGGCCCAACTGCACCACGGCCGTCGCGGTGATGGCGCTCGCGCCGCTGCACCGGGCCATCGGGGTCGATGCCGTGATCAGCTCCTCGTATCAGGCCATGTCGGGCGCCGGGCGCGACGGCATCGCGGAGTTCCTGGACCTGTCGCGCAAGGCCGTGGATCAGCCCGAGGGTCTGCGCGGCCACGAGCCGCTCGCGCTGGCGCCGCCGCAGTACTACCCGCAGGTCCCGGCGTTCAACCTGTTTCCTCAGTGCGAGGAGTTTCCCGAGGGCAGCGACATCTCGACCGAAGAGCAGAAGATGGAGCCCGAGGTGCGCAAGATGCTGCACGCGCCGGGTCTCCTTGTGCACGCGACGGCGGTGCGCGTGCCCGTCGTCGTAGGGCACTCGGTCTCGCTCGCGCTGCGGCTGCGTCGCGCGACCACGCCGGGCGAGGCGCGCGAGATCCTCGCCGCGTTCCCCGGCATCCGCGTGCTCGACCAGCCGTGGAAGCGCGAGTATCCGACCCCGCTGCGCGCGGCGGGCATCGACGACATCCTGGTAGGGCGAGTGCGCCCGGTCGCGAGCCTCGAGAACGGCCTCTCGCTGTTCGCCTGCGGCGACAACCTGCGCAAGGGCAACGCGCTGAACGCGGTGCAGACCGCCGAGTGCGTGCTGGGCCTCGCGCGCTAGGAAGCGGCCGCACGCGGGGTCGATTGCGTATGTTGCGCGCCATGCCGGCACTTCGCGCGCTCGCTGGGGTCGTCGCGCTCGGGTCGTGCCTCGTAGTCGGCTGCGCGCCGAAGTGGCTCGCGCCGCTCGGCCGCGATCATCCGCTGGCCGGCCGGATCTGGGACGCGCGCGCGGAGCGGCTGATCGACGAGCGCGCCCTGCTGGAGCGCCTGGCTAACGCGCGCTTCGTGCTGCTCGGCGAGAAGCACGATAACGCCGATCACCACGTGCTGCAGGCGCGTCTGATCGAACGACTGGCGGACGCGGGTCGCAAGCCGGTAGTGGCGTTCGAGATGGTCTCGTCGGACCTGGCGCCGGAGCTCGCGCAGGTCACGGCGTCGCCGGACGCGACGCCCGAGCAGGTGCGCGTCGCGGTGCGCTGGGACGAGAGCGGCTGGCCGCCGTTCGCGCTGTACGAGCCGGTGTTCCGCGCCGCGCTCGACGCCCGCCTGGCGTTGGTCGCCGCGAATCTGCCGCGAGAGCAGGCGAAGGCGATCGTGCGCGAAGGCCTGGCAGCGCTCGACCGCGACACGACGGCGCGCCTCGCGCTCGACGAGCCGCTGCCCGAGGCCGAGCGCGCCGAGCTCGTCGAGGAGCTACGCCGCGGCCACTGCGGGCACGGCGACGAGCGCATGCTGCGGCGCATGCTCGGCGTGCAGAACGCGCGCGACGCGGCGATGGCCGACGCGTTGCTCGGCGCGCCCTGGACTGGCGCGGTCCTGATCGCAGGTGCGGGCCACGCGCGGCGCGATCGCGGCGTCCCGGTCTGGCTCTCGCGCCGCGCCCCGGACGCGACGATCGCCAGCCTGAGCTTCGCGGAGGTACGCGGCGCCGACCCCGATCCCCGCGGTCAGCTCGACCTGCGCGCCGGCGAGGAGGTCCCGTTCGACTTCGTCTGGTTCACGCCCCGCGTCGACGATCTCGACCCCTGCGACCGCCACCGCCGCGCGCTCGAGAAGATCGGGCAAGCGCCGTAGGCGCGCGCAGCGAGGCGTCTGCGCCGAGCGAAGCGGGCGGGTGCAGGGACCCGCCCATCAGACTTGCGTGTAGAGTAAGCGAGATGCAGCGCGCCTCCGGCTTCGAGCTCCAGGATCTGGAAGGCAAGTGCTTCGGGTTCCCCGCGGGCCGGCCCACGCTGCTCGTGTTCGCCAAGTCCGACTGTCCGACCTGCATTGCCACGCTGCCTCTGGTCGAGGCCGTCGCGTCGGCGTTCGGCAACGACGTGGACGTCGCGCTGATCGCTCAAGATCCCGACGGCGGCAAGGAGCTGAGCGCGCGACACGACCTGCGTGTGCGCGTGCTCGACGACTCGGCGCTCCGGGTCTCCCTTCGCTTCGAGGTCGAAACGGTCCCGACCGTGCTGCTCGCCGACGGATCCGGGCACGTGATGAACAGCTTCGTCGCTCTCTCGCGCGCGGACTGGCAGGAGCTGGTCGCGGCGCTCGCGAAGCTCACGGGGGCAGCGCCGCCCGCGCTCGACTGGGCGAAGGTGCCCGAGCTTCGACCGGGCTGCGGCTCGCGCTCGCTCGAGCCCGAGTTGGCGGCCCGCCTCGCCGCCGACGCCGAAGGCTCGCCGCTTCGCGCGAGGCGCATCGAGATCGGCGAATCCGACGATCCCTTCGAGTTCATGTTCGATCAGGGGCTGACCGACGGGCTTCCGGTCGTCCCACCCACGCCCGAGCGCGTGCTGCGCATGCTCGCGGGCACTCGGCGCAACGCGCAGGAGATCGTGGCGGTCGTCCCGCCCAATCTCGCGCCCGCGAGCGTCGAGAAGGTCGCGATCAACGCGGTGATGGCGGGCTGCAAGCCGGAGTACCTGCCGGTGGTGATCGCCGCCCTAGAGGCGATCTGCACCGACGCCTTCAACCTGCACGGCGTGCTCGCCACGACGTACTTCCCCACGCCGGTGATCATCGTCAACGGGCCGATCCGCGGGCGCATCGGCATGAACGCGGGGATCAACTGTCTGGGGCAGGGCAACCGCGCGAACGCGGCGATCGGGCGCGCGGTCCAGCTCGTCGTGCGCAATGTCGGCGGCGGCCGCCCTGGCGAAGTGGATCGCGCGACGCTCGGCCATCCCGCCAAGTACACCTTCTGCTTCCCGGAGCACGAGGAGCGCAGCCGCTGGGAGCCGTTGCACGTCGAGCGCGGCTTCGCGCGCGGGAACAGCACCGTGACGGTGTACGCCGGCTGCGGTCCGGTCGGCTTCATCGACCAGCTCTCGCGCAGCGCGCGCTCGCTCGCCACGAGCTACGGCCTGGCACTCGCCGGGATGAGCCACCCCAAGTTCGCGTTCATGGGCGAAGTCGTGGTGATCGTGCCGCCGGAGCACGTGGACACCTTCGCGCGCGACGGCTGGAGCAAGGCGCAGCTCCGTGAGCGCATCCAGGAGGTGACGGCCCGCCCGCTGCGCGAGCTGGCACGCGACGAGGAGTGCGCGGAGGGGCTGCCGCCCGAGATCGTGGCGCGCCTCGGTCCCGACACGCGCGCGCCGAAATTCCGCGACCCCCACGACATTCTGCTCGTGGTCGCGGGCGGCGAGGCCGGGAAGTTCGGCGCGTATCTTCAGAGCTGGGTGGCGGGCCCGATGGGCTCGCAGGTCGTGACGCGAATGATCGAAGCGTAAGGAGGCTAGAGATGCCGGTGATCCTGGATCCCACCGACGAGCGCACGCCGATTCGGCGCCAGCTCGCGCCGCGCCCGGACGCGCTGCGCGGAACGGTCGGGCTGCTCGATATCACCAAGCCGCGGGGCGAGGTGTTCCTGGACCACCTCGAACGCCGCCTGCGCCAGCGCGTGCCCGGCCTCGAGGTGCGGCGCTACCGCAAGCCCACCTTCACCAAGCCCGCGCCGGCGGATCTGCGCCGGAAGATCGCCAGCGAGTGCAACTTCGTGATCGAGGCGCTCGCCGATTGAGGCTCCTGCACAACGTGCAGTGTGCACGACACGACGTGGTTCGAAGTCGAGAAGATCCCGGCGGTGTTCGTCGCCTCGAGCGAGTTCGCCGAGGCGGCGGCAGTCCAGGCGCGCGCCCTCGGCCTGCCGGACGTGCAGCGCGTGATCGTCCCGCACCCGATCCAGGATGCGACTGACGACGAGATGCGCTCGAAGGCCGACGCAGCCGTCGACGCTCTCCTGCATAGCCTGACGGCTACGGGCTAGCAGCTAGCGGCGCGCGAAACGGCGGCTGATAGCGAGGCCAGCCAACGCTGCCCCGAGCAAGCCCAGGGTGCCGGGCTCGGGGATCGGGTCCTGCCGGACCCTGCCGCTCAACCCTGCTGCATCGCTCGGAGTCAGTCCGAATCCGACCAGAACGCTCATGACGTTGTAGGTCGGTCCGCCCACGCTCCCCCAGTTGATCGGTCCCGCGGTGTACAAACCGCAGGTGCCCGAGCCCGCAAGCGCGCAAACCGGGCCGACGTCGACGCGCTTGTCTGAGCTCAGGAACGGCGAGATCCGGATGTCCTGCGAGTCGACGACGAAGCCGGTGCCCGAAGTCGGGAACAGCGTCACGCCATTGTCGAGACCGTCTGTGAGGCTGTAAGAGACCTCGGCGTAGGCGCGGATCGGCTCGGGAAGGCTGATCGGAAGCGAGAAGGCGAAGGAGTAGGTCAGCGGAACGGCCGAGTTGTTGGTCGCGCCGAGTCCGAAGATCAGCAGCGGATCCTGATTACCCGAGATCGTCGTGATCCAGGCGCTGTAATCCGGGCCGTAGACCCCGATCTGGGAGGCCAGGCTGATGTCGCCGGTGATCGGATCGACCGTGAACGAGCCCTCGGCTGCCAGGGCACCGTCTACGAAGATCTGGGCGATGCAGTCGTTGTTGCATCCGACGATCGTCCCGGCCGTCGCCGGACGCGTCGCGAAGGAAGCCAACGCGAGAGCCAAGACCGCGAGCCACGCAAGCCGCATACCATCCCCTCCAGACACAACGTTCCGAACCGCCAGAGGGGGGGAATCTCCCCCTCCAGAATGCGCAACCTGAGGCTAACCCCCTATGCTCCGGGAGGTCAACAAGAAAATCATGGGCGCCGTGGAGTTCGGGCCAGAGCTGCCCGAGAGCTACCGCCCCCGGGGTACGATGGCCGGGATGGGCAGCACACAGCGACTCGGTCCGGAGGAGAAGGCCGCGCTCGAGCACGACGGCCTGGTGGTGCGGCGCGCGATCTTCGACGCGCGTGAGCTCGGCGAGATCGCCGCGGCCTGCGAGGCGCTGGTGCAGAAGCTGCTCGACGCGCGGCGGCGGCGGAAGTGGGAGGTCGGCGCCTACGTCTTCGAGCTGCAGCGCGAGTTCGGCACGATGGTGAAGTGGGAGAAGGACAACCCCGACGCGCTGCAGGGCCTCGAGCCGTTCGCGCATCTGTCGGAGCCGCTCCGGCGCTGGGCGCACGACGCGCGCTTCCTCGAGCCGATGAGAGACATCGTGGGGGTGGAGCAGGTCGGGCTCTTCACGGAGAAGCTGAACGTCAAGCGCGGGCGGGTCGGCGGCCCGATCGTGCTCCACCAGGATCACCCGTACTGGGTCGGAGTGGCCGAGGACGCCGATCAGGTCGCCACCGCGATGCTCTTCCTCGACGACGCCACGCTCGAGAACGGCTGCCTCGAGGTCGTGCCGGGCAGCCACCGCGCGGGCGAAATGCCGCGCCGCGAGCTGGAGGACTTCGGCAAGTTCGAGATGGATCCCGAGCGCTTCGACACGACGCGGCTCGTGGCGCTCGAGGTGCCGGCTGGGACCGTCGCCTACTTCGGCCCCTACCTGGTGCACCGCTCGCTGCCGAACCGCACCAGCGCGGATCGCCGCGCGCTGCTGTTCAGCTATCAGCCAGCGGGGCGCCGGCACATGCTCGACGCATCGGAGGTCGGGAAGCCGCGGACGCCGAGCGCGTAGGTTGACCGGCGAGAGAGGCGCCGCCTAGATTCCCGCTCGAGGAGACTCCGGTGGCAGGCGAGAGCATCTAGCGGGTTTCGGGTTCGATCGATCGACCCTCGGCTGCGCGGCGGGCGCGGCGCCTCTGGAGCTCCCCATGCCATCGCTCGTGCTCTCGCGCGTCTCGCACGCGTACGCGGACGACGTTCCGCTGCTCGAAGACGTCTCGCTCCACCTCGCACCTGGCTGGACGGGTGTGGTCGGCGCGAACGGCGCAGGCAAGACCACTTTGCTTCGAATCCTCGTGGCCGGGCTGTCACCCGAGACCGGTGAGGTGCGCCGCCTGCCGGCGGGTCTCGAGGCCGTGCTGTGCGAGCAGACCGTCGACGCGCTGGATCCTGCGATCGACGCGCTCGCGCGCGCGGACGACGCGGCGGCGCGGCGCTGGCGCGGAAGGCTGCGGCTCGAGCCCTCCGAGCTCGCGCGCTGGCCGACGCTTTCGCCGGGCGAGCGCAAGCGCTGGCAGCTCGCGGCGGCGCTGGCAGCGGAGCCGGGAGTCCTGCTGCTCGACGAGCCGACCAACCACGTGGACGCCGAGGCGCGGGCCCTGCTCGCCGCGGCGCTCGAGCACTTTCGCGGGATCGGCGTCGTCGTGTCGCACGATCGCGCGTTGCTCGACGCGCTCACCGCCGCGACGATTCGCGTGCACCGCCGCCGGGCGGTGCTCTGGAAGGGCGCCTACTCGGCAGCCAAGCGCGATTGGGAGGCAGCCGAGCGCGCGGAGCAGGGCCGCTTCGAGAAGCTCCGCGGCGAGCAGGCGCGCCTGGCGGAGCGCATGAGCGAGCGCCGCGCCGAGCACGCGCGCGCCGAGTCGCGCATGCGCACCAGCAAGCGCATGAAGAACGCCCACGACGGCGATGCGCGCGGTCGCTTCAAGCAGACGCGCCGGCGCTCCGCGGAGCGCAGCCTGGCGCGCGAGGTCGACAAAGTGCACGCGCGCCTGGATCGCGTCTCCGAGCGGCTCGAGAGCTTTGCGTTCGAGAAGCAGCGTGGGCGCTCGCTGTTCGTGGACTGGGTCCCGGCGCTGGCGCCACGCCTGCTCGAGCTGCGCGCGTCCGAGCTGCGCGCGGGCGACACGCTCGTGCTCCGCGACGTGGACGTTCGCGTCGACCGCGAGTCGCGGGTTCGGGTCGCCGGGCCGAACGGCGCCGGGAAGACCACGTTGCTTCGCGCGCTGCTCGAGCGCGCGCACATCCCGCGCGAGCGGCTGCTCTGGCTGCCGCAGGAGCTCGCCGGCGCCGAGCCAATGAGACTGCTCGACGGCGTGCGCACGCTCGCCGACGACGTGCGCGGTCGCACGCTCGCCTTCGTCGCCGCGCTCGGCGTCGATCCCGACCGCCTGCTGCGCTCGCGCTCACCGTCGCCCGGCGAGGCGCGCAAGCTCGCGCTGGCACTCGGTCTCGGCCGCCGGGTCTGGGCGCTCGTGCTCGACGAGCCCACCAATCACCTCGACCTCCCGTCCATCGAGCGCCTCGAGGCCTGCCTCGAGGCGTACCCTGGCGCGCTGCTGCTGGTCTCTCACGACGACGCGTTCGCCGCGGCCTGCACGCGCGAGACGTGGTCACTCGACGCGCGCCGCATCACCGTGCATTGACGGGTCGGCGCGCGCATCGAGTACGCTCCTCACGGCCACGCTTCCGCGCGGGAGGGACCGAAAGATGCGCGCAGTCGTTCTCGCGGGGTGCGTCGCACTGGCCTGGGCGGCCGCGGCGGACGAGAAGCCTTACCTCACGCATGCGCAGCGGGACGTCCGCGTGACCATGCGCGACGGCGTGCGGCTCGCGACCGATGTGTATCTCCCGGCCCAGGACGCCAACCCCTCACCCGCGAAGTTCGCCGCGATCCTGCAGCGCACGCCGTACGGCAAGCAGAACGATGCTTCGGGTCTATCGCAGAGGGGTCCCTGGCTCGAAGCGTTCGTGTCGCATGGCTACGCCGTGGTGATCCAGGACGTGCGCGGTCGCTTCGGCTCCGAGGGGCGCTGGAGACCCCACTACGACGACGGCGCCGATGGCTTCGACACCGCGAAGTGGATCGGGGAGCAGCCCTGGTTCTCCGGCAAGCTCGGCACCGTCGGATCGTCGTACGCCGGCGGCACGCAGCACGCGCTCGCGATCGCGCGGGCTCCGCATCTCACCGCCATGGTCCCGGTCGACGCGATGTCGAACTGCGGGCGCTATGGCGTGCGCCACCACGGCGCCTTCGAGCTGCGCTTCTTCAACTGGGTGATGACGCTCGGGAACCCCTGGCGGGGCGTGACCGACTCACCCCTCGAGTCTTTCTTTCCGACGACCGATCCGGCCGTGCGAGAGCGGCTCGCAGGGTTGACCGCCCGGGTTCAAGAGCTGGTCCGCGCACTCCCGCTCCGGCCCGGAGCGACCGACCTCTCGCTCGCGCCGGACTACGAGCGCTGGCTGGTCGAAGCCATGAGCCACGGCGACAACGACGCGTTCTGGAAGGACATGGGACAGAGCGTCGTCGACCACGTCGCGGAGTACGCCGATGTGCCCGTGCTCCACGTGACGGGCTGGTACGACTCCTGGGGCACTTCGGTCGCCAATCTGAACTACGTGGAGCTCTCGAAGGCGAAGCAGAGCCCGCAGCGCCTTCTCGTCGGACCGTGGACGCACGGCGGTCAGCCGCGCTCGTTCGCGGGGGAAGCGGAGTTCGGGCCTGACGCGGCGGTGGACATGAACGCCGTGCGGCTGCGCTGGTTCGACCGCTGGCTGCGCGATGCGCCGAACGGCGTCGAGCGCGACGCCCCGGTGAGGATCTTCGTGATGGGCGGCGGCGACGGGCACCGGACGCCGGAGGGACGCATCCTCGTCGGGGGCCGCTGGCGCGACGAACGCGAGTGGCCGCTCGCACGCGCCGTACCGACCCGGTACTACCTGCATGCCGATCGGACGCTCTCCCCCGACGAGCCGGCCGCGAGCGAGCCGTCGCGCTACCGCTACGACCCGCGCCACCCCGTGCCGACCCTGGGCGGGAACCTCTCGTCTCAAGGCGCGCTCGCGAGCGCGGGCGCGTTCGACCAGCGCTGCAGTGCTGCGCGCTGGACCTGCGAGGACGCGCGGCCGCTCGCCGCGCGCGGCGACGTGCTGGTCTTCCAGACGCCGCCGCTCGAGCGCGACGTCGAGGTGACCGGACCGATCGTGGTGAGGCTCTTCGCGAGCTCCAGCGCGACGGACACCGACTTCACCGCAAAGCTCGTCGACGTGTGGCCCTCGAGCGCGGAGTTCCCCGACGGCATGGCGCTCAACGTGGCGGACGGGATCGTGCGCGCGCGCTACCGCGCCTCGTTCGAGCGCGCCGAGCTGATGCAGCCTGGAACCGTCTACGCCTTCGAGATCGAGACCTACCCGACGTCACTCGTGTTCGCGCGCGGGCACCGCATTCGGCTCGACGTCTCCAGCTCGAACTTCCCGCGCTTCGATCCGAACCCGAACACGGGCGAGGCGCTCAACGGCCACACGCGCACCGAGATCGCGGAGAACCGGCTGTTTCACGCTCCGGAACACGCTTCGCACGTCGTGCTGCCCATCGTGCCCGCGCCTTGATCCCTCACGGGAGCGCGACTCGCGCTACGCCGTCCTGCGCGGCGAGCTCAGCAAGTCGCGTCACGTCGATCACGCCGATTACCCAGCCGTCCGCGCTCGTCTGGACCGTGAGACCCGCGCGGCGGAGCGAGTCGAGAGCGCGCGCCCGGTTCCCCGCCAGCGTCACCTTCACCTCGACGCGGCCGTCCGGCGCGTAACTGCGCTTCGCACTCTCGTCGCCCGCGATCAGTGCGAGCAGCTCCGGCGCGAGTCGCTCGCGGGCGCGGAGAGACAGAGCGGAGGCGGGGTCCGGCTTGCCGGGCTGCAGCGCTCGCTGACCGGCTTCGTATGTGCGGCGCGCCCGCGCCTCGGCCGCGGGCGCGCTCATCGCATAGGCCGCGCCCGCCTGCGGAGCCACTGACCTGAACGCCAGCGAGCTGGCGCGCTCGGCCTCGTCGAAGATCCCCTCGTAGCGCACGCCCTGCGGCATCTCGACCGGCACCGTCACCGTGCGCTGCTGGCCGCCTTCGTTCACGACTCGCTCCTCGACCGCCACGAACGCGGTGAATGGCGTCAGGATCTCGTGCGCCAGCGCGATCTCGACCACCTGGTCCTTGATCCGCTCCGGGAACTGGCCGTTCTGCAGCGCAGCCAGGTCGCGCGCGAGCAGCTCGTCCACCTTCGCGCGCGCCCACGTCGCGGCGAGGGCCGCGTTCTCGGGCGCGCGTTCCGGGATCTCGACGTCGAGCTCCTGGCGCCACGCCTCGCCGCCGCGGTAGCCGCGCACGACGACGGTGCCGCGCCCGGCGCGCGGAACCCGCGCGTGGAAGACGAGCGGCCGCTCGGCCCAGACGTCCGACGGCGCGGCCGGAAGCACGTCCTCGACCGCGAAGCCCGAGAACTCGAGCGAAACGTCGGTGAGCACCGGCGACGAGATGCGGTCCCAGAACTTGCGCGCGACCGTCTCGCCGGACTCGTTCAAGAGCACGTACTCCACCTCGCCGCCGCCGTGGCGCGCGATGCCGTCGAGCAGCGCGCGGTTCACGGAGTTCCCGGTGCCGAACGGGAACCAGCGCGAGGTGCCGCGCAGCCGGCGCACCAGGTCGAGCACTTCGTAGTCGTTGCCGACGTAGCCGTCCGTCATGAAGGCGACGATGCGCAGGCGATGCGCGTCGGCAGGGCTCCGGGCGATCTCCTCGACCGCCTCGGCCATGTAGGTGCCGCCGTTCGCGTCGATCCCGTCGAGGTAGGCGCGCGCGCGCCGCTTGGCGTCGGCCGTGGCGCGCTCCGGGGCGGGGAAGAGCTGCTCGGTCTGGTTCGAGAAGGAGACGACCTGGAAGGTGTCGTCGGGGCCGAGGCGCTCCAGGATCCAGAGCACGGTCTCCTTCGCTTTCATCAAGGGAAGCCCGGACTGCGAGCCCGAGCGGTCGATCACGAACACCAGCTCCTTGGGCGCGACGCGGTCCGGTGTTACACGCGCCGGCGGCAGCAGCACGAAGCTCGCGTAGCCCTGGCCGCCCTCGCGGTGTACCAGCACGCCGCTCGAGAGCTCGGCTGCCGCCACGCTCCAGCGCAGCACGAAGTCGCGGTTGGGGACCTCGCCGCGTCGCAGCGACACGCGCGCCGTGCGCTCGTTCGGGCGCTCGACGTCGATCTCGTGCAGGCGCGACTCGAGTGCCTGGATCGGCACGCCCGCGTCGATCGCAGCGCGGATCCGCACCTCGTGACCGGCCGGCACGCCCTCCGGCGTGATCGGCGGCGTCACGCGCTCCGCGTCGGGCACGCGGTCCGGGCCCGGGCTGAAGCGCGGCCCTACGACCGTCGGAAACACCCACTCGAACGCGCCGGCGTCGTAGCGCAGCGTCTCGCGGTACTCGATCTCGATCTCCACCCGCGCTCCCGGCACCAGGTTGGCGATGCGCTGCGTGAAGACGTTGCGCCGCTCCTCCTCGAGCAGGGCGGCGAGCTGGCCGCGTTCGCGCGCTCGCTCGTAGATCTCGCGCGCCTCCTCGCGGCGCTTGATCTCGCCCCGGATAGTGCGCTCTCCCGTGCGGATGCGCATGGCGTGCACCGCGCCGTGCTCGGAGAGCGGGAAGCTGTAGACCGCCTCGATCGGGTGGTCGAACGGGTTCTCGAACACCTGCCGCACCGTGACGGAGGCGACGAACCCGGCGATCTCGGCCGACGCTTCGGTGTGTCGCAGCGGGCAGGCGCCGAGCGGATGGCCGTCCCGGTCCAGCGCGTCGAGCGCGGCGGAAGCGGGCAGGGCGAACAGGCAGACGAGCAGGCCGAACAGCAGGCGCATCGCGTGACCTCCTGGTGCGGTTCAGCGAGTAGGTCTGCGGCGCGTCCCGGATCGGATCAGCGGCCGGCTGCGCTACGTTGCCGGCATGGGGCGCGAGGGGCCCAATTGGGCGGACGTTCAGGAGCGGCTGCTCCGCGGCGATCGCCTGGCGTTCCTGGAGGTGAGCCGGCTCATCTCGGGCGTGCTGGCACAGCTTCGCGCCTACGACTTCCGCGACGAGTGGGACGACCTGCGACAGGAAGTCGTGCTGTCGCTCGTCGCCAACGCGCGCGCGGGGCGCCTGCGCGATCCGCGGGCCTTCGTCGGCTACGTGCGCATCATCACGCGCAACAAGTTCGTGGACCGGCTGAAGCAGCGGATCCGTCGGCGCGAGGATGCGAGCGAGCCGTGGGAGGAGATCGCCGCGCGCCTACCCATGGAGACGGACGAGGCGCTCGCCGTCGACGTCCGCGCCGCCCTGGCCGCGCTGCCCACGGACGAGCGCCGCGCGGTCGAGGGCGTGTACGTGGAGGGCAGGACGTACGAGGAAGTGTCCGACGCCACGGGCATTCCGCTCGGCACACTGAAACGGCGGCTGCGCGACGGCCTGGCCGCGCTGCGCGCCCGCCTGTCCGGGGCTGATCCGGCGCGAGCCGCGCGACCGACCTCTCGGGTGAGGAACGACGCGTGAGCTGCCGCCGCGCCTTCGAGAGCGATCTGCCGGCCTTCTTCTCCGAGCCTGCGCGCCCGGAGCATGCGGACTTCCGCGCGCATTACCCGCTGTGTCGGGAATGCGCGGGCGAGGTCGCTGCGTGGACCGAGCTCGAGGCGTCACTGCACGGATTCGGCGTGGCGCATCCCGAGCCGGCGGCGTTGCTGCGCTTCGAGGAGCGCGCCGCCGATCTCGCCCCGCCGGATCGCGCTCGGATCGAGGCGCATCTGGTGCGCTGCGCGAGCTGTCGCGACGAGCTTTCATCGCTGCGCGCGTTTCCGTTCGCGGACGTGGCTGCGAAGGGAGGGCGCTCGCACCGCACGCGTCCGCCGGCACGGCGCAGTCGCATCGCGCGCGTGCGCTCGGTCGTGCTGCATCCCGTGTTCGCCTACGCCGTGGTTGCCCTCCTCGCCTGGCCCGCGGCCCAGAGCCTGCTCGCACCTGATGCGCGCGACAGTTTGATCGTTGGAGCCGCGGAGTCGCCTGCGCCTGCAACGGACGTCGCGTCGCTGGACAAGCTGGCGAGGCGCGAGAAGCTGCTCGCCGAACCACTCGAGCCGCCGGAGCTCGTCAGATCGGCCCGCGCCGCGTCCCGACAGATGCGCCCGGAGGCGAAGTCCGAGGCCCCATTGGTGGCACCGGCGCCGGCCCAGACGCAGAGTCCAGTCGCGAAGTTCGAGGTGGAGAAGCTGCCCGCGGAGTCAGAGCGACTGCAGGTCCTGCAGAAGCGCGGCCCGGCGTACGGACTTGCGGCCGACTCGCCTGCGCCGATGCCCCCGCCGGCAGAGCGCGCGTCACGCGTGCTCGAAGAGGTGCGGGCGCGCGCCGCCGGGATCACGGCCACGCTCGAATCGGACGCCGCCCGAGCGCCCGCTCGCCTCCGGATCGAGCTGCCGCCTGAGCTCCGCGCCGAGCGCGAGGTCCTGGTCCGCGTGCGCGATTCCGCGCGGCTCCGCGAGCTGCGCGAGCGCGTGCCGCCCACGCCGGGCGCTGATTGGATCGAGATCGCGCTCCCGGAGGACTGGCCCGCCGCTGCAAGCTTCGAGGTCGAGCTTCGAGGAGCCTCGAGCGCGGGCGATCCCGAGCGCGTGTTCCGTCAGACGCTCACGCGCTGAGGCCGTCCTTCTTCTTCATCGCGCGGTCGGCGCGCTTCGCGAAAACCTCCATCTCGCGCACGGTCTGCAGGTCGCCGCGCTTGCGCGCCACGTCGATGCCGCGCTGGAAGACGGCGAGCGACTCGCCCGGCTGGCCCGCCTCCAGGAGCGCGCGGCCGAGCTCGCGCCACGCGGCGGAGTGGTTGGCGTCGATCACGATCGCGCGGCGCAGCGGGGCGAGCGCCTCTTCGGCGAGGCCGTCGCCGAGGAGCGCGCGACCGAGCCCGTACTGCGCGACGAGGTCGTCCGGCTCCAGCTCCGCGATCTTGCGCAGGACCTCGATCCGGTCGGCGTTCACCGGGGCTCGATCCCCTTCTTCCCGCCGAAGCGCGGCAGGGAGTCGCCGGTCTCGACCCAGCCGACGCGATCGTCCCAGAACATGTGGGCGCGCGGGACCGCGCCGTGATCGGCGGCCAGGCATCCGAGCGCGACGTCGATCACGCCGGGGTGCGTCGTCAGCGTGCAGAACAGCGAGCTGCCGCACGTCCGGCAGAACGTGCGCGTGCCGATCTCCGACGACCGGTAGTGCTCGAGCCGGTCGGTGCCCCCGGTCACGCGCACACGCTGGTCCGGGAGCGCGGCCCACGTCACGAATGCAGCTCCGTGCGCGCGCTGACAGATCGTGCAGTGACAGTGCGCGACCTGCTGCAGCGGTCCGTCGACCTCGAACTGCACCGCCCCGCACAGACACGCGCCCTTGATCGCTTGCTCGCCCATGCGGCAAGCATGCCCGCGAGCGCGCGGCCGCGCTACTCGTGGGCGGCGGCTGCCGGCGCCTCGCGGCCAGAGTAGGCGTCGGCGAGGCTGGTGTTCACGTGCACCACGCCCTCGTTCAGGTCCTTCAGGCCGTAGGAGAAGGTGATCTCGGGGAGCGCGTCGGCGGCGGCCTGGGTCGCGATCACGGCGCCGGCAGGCACGTAGCGCCCGGGCGGAATGTTCACGCCGATCACCTTCGCCGCGGGCTCGATCACGCAGCCCTTGCCGACGCGCGCCTTGAAGACCAGCGCCTGCATTCCGACGAACGCGTCGTCCTCCACCCACGCGGGGCCGTGCACCTGTGACTGGTGTGCTAGCGAGACGCGCTCGCCCACGTAGACCGACCACGCCTGGCCGTCCACCTCGTAGGTGTTCTGCGCATTGGGCGCGCCCGCGTGCTCGGTCTCGAGACCGTGGATCACCACGCCGTCCTGCACGTTGGAGTGCGCGCCCACGTGGATCGGCTGGCCCTCGTCGCCACGCACCGACGCCAGCGGCGCCACGAACACGCGTTCCCCGAGCTCGACGTTGCCGATCACGCTCGCCAGCCGGTCGACGTACGCTGTACCCGCGACCCGCGGCGTGTCCACCTCGGCGTTGAAGTCGGTTGCGACGTTCGCACGCACACCGCCGCGCTCGGGGTGTTCGGCACGCGACTCCTTCGCCGCGTCCTTCCGCTTCGGCGCGTGCTGTCCCCAGCTCCGACCGGCGGCCACGTCGGGAACGCCCAGTACCTGCTCGGCATCGACGCTTCGCGACTCACTCGCCCCGAGCAGGAACGCCAGCGCCGCCCCCGACGCGAACACCACTCCATCCCGCAGCAACGCCCGCGCAGAACCCATCGCAATCCCCCCTGCACGCGCGCTTCGTCCGGAACGAGGGCTGGCTTGATCAGCCCCCGCTGATCGGCGGGAGGAAGTGGACCTCCGCATCCGGCGGGATCGGCTCGAGCTCGGGCTCGGAGATGATCTCGCCGTCGATCGCAATGGCGGTGCCGCTACGCAGGGTGTCGCCGATTCCCGGGAAGCGCGCGTCGAGGGCGTCGATCAGGCCGCGCACGTCGGGCGCGTCGACGTCGACCTGGGTCAGGCCGCCGGCGAAACGGCGCAGGCCGGCGGCGAGGAAGACCTTCGCCACTACTGCGGGCGCGCCTCGATCGCGGCGAGCACGCGCGGGGGCGACATCGGCAGGTCGCGCAGGCGCACGCCGGCCGCGCGATTGATCGCGTTGGCCACCGCAGCGAGCGGCGGCACGATCGGCACCTCACCGACGCCGCGCACGCCGTACGGATGGCCGGGGTTCGGCACCTCGACGATCACGGTGTCGATCATCGGCAGGTCGGAGCAGACGGGCATGCGGTAGTCGAGGAAGCCCGCGTTCTCCATCGCGCCGCTCTTGTCGTACACGTACTCCTCGTTGAGCGCCCAGCCGATCCCCTGCGCCGCGCCGCCCTGCATCTGGCCCTCGACGTAGCTCGGGTGGATGGCGGTGCCGACGTCCTGAACGGCGGTGTAGCGAAGCACGCGCACGCGACCGGTCTCGGGGTCGACCTCGACGTCACACAGGTGTGTCGCGGTGCCCGGCCCGGCGCCGCGCGCGTTGAGCGAGGCGCGGCCGGAGATCGGCCCGCCGGTGCGCGACGACTTGCGCACGATCTCCGCGAGCGAGAGCGATTCGTTCTTGCCGGTCTTGTCGACGACCGCGCCGTCGCGCCACTCCACGTCCTTCGGCTCGAGCGACCAGGTCTTGGCCGCCCGCTCGCAGAGCTGGCGGATCACGTCGCGCGCCGCCTCGACCACCGCCCAGCCGGTCGCGAAGGTCACACGACTTCCACCCGTGAGGTCGTTGTAGCCGACGGTCTCGGTGTCGGCGACGACGGGCCGCACCTTCTCGACGGGCAGCCCGAGCTCCTCGGCCGCCATGAGTGCCAGCGACGTGCGCGAGCCGCCGATGTCGGGGCAGCCGGACACGACGTTGGCGCTCCCGTCCTCATTGAGCTGCACCGCGGCCGACGACTGCATGCCGGCGTTGAACCAGAAGCCCGACGCGATGCCGCGCCCCTGGTTCGGCCCGAGCGGCGCGCGGTAGTGCGGATGCGCGCGCGCGGCGAGCAGGGTCTCCTTGTAGCCGATGGCCTTGAACTTCGGCCCGTAGACCGCCTGCTTGCCCTCTTCGATCGCGTTCTTCAAACGCAGCTCGATCGGGTCGATGCCGAGCTTCTGCGCCAGCTCGTCGAGCACGCTCTCGACGGCGAACGCCGAGATCGGCGCGCCCGGCGCGCGATACGCGGCGACGCGCGGCTTGTTCACGCACACGTCGTAGCCCTCGATCTTCACGTTCGGAATGTCGTAGAGCGCGAGCGCGCACATGGCGCCCGCGGCGACGGGCGAGCCCTTGAAGGCTCCCGCCTCGTAGGCCAGCCACACTTCGCCGGCGGTGAGCGTGCCGTCGCGCTTCGCGCCGATCCGCACGCGCATGTGCGAGCCCGACGTCGGACCGGTGGCGCGGAATACCTCGTCGCGCGTCATCACGAGCTTGACCGGGCGCCCGGTGCGGCGCGAGAGCAGGATCGCGAGCGGCTCGAGGTACACCGTGGTCTTGCCGCCGAAGCCGCCGCCGATCTCGCTCGGCACCACCTTGACCTGCGAGGTGTCGAGCCCGAGCAGCTTCGCCGAGTAGGCGCGCACCATGAACTGGCCCTGGGTGCAGCACCACACCACCGACTGGCCGTCCTCGTTGGTGCGCGCGACCACCGCGTGCGGCTCGATGTAGCCCTGGTGCACGGGCTTGGTGTTGAACTCGCGCTCGACGACCACGTCTGCCTGCGCGAACCCGCCGGCGAGGTCGCCGCGCGCGATCTCCATGCGCATCGCGATGTTCGAGGGCTGCGTCGGCTTCGGCGTTACGTTCGCCGTGAACTGGTCCTCGTGGAGCAGTGGCGCGTCGGGACCCATCGCCTCGAGCACGTCCATCACGTGCGGCAGCACTTCGTAGTCCACGCGGATGCGCTCGAGCGCCGCCTCGGCGATCTGCGCGGTCGTCGCGGCGACCGCGGCGACCGCGTGTCCGTGGTAGAGCACCTTCTCGCGCGCCAGCACGTTGCGCGAGAGATCGCGGTAGTCCATCGCGCCCTCGCCGCCGGCGGCAGCCTCACTGGCGAGGTCCGGCAGATCGGCGGACGTGACCACGGCCTTCACGCCGTCGAGCGCCAGCGCCGCGCGGGTGTCGATCGACTTGATGCGCGCGTGCGCGTGCGGCGAGCGCAGCACCTTGCCCCAGAGCATGCCGGGGAACGACATGTCGGCGCCGAAGTTCGCGCGCCCGGTGACCTTCTCGATGCCGTCGTGGCGAATCGGCCGCGTTCCTACTACCCGGTACTTGCGCGTCTGCTCCATGTGTTCCCCCTAGCGGCCGTTTCCCTCGCCGCGCAGGTCTGCGGCGGCGTCGAGCACGGCGCGCACGATCTTGTCGTAGCCGGTGCAGCGGCAGAGGTTGCCGGCCAGGCCGAAGCGAACCTCTTCCTCCGTCGGATTCGCGTTGCGATCGAGCAGCGACTTGGCGGCGACGATGAACCCCGGGGTGCACACGCCGCACTGGAGCGCCGCTTGCTCGAGGAAGCGCTGCTGCAGCGGGTGCAGGCGCTCGCCGCGCGAGATGCCCTCGACGGTCGCGATCTCGCGCCCGTCGGCCTCGACGCCGAGCACGAGGCACGAGCAGACCAGGCGCCCGTCGAGGACGACCGAGCAGGCGCCGCAGTCGCCGGTCGCGCAGCCTTCTTTGGTTCCGGTGAGACCGATGACGTCGCGCAGAGCGTCGAGCAGGGTCTGGTGCGGCTCGCACAGGAACTCGGTCGGCTCTCCGTTCAGCGTGGTCTGCACATGGGTCTTCGCCATCACACACCCCTCGCGCGTGCGGCGGCGATCGCGGCCGCGCGGCGCACCAGTACGCCGGCCACCTTGCGCCGGTACTCGGCGGTGCCGCGCTTGTCATCGATCGGCTGGCACGCTGCGGCTGCCGCTGCGGCTGCGCGCGCGAGCGCAGCATCGTCGAGCGCACTCCCGACGAGCGCGCGCGCCGCGTCGGGCACGAGCAGCGGAGTCGGCGCCACCGCGCCGAGCGCCACTCGCGCCGCGCTGCAGCGCCCGCTCGCGTCGAGCGTCAGCGCGACACCCGCTCCGACGACGGCGATGTCCATCTCGCTGCGCGGGATCAGCCGCAGGTACGCATCCGCGCTGCGCGCCGGCGGCCGCGGGATGCGGATGTCGACGAGAATCTCAGCGCCACGCAGGGCGGACTTTCCGGGCGCCTCGACGAACGACTCGACCGCGAGCGAGCGCGTGCCGTTCGGGCCTGCGATCGTCGCGCGCGCGCCGGCGGCGATCAGCGCCGGCACCGAATCGGCGGCGGGTGAGGCGTTGCAGAGATTGCCGCCCGCGGTGGCGCGTCCCTGGATTTGCTGTGAGCCGATCAGCGCGATCGCCTCGACGACTCCGGGCCAGAGCCGCCGCACCTCGGCGTGTTCGCGGACCACGACGGCGGGAACCGCTGCGCCGAGCACGAGCTCCGCCGCGGAGACCGACAGCGCTCCCAGCTCCGGGATGCGCTTCACGTCGACGACGCGCGCGGGGCGCACACGCCCGGTGCGCATCTGCACGATCAGATCGGTCCCACCGGCGAGCACGCGAGCGTCGGCGTCCCGGAGCAATGCGGTCGCCTCGGCGAGCGAGCGCGGGGCAAAGAAGGAGAACGGCTGCACGATTCCTCCGCTGCCGCGCATCTTAGCCCGTAGCCGCGCCGACAGGCCGTCGACCGCGCTCGTCGAGCCGCACCGCAGGCGTAACCTCGCGTGGGGACAGCAGCTTCGCGTTGGCGAGCCGGATGTCGCGATCGGCCAACTGGCCTCCGGGACGCCGGAGGGTCCCGCGACTTCTACCCCTCGGAGGGGCGCCTAGATCGTAGGCAGGCAACTCCCGACCCATTCGCCTGCGATTTAGGTCGAATCTTGCGTTGACACTCATGCGGGTGCGGGGTAAAACTCGCCCACTTCCTAAGGATGGGCTGAGGCTCCCAAAGCCTCACGAGGGCAGCACGATGTATCTGGTCCTTGCCGCGTTGTTGATTGCGGTCGTGGCTTCGAGCGACGCGCGCGCGATCGCGCTCGATCTGAGCGGTGATCTCGCGGTTCAGGTCGCGACGACCGGGACCTTCGACGATCCCGAGATCGGTCTCGTCACCTTCTCCGCCGGCCCGAACGGCGTGCTGCAGGCAGGATCTCCGATCGGCGTCGACTGCCTTTCGGGCGTCAGGTGCTGGCTCGACGACCCCAGTCAGCTGAACTGGCTCGAGTCGCTGACGATCGACTTCGGTGCAGCCGGTACGACACTGCACAGTGTCACCCTGTCGGACCTCGACATCCTCGGCAGCACCGACACCGTGTTGTTCGTCGACGGTGGCTACATCGACACCGGCAAGAGCCTGATCCAGTTCTCGGCCGCGGACGCCGTCGACGGCGTGCTCACCGTGCTCGTGGAGCAAGACGTGAGCTCGATCCGACTGACGACCACGAACCTGCGCGGCGCCGCCTACCGGCTGGCCGGGGTTTCCTACGGCAGCGTGACGCCGACCCCCGAGGCCAACGCGATCGCGCAGTTCGCCGGTGGTGGATCGCTCCTGCTCGCGCTCGCGGCCTGGCGCAAGCTCGCGGGCGCCTGAGCCCGGCTTCGGCGTCGCTTCTCTGCGGCGCGCGGTAAGCTCGCGCGCCCGTGCCGTCCGCTTCGACGCCCCTCGCAAGCCTGCTGCGCCTGCTCGAGCTCGACGCGCTCGATCGCGATCTGTTCCTCGGTAGCCCGGGTCGCGGCAGCGGGCGCCTCTTCGGCGGGCTCGTCGCCGCGCAGTCCCTCCTCGCCGCCGGCCGCACCGTCAACGGCGAAGGCCAGGTGCACTCGCTCCACGGCTACTTCCTGCGGCCGGGGTCGCATCGCGCGCCGATTCGCTACGTCGTGGATCGCATCCGCGACGGGCGCAGCTTCACGACCCGTCGGGTCGTCGCGCATCAGGGGGGTGAGGCGATCTTCAACCTCGACGCGAGCTTCACCCGCGGCGAGGAGGGGATCGCGCACCAGAGCGCCATGCCCGACGCCCCAGCTCCCGAAAGCGCACCCGACTACGAGAAGGTGCGAGCGGAGGCGCTCGGCGATCCCTCCGCACAGCGGCGCCCGGGCCCGGTGGAGATTCGCGTGTGCGACCCCGACGTCTCGCCCGACGGCAGCCCTCTCCCGCCGCGCAAGCGCATCTGGCTGCGCGCTCGCGGCCCCTTGCCCGAGGATCCCCTGCTCCACGCCGCGTTGCTGGTCTACGCCTCGGACCGCACCCTGCTCTCGACGGCGTCCCGACCGCACGCGATTCCGTGGGCCCGCCGCCGCGCCGCCAGCCTCGACCACGCCATGTGGTTCCACCGTCCGCCGCGCTTCGACGGCTGGGTGCTCTACGCGAGCGAGAGCCCCGTCGCGCACGCCGCGCGCGGGCTCGTGCTCGGCGCGATGTATCGGCCCGAGGACGGCGCGCGCATCGCGTCCGTCGCGCAGGAGGGGCTGATCCGCGTCGAGCGCGAGGCGGGGTAGGCTTCCCGCCATGTCGTTCCTGCGCTTTCCAGACGGGTTCCAGTGGGGCGCCGCGACCGCGGCCTATCAGATCGAAGGTGCGGCCTTCGAGGATGGCAAGGGCCTCTCGATCTGGGACGTGTTCTGCCGGCAGCCGGGCCGGATTCAGACCGGCGAGCTCGGCGACGTGACGTGCGACCACTACCACCGCTACGCCGCGGACGTCGCGCTGATGCGCGAGCTCGGCCTGCAGAGCTACCGCTTCTCGGTCTCGTGGCCGCGCGTGCTGCCGTTCGGCTTCGGCCGCCCCAACGAGAAGGGGCTCGAGTTCTACGATCGCCTGGTCGACGCGCTGCTCGCGGCCGGCATCGCGCCCTGCGCGACGCTCTACCACTGGGACCTGCCGCAGGCGCTGCAGGATCTCGGCGGCTGGGCGAACCGCGACGTCGCGCGCCACTTCGCGGACTACGCCTCGCTCGTGTTCGGACGCCTGGGCGACCGCGTCTCGCGCTTCGTCACGCACAACGAGCCGATCGTCGTGGCGATGCTGGGTCACCGAGTCGGCGTGCTCGCGCCGGGCATCCGCGATCTGGCGATCACCGCTCGCGTGACCCACCACCTGCTGCTGTCGCACGGGCTCGCGGTGCGCGCCTTCCGCGCCGCCGGCCGCCCGGGCGAGATCGGCATCACCAACGCCAACACGAGCTACGAGCCGGTGGACGCGAGCCCCGAGTCCGCGCGCGCCGTCGAGCTGGCGCGCGACTTCGACACGCGGCTGTTCCACGGACCGGTGTACGGGCGCGGCTATCCGGCGTCGGTGGTGCGCTACTACGAGTCGCGCGGTGCGCCCTTCCCGGTGCAGCCCGGCGACCTCGAGACGATCGCGGCGCCGACCGACTTTCTCGGGGTGAACCTGTACTCGCGCGAGCGCGTGGCGCTCGATCCCGCGCGCGGCGTGGGGTATCGCGAGGTCGAGCGCGTGCTGCCGACCACGCCGATGGGCTACGAGCGCGCGCCGCACGCGCTCGGCGACTTCGTGCGCTTCGCAACGAAGGAGTACGGCAGACCGCGGATCTACGTGACCGAGAACGGCGTCGCCGACGACGCAGCGCCGCTCGACGGTGTCGTCGACGACGCCGGTCGGATCGAACTCCTGCGCGGCTTCCTTGCAGGCCTGCACGGCGCGATCCAGGAAGGCGCCGATGTGCGCGCGTACTACGTCTGGTCGCTGCTCGACAACTACGAGTGGGCATTCGGCACCAGCAAGCGCTTCGGGATCGTCTGGACCGACTTCGCAACCCAGGCGCGCCTGCCCAAGGCGAGCGCCCGCTTCTACTCGGAGGCGATCCGCAAGAACGGCGTCGAAGCCTGAGCTACCGGTCGAGCAGCTCGAGGCGCTCGGCTTCGGCGAACTCGCGGCGCAGAGTCTCGTAGTCGGCGCTCGTGAGCGGGCGGAACGCGTCGTCGCCGCGGCGGCGCCAGTAGAGCTCAGCGCCGGGCAGGCGCTTGCGATCGAAGTGCACGTTCTTCAGGTTCCGCACCAGGATCTTCTCGGTCTGGGTGTACTCGAACTCCGGCACGATCCGCACGAAGTCGGGGAACCACTTGCGGTCCATGCCGCCGTCCGAGACCTGGCGCTCGCAGAACGCAAAGAAGCCCTTCGGGTCGAAGCGCGCGTCGTCGCGCAGCTTGAGCGCGACCATCACCAGCTCGTCCGAGACCGAGCAGGGCGCGCCGTAGGCGGCGGCAAGCACCACGTCGGGGTGCTCCTGGATCAGGCGCGCGACCTGCAGCGCGGAGAAGTTCTCGCCGTCCTTGCGGATCCAGTCGTCGGTGCGCCCGTCGAAGTACAGGAAGCGCTTGTCGCCGACCAGGACCACGTGCCCGAGGTCGCCCGAGTGATAGGCGCCGTCGCGGTACTTGCTCGAGTTGGCGTCGGGGTTGTCGAAGTAGCCCTGGAACAGCCCTGTCTCCGGCGCGACGCGGCAGATCTCGCCGACCGCGTCGGCGTAATTCAGGATCTTGCCGTCGGGGCCGAGTCGCGCGGGCGGACACTCCGCGCCCCGCTCGTTCAGGATCTTCACGGCCGGGTCCTGGATCTGGCCCACGCTGCCGCGCGGGTCGGCGAGGCGGCGGAAGGTCGAGATCGCCGCCTCGGTCGAGCCGTACAGCTCGAACATGTCATCGAGCCCGAACCACTTCGAGAACAGATCGATGTCGGGCGGCGCGGCGCCGTTGCCGACGGCGTAGCGCAGCCGATTGCGCGGGTTGCGCGTGAGCTCGGCCTCGATGCGCGCCTCGTCCCCGTCGAACTGCCGGCGCACGGCGCCGAGCACGTAATGCACCGGCTCGCCCACGTAGTTCCAGTAGGTCACGCCGTGGCGCAGCACGTCGGGCAGGAAGCTCGTCGCGCTGAAACGCTCGCGCAGGGCGACCTGCCCGCACACCCAGAACGCGGGCATCAGGCCCACGAACATCGCGTTGGAGTGGAACAGCGGCATGCAGGTGTAGCCGACGGCGTCGGGGCCCAGACCGAGATTTCCCGACACGCCGATTCCCGTCGCGCAGAGCTTCATCTGGTTGTTGTTGATGCCCTTGGGCAGTCCGGTGGTGCCCGAGGTGTAGATGATCATCAGGTTGGTCGTCGGCTCGACGCGCACGTTCGGCGTCGGCAGCGAGATCCCGGGTCGGGCGGCCTCGTCGTCGAGCCGCGCCAGCCAGTCGCGGCCCGCGGGGACGCCGGCTCCGCCCTGCGTCGGCACCACGAGCAGGTTCTCGTCGGGGATGCAGCCCAGCTCGCCGCGCACGCGCTCGACCTCGGGCCAGAGCTTCTCGTCCACCACCAGCACGCGCGCGCGCGACTGCTTGATCACGCCGGCGAGGACGTCGCCGCGCAGACCGGTGTTGATCCCGAACAGCACGAGGCCGCCGTAGGCGCAGCCGCCGTAGAGCGCGACGAGCTCGAGGTGGTTCTCGAGCAGCATCGCCACGTGACCGGGGCGGGCGTCGTCGATCGGGCCGAGCCGCCGCAGCAGGAAGTGTGCGACGCGCACGGACTCGTCGCGGAAGCGGCGCCAGGTCCAGCTCCGGTCGTGCTGGAGCAGGAAGGGGCGCGTCGCGACGTCCGCGTGATTCGCGCGCGCCTCGAGCTGGTCGCGGACGGTGAGTGGAGCCTCGAACTTCGGCAGCTGGAACGTCATCCGTGTATCGTATCAGCGCGCGGCCGCCGCACGGCAGGGAGGGGCGGCCGTTGTTAGGCTGCCGCCGTGTCCGACGCGCGTATGCTCCTCGACCTCGGCGACCGCGAGAGGCGGCTCTACGACAGGCTGCGCGCGCGCGTGGCGCCGCAGCGTCCGGGGGCGACGTCGGGGATCCGCGATCTGCTGCTCCTGCTCCCCGACGTTGCGGTC
Organism: uncultured Myxococcales bacterium; assembly: GCA_964454165.1. Taxonomy (GTDB): domain Bacteria; phylum Myxococcota_A; class UBA9160; order SZUA-336; family SZUA-336; genus CAYVQJ01. The sequence goes on along the minus strand of CAYVQJ010000091.1, from coordinate 6,797 downwards.
TTCCTGCTGCGCCTCCTGCGCGACGACCGCGTGCCGATCGGTGCCAAGGCAATCGCGGTTGCGGGCGTCGGCTACCTGCTCTCGCCGCTCGACCTGTTGCCCGACATCCTGCTCGGCCCGCTCGGCTTCCTGGACGACCTGCTGGTCGCCGGAGCGGCCCTCGCGAGCCTGGTCAATCGCGTACACCCGGATCTGGTGCGCCACCACTGGCCCGGCCAGGGCGACGCGCTCGCCGCGATCCGCCGCATCACGGACTGGGCGGAGTCGCAGATCAGCAAGGGGCTCTTCGGACTGGTCCGCCGCGTGCTCTCCCCGCGCGGGTGAGCCTTGGCCGCGATGGCTGTCGCCAAGCGGCCTCCGCTCGCGCGAGACGCGCTCGCTGCGCGCGCTTCGCTCTTGCCGTCAGGCCGGGGCGCGCTTGGCGAGGCGGGCGCGGGCCTCGGCGGGGAGGCGCTGCACGCGGCCGCTGCCGCCCACGCAGGCGTGCTCCGTCGCGCCGCTCGCGACCAGGTCGTTGCCGCGGCGGATCTCGTAGGCCATGCGCAGCGACGCGCCGCGCACCCACTCGAGCCAGGTGCGCACGTCGAGCACGTCGTCGAACGCCGCGGAGCGCGCGTAGCGGACCTCGAGCAACGTCGTCGCCAGGTGCTGCTCGCGCGCCACCCAGTTGCGGTACGGGTCGTCGAACGCGTCCATCCAGACGATGCGCGCGTCCTCGAAGATGCGCACGTAGTTGGCGTGGTGGACGATGCCCATCGCGTCGGTCTCGTAGAACGCGACGCGGTGAGTCAGCGACGCGACGCTCGCGCCGGTCGGAATGCCGGCCATCAGCTCGCGAGCTCGCGCGCCTTCGCGATCTGCTCGGGCGAGAGCTTCCAGCCCGCCGCGTGCACGTTCTGCTCCACCTGCTCGGGGCTCGTCGCGCCGGCGATCACGCTGGCGACGAGCGGCTGGCTCGCGAGCCATGAGATCGCCAGCTCGAGCAGCGAGTGCCCGGCCTCGCGCGCGAAGCCCTCGAGCTTCTCGACCCGATCGAAGTTGCGCTCCGTCAGGTACTGCGAGCCGAAGCGCCCGGCGGCGAGCCGCGTGCCGTCGGGAGCCTTCTCGCCGCGGCGGTACTTGCCCGTGAGCAGCCCGCTCGCGAGCGGGAAGTACGGCAGCAGCGACAGGCCGAACGCCGCAGCGGCGGGCGCGACCTCGGCCTCGACGCCGCGCTCGAGCAGGTTGTAGTGGTTCTGCGCCGTGACGAACGGAGCGAGGCCGTGCGTGCGCGCGATCCATGCCGCATCGGCCACCTGCCAGCCCGAGAAGTTCGAGCAGCCCACGTAGCGCACCTTCCCCTGACGCACGAGATCGTCGAGCGCGCGCAGCGTCTCCTCGAGCGGCGTCGCGGGATCGGGGAAGTGGAGCTGGTAGAGGTCGATCCAGTCGGTCGCCAGGCGGCGCAGGCTCGCCTCGACCGCGTCGAAGATCCAGCGCCGCGAAGCGCCGCGACGCAGCGGTCCTTCGCCCATCGGCAGCCCGAACTTGGTGGCCAGCACCACGTCGCGCCGGCGGCCGCCGAGCGCCTTACCGAGCAGCTCCTCGGAGAGGCCGCCGGGACCGTAGACGTCGGCGGTATCGAAGAGCGTGATGCCTGAGTCGAGCGCCTTCTCGACGACGGCGCGCGTCGCCTCCTCGCCGCAGCGGCGCCCGAAGTTGTTGCAGCCGAGACCGACGACGGAAACCTGCAGGCCGGAGCGGCCCAGCGCACGCGCATCCATGCGCGCATCCTGTGCTACAACGCGAGCGTGATCAAGCTGGGCGTCGTGCGCGAGATCTGGCGCTATCCGGTGAAGTCGCTGCAGGGCGAGCGGATCGAGCGGACGTTCGTTGGGGCGGCCGGGATTCCGGGCGATCGCGGCTGGGCGCTCTTCGACGAGAAGGCGGGCGAGATCCGCGGCGCCAAGAGGTTCCCGTCGCTGCTCCAGTGCGCGGCGCGCGCGCTCGAGCAGCCTGCGCCGGGAGCGTCGCCTCGCGCGGAGGTCCGTCTTCCGGACGGCGCGCGCTTCGCGACCGACGCGCCCGATGCGTCGCGGCGCCTCTCGGACTTCCTGGGCCGCGAGGTCGCGCTCGTTCCACTGCGCCCGCGCGAGGACGACGCGCACTACCTGCGCGCGCGTCCCGAAGGCGATCCGGTCGCGGACTTGCGGGCAGTGCTCGGGCTCGAGCCCGGCGAGCCGCTGCCCGATTTCTCGAAGTGGCCGCGCGAGCTGCTGCGCTACGCGACTTCTCCCGGCACATACTTCGACGCCTTCCCGTTGCACCTGCTCACGACCGCGTCGCTCCAGACGATCGCCGCCCGCGCTCCCGACTCGCGCTTCGACGCGCGCCGCTTCCGCCCGAACCTGCTGCTCGCGACCGACGCCGCGAGCGGCTTCGTCGAGCAGGGCTGGATCGGCAAGAAGCTGCGGGTCGGCGGTGCGACACTGCGCGTCGAGTTCCCGACGCCGCGCTGCTCGATGCCCACGCGCGCCCAGGGCGACCTGCCCGACGACCCGCGCATCATGCGCACGATCGTGCGCGAGAATGCGCAGAACCTCGGCGTGTACGCATCGGTGCTGCAGCCGGGCGAAGTGCAGGACGGCGACCCCGTCGAGCTGCTCGACTAGGCACGCGCTCCTCGCGAGACGACCACCGCGGCGGCCAGGTCGCCGCTCACGTTCAGCACGGTGCGGCACATGTCCAGAAAGCGGTCGACGCCGAGGATCAGGCCGAGGCCCTCGAGCGGCACGCCGACCATGCCGAGCACCATCGCGATCACCGGGATCGAGCCGCCCGGTACGCCCGCGGTTCCGATCCCCGCCAGAATGCAGATCATGAGCACTGTGAGCTGCTGCCCGGCGGCCAGCTCTACCCCGTAGAACTGCGCCAGGAACAGGATCGTCACACCTTCGAACAGCGCGGTGCCGTTCTGGTTGGCGGTCGAGCCGATCGTGAGCACGAAGCGCGAGATGCGCGGCGGCAGGTGGAGCTCCTCCTCCGCCACGCGCAATGCCGTGGGCAATGTGGCGTTGCTCGACGCGGTCGAGAAGGCCGTGACCATCGCCTCCTGGATGCCGCGGAAGAAGACGAGCGGGCTCATGCCGCCGAGCACGCGAACTGCGATCGAGTAGACCACGAGCTGGTGGATCAAGAGACCGGCGAGCACCACACCGACGTAGCGCGCGAGCTGCCCCAGGATCGCCCAGCCGAGCTCGGCCGTGAGCGAGAACAACAGCGCCGCGACGCCGAACGGCGCGAAGCCGATCACCACGTGGATCAGCCGCATCGAGACGTCGTACAGGCCCTGCACCACCGTCTCGAGCCGCCGCGCCGCGTCCGTGCGCACGAGCGAGAGGCCGATCCCGAAGAACAAGGCGAAGAACATCACGCCGAGCATGTCGCCACCCGCGGCCGCGCGCAGCGGGTTGTCGGGCACGATCGCCACCAGCAGGTCGATGCCCGACTTCGCGGCCGGCGCCGCGGTGATCGCACTCGCGCGCTCCGCTGCGCCCTCGAGCATGCGCGCGCGGGTCTCCTCCGACACGCCGTCGCCGGGCCGCAGCGTGTTGACGAGCAGGAAGCCGATCCCGACCGCGATCGCCGACACGCAGACGGTGTAGGCGAGCGTGCGCAGCCCGATTCGGCCCAGGCTGCGCAGGTCTTCGAGCCCCGCGACCCCGAGCACGAGCGCCGAGAACAGCAGTGGCAGCACCAGCATGAGCAGCAGACGCAGGAAGATCTGCCCGACCGGGCGCGCCACGTACTGCACCAGCGCGCCGAGCACGGGCGAGTCACCCGCGACGAGGAACGCCAGAACGCCGAACACGGCCCCGAGCAGCGCCCCGAGCAGGATCCGCGCGTGCAACGGGAGTCGCATCGGGCCGGCAAGTTAACACGGTAGAAGGTAGGCTGCGCGGGTGCGTCGCTTCCTGCCGCCGGTGGTGTTCGTGCTGCTCGTCCTCGGATTCGTGGCGGCGGCGCTGCTGCGCGGAGATCTGCCGAGCGCGCTCTCGACCGAGGCCCTGCGCGACTGGGTGCTCGGCCTGGGCTGGAAGGCGCCCGTGATCTACACGACGGTGGTCGCGTTCCGGCTCTTCCTGTTCCTGCCCACGTGGGTCGTGCTCTCGGCGGGCGGACTCTGCTTCGATCTCGCCTTCGGGACGGTGCTCGGAGGCGTGGGCTTGATGATCTCGTCGCTCTGGCAGTTCGGCGTGGCGCGCGTCGTGGGCCGCGAGTGGGTGCGGCCGTATCTGAGCGATCGCATCCTGCGCGCGGAGAGCCGCATGGGACGCGTCGGCGCGCTGCTGGTCGGCTTCATCACCGCTCACCCGCTCGGCCCGCTCTCGCCCTTTCACCTCGCAGCGGGACTCTCGTCGCTCGCGCTGTCCTCCTTCGCAATCGCCATGCTCGTCGCGACGCCCATCCGCTCGTTCACCTGGTCCGCGTTCGGCGCCGCTCTGCTCGATCCCGGCTCGCCGCGCTTTCTGGCGACGACGGGCGTGCTGCTCGGCGTCGGAGTGCTCCCGCTGTTCGTGCCCCGCGTGCGGGCGCTGCTGTTCGGCGCGGAGCGCGGCCGGCCGCTGTTCCCCGAGCCGGGGGACGGCGCGTGAGCGTGCGCATCGGCCTCGGTCTGTCGCAGTTCCCGTTCTCCGGCGCGAAGGCGTTCTGGCGCTGGATCGAGCGGCTCGAGGCGAGTCCCGTCGATTCCTTCTGGCAGACCGAGCGGCTGGTGGGGAGCGCGCCGTATCTCGAGCCGATGGCGACGCTCGCCGCGCTGGCGGGTGCGACCCGCAGATTGAAGTTCGGCATGAGCGTGGTCGTGGTCACGCACCGCGATCCGCTGCTGCTGGCGAAGGAGTGCGCGACCATCGACTTCCTGGCGCAGGGGCGGCTGCTCCCGGCGTTCGGTGTCGGCAACGACGGTGCGCCCGAGTGGGCGGCCCTGGGCCAGAACCCGGCGGAACGCGGTGCCCGCGCCGACGAGATCCTGGAGCTGTTGACCCGTCTTTGGAGCGAGCCCGCGGTGACGCACGCGGGCAAGTTCTTCCGCTACACGGGCGCGTGTATCGAGCCGAAGCCGGTGCAGAAGCCGCTCCCGCTCTGGATCGGCGGCTCGAGTGCCGCCGCGATCCGCCGCACCGCGCGGCTCGGCACCGGCTGGCTCGCCGGGATCCAGACCCCGGAGCAGGTCGGTCCCGTGGTCGCCGCGATCCGGGACGAGAGCGCGCGGGCCGGGCGGCCGATCGATCCCGATCACTACGGCGCGGGCTTCTCGTTCCGATTCGGCAGCTTCGACGAGCCGATCGTCGAGCAGAGCGCGCGCCTGTTCGCGCGCTTCGCGCGCGGCGTGGATCCGCGGCGGCTGGTCGCCGTCGGCGACGCCGACGCGATCGTGCGGCGCGTCGAGGAGTACCGCGCCGCGGGGATCTCCAAGTTCGTGCTGCGCCCGATCGCGGCGGGCGACGACGACCTCATGCTTCAAACCACCCGTCTGATCGAAGAAGTCGTCCCCCGCGTTCACGACTAGGCGCGCTTGTGCCGAAGCGTCGAGCGGGGGAGGGCTCCGTCGATGCACGACCAGAGCGGCGGCGAGCTGAAGCGCTACGAAGTCAGCCCGGAGCGCGGCTTCCTGCCGGAGCCTGATCCGCTGCTCGAGCTGCCGCGCGGGTTCGGCGCCTGGGAGGAGCTGGCGCGCGAGCTCCCCAAGCTCATCCTCGCCGACCGCGCGCGCCGCGCGATCGACGCGCTGCCCGCGATCGACCCGGGCGCTCTCTTGCGCGAGTGCGAGGCGCGGCGCGCGATGCGGCTCCTGTCCTATCTCGGGCACGCGTACGTGTGGGGTGGCTCCGCGCCTGCGCCGACGATCCCCGCGGGTGTCGCGGTGCCGTGGGTCGCGATCTCGCGACGCCTGGGACGGCCGCCCGTGCTCTCGTACGCCTCGTACGCGCTCGACAACTGGCGCCGTCTCGATCCCGCTGGCCCGCTCGAGCTCGGCAACCTCGCCATCCTGCAATCGTTCCTGGGCGGCGCGGACGAGGACTGGTTCATCCTGGTGCACGTCGAGATCGAGGCGCTCGCGGCGCCCGCGCTGCGCGCGCTACTTCCGGCGCAGGCTGCGGCGGCCGCCGGCGACTGCGCGGAGCTCGAGGCGCTGCTCGCCGAGATCGCCGGGGCGCTGGAGTGCATCGCCGCGGCGCTGCTGCGCATGCCGGACTGGTGCGATCCCTACGTGTACTACCAACGCGTGCGCCCGTGGATCTTCGGCTGGAAGGACCATCCCGCGCTGCCACACGGCGTGGTGTACGAGGGCGAGTTCGGCGGCCGGCCGCAGCGCTTCCGCGGCGAGACGGGAGCGCAGAGCGGAATCGTGCCCGCGCTCGATGCTGCGCTCGGGGTGGCGCACAACGACGACCCGCTGCGCGCGTACTTGCTAGAGATGCGCGACTACATGCCGCCGCGCCACGCGGCGTTCATCGCCGCGCTCGAGCGTGGAGCGTCGATCCGGGCCGCAGTGGCCGCCCGGCGCGAGAGCCAGCCGCAGCTCGTCGAGGTCTACGACGCCTGCCTGCACTGGCTCGAGATGTTCCGGGGCCAGCACCTGGAGTACGCCGCGCGCTACATCCAGCGGCAGAGCCAGGCATCTGCCGCGAATCCGACCGCGGTCGGAACCGGCGGCACGCCCTTCATGCCGTACCTGCGCAAGCACCGCGACGAGACCGCGGGCGCGCGCCTCACGAGCTCAGGCGCTTGACATCCCCCACACCCCCCGGCCA
>CAYVQJ010000090.1:0-77454 GCA_964454165.1 uncultured Myxococcales bacterium | reverse complement strand
GAGGAGCATGGGCACCGCACGCGCATGTTCCGTCACGAAGACCATCGGTAAGCCGTGTGCGGGAAATTCGCACGCACGGTTTGAACGGGGGTCCTGTCGCAATCCGGTGTTCAACCGGAGGAAGGTAGGATCTACCAGTGGTCGCCGCGCTGGGTCCCGGAGACGCGTTGCTGCTGGTGGACGTGCAGGTCGATTTCTGTCCGGGCGGGGCATTGCCGGTCGCGGACGGCGACGCCGTCGTGCCCGTGCTCAATCGCTGGATCGGGGCTGCCTTGCGCGCTGGCGCGCCGGTGCTCGCGTCGCGCGACTGGCACCCGAGAGGACACGTGAGCTTCGCCGAGCGCGGCGGACCATGGCTGCCGCACTGTGTGGTCGACACTCCGGGCGCCCGCTTCCATCCGGAGCTCGCGCTGCCGCCCGGCGCGATCGTGCTCTCGAAGGGGACAGAGCTCGAGCGCGACAGCTACTCCGCGTTCGGCGGTACGGACCTCGAGCAGAGGCTCCGGGCCGGAGGCGTGCGCCGGCTCTTCGTCGGCGGCCTCGCGCTCGATTACTGCGTGCGCGCCTCTGTCCTCGACGCGCGCAAGCTCGGCTTCGAGACGCACCTGATCGTGCAGGGCACGCGACCCGTCGACGTGACGCCCGGCGACGGCCAGCGCGCGCTCTCCGAGCTGCGCTCCGCCGGGGCGATCCTCGACGACGGCCCGTGAGCGAACACCCGGCGAGCGCGCTCCAGCTCGACCTGTACCAGCTCTCGATGCTCGAGAGCTACTACCGCGCCGGCATGCGCGAGACGGCGGCGTTCGAGCTGTTCGTGCGGCGCCTCCCGCGCGCGCGCAACTACCTGATCGCGAGCGGGATCGATGCTGCGCTCTCGTACCTCGAAGAGCTGCGCTTCACGGCGGATGACGTCGCGTGGCTCGCCTCGACGGGACGCTTCTCGCGCGCGCTGCTCGACGAGCTTCCGGGCTTCCGCTTCAGCGGCGACGTCTGGGCCGTCCCGGAAGGCAGCGCCGTCTTCGCGGGCGAGCCGCTGCTCGAGGTGTGCGCGCCGCTGCCCGAGGCGCAGCTCGTCGAGACCATGCTCCTGAACCGCGTGCAGCTCGGAACGCTGCTCGCGTCGAAGGCGGCACGCGTGGTGGACGCTGCGGCCGGCCGCCTCGTGGTGGACTTCGGGCTGCGCCGCATGCACGGCGAGAACGGACTGGCGGCGGCGCGCGCGCTCTGGATCGCTGGCGTCGCCGCGACGTCGAACGTGCTCGCGGCGCGGGAGCTCGGGATCCCGATCGCCGGCACCATGGCGCACAGCTTTGTGCTGGCGCACGACGACGAGCTCGACGCCTTCCGCCGCTTTGCGCGCGACCACCCCGGCACGACGCTGCTCGTCGATACCTACGACACGCTCGGGGGCGTGCGGCGCGTGCTCGATCTCGCGCGTGAGCTCGGGGCCGCGTTCGACGTGGCGGCGATCCGGTTGGACTCCGGCGATCTCGCCCGGCTGGCACGCGAGGCGCGCGCGGGGCTCGACGCCGCCGGGCTCTCTCGCGTGCAGATCTTCGCCAGCTCGAGCCTCGACGAGTACGCGATCCGCGATCTCGTCGCCGGCGGCGCGCCGATCGACGGCTTCGGCGTCGGCACGCGTATGGCCGTGTCCGAGGACGCGCCGTCGCTCGACGTCGTCTACAAGCTGGTCGAGTACGCGGGCCGGCCGCGCGCGAAGCTCGCTCCCGACAAGTCGAGCCTCGGCGGCCGCAAGCAGATCTTCCGCCGCGAGCGCGACGGCCACCTGACTGGCGACGTGATCGCGGCTCGCGACGAGCACCTCGAAGGCCGCCCCCTCCTGGTCCAGGTCATGGCTGCCGGCCACCGCACCGCCACCGGCGCCTGCAACCTGCCCGAAGCGCGCGCCCGCGCCGAACACGAACGCGCCGCCCTGCCACCGCGAATCCGCGCCCTCGATCCCGCCGAGCCCCGCTACCCGGTCTTCACGAGCGACGCCCTCCGCGCCCTGCAACACAGGCCGCAGCCGCTCGCGAGGGAACACCGATGAGCACGATACCGAGAACATCCGTGGCGGCCAACGTTTTCCGATGAATCAGGAACCACGGAAAGGCGGCGCCCTTCATAGCCTGCACCTCGATCTCTATACGACGAACCAGCACGACGAAGTGGAACGACTGGTCCAGCTCGGGGCACGACGCTACCCGTGGAGATACGAACCTCATGCTGACTTCGTGGTGCTAGAGGATCCAGATCGGAATCTGTTTTGCGTAGTCCAGGTACCTCATTGAAACGCTGCACGAGCGCGTAATCGGTGCTGCGATCGGGGATCCAAGGAGAACGCGATGAGCGACGACGGGAAGACCCTCTACCACCGCCTTGGTGGCTACGACGCGATCAGCGCAGTGGCGGGTGATCTGCTGCCCCGGCTCCAGGCTGATTCCAGCCTCGGCCGCTTCCGGGCACATCGCGGAGAAGACGGGGTCGAGCGCGAGAAGCAGCTCCTGATCGACTTCCTCTGCGCGAGCGCGGGCGGACCCGTCTACTATCGCGGCAGGGACATGGCGCTTACCCACCGAGGCATGCGGATCAGCGAGAGCGACTGGAATCTCTTCCTCGGTCATGCCGCCGCGACCCTGGCGAAGTTGCGAGTGCCCGAGGCCGAACAGGGTGATGTTGTCGCCTTTGTCCGGAGCCTCAAGCAGGAGATCGTCGAGTAACGTCGCAAGCAGAGATCGGTGATGAGTCTGTACGACACGATCGGACACGGGTATCGACAGCTCCGGCGACAGGATCCGCGCATCGGCGCGCAGATCTTTCGCGCGCTGGGAAGCTGCGCGAGCGTCGTCAACGTCGGCGCCGGTGCCGGCTCGTACGAGCCGCGTGACCGCAAGCTGGTTGCGGTGGAGCCGTCGAGGGTGATGATCCGCCAGCGCGGCGCGGGTGCGGCTCCCGTCGTGCAGGCGTCCGCGACCCAGCTGCCCTTCCGCGACGAGTCCTTCGACGCCTCTCTCGCGATCCTCACGATCCACCACTGGCCCGATCTCGAGCGCGGCCTCCAGGAGCTCGGCCGTGCCGCCCGGCGGAAGGTGGTCATCCTGACCTGCGATCCGTCGGTGGTCGGGTTCTGGCTCACCGACTACTTCCCGGAGATTCTCGAGATCGATCGCCGCATCATGCCGCCGCTGTCGAAGCTGGAGCGGCACCTCGGGCGAATCTCCGTCGTCGATGTTCCGATCCCCTACGACTGCACCGATGGGTTTCTCGGCGCGTACTGGAGGCGCCCGGACGCGTACCTGAGTGCCGACATCCGCGCCGGCATCTCGACGTTCTTCAAGCTGCGCGACCTGGAGCAGGGCCTCGACGCCCTGCGACGCGACCTGGCGTCCGGCGCGTGGGACAGCAGGTACGGCCAGCTTCGTCAGCGCTCCGTGCTCGACCTCGGCTATCGCCTGGTCGTCGCGTGCTAGGAGATCGACCCAAGTACTGAGCGCGGACCGCAAGCGCGCAAGGCGCGCGCGCAGCGAGCCGCAGGCGAGCGAAGGCGTAGGCGCGGCTTAGCCGCGCCGTGCACGCCCGGACTAGCCCTTGCGCAGCAGGAAGCGCTGGATCTTGCCGGTGGCGGTCTTCGGGAGGGCGTCGACGAACTCGACGCTGCGCGGGTATTTGTGCGGGGCTAGGCGGGCTTTGACGAACGCTTGAAGCTCGGCGGCTAGGGCGGCGCCTACGGGGACGCCGGCGCGCGCGACGACCACCGCGCGCGGCGACACCAGGCCGTGTTCGTTGGTCTGCGCGACGACGGCCGCTTCGACCACCGCCGGATGCGCGGCGAGGGCGGCTTCGACTTCGACCGGGGAGACCCACTGGCCGCTCACCTTCAAGAGGTCGTCGCTGCGGCCGACGTGCCAGTAATAGCCGTCGGCGTCGCGGCGGTAGCTGTCGCCCGTGCGCAGCCAGCCCGGCTCGAACATCGTCGTCCCCGACTGCTCGGGGCGCTGGTGGTAGCGCCGCGCCGCGCTGGCGCCGTGCGCGAGCAGCATGCCGACCTCGCCCTCGGGCACGTCGTTGCCTGCGTCGTCGGCGATGCGCACCTCGTAGCCGGGGACGGGTTTGCCGCTCGAGCCGGGGCGCGCCTCGCCTGCCCGGTTCGACAGGAAGATGTGCAGCATCTCGGTGCTGCCGATGCCGTCGAGAATCTCGACGCCGAAGCGCTCGTGCCAGCGCTCGTAGAGCGGCGCGGGGAGAGCCTCGCCCGCGGAGACGCAGAGCCGCACGCGGCCGAGCGACCTGGGCAGCTCGGGGTGCGCGAGCATCGCCGCGTACAGGGTGGGAACGCCGAAGAAGACCGTCGGCTCCTCGTCGAGGAGCAGGCGGAACATCGCCTCCGGAGTGGCGCGCTCGGGCCAGAGCACGACCTCGGCGCCGAGGTAGAGCGGGAACGTGAGCGCGTTGCCGAGCCCAAAGGCGAAGAAGAGCTTCGCCGCGGAGAGCACGCGATCGCGCGCGCCGAGCCCGAGCACCGCGCGCCCGTACGCATCGGCAGTGACGAGCGGATCGAGGTGCCGGTGCACCACGCCCTTCGGCTCGCCGGTCGTCCCGGAGGTGTAGAGGAAGAAGGCGTCGTCACCGGCGAGTGTCGGCGCCGCTGGCAGCTCGCGCGGGCTCGGCAGCTCGAGCGCGCCGCCGCGCGCGACGATCAGCGCCGCGCCAGGAGGAAACAGCGCCGTTTCGCGCTGCGGAGCCGGAAGCTCGGCGTCTACGATCACGGCGCGCGCACCGGCATCGCGCGCGATGAACGCGACGTCCTTCGGCGTGTGCAGCGTCGAGATCGGCGCCGGCACGAAGCCGCCGCGCAGGGCGCCCAGGAAGGCGGCGTGAAACACCGGCGTGTCGCGGAGCACGAGCAGCACCCGGTCACCCGCGACGAGTCCGCGCGCGGCGAGAGCGGCCTGAACCGCGAGGGCGCTCGCCTCCAGCGCCGCGCCGCCGACGTCGCGACCCTCGCAGCGCAGCACGCGAGTCGGACCGCGCGCGCCGGCCCGGGTGAGCAGGTCGTCGCCCGCGTTGTAGGGCGCGTCGTCCCTGGGAGCGCGCATCGGATCAGTGTAGACCGCACGGCGAGCTTCCCGGTCTTGGGCAGGTCCCCGCCAGGCAGGCGCGCGTCTCGTCTACGCTCTGGCGCGCGTGGAAGCGAAGTGGGACGTCCCGCGGATGAGCCTCGGCCTGCGGCTCGGAGCGACGCTGCTCTCTGCGGCGCTGTACGCGGCGGCCTTCCCTCGACCGGGTCTGTGGCCGCTCGCGTGGGTCGCCCTCGTCCCGCTCTTCGTGGCGGCGCGCGCCTGCGGAGTCGCGGGCGCGTTCGCGCTCGGCGTGCTGTGGACGGAGGTCTGGGCGCTGGTGCTGTACGACGCGCTTCCCGGTGGCATCGCCGAGTACTTCGGACGCTCGCTCGCCTTCGGCTTCGCGGTGGCGATCGGCGTGCATACGCTCGCGGGTGCGCTGTTCCACGGCGCGGCGCTCGCCGGGTACCGGCTGCTCGCCGTTCGCGGTGGCATCGCGCAGCCGCTGCTCGCCGCGGCCTGCTGGAGCGCGTTCGAGCTCTGCCGCACCCGTCTGCTCGGTCCAGGCATCGCGTTCGGCGTGCCGCTCGGGCTCGTCGGGCAAACGCAGGTGGCGAACGCGCCGCTGCTCCAGCTCGCGTCGGTCCTCGGCGTGTACGGCATCGGGTTCGTCGTCGTCGCCATGAACGCCGCGCTCGTTCAGTGGGGGCGCGAGCGCAGCCCGGCGGCGCTTGGGGCGCTCGCGCTCGCCGCGCTGCTCGCGGGAGGGGCGGAGCTCTACGGCTGGCTGGAGCTGCGCGCGGCGCGTGACTCCGCGCCGGAATCCACGCGAGCGCCGGTCGCCGCGCTCCTGGTCCAGGCGAACCGCGCGCTCGGCTCGAGCTGGGAGCCGGGAGACTACGGGCGGAATCTCGACGCGTATCTGCGGCTCACTCAGGACGGCGCATCGGGGTCGCGTCCGGAGCTCGTGCTGTGGCCCGAGTCGGCGCTCACGTTCCCGCTCGTGGAAGAGGTGGCGTACCGGGATCTCATCGCGCGCGTGCTCGGGCCGCTCGAGGCAGACCTGGTGACCGGCGCACCGCGTCTCGGCGCCGGCGCGCCCCCTTCGGTCCACAACAGCGTGTTCGTGCTGTCGCGCGCTGGCGAGGTGCTCGCGCACTACGACAAGCAGCATCTCGTTCCGCTGGCGGAGACGGACCCGCTCGGCTGGCAACCGCTCGCGCGCAGCGTGGGCCCGTATCGTTACTGGGAGCGCGGCCTCGCGCACCGGCCGCTGCCGGTCGGCGCCACGCGCGTGGGCGTGCTCGTCTGCAATGAGGCGCTGTTTCCGCAGCTCGCGGCCGAGCGCGCGCGCGACGGGGCGGAGCTGCTGTTCCTGCCGGCCAACGACGGCTGGCTCGGCGGCGGCTGGCTCGGCCGGCCGCGCTGGGGCGCGCTGATGCTGGACCTCGCCGCGCTGCGCGCCGTCGAGCAGCGGCGCTTCGTGGTGCGCGTCGCGGCGTCCGGACCGTCCGCCATCATCGATCCCTGGGGGAGAATCCGGGTGCGGACCGGGGAAGGGGTCGCCGCCGCGATCTCGGGCGAGGTGGAGCCGCGCAGCGCGCTCTCTGCGTACGCGCGACTCGGCGACACGTTCGCGGTCGGCTGCGGGGTTGCGCTGGCGCTATCACTCGGTCGGCGCGCGGGTTGGCGGCGGCGTCGCGCTAGACTGCGGGCCCGATGAGCGATCCCGCGCCGCGCCGCGCCGAGCGCCGGCGCGCCACCGTGTTGTTCGCGGACCTGATCGGCTTCACCGCGCTGTCCGCCGCGATCGGCCCGGAGCGCGCCTACCTGATCACCACCGAGTGTATGCGGCGGCTGGACGCCGCGGCGCGCAGGCACGGCGGAGCCGTCGACAAGTACCTCGGCGACTGCCTGATGGCGGTGTTCGGCTACCCGGTCCCGCTGGCCAGAGACGCGCGTGCGGCGCTGGACGCGGCGCTGGAGATGCGCCGACTGGTGCGCGACTACGTGCGGGATCTGCGACTCGAGCCCCCGCTCGACGTGCACGTCGGAGTGAACAGCGGCTGGCTGGTCGCGGGCGACGTGCGCGGAGGCGCGATCCGCGAGTTCCACGTGCTCGGCGACTGCGTGAACATCGCGGCGCGGCTGAAGCAGCGCGCTCCCGCCGGCTGCATCTACGTCGGCGAGCTGGCGGCCGAGGAGACCCGCGCCGAGTTCGAGTACGCGCCGCTCGAGCCGCTCGCGCTCAAGGGCAAGGAGCTGCCCGTAGCGACGTTCGAGCTCGTGGCGGCGCGCGGCGGTGAAGGCGTGGAGGCGCGGGATGCCAGCGGCCCCGTGGCGCCGCTCGTCGGGCGCGGCGCGGAGCTCCGCCAGCTCGAGCTGGCCCTCGGCCGACTGCGCGACGGTCGCGGCGGGAGCGTGGCGATCGTCGGCCCGTCCGGCAGCGGCAGCTCGCGGCTGCTCGCGGAGCTGCGCGCCGCCGCACGCACGGCCGGGATCGGCTGGATCGACGCCGCGTCCCCTACCGCGAGCGCCGCCGTCGACGCGCGAGACGAGCGCGAGCCGCTCGTGATCGCTCTCGACGACCTCGACCGCGCCGATCCCGCGGCGCTCGAGACACTCGACGCGCGGCTGGACCTCGCCACGCGCGCTCCGGTCCTGCTCGCGGTCGCGCTGCGCGCAGACGCGGGTCCCGCCGCCCTGCGCCTGCTGGCGCACATGCGGGAGTCACACGGCGCGAGTCAGCTTTCACTCGAGCTCGCCCCACTCGGCGGCGACGCCGCGCTCGAGCTGATCGAGGCCTTGCCGGGGAGTCCGCTGCCCTCGGCCGAATCGCGTGCGCTGGTGATCGAGCGCGCGGGCGGCAATCCGCGCAAGCTGATTCTCGGCGCCTACCTGGCGCCGGCCCTGGAAGTCGAGGCGCAGCGCGAGCGCGCGAGCGGCGCGCGCGGCGGAGACACCGAGCGACGGCGCGCCACGGTGTTGTTCGCCGACATCACGGGCTTTACACGGCTGACCGAGCGGCTCGGCGACGAGAGCGCCTACGGGATCGTGGCCGATGCGCTCGCGCTGCTCGACGGCGTGGCGCGCCGCTACGGCGGGCACGTGGACAAGTACCTCGGCGACTGCGTGATGGCGAGCTTCGGTGTTCCGACCGCGATCGAGGACGCGCCACGCGCGGCGGTCAACGCCGCGATCGAGATGCGCGAGCGCATGCGCGCCTTCAACCGGGAGCGCGCGCTGGATCCGCCGCTGGACGTGCACTCGGGCATCAACACGGGGCTGGCGATCGCCGGCGAGGTGAGCGGTCCGCTGCTGCGCGAGTACGCGCTCCTGGGAGAGCCGGTGGACGTGGCGGACCGGCTCAAGGACCAGGCGCCGGCGGGTGAGGTGCGGGTCGGGCAGGAGACCTGGCGACTCACCAATGCAGTGTTCGAGTACCGCCCTACCGATGGGGTCTCGCTGCCGGGTCACTCGAGCGAGCTGCCGGGCTATCAGCTGGTCTCCGATCGCGTGCAGCTGCATCGGCGCGCCGCCGGCGCCGGCGAGCTGTTCCGGAGCTTCGTGGGGCGCGAACCCGAGCTGGCACGCTTGCGCGAGCTGGTCGCGCAGCTCGCGTCCGGCCGCGGCGCGATCGTAAGTGTCCGCGGCGAGGCGGGGCTCGGGAAGTCGCGTCTCGTCGCGGAGCTGCGTTCTACGCCGGAGGCGAACGCCGCTTCCTGGCTGGTGGGCCGCTCGCTGTCGGTCGGCGCCGGGCTCGGCTTCCATCCCTTCGCAGACCTGCTGCGGGCGTGGGCCGGCATCACGGACGACGACGCCGAGGAGACGGCACCGCAAAAGCTCTTCGCCGCGCTCGAAGGCGTCTTCGGCGCGGAGGCACCGCAGGTGCAGCCGTTCCTCGCGGCGTTGATGGGACTGGCGCAGAGCCCCGCCGACGCGGAGCGGCTGCGATCCGTGCCCGGGGAAGCGCTGCCCAGCGTGCTGCGCGCGCACGTGACGGAGCTCGTGAGGCGTCTCTCGGCGCAACGTCCGCTCGCGCTGGTGTTCGACGACCTGCACTGGGCGGACCTCTCGTCCGTCGAGCTGCTCGAGTCGCTGCTCCGGCTCTCCGCCAGCGTCCCGCTGCTCGTGGTTTGCGTCTACCGGCCCGGGTTCGCCGAGACGTCGGAGCGGCTGCGCGGCGTGGCGCGCGCGCAGCACGCCGAGCGCTACGTCGAGGTCGAGATCGGGCCGCTCGCCGCAGCCGCCGCGCGCGACCTGATCGACACGCTCGATGTTCCGATCGAGGTCCGGCTCGCCCTCGTGCAGCGCTCCGGCGGCAACCCGCTCTTCATCGATCAGGTGGTGCGCTCGCTGATCGAAGAGGGCGCCGTCGAGTGGAGCGCGGGCGCGTTTCGCGCAACGGACCAGATCCGCGCCGCGGCGATCCCGGCGAGCGTGGGCGAGGTGATCCTCGCCCGTGTCGACCACCTGGCGCCGCGCCAGAAGCAGCTGCTGCGCATGGCCTCGGTAATCGGCGGCATCTTCCACGTAGAGCTCGTAGCGGACCTGCTCGGCGACGCCGCGGAGGTGCGAGCTGCGCTCGTGGCCCTGGAAGTCCTGGACCTGGTGGTTCCCTGGGACCGGCAGCAAGGCGCGGAGTACGCCTTCCGTCATCCGCTGGTGCAGGAGGTCGTCTACGAAGGTCTGCTGGAGAGCGCCCGGCGCGAGTTGCACGAGCGCGTGGGTAGGACGATCGAGGCCAGCTTTAGCGAGAGCTTTCCCGGGTACGCGGCGATGCTCGCGTTCCATTACGGCCGTGCCGGTGATCCGGTGCGCGCCGAGCCGTGGCTGCTTCGCGCCGGCGAAGCGGCCGCGCGCTCGGTGGCGTCGAACGAGGCGCTGCAGTTCTTTCGCGAGGCGTCGCGGCTCTACCTGGAGCTGCACGGAGACGCCGGCGATCCGCGCAAGCGCGCCCGGCTGGAGCGAAATGTCGCGGTCGCCCTGGCCAATCGTGGTCGGATGGAGGAGGCCTGGGATCACTTCGATCTCGCGCTCGCCCGCATGGGTCATCGGCCCCGGCGTAGCGCGGCGGCGCGCCGGGTCGGCCAGGCACTCGACGCGCTCTGGGTGCTCGCGCGCCTGTATCTTCCGCTCCTGGGCCGCGCGCGCCGAGCCGCGACCGAGCGCGATCGCGAGATCGCGGAGCTGCTGTTCCGCCGCGCGCTGATTCAGGGCACCGGACAGCCGGCGCGCTTTCTCGCCGATTCGACCTCGGCGCTGCGCTGGTTCCTGGCGCGCGATCCGTCGAGCTTCCCGGACACGGCTCGGATGTACGCGGGCGCCGCGGCCCTGTTCTCGGTGACGGGTCTCTCCTTCGGGATCTCCGCGCGCTTCCTCCGACTCGCGGAATCCGCGCGCGCCAATGGAGCTCCCTCCGATATATTCGTGAGATACATCAGCTTCCTGCATCACTTCCTGTCCGGTGACTGGTCGGCGGCGCACGAGATCGAGGAGACGGCGCTCGAACAGGGGCTGCGCGAGGGCCGGCTGCAGGAGGTGCTCCAGTACAGCCTGTTCCTGATCGAGAAGCAGCTGCGGCAGGGCCGCTCCGACGAGCTCGCGCGCGCGATCGCGCGCATCGCCCGGATCTGGGCGACGTACGAGTACGCGCCCGCGCGCTTCGCCCCCACGCTGTTTCGCATGCAGATCGCCGGCGAGCGGCGCGCCGACGACGCGGTCGACGCCTGCGAAGCGTACGCGCGCGAGACGGATCAGCCTGCGCTGCAGATCCTCGCGGCCGGGTATCGCGCCGAGGCGCAGACGCTGCGCGGCGAGCTCGACGCTGCGGCCGAGACACTCGCCGAGGGCGAACGCCGCTTGCTGACCCGCGGTCGGCCGGGTCCCTACCCCATGAGCGGGTTCGCCTACGCGCGCTTCCTTCACGACGTCGCACGGCTCGAAGCAGCGCTCGAGCGTGGGACGGGTCAGGCGCGCGATCGGGACGAACTACAGCGCGCCGCACGCGCGAGCGGCAGGACCGCTCTGCGCATCGCCGCTCGCGTCGCCTTCCGGCGGCCAGCCGTGCTGCGCATCCAGGGTCGAAGGGCATGGCTCGTCGGTCGACGGCCCGAGGCGCTTTCCTGGTGGAAGCGCAGCCTCGCGGCGGCGGACGCGCTCGGGATGATCGGTGAGAGAGCGAGAGCGTGCGCTGAGATCGGGCTGCATCTTGCCGGTTCCGACGGTTCGCTCGACGGGCGCCCGGCTGCGGACTGGCTCGGCGAGTCACGGCGCGCGTTCGAGGCGCTGTCCCTGGGAGCGGACCTCACTTGCCTGGAGAGCGGACGGGTTCTTTGACCTTCCCGAGACCGCCGTCGCGTTGACCGGCGCCCGCGCAAATGCGTAAATCGCCGGCTGCTTCTGCGCCGCGCAGGATTTGCGGCTGTCGTTCTCGATGGAGGTGCTCCAGGTGTCCCTTGTCCGGCTGGTCTTCGTCTTGCTCGTCGCATCGCTGTCGCCTGTGGTGGCCCGAGCCGACGTCGGTGGCGTGGCCGGCGTCTGCGATGTGATCCAGTCGGCGAGCGCGCGCTTCCGCGCGGATCTGGGATTCATCACACGGCCCGGTCTGGTGCCCGATCTGCCGGCGACCGTCTCGGTTCCGCCGGCGATCTGCGCCGCCCAGCGGCGTTCGACCGCGGCGGACTTCCGGCTGCGCGACGTGCCCGCCGGCTGCGACAATTCTTTGCCCGATCGCCTGTGCGCTCCCGTTCCCGCGAGCGCGCTCGCGCTCTCCGCGATCTTCACGCCGCCCGCGGGTCCGCCGAACGCGGTGGTGCTGGCCGAGGACTGCGCGCGGGTCGATGTCTCTGCGTGTAACGCGCTCGGCGTGCCGGTCACCTGCATCGGCGGCGCGGTCTCCGCGGACCGCCTGCGCATCATCGAGGAGCCGCTGCCGGGGCTCGCGCTCGTCGAGCGCAGCCTGCGCTTTACCTTCCCGGACACCGGCGCGATCTGCGCCGGCGGCGCGACGCCGGGAGCCGGCTGCACCAGCGACGCGCAGTGCGGCGGGGGGCGTTGCGGGCTCGCCGGGGCGGTCTGTCTGGGCGGGCCCACGTCCGGCGCGAGCTGCGCCGCCGATTCCGAGTGCGGAGGTGGGCGCTGCGGAAGGGTCGCGCTCGCGGGGCCGGTGACCGTCGCGGTCACACTCGCCGGCGATGGCGTGAGTGTCCCGCGCGATCCGGTGCCGTGCGGGTTGGCCAGCGCGCGCTGTCGAGACTTCGACGGGCGGCTGGTGAGCTGCGCCGACGACCTCTACCGCCTCGACGGCACCTGTGCGGTAGACGAGGCAGCCATCGATCCAGACAGCATCAACGTGACCGCGCTGCCGGTGCCGGTGCGGCTCTCCGACATCTGCTCCGCCGCGCTCGATCCGGCCGCGGGCGTGTGCCTGCGTGGACCGACGCCGGGCTTCGCGTGTGCTGCCGACGCGGACTGTGGCGGGGGCTCGTGCGGCGCGTGCCGGGCTCCGTCGGGAACACCTCCGATCGCACCGATCACGCAGGACCGCCGCGGGAATCTGCTCGGAATCGTCGACGCCCGCTCCATCCTCGTCGAGGTCGGCGGCGAGTCGTTCCCGTGGCTGCTCCGCTCGGGTCTGGCGCTGCAAGGCAGGCGACTCGCGCTGGCTGGCGGCGGACCGCGCGCCGTCAACTGGTCCGTGCTGCACCCGCTCTTCTTCGGTGTCGCCGACCCGGATGCGCCGGGCGAGGGCATCGCCAGCGTCGATGCCGCGTTCGGGATCCAGCGCGGGATCCGCCGCGCCTGCGCCGACGCTCCGGGCCGTGCGTGCAGCTTCGCCAGCGAGTGCGACTGCAGCATCGACAGCCTGGCCGGGCTGCCCAACCCGCTGCCCGCGTCGGCCGGCGGCGCGGGTCCCGTGCTCGCCGAATGTCCGCTCGACCAGAGCGGCGTGCCGGTCTGTCGGCTGCTCGGCACCGTCTCGATCGACGTGCTGCTCGCGGCGGATCGGGACGATCGCGCGCTCGCCGTCCCCGTGAACGAGTGCGTTGCCGGCGCGCTGCCCGACACCGCGGGCAACGCCGATGGAGATGCTCTCGACGTCGTGATGACGCTCTTCGACCGCCTGACCGGGATTCGGCAGCCGCTCGGCGTGGGCGGTGTGAGCGGTCGCGCGACGACCCGGATCTTCGCTGGCTTCCCGCAGGGTCTGCCGTCTCAGGACGTCGACGACACCATCGTGGCGTTCCTCGAGCCCGAGGTCGGCGAGTGCGCATTCGACTCCGCGGCGCCGTTGGCCTGCGACACGACTCGCAACGGCGCAGTGTTCGAGCACGCGCTGCGCGTGTTCCGCGTGGGATCCGGCGGTGCGCTGGCGGAGGAGCTCACCCCGCGCGGCGCCGGCGGCGCTTTGCTTGCCGCGCAGCCGGACCCGAACGTGAACCAGGGGCCGGTCGCCGTCTCAGACGGGCTGGTGTTCTTTCGCACCCCGATCGACGCGCGAGTGCGCAGCGTGGCGCTGGCGAGCGGCGTGGGCGGGAACGCGCCGTCCGGCGATGCGAGCGTCTCGGCGGATGGCGGCTTCGTCGCATTCAGCAGCGCCGCGAGCAACCTCGGCTTCAAGGACGATCGCAACAAGCTCGCCGACGTCTTCCTCCGCAACCGCGCGACCGGCGCGCTGCTCGCCGCGAGTGTGATGGACGGGGACGGCTGCGCCGACCGCATCCGCTTCACCAGCGGCGCGTCGGGCGCTCCGGTGGTCTCGTCGGGCGGGCGCCACGTCGCGTTCGAGAGCGTCGGGGATCGGCTGCTCGGACCGCCCTCGGGGCCGCCGGCCGACCGCAACAACGTCTCCGACGTGTTCGTCCACGACTTCCAGACCTGCAGGACGCGCCGCGTGAGCGTGACCTCGGCCGGTCTCGAGGCGAACGGTCCGTCGCGCGCCGCCTCGATCTCCGCCGACGGCCGCTTCGTCGCGTTCGAGAGCCGCGCCACGAACCTGGCGGCGGGCGCTCCCGTGCCGGCCGTGTACCTGCGCGACCGCGACACCGACGAGGACGGCGTGTTCGACGAGCCGGGCGCGGTCGCGACGCTGCTCGTCGCGGGCGGCGCGGCGGCTTCCGGAGCCGGAGTCGCCGTGGACGCGAGCGTTGCGCTCACGAATGCGTCGCAGGTGTTCGTGTCCGACGGCGAGACCGGCGCGCTCGAGCTCGCGAGCTCGACGCCCACGGGCGCGCCGGGCAACGGCGTGTCGCTCGAGCCGGCGATCTCCGCCAACGGCCGCTGGATCACCTTCCAGAGCCGCGCCGGAGATCTCGCCGAGCCGACCGAGGCCCCGGGCGACGTCGACCAGGACGTCTTCGTCTACGACCGCGTCGACGGAGGCACGCGTCGAGCTGGCGTGCTGCGCACTCCGCGCGAGTGCCGAGCGCTCGATCCGGGGCTCGATCCCAACGGAGACCTGAGCACGCCACAGGTGAGCGAGGACGGGCGCTTCCTGGTCTACACCAGCACCGCGTCGAATCTCGTGCCCGGTGACTCGTCTGGAAGCGACGTGTTCATCGAGGACCTGCGCACCGGCTCCATCGCGCGGGTCAGCCAGCGCGCGGACGGCGGCGCGCCCTCCGCCGCGTCGTCGGGAGGCAGCCTCTCCGGGGACGCCGGGGTCGTCGCGTTCTCGAGCTCGGCGCGCAATCTCGTCACTGGCCAGAGCCCGCTCAACACGGGTGCGGATGCGATCGTGAGTGCGCTCCCGGTCGCGAGTGCGGGTACTCGCAGCGCGTTGGCCGTGCTCGACACCACGAGCGGCGAGCTGTTGCGGACGGCAGCGCTCGCGGAGTTCGTGGAGGTCGCGGCCGGTGCGGCGATCCTCGCGGCGCCCGGCGAGAGCGTGAAGCTCGTGCGCCGCGCGTGCGGCGGCGCGGTCGGCGGCGGAGCTTGCGACGCGAGCTGCGGCTCCGGCTGCGCGCTCGTGGTGGAAGACCTGCTGCGGCCGAGCATCTCGTCCGCGGATGCGATCGCGATCTCCGAGCGCTTCGCGTGTGCGGTCGTCTCCCAGGGGGGTGTCCCGACGCCCGCCTGTCACGAGATCGGCTCGCCACCGAGCGCCTCGCTAGATCCGATCGCGCCGGCGAGCATCCGCGCGGACTCGATCCAGGTCTCGGGATCGAACGTGGTGTTCACCTCGCCCGAGCCGGGCGGCCGCGCGCTGTACGTGATGGATCTCGAGCGCGAAGCGCAGCCGCGGCGCAGCCGCTGCGAGCCGGACCCCACGGGCGCCTGCCGCGTCCGCGACGTGGTGCTCGGCGACGACGGGATCGTCTGCTTCAGCAGCGACGAGAGCGACCTCGGGATCGATCAAAACGGTGACACCCGGCTCGACGACGCGGTCATGTTCGTCGCCGACCCCTCCGACGCCGTGAACCAGCCGGTTCGCTGCCCGTCGACCGTCACGCGTTGCTCGCTCTCGGCCTGCGACCCGCGCCAGCCGTTCCTCGAGGTGCCCGCGCGCACCTGCAAGTTCCTGGTGGACGAGGAAGGCAGCGACCTGAACGAGAACGGTGTCACGGGCGAAGTCCTGGTGCGGCGCTGCACGCTCGGGATCGACAACAGCGAGGCCGTGATGAACCTGGGTGATGGCGTCGACGCCGCATCGAGCCGCGATCCGTTCAGCGTCGAGTCGGGCGGTGATCTCGATCGGGTTCCGGCGTGCGTGGACCCCGCGCGGCCGCGCGTGCCCGAGGGCGCGTGCCCCTGCAGTCCGGGCCTGGCGGCAGCCGGCTACGTCTGCAGCGACGCGCTTCCGATCCGCTTCACCGACAACCGGGCGGACACGGACGGCGACGGCCAGCTCGACAAGGACGAGTTCTGCGACGGCACGGCGAATCCCGATCCGCGCGAGAGCTGCGGCCTGCTCACGCCCGCCGAGCTACCGACGTTCGACTGCGACGAAGACGGGGTGGCGGACGCCTGCGACGCCTTCGTGTGCGGTGACGGGCTGCTCCAGCGGCGCGAGCTCTGCGATCCGAGCGTGACGCCCGTTGGCTGCAGCGCCAACTGCACGCCGGAGGTGCGCGTGGACGTGACCGAGCAGTCGATCAATCCGGGTAAGGAAGGAGTGGTGCCGGCGACGCTGCTCTCGGGGCCGCTGCTCAATCTCGATGTCGTCCCGGTGGACGGACAGCCGCCGCGCATGATCGCCATCGAAACGCTGCGCTGGGCCGCGGTCGCCGCCGACGGCAGCTGCCCCGGGGGCGGGGCTCCGGACCGCGACGACCTGCGCGACGACCGCGACTACCTGACGCGCCTGGGTAACGATGAGAACGCTGACGGGCGTCCCGACCTTTCGCTGCACCTCGAGGTACAGGGCTCCGGAATCAGCGATGAAACCATCGAGGTCTGTGTCACCGGCGAGTTCTCGCTCTCGCTCGGCGACGAGCAGGCCGCGACCTTCGAGGCGCGAGATACGATCAACGTCACGCCGTAAGCCGGTCGCTTCCCGTGAGCGCGCGGGCGAGACCCGCGACGAGGGCGCCGACCACCGCACCGGTGGTCAGGTTCAGAGACATTCAGGTGACTCCGCACTCGGGTGTGGCAAGTGCTATGAGCGCGACCGGCCACATCGACACCAGCCCGCAGAGTGGGCCGCGCAGCCACCAGCGGGCTGGCCACACCGAGATCCCGACCAGGAACCCGATCGAGAGGCGCGCGCTGTAGAACGCCCAGACCGCGAGCTGCCCGTGCACGTGCAGCACCGCGAACTTCATCGGATGCGGCCCGTGGACGAGCCACGGCAGCCAGCCCGCCACGAGCCCGAGGGCGGTGCACACGAGCACGTAGTGGCGCGCCAACGCGCGGGCGGTCATCCGGCTCTGCGCACTACGCGCGCGGCACCTCGAGCACCTCGGCGCCGCGGCCCTGCTGGATACGCGGCACGTAGGTCTCGAGGTCTCGCAGCGTCGCGGGATCGACCAGGTTGAGCGTGGCGCGCCGCTCGGACGAGAGGTAGGAGGCCATGGTGAGCCGCACGATCTCGAGCCCGTAGTCGAAGTCGAGCAGCGCGGAACGACCGGCCTCGAAGGCACGCGCGGCGTCGACGTGCTCGTCGGTGTAGCCGTACAGGTCCGCCTCGTTGGTCTGGATCGCGAGCAGTCCCTGCGACGCCTGCGACTTCTCGAGCGCAAGCTCGGCGTCGGACACCGCGCTGGCCGCGCGATCGCCGATGAAGATCTCGAGCGGAGAGCGCAGCGAGTTCGCCTCGAGCGCATAGCCGGGGCCGATCCCGTCGAGCAAGAGGCGCAGACCCTGCTTGTCGTACATCCACGAGACGGTGAACTGCGCCTTGGAAAGGCGGCGCGTGTCGGGGTCGCGGTAGGTCACGAGGCCGGTGGCAAAGTCCTCGGCGGGCGTCTTGGCGTAGTCCACGCCGTGGCGCTCCAGCAGCTCCTTGCGCCACTTCGGCAGGCCCCACTTGAGCAGAGCGGCGTCGGCGAAGACGGACTCGGCCACCAGGTGCCGCGGCGGCTTGCCCGGGGGCGTGAGCGTGTACCAGCCCAGGGCGATCGAGTGACAGCCCATGTCGGAGAGCACACCGCCGCCCTGGCGCGTCGGATCCCAGAACCAGGCGTTGTGCGGTCCGCCGTGCTCCTCGGCGGCGCGCACGAGCGAGAGCGGCCCCATCTGCTGCATCACCGGGCGGAGCTGCGCCAGGCTCGACTGCACGGTCTTCATGTGGATCTGGTTCTCGAAGTACGCGGTCGGCGCGCCGATCTGGCGCGCCAGCTCGACCACGCGCCGCGCCTCGCGCAGGTTGCGAGCGAGCGGCTTCTCGCAGATCAGGCCGCGCAGGTGCGCGCCGGCCTTCACGGCGTCGGCGATCTGCTCCATGTGCTCCACGCGCGCGAAGTTCGGCGCGAAGATCGCGATCACGTCCACCTGCGGAGCCAGCTCGCGGATCGACGGGTACACGCGTGCTGCGCCGAGCCCCCGCGCGCGGGCGTCGGCCGCGAGCCGCTCCGGCGGCGACTTCGACACCAGCCCCGCGACCTCGATCCCGCGCACCTGCTCCAGCGCGCGCAGGTGGAAGGCGCTGACGAACCCACCGCCGACGATGCCGTAGCGTAGGGTCACGCTCAGTCCCCGAACGCGTCGTCGGCGAGACCGGCGGGGAGCGGGGCGGGGCGCGCGCAGCGGGTGCTGAGCTCGCGCCGGCGGCCTTCGCGCGCGGACTCGAGGCTCGCCAGCATGATCTCGAGCGCGTGCAGTGCGAGCTCTCCCGATGCGCGGTGGGCGCGGCCGTTCGCCTCGGCGCGCGCCATGTCGCCGAGCCCGAGGCCACGACTCTGGGACTGGTTGGCGTGTGTCAGCCGGTAGTCGCGCCAGTCCGTCTCGCCGGCTTTGCGGATCTGGACGGGGCCGCCGAAGGTGTTCGGATCGGGCACCGCGAGCGTCGCCTCGCTGCCGTAGATCTCGAGGTTCCGCAGCCGCGAGGCCTGAACGTCGAAGCTCGTGACCAGCGTCGCGATCGGCCCCGCTAGAAGCTCGATCGCCGAGACGACGTGCGTCGGCTCCTCGACCGACATCCATTCGCCCCGCAGCGGCTCGCTCTTGATCTGCCGCCGCGCGTGCGTGATGCGCGCCGCGCCCGACACCGCGCGCGCGGGACCGAGCAGCATCACCAGCGCGGTCACGTAGTACACGCCCACGTCGAGCAGCGGTCCGCCGCCCTTCGCGTAGAAGATCTGCGGGCGCGGATGCCAGCGCTCGGGTCCCGGTCCCTGCATGAAGCCGTTGGCGGCGACGGGCTCGCCGATCGCGCCCTCGTCGATCAGCTTGCGGCAGGTCTGCAGCCCGGCGCCGAGGAACGTGTCGGGAGCGCAGCCGAGGCGGAGACCTTTGCGCGCGGCAGTTTCGACCAAGCGCTTGCCGCTCGCGAAGTCGAGCGCGAGCGGCTTCTCGCCGTACACGTGCTTGCCGGCATCGAGCGCAGCCTGCGTGAGCGGCGCGTGCGCGGTGGGAATCGTCAGGTTGACCACGACGTCCACGTCCGGCGCCGCGACGAGCTCCTCGGCGGAGCAGACGCGCGGGATCTGGTGCTCCTTGGCCAGCTTCTCCGCGCGCTCGCGCTCGAGATCCGCGCACGCGACGAGCTCGAGCCCGGGAAGCGCGCTGATCTTCTTCGCGTACGCCTCGCTGATCACGCCACAGCCGACGATTCCGACGCGTCTCACGCCGCCCGTCCCTGCGACAGGCCGCGCGAGGTGAGCCAGCGGTAGCTCTGCTCGACGGCCTCGAACATGTCGGTCGCGCAGCGGTCGAGCTCGACCACGTGCCAGCGCACTGCCGGGTTCGCGCCGAGGACCCCGGGCCAGTCGAGCTTGCCCGCGCCGACCGCGGTGTGGGGCGAGCGCGGATCGTCGGCGGGGCCGTCCTTCACGTGGACGAGGGGGGCGCGCGCGCCGAGGCGACGCAGCACGTCCGCCGGGTCGGCGCCACCCACGCGCGCCCAGTAGGTGTCGATCTCCGCGAAGATTGCGGGGTCGAGCCGCTCGTACAGGGCGTCGTGCGCGGGTCGATCGCCCACGCGGTTCTGGAACTCCCACCAGTGGTTGTGGTACCCGAGCCGCATGCCGCGCGCGCGCACCGACTCGTAGGTGTGATTCAGCTCGTCGGCCACCGCGTTGACACCAGCGGGCGTCGCGAAGCGGTCGGGCCCGGCGAACGGCACCACGACCGTCTCGTTCCCGATCTCCTGCTGCTCGTCGAGCAGGCGCTGGGTGTCCTTCCCCGGAACGAGCGGCACGTGCGCGCCCGAGACGACCATGCCCGCGTCCTCGACGTGGCGGCGGAACTCGCGCGGGGTGAGCGAGCCGAAACCCGCCGGCTCGACGCCGGCGAAGCCGATCTTCCCGAGCCGCGCGAGCACGCCGGGGAAGTCGCGCTTGGTCTGCTCGCGAAGCGTGTAGAGCTGGACCGAGATCTGCGCCGGCATTCGGATCCTCCTGGTCAGCGAAGCGCTGCGGCGGTGGTCTCGACGAAGCCCACCAGCTCGTCCGCCGTCGCCCCGCGCGGGAGCAGCGTGAGGCGCGCGACGCCGAGATCCTCGAAGCGCTTCTTCGCGTCGGCGTCGATCGCCCCGATCGGCGTGACGCTGATCTCGAGCAGGCCGAGCTCGCGCGGGCGCTCCACCTCGCGCGCGGCGGCGCGCAGACCCTCGAGCGAGGTGCGCGTGCGCTCGAGGTCGAGCGCGAAGCCGTACCAGCCGTTGCCGCTTCGGACGGCGCGGCGGAACGCAGCCGCGCTCATGCCGCCCACGACGATCGGCGGGTGCGGCTGCTGCACCGGTCGCGGGAACGCCTGGATCCCGGAGAAGCGCGCAAAGCGTCCCGCGTGCGCGGGCTTCGGCTGGGTCCAGAGCGCCTTGATCGCCGCGATGTAGTCGTCGGTGCGCGCGCCCTTCTCTGTGAACGGCACGCCGAGCGCGTCGAACTCCGGCTTCAGGTAGCCGACGCCGAGCCCGAAGATCAGGCGCCCACCGGATACCACGTCGACGCTCGCCAGCTCCTTGGCCAGCACCAGCGGATTGCGCTGCGGCAGGATGATGATCCCCGTGCCGAGCCGGAGTGTCCGCGTGCGCGCTGCGAGGAAGGCGAGCGACACGGCGGGATCGAGCATCGGCAGCTCCGGCGGCGCCGGCGAAGGTGGTACGCGCGGATCCGGGAGCACCACGTGCTCTCCCGTCCAGACCGACTCGAATCCCGCGGCCTCCGCTGCCGCAGCCACCCGTGCGGCCGTCTCCGGCTGCGCGCACGCCCCGTTGTTGATCCCGAACAGCCCGAGCTTCATGCCGTCCTCCCGCGCCGATTCTACGCGGAGGCGGGTCGAAGCGGGCTAGGGGCTCCCGAGCAGGGTCTCGCGCAGGAAACCGGCGGCGGCCTCGGCTGCGCGGTCGCGGGCGGGCGGCCAGTAGACGTCGAAGTGATCGCCTTCCAGCTCGACGAGCCGCGCGTCGGCCGCCGCCTGCGCCAGCGCCTCGACCGCGGAGAACGGCGTGAAGCGATCCTCGCGAGACGCGAGCAGGAGCATCGGGACGCGGATCGAGCCGGCGGTCGCGGCCGGGTTGTACTCGTCGTAGGTCAGGATCGAGCGCGCGGCGACGGCGTTGCGGTACGTCGAGCCCGGCGTCACCAGCCGCTCGAATGCCGCGTACGCCGAGTCGTCCACGATCATGCCGAAGGTCCCGGTCGGGGCGAGCGCGGGGATCGTCACCGGATCTCCGCCCACGAGCGACGTCGCGAGGTCCGCCCACGCGGTGAAGAGCAGGCGCACGGCCCAGCCGACACCGTAGAACGTCGCCTCGCCCTCCACGCCGGTGTCGACCAGCGGCGCCTGCGCGACGACGGCGCGCACTTCCGGGTCCTCCGCCGCGATGATCAAGGCATGGCCGCCCCCCTGCGAGCTGCCCCACACCGCGGCGCGCGAGCCATCGACATCGTCACGCGCGCGCGCGAACGTGAGAGCGGCGCGCCAGTCGTCGAGCTGCTGCCACGGGTCGACGAGCTGGCGCGGTGATCCGCCGCTCGCGCCGAAGCAGCGGTAGTCGAAGACGAGCGCGGCGATGCCCACCGCGGCGAAGCGCTCCGCGAAGTCCGGGAGCGCCACGTCTCGCGTGCCGGCGAAGCCGTGCGCCATCACGACCACGGGCGGGCGCTCGACCGCGGGCGGCAGGTAGAGCCACGCTGCGCACGTCGCGTCGGAGCAGGGGAAGCGGACGTCGAGCACACGCGTTCCGTCCGCGAGCGTTCGGGTCTCGGAGGCCGGCGCCGCGGGCGTGGGCGGCGGCGCGCCGCAGCCGCAGGCGACCAGCAAGACGAGTCCGAACGCGGGGAGCGTGCCGTTCATCGCGGGAACGGTCGGGCGCGGCGGCCTGCGCGTCAACTCGCTCTCGTGGCGGCTGGACGCCGCAGCGCGCCGGACCGCGTGGCGCGGCTCGAAGGCGCTGCGCGCCGAGATCAGCACGCTGCTCACGCGCTACCTCCGCGACGGCTGAGCCGCGCTAGCGCAGCTCGACGCGTGTCGGGACGAGGGCGGCGCGGGAGAGCTCGCGGGTCTTGCCGGTGACCTCGAAGGTCCCCGTGAGTCGGATGTCCGACGACGAGGCGCCGAGCATGGCGCGGAATACGCCCGGCTCGACGACGAAGCGCATGTCCCGGTCGTAGAACGCGAGCTGGCTCGCGTCGAGCTGGAACGCAATGCGGCGGGTCTGGCCCGGCTCGAGCGCCACGCGCGCGAAGCCGCGCAGCTCGCGCACCGGGCGCGTGACGCTCGCGACCACGTCGTTCAGATAGAGCTGGACCACCTCGGTGCCCGAGCGCGCACCGGTGTTGGTCACGCTGCACGCGATCTCGAGCGCGCCGTCGGGGGCGATCCGCCCGGGCGTGAGCGCGAGGTCGGCGTACTCGAAGCGCGTGTAGGAGAGGCCGTGGCCGAACGCAAAGAGCGGCGCGCTCGGCAGGTCGGTGTAGTCGCCGCGCACCTGGCTGCGCACGCCGGACGGCTTATGCCCGTGGTAGACGGGAACCTGACCGACCGCGCGCGGGAGAGAGATCGGCAGGCGCCCCGAGGGATTCACGTCGCCGAACAGCACGTCTGCGACGGCGTTGCCTCCCTCTTCGCCCGGCAGCCACGCCTCGACGACCGCGGGCACGTGCGCGGCGATCCACGGCAGCGCCAGCACGCGGCCGTTCACGAGCACGACGACGGTGGGAGTTCCCGTGGCGACGACTTCCTCGACCAGGCGCTGCTGCAGGCCGGTGAGCCCGAGGTCGGCGGCGTCGTTCATCTCGCCGCTCGTGCTGTCGTCGAGCAGGCCGGACTTGCCGCCGACGCACACGATCGCGACGTCGGCGCCACGCGCGGCCGCGATCGCGTCGGCTAGACCGTCGGCCACGGCACCCTTCACCTCGCAGCCCTTCGCGTGGACGACGTCGACTCCCGGAGCGGCGCGGCGAATGCCCTCGAGCGGCGTCACGTGCGGCGTGAAGTGCGGCCCCGGTGCGAAGGCGTCGTCGTTGGAGCGCGGCAGCAGCGCGCTGCGCGCCGACCCGTAGACGATCTCGAGGTGCGCGGGGTAGTGGTAGTCGCCCTGCAGCAGGCGCGCGTCGTCGGCGCAGGGACCCAGCACAGCGATGCGTCGCAGGCGCGCTCGCTCGAGTGGCAGCAACGCCTCCTCGTTACGCAGGAGCACGATCGATTCCTGCGCCGCCCGGCGTGCGAGATCGCGCTGCGCCGGCGTGTCGAACACGCGCGGCGCCGCGGCCGCGTCCACGTAGGGACGTTCGAAGATCCCGAGCTGGAGCTTCTGCACCAGCAGGCGGTGGACGGCTCGATCGACGAGCGCGAGCGGCACCTGCCCGCGCTCGATCTGCTCGCGCAACGGCGCGCCGAAGCAGTGGAGCATCGGCAGCTCCACATCGAGCCCGGCCTCGAGAGCCAGGCGCCCCGCCTCGCCAGCGTCGGCGGCGACGCGGTGGTAGGTCTGGAGCATCTGTACCGCGAAGTAGTCGGCGACGACGGTGCCGTCGAAGCCGAGCTCGCCGCGCAGGAGATCTTCCAGGTGCTCCTTCGACGCGGCGAGCGGCACGCCGTCGAGCTCGTGGTACGCGTTCATGATCGACGCGAGCCCGGCCTCGCGAATGGCCGCGTCGAACGGCGCCGCGTACACCTCGCGCAGCTCGCGCGGTCCGATCCGCGCCGGCGCCCAGTTGTGGCCGCCCTCCGACGCGCCGTAGCCCAGGAAGTGCTTGCCCGTGCAGACCACGCCGGCCGCCAGGTCGTCGGTCTGCAGGCCGCGCACGTAGGCGACACCGAGCCGCGACACCAGCCACGGGTCCTCGCCGAACGTCTCCTCGACGCGCCCCCAGCGCGGGTCGCGCGCCACGTCGAGCACGGGCGCCAGCGCGTGCCGGGCGCCGACGGCGAGCATCTGCGCGCGGATCACCCCGGCGATGGCTTCGATCAGCTCGGGATCGAACGTCCCAGCCAGCCCGAGCGCCTGCGGGAACTGCGTCGCGTCGCGCGCGAGGAACCCGGCGCAGCTCTCCTCGTGCACGATCGCCGGAATTCCGAGGCGCGTCTCGAGGGCGAGAAAACGCTGAATCCCGTTGATGAACTCCGCAGCCTCGCGCGGCCCGAGCGCGCTCGACCCGGTGACGCGCGTGACGTGTCCCGTCCCGTTCGCCAGCCGCGCCCGCGCCTTCTCCACCGAGAAGCGCCCGCCCGCCACGAGCTGCGTCGACCACACGCACCCGATCTGCGCCAGCTTCTCGTCGAGCGTCATCCGCGCAACGAGGTCGTCCGCCCGCACCGCGACCGACAGCGAAGGATCGCGATAGGGCAGCGCGCTCATAGCGCCGCAGCTTCGGCGATCCGCGAGCGCCAGGTCAACGCCACGCCGCAAGCGCCGAAGAGGCGCGCGCAGCGAGGCGTGGCCGAGCGAAGGCCGCTCGGCGACAGCCGTCGCGGCACAGGCGGGTGCAAGCGCCGCAGGCGCGCGCAGCGAGGCGTGGCCGAGCGAAGGCCGCTCGGCGACAGCCGTCGCGGCACAGGCGGGTGCAAGCGCCGAAGAGGCGCGCGCAGCGAGGGCGTCCGCGCCCGAGCGAAGTCGGTAGGCGCAGGCCGCCCTGCGCCGTACACCGTCAGACGTGAGAAAGCCCGGGCCGGATCCTCGCGACAAGCGAGGGGAGGGGTATCCGACCCGGGCACTCCCAACCCCGGGCGACTGCCGCCCGGAGTACAGCGATTCGGTGCAACCCGTGTGCCTCGACCCACACCCGCTTGCCGGCTGGATGCCGGTTCGTAAGTGCTTTGAATTGCAACGGATTACCGGCCGGTCTCGAGTCCCGCACAGGGGTGCGCAAGTGGCGCGCAGGCGTGCGGTAGCCGCAGCGCAGGTCGCGCCCCAATTTGCGTCGCCGGTGACGCGACCCGTCAGCGCGCGCGCGATCGCTCGTTACAATCCGCATTGCGACGCCGCCCCCCTCGCGGAGGAACGCCAGTGCGCAAGTTCTTCATCGTGACGGCGGTGGGCCGCGACCGGCCCGGCATCGTGGCCGACCTGGCCCAGCTCGTGTTCGACTGCGAGGGCAACCTCGAGGACTCGCGCATGACGATCCTCGGCAACGAGTTCGCCGCGATCCTCCTGTGTTCCGGCGGAGAGGAGCTGGAGCGGCGGCTCTCCGACGGCGCGCGCCGGCTCGAGTGGCAGAACCGGCTCACGATCTTCATCCGACCGCTCGAAGGCGAGCCACGCCCGGCGGTGCCCGCGCCCGGGACGCGCCTGTACCGCGTGGAGACCGAAGGCGAGGATCGCGCCGGGATCGTGGCCGGCGTGTGCCGCGTGCTCGCGGACCGCAACGTAAACGTCGCCGACCTGCGCTCGGAGTCACTCGCATCGCCGAGCGGCGGCGCGATCTATCAGATGAGTCTGCTGGTCGAGGTGCCGGAGCGGCTCGACGGGGGCGAGCTCTCCAAGGCGCTCGACGAGACCGGGCGGCGCCTGGGCGTCGACGTGCGAATCGAGCCGGCGACGCGGTGAACGCGCGGCACGCGATCGTCGTCGGCGGGGGGCTCGCGGGCGTCGCGGCTGCGTGGCGTCTGGCGAGCGCAGGCGTGGGAGTCACGCTGCTCGAGCGCGCGACGCGGCTCGGCGGTCGGCTCGCGACCGACGAGCTCGACGGCGTGCGCTACGAGCTGCTGCCGCAGATCCTCCCCGAAGACTCGGGGCGCCTCGCGTTGCTCGCCGCGCAGGCCGGTCTGGCCGAGCGCGTGCGCGTGCGCCGGCTCGAGCGCGTGGCGCTGCCGCATCGCGGTGGCGTGCGCGCGCTGGAGCTGCCGCCGCGCTCGCGCCTGCAACGGCCGCCGGGCGTGTCGCTGCGCGAGGGCCTGCGTCTGCGGCGCGTGCGTTCGCTGGTGGACTGGTTCGGCGAGAAGCTCGACCCGCACGCGCCCGAGGAGGCGGTGCGGCTCGACGATCGCTCGATCGCGGATTTCGCGCGGCTGTATCTCGGCCGGAGCACGCTCGAGCGCTGGCTGTCGCCTCTGGTCGAGGCTGGGTTCGGGCTGCGCGCGGAGCAGGCCAGCCGCGTGCTGCTCTTCCTCTTGCTCGGTCAGGACGGCTGGCCGCGGCTCGCGCTCGGCGACGGCTTCGCCGCGCTGCCCGAGCGGTTGGCGGCCGCCCTGCCCGACGTGCGCAAGGGCGTGCGCGTGGACCGCGTGCGCGAGGATGGACGAGCGGTGCGCGTCGCCGACGGAACGCTCGTGGAGGCCGACGCCGTGGTGCTCGCCGTGCCCGCGCCGGAGGCCTGGCGCCTGCTCCCCGACTCGACGCCGTTCGAGGAGACCTTCTTCGTGCGCGCGCGTTACGAGAGTCGGACTGCGTTGGTCGTGGCGCTGGACGGCGACGTCGAGCTCGCCGCGCCCGCGCTCTGGATCCCCGCCGCCGAGGGCAGCACGCTCTCGGCGATCGTGCGCATGGCGGGCGACGAGGGCGGCGCGGTGTGGCTCTGGCTCGTGGCGCGACCCGGCTTCGAAGGGGGAGACAGCGCCTCGGCCACGCGAGTGATGCTGGCGGACGCGGAGCGCGCGCTCCCCGGACTACGCGCGCGCACGCGGGCGCAGCGGCTGCACCGGGTGCCGCACGCGGTCCCGCGCTTCGACGTCGGGCGCTATCGCGGGATCGCGCGCCTCTTCGCGGAGTTCGAGAAGCGTCGCGACCACCGGCGCGTGTTCGTCGCCGGTGACTACCTCGTCGCGCCGCACCTCGAGGGCGCCGCGACCTCGGGCATCGCGGCGGCCGAGTCGGTGCTGCAGACCCTGGCGTGAGAGCCGCGCCGTGACGCTCGACCTGTTCGCGGCGCGACGGGTGCTGTGCGTGCAGCCGCACTACGACGACAACGACATCGGCGCGGGCGGCACGATCGCGCGGCTCGCCGACGCGGGCGCAGAGATCCACTACGTGACGGTGACCGACGACTTGGCCGGCGTGCTCGACGCGTCGCTCTCCGATACCGAGGCGACCGCGCAGCTCCGCAGGGAGCAGCGCGAGGCCGGCGCGGTGATCGGCGTGCGCGCGCAGCACTGGCTCGGCTGCCCGGACGCGGGCAACTGGGATCCATTCGAGGTCCGGCGCGAGCTGATCAAGCACATCCGCATGCTGCGTCCCGACATCGTGCTGGCGCCGGATCCGTGGCTGCGCTTCGAGCTGCACCCCGATCACCTGAAGACCAGCCGGGCGGTCGCCGAAGCCTGCATGTTCCACGCGCTGCCCCGTGTCCGCACCGACCCCGTCGTCGATCGCGACTGGCAGCCGCACCAGCTCGAAGCACTCGTCTTCTACTTCACCGTCGAGCCGAACGAGTGCGTGGACATCGGCGCCACGCGCGAGCGCAAGCACCGGGCGCTCGATGCCTACCGCGCGCAGTTCACGCCGGATCAGCTCCGCCTGCTCCACGCCGGGCTCGAGCACAAGGAGCGCGAGTGGGCGTCAGGCCGCGCCTTCACCCACGGCGAAGCGCTGCGCGTGATGCACCCGCGCCAGCTCCACGTGGGTATCTAGCCAGCGCTCACTGGGAAAGCGTGACCACGGTGACGCCGTTGCCGCCCTCGTTCGCGGCGGCGGGCGCGAACTCGGTGACGCCCGGGACGCCGCGCAGCCAGGCGCGCACCGCGCTCCGCAGCGCGCCGGTCCCGTGGCCGTGGATCA
The DNA here is from genome assembly GCA_964454165.1 of uncultured Myxococcales bacterium. Lineage (GTDB taxonomy): Bacteria > Myxococcota_A > UBA9160 > SZUA-336 > SZUA-336 > CAYVQJ01. Next base: position 49,635 of record CAYVQJ010000090.1, on the reverse strand, counting down.
GGAAGACGCGGCTCACGTCGGTGCCGAGCGCGCGGTGCAGATGCGCCTCCGCGCGCTCGAGCGCCTCGTCCACGCGCATCCCGCGCAGGTCGCACTCGGCGCTGGCGCGCTGCTGGTCCGGGGCGCGGACGATGTGGTGCCCGCCCGGGCGCACGGCGGGAGCGCGAACAGAAGTCACCCGCGACGCAGTGACCGCGAGGCGCGCGCCGCCGAGGCGCACTGCGAGCCGGCCGCGAGCGTCGGGCGCCTCGAGGACCGTAGCCTCGCCGCGCATGCCGTCGAGCGTCACTAGCGCGCCGGGAACGAGCTGTTGTTCATCGATCCCCGGGCGCGCCGGCGGCGAGGGCTCCGCCTGCGCCTGCTTCACCTCGATCGACGCGACGCGCTCGCGCGCGCGCTCGACCCGGCGGTGCGCCTCGTTCGCGGCGCGTCCGGCCGGTGTCTCGCCGCCCTGCTGCAGCTCGCGCACCGCCCGCGCGATCTCCGCGCGCGCCGTGCGATAGGCGAGCTCGAGGTCGGCCTTCATCGCGGCGAGCGCCTGCTCGCGCGCTGCGCGCAGCGATGCCAGGCGCGTTTCGTACTCCGCGCGTACCTGCTCGCTCTGGGTGCGTACAGCCACGGCCTGGCGGCGCTCCGCCTCGAGCTCCTGACGCAGCTCCGACAGACTGGTCGTGAGCGCCTCGAGACGCCGATCCTCGCGGTCGAGCAGCTCGCGCGCGCGCTCGACGACCGGTGCCGCGACCCCCATCCGCTCCGCGACCCAGGTCGCCCCGCTCGAGCCCGGCGCGCCGAGGTGGACGCGATAGGTGGGCAGCAGCGTGGCGCGATCGAATTCGGCGCTGGCGTTGGCGAAGCGCGCGTCGGATCCCGCGAGCTCCTTCAGCCGGTTGAAGTGCGTGGTGGCGATCACGTGTGCGCCGCGCGCGACGAGTCCCTCGAGCACGGCCTGCGCGAGCGCCGCACCCTCGCCCGGCTCCGTGCCCTCGCCGACCTCGTCCAGGATGGCGAGCGTGTGTGCGTCGGCGTGCTCGAGCAACGCGGCGACGTGTCGCATGCGCGCCGAGAACGTCGAGAGGCCGGCGCGTAGGTCCTGCTCGTCGCCGATGTCCGCGTACAGCGCGTCGAACACCGGTAGCCGCGAGCCCGCGGCGCAGGGCACGTGCAGCCCGGCGCGCGCGCAAAGCACGGCGAGACCCACGGCCTTAGCGAGAACGGTCTTGCCGCCCGCGTTCGGGCCCGAGATCACGAGTCCGCGCGCCTCGGCCGGCAGCACGACGTCGTTCGCGACGACCTGCTCCAGCAACAGGCCGCCCTCGAGGAGGAGCAGCGGATGGCGCAAGTCGCGCAGACCGAGCGTCCCGCCTTCCACCAGCTCGGGCGCCGCCGCGTCGAGCCGCGCCGACAGCCGCCCGCACGCCTGGGCGAGGTCGAGCTTCTCGAGCGTCGCGCCCTGGGCCTCGAGCTCGAGCGACTCCTGCGCCACGTGCAGGCCGAGCTCGCGCAGGATGCGGTCGGCCTCGCGCTCCGCCTCCACCTGCGCCAGCCGCAGCCGGTTGCCGAGCTCGACCACCTCCTCGGGCTCGATGAACACCGTCTCGCCGCTGGCGGAGATGTCGTGCACGATCCCACGCACGGAACGGCGGGCCTCGGCGCGCACCGGCAGCACGGGCCGACTCTCGCGAAAAGTGCTGTATTGATCCTGCAGATGGGGGACGACCGCCGGATCGCGCAGCCACTGCTGCATGCGCCGCTCGATCTCGCCAAGGAGTCGGCGCGCCTCGCGCCGCGCGCGGGCGAGCACGGGGCTGGCGTCGTCGCGCAGCGAGCCCTCGGGCGTGAGCGCGCGCCCGAGCTTCTCCTCCTGCGCCGCGAGTGGGCGGATGGTGCCCGCGAGCGAGGCAAGCCGGGGCGCGCGCGCCGAACGCTCGGCGAGCCAGCTGCGGATGCGACGCGCCGCGCGCAGCGTCTCGAGCACGGCGAGGAGATCCGCGCCGCTCGCCGTCTCGCCGCGCCCGAGCGCCGCGAGCAGCGCGCGCAGGTCGGCGGCGCCGCCGAACGGGATCGACTCGCCCGCGTCGAGCAGCGCGCGCGTCTCAGTGGTGTCGGCCAGACGGTCGCGCGCCGCGACCGCGTCGGCGGCGAAAAGCTCGCCCGCGCACGCCTGCATTCCCCGTCGCGTGCTCGCGCACGCCACGAGGCGTTCGACCAGACGCGGCCACTCCAGGCGGGCGAGCGTCGTCGGCTCGCAGCGGAAGCTCATCGGGGGGCATTGTAATTGGGACCCCGCCGCGTGCCCGAGGCGGACGACGCGATCACCGAGCAGGTGAACCCGCGCACGACCGGGCTCGACCGCATGCCGTCGTCCGAGGTGCTCGCGCTGGTGCTCGACGAGGACGCGACCGTCGCCGCCGCGGTGCGCGCCGTCCTCCCGGCGCTCGAGCGCGCGGTCGAGGTGCTGCACCAGACGCTGGCCGGCGGCGGGCGCTGGTTCAACGTGGGAGCGGGGACGAGCGGGCGCATCGGCATGCTCGACGCCGTCGAGCTGCCGCCGACGTTCGGGATCGAGCCCGAGCGGGTGCAGGCGGTCCTCGCCGGTGGCCCTGCCGCCCTGGAGAGCGCGGTCGAGGGCGCGGAGGACGATCGCGACGCCGGGCGACGCGAGCTCGAGCGGCGCGGCCTCTCGCCGCGCGACGCCGTGATCGGCCTCTCCGCGAGCGGCCGCACGCCGTTCGCGATCGGAGCCGTGGAGTACGCGCGCTCTCTCGGCGCTCACACGCTGTGTGTCACCTGCGCGCCGGACTCACCTCTGGCGCGAGCGGCCGAGCTTCCGATCGTCGTCGCGGTGGGTCCCGAAGTGATCGCCGGCTCCACGCGCCTCAAGGGCGGCCTTGCCGAGAAGATGGTGCTGCACGCGCTCTCCACGACGGTCATGGTCCGCCTCGGCCGCGTGCGCGGGAATCTGATGGCGGAGCTGCGCGGCGGTAGCAACAAGCTCCGCGAGCGCGCGCTGCGCATCGTGATGCGCCTCGGCAAGCTGTCGCGCGACGAAGCCGAACGCTCCCTCGACGCCGCCGACGGCTCCGCCGCGGCTGCGCTGGAGGCGCTGCGCGTCCCGGTGCGCGGCCGCCGCTAGCGCTTGCTCCCCGAACCTGATCAGCCTCGACGCGTCTCGGCCTGGACCGTGCGGAGCAGCGCGAGGACCTCCCATTCGGCGGCCCAGCGCTCGACGTAGGGCCAGTCGAGCCCGTCGAGCCGGACGAGACCATCCAGATCTGCGCGGTCCTTGGGGCGATTCGCGATCAGCTTCATCACGATCAGGTCTTCGGGCGTCGCCACCCGGAGCCCGCCGCCCGTGGCGCGTCGGATCACCTCCCGCTGGAACTCGGTCTTGGCCGTCTGGAGCTCCAGCACCAGCGCGCCGTCCGCGGATGTGAACCGGACGAAGTCCGGTCCCGACGGCAGATCCGCTCCGTGCTCGCGCGCGGCGAGATAGCCCTCGTCGCCGAGAACGCGCTTGAGGCGGACCATAGCGTCCGTGCCCGCCGCAACGGTGACGTCCACGTCGGCGGTGAGTCGGGGCTCGAGCCACGCATTGACGGCGTGCGCGCCGATCACCGCGTACTCCACGCGCGCGCGCGCGAGCAGTCCGGCCAATGCGTCGAGCGCCTCGACCACCGCGCTTTTCAGGGCTCGTACATTCCGAGCCGTCGGGCGCGCGCGTAGAACGGCGAAGGATCGTCGTCGCGGTCGCTCGCGCGCAGCGAGCCGCGCCGCGACAGATAGAGCGCCCAGCTTCGCCGGAGCCGCTCCTCGAGCGGCAGCGCGCGGTGGCTCGCAGCGGCGTCCGCGTGCGACGCGGCCTTCGCCTCGCCGATCCGGCGCATGTGCTCGCGATCGCGATCCTTCACCGCCATCGGCTGGAAGGTACACGGTCCCCCGCGAAGCGCAGGCGTGACGGCCGGCTGCGCGTCGGCGGCTCGCGGTCCCATTGCGCCGCCGCCGCCAGGCCTGGCCCGACGAGGACGGCGCGCGCTCCCCTGCCGTAGAGTGGTGCCGGGGAGTCGCGGCGTGGCTGACAGGGTCCCGGTACTTCTGGACACCGACATCGGGTCTGACATCGACGACGCGCTGTGTCTGGCCTACCTGCTGCGACAAGCGCGCTGCGAGCTGCTCGGCGTCACCACCGTGACGGGCGACACGCTGGCTCGCGCGGCGCTCGCGGAGCTGATCTGCCGCGCCGCCGGACGCCCCGAGGTTCCGATTCACGCGGGCGCGCCGGGACCGCTGCTCGTCGGCCCGGGACAGCCGAACGTGCCGCAGTACGAGGCGATCGCGCGCCGCCCGCACCGCGCGGACTTTCCGCCCGCGACGGCGCTCGAGTTCCTGCGCCAGATGATCCGGGCGCGACCGCGCGAGGTCACTCTCCTCGCGATCGGTCCACTCACCAACCTCGCCCTGCTGTTCGCCAGCGATCCGCAGATCCCCGCGCTGCTCGCACAGCTGGTGCTCATGTGCGGCGTGTTCACCGGGCGGGCCAGCCACGGTCCCGGGGCGCGCGAGTGGAACGCGCTCGTCGATCCCATCGCTACCGCGATGGTCTTCCGCGCGAGGCCGCCGCGCTTCTCCTCGATCGGTCTGGACGTGACGACGCGCTGCCGGCTCCCCGCCGACGAGTGCCGCCGCCGCTTCGAACGAGCGGGTGGTCCGCTCGAGATCGTCGCCGAGATGGCGGAGGTGTGGTTTCGCGGCCGTCAGGACATCACCTTCCACGACCCCCTCGCCGGCGCCGTCGTCTTCGAGCCGGAGCTGTGCGAGTTCCAGGAAGGGGAGGTGAGCGTCGAGACCGCGAGCCCGGCCCTCTATGGACTGACCGCGTTCGATGCGCGCGCCGCGCAGAAGCCCCACCGCGTGGCCGTCGAGGTGGACGCGTCCCGCTTCTTCGCGCATTACTTCGAGGTGCTCGGCCCCGCTGTGCTCTAATCGGGAGCGAGGGAGGTGCGGGTGAGCGCGAGGGCGGAGCGCCGTGGCGTCTCGCTGCCTTCGGGTCATACGGCCTCGAGTCTGTTCCACGCGCTGCTGCGCGAGGCCGCGCGGCGCGAGCCCGACGTGCTCGGACCGGCGCGACTGCCCGACGATCCGCGGCGCTTCCGCTCCGGCTACGGCGAGGCGCTGGTGCGCTTCGAGGCGGCTCGCGTGGCGTCGCCCCGGCGCGCCGCCATCGCGCGCGATCTCGTCCGCGCGATGGAGCAGGAGCTTCGCTTCGTCTCCGACGACGGCGACGTTCCGCTCGCCGAGTACTGGACGCGTGCCGCCGAGCCGCTTCCCCTGCAGACTCTCTCCCTCGGCAGCGCGCGGGGGCTCGTGCCGCGCGTGCCGTTCGAAGGGCGGATGTACGCGGGGAAGGAGATCGCCGAGCTCGCGGATCTCTTCCTGGGCCGCGGCTACCTGACGCGCGCTGCGGCCCGAGGCGCTGCGCTGGATCGCGGCGCGCGCCGATGCGGAGAGCGGGCTCGACCTCTCGTCGCAGCGGTTCGTGGTGCTCGGAGCCGGGGCAGAGCTCGCCGCGACGGAGCTCTTCCTGGAAGCGGGCGCCTCGGTGCTCTGGATCGACGTGGCGGATCCGCGCCCGGAGCTGCGCGGGGGCGCGCTGTCCTGCGTGCCCGGAGGAGCCGATCTGCTGGCGCGCCCGGCGGAGATCGCGCGCACGGCCGAGCGCTTCGCGGCGAGCGAGCCGATCCATCTCGCGCTCTACGCGTACGCGGGCGGCGGCAGCCGCGAGTGGTTGCTCGCCGCGGCGATGAACGGGATCGTGCGCCGGCTCGGACCGGGCGCCGTCCGCTCCGTCACGCTGCTCGTCTCGCCGACCTCGCCGGGCGTGGTGCAGCCAGAGGATCGCGCCCGTGCCGAGCGCTACCACACGCCTGCCTGGCAGCGCGCGCTCGGACGCGTGGGCGCCTTCGGGCCCGCGCGCTTCGCCGCTGGCGGTCCCGAGGTCGTACGCGCCGTGGTCCCGATCCAGGGCGCGAGCTATCAGGCCGCCCAGTATCTCGGCAAGATCCTCGCCGCCGAGAGCTTCGCCGCCTTCGGTCCGTCTCTCGACCCGGAACGCGGCGCGCCGCTCACCACCTCGGCGAACGTCGCGGGCGTGTCGCGCACGCGCTCGCTCTCGCACCCGGTGTTCGAAGCCGCGTTCCTCGCCGCGACGCTCTTCGGGGTCACCACGTTCGACCCCGCCACGACGCGGGCTCTGAACGGTCTGCTCACCCTGCACGACCTCTTGAACCCCGACGCGCCGGGCGCGGCGCAGCGCCGGCATTCAGACGACGCCGCGCGCGCGTCCGCGCTGTTCTCCCAGCAAGTGCACGGCGGGATCTACGGCATCCCCTGGGCGCTCGACCCGTGCATCACCGCCGCGGCGCTGATCGGTCTGGCCCGCAAGCCGTCGCTGCTGTGGCGCAGCGTGCGCGGCCGTCCTGCCACCCGCACTCACGCCTGAGCGCACGCCGCCGGGCTCGCGGGGCGCTCCCCGCGAGCCCGGCGTGTGGTTACCTGTCGCACCTGGGCGCGGTCGGGTCGTGGCAGCCGCCGCACTCGTCGGCCTCGTCGATCAGCCCGTCGCAGTCGTTGTCCCTCAGGTCGCACCGGGACGCGGTCGGGGTGCAGACGCAATCACCCGTCGCGGGATCGCAGACCTCCCCCGCGCGGGGGCACTTCGAGAAGTTCACGCACTCGCCGGTGTCGGACGCGCAAAAGCTCTTGATCGTGCAGAGGTCCGGCGGAATGCAGACGACCGGGGCGTCACCACAGCGATTCGTGTCGAGATTGCACGAGGCGCGTCGGCACAGGTCGGCGCTGCAATCCGCGTCCGAGAAGCAGCATCCTTCGTTTGCCTCCCCGGTGCACAGACCGTCGGCATTGCAGACGTCAGGCCCCGAACAGACGTTACCGTCGTCGCAGGCCGCTCCGACGAAGGGCGTGTTCACGCACGCCGTGACCGGGTCGCAGGTGTCGGCCGTGCACGCGTTCTGGTCGTTGCAGTCGACCGGCTCGCGGGTCGTCGGGCAGCCCTGCTGCTCGCAATCGGCGCTGTCGTCGATCGTGCACGCGTCGCCGTCGTCGCACAGGGTGGCGCAGGCCGCGTCGCAGGGTCCGGCCAGGTCGCCGTGGGCGAGGTGCGCGGAGATGGCGTTCTCGCCGATCGTGATGGTGTGAAAGTTCGCCGGGTTCCCCGGCGGGATGTGGCAGATCTCGACCTTGGCGTTCCCCGCCGCCGCTGCAGGCTCGGCGAACATCCCCGTTCCTGCGAACAGTCCTGCAAACACGGTGAAAGCGATCCGCATGAGTCTCATCACAGCTCTCCCTCGATGGTTGGCGTGGCCGGTTACGGCAGCCACACCATGCGTCTTCCCATCTGAGGCGAGCTTGGGATCATCTTGGGATTCGCGGGGAAGGCCCCTACTCGAGGCCAGCCCTGGCGAGAAGTGCGAGGAACTCGCGCTCCAGCGCGGCGTCTCGAAGCATCGTGTCACGCCAGTTCGCGGCTGCACGCGCGAGCGACAGCCGGGGATACTTCCGGCGCGCGCGTGTCAGCGCCTCGGTCGCCTCCTGCTGGAGCCCCGCCCGGGCCAGCGCGGCGGCGCGCACCAGGTGACCCGCCTGGTAGTCGTTCTGCGCCAGGGAGCGCTCCGCGCTCGCCCGCGCCGCCGCCCAGTCGCCGAGCTGCAGGTACGTGTTGGCCAGGAACTGGTGCCATGACCACAGCCGCGGGTCGCGGGGCGAGCGCTGCATCGCGCGCTCGATGCAGGAGATCGCCTCGCTCGGCCGGCGCGCCTTCGCGAGCTGCACGCCGAGGAGTGCTAACACGCCTACGTCGTTCGGGTCGAGCTGGAGCGCGCGCTCCAGGAGCGCGATCGCCGCAGCGGGTCCTTCGGAGCGGCCGAGGAAGCTCGCCCAGGCGCGTAGCACAGGGGGGTCGTCGGGCGCGAGAGCGAACGCTCGCTCGCAGTCCGCGCGGGCTTCGGCGCCGGCAGCGGCGTCGCCGAGAGCCACGTAGCCGAGCAGCGTCCCGCGCAGCGCCCGTGCCCGCGCGAAGTTCGGCTCGAGCTCTAGCGCGGCGTCGATGTAGCGCTTCGCCTCGCGGATGTCCTCGCGGCTCTGGCCGCGCAGCAGCAGCGTGTCGAGCGCGCGCTGGTACAGCAGCCACGCGTCGAGGTTCGCTGGAGGAGTGCGCTGCGCGCGCGCGGCCTCGCCGCTCACGAGCGCCGGCAGGACCTGGGCGGAGATCGTCTCGACCAGGTCGTCGACGAGCCCGAACACCTCCGCGAGATCGCAGTCCCAGCGCTCCGCCCACAGGTGGCGAGCGCGTTCCGTCTCCACCAGCTGGATCGCGACGCGAAGCGCCGGTCCCCGGCGCCGCACGCTCCCCTCCACTGCGTAGCTGACGCCGAGCTCGCGCCCGATCACGCGCAGGTCGGCCGGGGTCGTCTTGTACTGGAAGGCGGAGGTCCGGGCGATCACGAAGAAGCCGCGGCTGCGGGAGAGCTGTGTCGTCAGGTCCTCGCAGAACGCGTCGGCGAGGAGTTCATCGTTCGGGTCGTGCGAGAACGCGGCGAGCGGCAGTACGACGAGAGACGGGCGCCGCTCGAGCGGCGAAGGCGCGGCGACTACCGCAGGCGCGGTCGTGACCGGGGCGACGAAGCGCATCCCGCGCCCGCGCAGCGTGCGAACGAAGCGCGGCGCGGAGCCGGTGTCGCCAAGCACGCCGCGCAGGTCGCGCAGTGCGTCGGCGAGCGTCGCGTCGCTCACGTGGACGCGAGGCCAGACCGCCGCGAGGATCTCCTGCTTGGGGACCACCTGACCCGCGCGCCGCAGCAGCAGCGCGAGCAGCGCGGTGAGCTTCGGGCGCAGCGCGATCTCTTCCGCGTCCCGGCGCAGGACGCCGCTCGCGACGTCGAACTCGAACGGATCGAACCGGTAGCGCTCGCCCATGTTCGACCCGGGCGCCGCTCCTACCCCCCGAAGGCGTCGAAGCCGGTCAGCTCCTTGCCGAGGATCAGGGTGTGCACGTCGTGCGTGCCCTCGTAGGTGCGGACGGTCTCCAGGTTGACCATGTGGCGCATCGCGCAGTAGTCGTCGACGATGCCGTTGGCGCCGAGCATGTCGCGCGCGAGGCGCGCGATCTGAAGTGCGACGTCGACGTTGTTCATCTTGGCCATCGAGACCATCGCCGGCGTGTAGCTGCCCGCGTCCTTCATGCGGCCGAGGCGCAGCACCAGGAGCTGGGCCTTGGTGATCTCCGTCGCCATCCACGCGAGCTTCTGCTGCGGGATCTGCAGGGACGCGAGCGGCCGCTCCCAGACCATGCGCTCCTTCGAGTAGCGCAGCGCCTCGTCGAAGCAGGCCAGCGCCGCGCCGACTGCTCCCCACGAGATCCCGTAGCGCGCCTGCGTCAGACACGAGAGCGGGCCCTTCATGCCCTTCACGTTGGGCAGCAGGTTGGCGTCGGGCAGACGCACGTCGGAGAAGTAGAGCTCGCTCGTGATCGAGGCGCGCAGCGAGAACTTGCCCTTGATGTCGCGCACCTCGTAGCCGGGCATCCCGGCTTCGACCAGGAAGCCGCGGATGCCGTCGTCGGTGCGCGCCCACACCAGCGCCACGTCCGCGACCGAGCCGTTGGTGATCCAGCGCTTGGCGCCGGAGAGGATCCAGTCGCCGCCCCGGCGCTCGGCCTTGGTGCGCATGCCCGCGGCGTGCGAGCCGAAGTCCGGCTCCGTGAGTCCGAAGCAGCCGATCGCGTCGCCGCGCGCGAGCAGCGGCAGCCAGCGCTCCTTCTGCGCGTCGGAGCCGAACGCGTGGATCGGGTACATCACCAGGCCGCCCTGCACCGAGGCGAAGCTGCGCAGGCCGGAGTCGCCGCGCTCGAGCTCCTGCATCACGAGTCCGTACGCCACGTTGTTCATGCCGGCGCAGCCGTAGCCGTGCAGGTTGGCGCCGAACAGCCCGAGCTCGGCCATCTTGGGCACGAGCTCCATCGGGAAGGAGCCGTCCTGCCGCACGTGCTCGACCACGCGCGGCAGGAATTCGCGCTCCACGAACTCGCGAACGGTGTCGCGGACGATGCGCTCGTCGTCGGCGAGCTCGTCGTCGATCCGATAGAAGTCCAGCCCGGTGAATGCCATACGCGGCATTCTACGTCGCGTTACAGCTCCGCGGTCTGGTCCTTGGCGATGTCGTTCAGGCGCTTGGAGAGATGCGCGAGCTTGCGGTTGAGCTTCTCGACCTCGGCCTTCGAGGCGATGCCGAAGGCGCCGAAGAGCTGCTCGCGCGACGACTCGACGGACTCCGAGAGCTCCTTGCCGGCCTGCTCGGCGCGGCGGAACAGCGAGCTCTTGCGCAGCGTTTGCTCGATCCGGCCAGTCTGCTTGCGCAGCTCGGCGCGGAAGGTCTTGCGGCGCTCATCCATGCGCTCGCGCAGCTCCTGGATCTGATCGTCGAGGTTGCGCAGGGCGTCGTTGAAGCGATCGAAGGCACCGGTGTTGGCGTGGGCCATGTCATTCCCTCCTGTGGGGGTCCAAGGGTTGCGTCGGCCCGGAACCTAACGCGCCGAGTCATACTGTCAACGCAAGGCGTCAAGAACCTACCAGCGGATCAGCGCAGACCCCCAGGTGAAGCCGGAGCCGAAGCCCGCCATGCAGATCAGCTGCCCCGGCGAAAGGCGCCCGGAACGCGAGCACTCGTCGAGCAGCATCGGGATCGCGGCCGCCGAGCAGTTCCCGAACTCCGCGATGTTGTTGTACGTGCGGTCCGGCGGGATCCCGAGCGACTGACCCACGAACTCGTTGATCCGCAGGTTGGCCTGGTGGAACAGGAATAGATCCACGTCGGCGATCTTGTAACCGTTGGTGTCGAGCGCCTCGTGGATGGCCTCGGGCATGCGCGTGACGGCGTGCTTGAACACGAAGCGACCGTCCATGTGCGGGTAGTGCAGGCCCTTCTCGAACATCTCCGGCGTGAAGCGCGGGTGATACGCGCTCGCTGGCGCCTCGACCCAGAGCTTCTTGGCGTGCTTGCCCTCCGCGTGCAGGTGCACCGACAGGATTCCGCGCGCGGGGTCGTCCGACGGCTCGAGGATCACAGCGCCGGCGCCATCGCCGAAGATCACCGCCGTGTCGCGCCCGCGGTCGGTGAAGTCGAGCCCGGTCGAGTGCACTTCGGCGCCGCAGACCAGCACGCGCCGGTACTGACCGGACGCGACGAACAGCCTGCCGACGGAGAGTGCGTACAGGAAGCCCGTGCACTGGCAGCGCACGTCCATCGCGGGGATCTCGGAGAGGCCGAGCAGATCCTGCAGGAACGCAGAGGTGCCCGGGAACTCGTGGTGCGGCGAGAGCGAGGCGACGACGATCATGTCGAGATCGGCGGGCTCGAGCCCCGCGGCCGCGATCGCGTGGAGCGACGCCTCGCGCGCGAGATCCGCGGGCCCGGTGCCCGGATCCACGTGGCGCCGCGTGACGATCCCGGTGCGCTGCTGGATCCACGCGTCGGTGGTGTTCATCTGCTCCGCGAGCTCTTGATTGGTCACGACGCGTGGCGGCACGCACATGCCGGTCCCGCTGATGCGGACGGGTCTCACACGCCCCCTCCCTGCGCTGCGCGATGCGCCGGCGCGTCGTCGGAGAACACGACCTCGTCGAGCGAAGCTATGAGATCCGGCAGACCGTCGCCCGTCAAGGCCGAAACGCGCACGCCTCCGAGCTGGCGCGCCAGGTGCGCAGCCTCGGCGGGCGGGAGCGCGTCGCACTTGTTCAGCACCAGACACTCCGGTTTGTCCGCGAGGTCGAGAGCCGCGAGCTGCTTGCGCACGGCCTCGATCTGCTGCTCGACCTCGGGGTTGGTCGCATCGACCACGTGAACCAGCACGCTGGCGTCGTGGATCTCCTCGAGCGTGGCGCGGAAGCCCGCCACGAGATCGGGGGGAAGGTCGCGGATGAAGCCGACGGTGTCGGTCACGATCACGTCGCGCTCGCGCGGAAAGCGCAGCCGGCGCGAGGTCGGATCGAGCGTCGCGAAGAGCTGGTCCGCCACCAGCACGTCGCTCCGGGTCAGGCGATTGAGCAGCGTGGACTTACCGGCGTTCGTGTAGCCGACGATCGAGAGCACCGGCAGCCCTTCGCGCCGGCGCAGCGCGCGCCGCGTCTGACGCTGCCGCGCCAGCGTCTCGAGCTGCTTCTCCAGGCGCGCGATGCGCTCGCGCACGCGCCGGCGATCGGTCTCGAGCTTGGTCTCGCCGGGGCCGCGCCCGCCGATCCCGCCCATGAGTCGGCTCATCGACTCGCCGTGTCCGACCAGCCGCGGCAGCCGCCATTTCTGCTGCGCCAGCTCGACCTGCAGCCGGCCCTCGCTGGTATGCGCGTGCTGCGCGAAGATGTCGAGGATCAGCTGCGTGCGGTCGACGATCCGCGCCTCGACCGCGTCGGCGATGTGCCGCACCTGCCCGGGCGTGAGATCGCGATCGAACAGCACCAGGTCGGCGCCGAGCTGCCAGGCGCGCGTCACCAGGTCCTGGATCTTGCCCTTGCCGATCAGGTAGCGCGGGTCCGGCACCGGCCGGCGCTGGCGCACCACGTCGACGATCGCGACGCCCGCGGTGCGCGCCAGCTCCTTCATCTCCGCGAGCCGCGCTTCTGCATCGGGATCGCGCCCGATCGCCACGCCGACCAGGATCGCGCGGTCCTTCGAGCCATCCGTTGCGACGCCCCTGCGCCGATCGGAGAAGCGATCCTCGAGCGCGTCGATCCACTCGGCAAAGTCGAAGTCGAGCAGGCTCGGCGGCGCCGGCGGGTGACGCTCGACCGTGTCGCCCGAGCCGTTCGGCGGCGCGAGCGTCGCGTACTCCGCGACCGTCGGCAGGCCCTGCCCGTCTACGCGCACCGCGACCATCGCGTCGAGCCGCAAGAGCTGCAGGTCGGTCAGGTCGTCCTGGGTCAACGCCTCGCCGCGCAGATGGGTGTGGATGCAGCGCAGCCCGCGCAAGCGACCGGCGCCGGCGCGCACGCGCTTGAAGTCCGGCAGCTCGATGCGCAGCGCGTCGCCGATCGTCACGTACTCCACGGACCCCGAGCGGTCGACGAGCGCGCCGATCTGGCGCCCCGTCTCGAACGACAGCTCCGAGAGCTGCCGCGCGAACTCCTGCGTCACGAGCCGGTCGCGTTGCAGCCGCCGCCGGTACAGGTTGCGGAGCCTCTTGATCTGACTCGCCTTGAGGCCGTATGTCTGGCCGTGCAGCTCGCGGATTCCGATGGCTCCAGGAGTTCGTCTGCGTCGAGAGTAACACGGGTCGGCGGAGCTACCCTGCCCGCGGTGGACGCTCCCGCGGTCAGCGTGGTTTTGCCTGTCCGGGACGGCGAACGCACGCTCGTCGCGGCGCTCGACTCGGTGCTGTCGAGCCGCGAAGTCGAGCTCGAAGTCGTGTGCGTCGACGACGGCTCGCGCGACGCCAGCCGGGACCTGCTCGAGCAGGCCGCGCGCCGCGACCCCCGCGTGCGCGTGCTCGGCCACGAGCCGCGCGGCCTGGTCGCGGCGCTCAATACCGGCCTCGGCGCCGCTCGCGCGCCGCTCATTGCACGCATGGACGCCGACGACCTGGTGCATCCGGAGCGGTTTGCAGCGCAGCTCGCGCTGCTCGGCGAGCGGCCCGACCTGGCGCTCGTCGGCTGCGGGGTGGAGCCATTTCGCGAGGGCGGCCTCGCGGCGGGCTGGCGCATCTACGCGGAGTGGGTGAACGGGCTCACGACGCCGGAGGCGATCGAGCGCGAGGCCTTCGTCGAGTGCCCGGTGCCGCACCCGACCTGGATGTTCCGCCGTGATGTCATCGTCACGTTGGGAGGCTATCGCGACGTGCCCTGGCCGGAGGACCTCGACCTGTTCTACCGCCTGCTCGAGTCCGGAGCACGCGCTGGCAAAGCCCCCCGCGTGCTGCACCGCTGGCGCGATCACGACACACGCCTATCGCGCCGCGATCCGCGCTACGCGCGCCCTGCGTTCGCGGCCGCGAAGGCGCACTTCCTGCCGCGCATCCACCGCGTGCGCGCCGCGGTGGTGTGGGGTGCCGGCAAGACCGGGCGCCGCTTCGCACGGCTGCTCCGGGCGGAAGGAGTCGAGGTACGCGCCTTCCTCGACGTGCGACCCGAGCGCGCTGGCGCGTGCTGGCGCGGCATTCCGATCCACGCACCCACGGACCTCGAGGCCCTTGCCCCGGTCTGGCGCGCCGAAGGCATCCCCGTGCTCGGTGCGGTCGCCAGCCGGGGCGCCCGCGCCGAGATCCGGGCCACCCTGTCCGGCGGAGGGCTCTGCGAGGGTCGCGACTTCTGGATGGTGGCGTAAGCTCCGGCTCAGGCGGGTTTGGGGGCGGACCGATCCGGACAGAGATGGGAGACCCTTCGGAGCTTGCAGTCGTAGTACTCGCCGCGGGTCAGGGGACGCGGATGCGCTCGCGCGTGCCGAAGGTTCTGCACCCCGTCTGCGGTCGCCCGATCGTGCGCTGGCAGATCCGCCTGGCGCGCGAGCTCGGAGCCGGACGCGTCGTGGTGGTCGTCGGCACCGGCGAAGACGCAGTGCGCGCGGCGCTCGCGTCCGACGACGTCGAGGTCGTGCGCCAGCACGAGCAGCTCGGGACGGCGCACGCGACGCTACAGGCGCGCGAGGCTCTCGCCGGGCATCTGGGCCCGGTGCTGATCACCTACGGCGACCACGCGCTCTGGAGAGCCAGCACCTTTGCCGCGCTGCTCGAGGCGTTCCGCGCGCGGCGGGCGGATCTCGCCGTGCTCAGCGCCGAGCTGCCCGACGCGGTCGCCTACGGCCGAATCGTGCGCGGGCCCGACGGCGAGGTCGAGCGCATCGTGGAGGCGAAGGACGCCACGCCCGACGTCCTCGCGATCCGCGAGGCGAACATGGGCGTGTATGTAGTCTCCGGCCCGCTCCTGTTCCCGGCGCTGGCGCGCCTGCGCAACGACAACGCCAAGCGCGAGTACTACCTGACGGATCTCGTCGAGGCTTTCCTGTCCGAGGGACGCCGCGTGACGTCGTCGCGCTGCGGCGACTGGCAGGAGTCACTCGGCATCAACGACCGGCTCGACCTCGCCGAGACCGAGCGCCTGATGCGCGCGCGCATCAACGCGCACTGGATGCGCGAGGGCGTGACCTTCGTCGATCCGGGGCGCAGCTACGTCGAGGCCGAGGTGGAGATCGGACCGGACAGCGTGATCGAGCCGGGCGTGCAGCTGCGCGGGCGCACCCGGCTCGGCGCGGGCTGCCGCATCGCCGCGGGCAGCGTGATCGACGACTCCCGCCTCGGCGACGACTGCGCGATCAAGCCGCACTGCTGGCTCGAGTCGGCGACGCTCGGCGCGCGCTGCGTGGTAGGCCCCTCGGCGCACCTGCGCCCCGGCACGTCGCTCGGCGACGAGGTTCGGATCGGCAACTTCGTCGAGGTCAAGAACTCGAGCCTCGGGCGCGGCGCCAAGGCCGACCACCTGTCCTACGTGGGCGACGCCGACGTGGGTGCCGGCGTCACGCTTGGCTGCGGCGTGATCACGGTGAACTACGACGGCGAGAAGAAGACCCGCACCGTGATCGGCGACGGCGCCTTCGTGGGCTGCAATTCGAATCTGATCGCGCCGGTCGTGGTCGAAGCGAACGCCTACGTCGCGGCAGGGTCCACCATCACCACGAAGGTCCCCGCCGGCGCGCTCGCGGTCGCGCGGGAGCGCCAGCGCAACATCGAGGGCTGGCGCGAGCGGCGCTTCCGCGGCAAGGGCAAGGGAGGTCACCACTAGCATGTGCGGAATCGTCGGCTACGTCGGTCTCCAGGACCGCGCTCAGGACGTGATTCTCGACGGGCTGGGCCGTCTCGAGTATCGCGGGTACGACTCGGCCGGGATCGCGGTCGTCGACGACGGCAAGGTCCGCGTGGTCCGCAGCGTCGGTAAGCTGATCAACCTCGCGTCTGCGCTCCGCGACGTGCCGCTGCGCGGCAAGCTCGGGATCGGCCACACGCGCTGGGCCACGCACGGCGGCGTGACCGAGGAGAACGCCCACCCGCACCGCGCGGGGGGTGTTGCGATCATCCACAACGGCATCGTCGAGAACTACCGCGAGCTGCGCGCCGACCTGCTCCGGCGCGGCTGCGTGTTCCGCTCCGACACCGACAGCGAGATCATCGCGCACCTGATCGCGGAGGAGCGCAAGACCGGCTGCTCGCTCGTCGACGCGGTGTACCGCGCGACCCAGCAGCTCGAGGGCTCCTACGCCGTGGTCGTGGTCGATGAGACCGAGCCCGGGCAGATCGTCGCGGCCAAGGAAGGCGGCAGCCCCTGCATCGTCTCCTACGCCGACGGCGAGGGCTTCGTCGCCTCGGACATCCCGGCGATCCTGCCGTACACGCGCCGGATGATCCCGCTCGAAGACGGCGACGTGGCCCTGGTGCGCCCAGGCTCCGTCGAGATCTACGGTCCGGACCGCGCGCCCATCCAGCGCACCGTGCGCGAGATCCGCTGGGACCCGATCCAGGCCGAGAAGGGCGGCTACGACCGCTTCATGCACAAGGAGATCTTCGAGCAGCCGCGCGCGATCTCCGACACGATCGGCACGCGCGTGCTCGAGGACGAGGGCGCGATCGACCTGGACGGGATCGAGCTCGACCGCGAGTGGGTCGCGAACCTGCGCGGCGTGCACCTGGTCGCGATGGGCACTGCGCGGCACGCCGCTCTCCTCGGCGCCGACCTGATCGAGCGGCTGGCGCGGCTTCCCGTGTGCGTGGACTGGGGCAGCGAGTACCGCTACCGCGACCCGGTGGTCGGGCCCGACTACCTGGTGATCCCCGTCTCGCAGTCCGGCGAGACCACCGACACGCTGATGGCGCTGCGCGAGGCCAAGAGCCGCGGCGCGCGCTCGCTCGCGGTATGCAACGCGCACGACAGCACCATCGCGCGGGGCTCCGACCACGTGCTGTACACCCACGCGGGGCTCGAGATCGGCGTGGCCTCGACGAAGGCGTTCACGACCCAGATCGTCGCGCTCTACCTGATCGCGCTGAAGCTCGGCCTGCTGCGCGGCACGCTTTCGCGCGACCTCGTGCGCACCGCGATCCACGAGCTGCGCAAGCTGCCGCGGCAGGTCGAGCAGACTCTTCTGCTCTGGCCCCGCATGGAGGAGGTCGCGCGGCGCTTCGTGTCGGTGAAGAGCTGCCTGTTCCTCGGGCGCGGGATCGGCTACCCGGTCGCGATGGAAGGCGCGCTCAAGCTCAAGGAGATCTCCTACATCCACGCCGAGGGCTACGCCGCCGGCGAGATGAAGCACGGCCCGATCGCGCTGATCGACGAGAACATGCCGGTGGTGCTGGTTGCGACGCGCGCCAGCAACTACAACAAGGTGGTCTCGAATGCCTCGGAGGTGCGCGCCCGCGGCGGCAAGGTGATCGCGATCGCCGACGAGGGTGACGAGGAGATCCGCGCCTACGCGGACGACGCAATCCTGGTGCCGGCGATCGCCGGGCCCATGTCTTCGGTGGTCGCCACGCTGCCGCTCCAGATGTTGGCGTACCACGTGGCGACCATGAAAGGCACCGACGTCGACCAGCCCCGCAACCTCGCGAAGAGCGTCACCGTCGAATAACCTGCGGCCCGTGTCGCGGCTCGAGGCCACACTTCTGGGACTGAATCCGGAGCAGCGCGAGGCCGTCGTGCACGCGGACGGCGCGCTGCTCGCGCTCGCCGGCGCCGGCAGCGGCAAGACGCGGGCGCTCACGCACCGCATCGCGCACCTGATCGCGAGCGGCAAGGCGCGGTCCAGCGAGATCCTGGCCGTCACCTTCACCAACAAAGCCGCGCGCGAGATGCGCGAGCGCGTCGAGAAGCTGCTCGGCGGCAGCGGCGAATGGGTGTGGGTCTCGACCTTCCACTCGACCTGCTCGCGGATCCTGCGCCGCGACATCGGACAGCTCGGCTACGAGTCGCACTTCGTGGTGTATGACGATTCCGACTCGCTGGCGGCGATCAAGCGCGTGTGCAAGGCGCTCGGGCTCTCGGAGCGCAGCCACCCGCCGCGCGCCCTGCGCGGGGAGATCGACCGGCTGAAGAACCGCGGCATCTGGCCGGCCGACGTGGCGCGTCAGCCCGGCTTCGGCCGCGAGCGCCTGGCCGAGATCTATCAGCGCTACCAGACCGAGCTGCGCCGCTCGAACGCGCTCGACTTCGGCGACCTGCTCTTGCTCACGGTGCGCCTGTTCCAGGATCACCCCGCGGTGCTGGCCCACTACCAGAAGCGCTGGAAGTACCTGCTGGTGGACGAGTACCAGGACACGAACCCGGTGCAGTACCGGCTGCTGCGGCTGCTCGCGGCCACGCACGGGAACCTGTGCGTGGTGGGCGACGAGGACCAGTCGATCTACGCCTTCCGCGAGGCCGACATTCGCAACATCCTCGACTTCGAGCGCGACTTCCCGGGCGCCGCCGTGGTGCGGCTCGAGCGCAACTACCGCTCGACGCAGCCGATCCTCTCCGCAGCGACGTCTGTCGTGGCGAACAACCTAGAGCGCAAGGGCAAGAAGCTCTGGACTGAGCGCAGCGGCGGCGAGCGCGTGCGGCTTTACGAAGCCGCCGACGACCGCGGCGAGGCGAGCTACGTGGTGGGCGAGTTCCTGCGCCTGCGCGAGTCGGGCAAGCGCGCGTCCGACGTGGCGATCTTCTACCGCACCCACGCCCAGTCGCGGCCGTTCGAAGAGGAGCTGCTCAAGTACAACGTGCCCTACGTGGTGGTCGGCGGCACGCGCTTCTACGACCGTGCGGAGGTGAAGGACGCTCTCTCCTACCTGCGCGTGCTGGTCAACCCCGACGACACCGAGGCCCTGCTGCGCATCGCCAACCGCCCGGCGCGCGGGATCGGCGAGACCACGCTCGAGCGCGTGCTGGCGTTCGCCAGCGAGCAGCAGACCAGCCTGTTCCGCGCGCTGGAGCGCGCGCACGCGGCGGGACAGCCGTCGCCCGCGGCGGCGCGAAAGCTCGGTACGCTGCTCGAGCTGCTCGGCGAGCTGTCACAGGACCGCGAGCGCCTCGGCGTTGCGGCGCTGCTGGCGCGCGTGCTCGATCGCAGCGGCTACCTGCGCGCGCTCGAGCAGGAGGACTCGATCGAGGCGGAAGGCCGGCTCGAGAACCTGCGCGAGCTCTTGGCCGCCGCCGAGGAGTTCGAGCGCGCGAACGCCGGCGTCGAGCTGCCGACGCCGGACGAGGGCGGGCCGCGCTCGCTGCTCGACTTGTTCCTGGAGCAGGTGACGCTGCTCTCCGAGGCCGATCGCCTGCCCGACGGCGACGAGCGCCTGGCGCTGATGACGGTGCACGTGGCCAAGGGCCTCGAGTTCGACTGCGTGTTCGTGGTCGGCATGGAGGAGGGCGTGTTCCCGCACTTCGCCTCGCTCCAGGATCGCGGCGCGCTCGAGGAGGAGCGACGCCTGTGCTACGTCGCGATGACTCGCGCGCGCGAGCGCCTGTACCTGACGAACGCGACGCTTCGCCGCATGCACGGGGCCACGCGCATCAACCCGCCGAGCCGCTTCCTCAGCGAGATCCCGGCCGAGCTGGTCGAAGGGCGCGTGCGCCCGCCGCGCGCGTCCGCGTACGCGGAGTCGCCGCGCGCCGAGCTCTGGCGCGTGCCGTCGCCGCCGCCGCGCGCGCCGGTCCGGCGCAGCGACGGTCCTCGGTTGGATCAGAGCGAGGCGCAGTGGGCGCCCGGCGAGGTGCCGGAGCTGCGTGCGGGCATGCGCGTCGAGCACCCCGTGTTCGGCTCAGGCACGCTGCTCGACCAGAGCGGCGCCGGAGCGCACGCCAAGGTGCGCGTGCGCTTCGACCGCGCGGGGATCAAGACGATGGCGCTGCGCTTCGCTCAGCTGCGCCTGGTCGGGTAGCCGGGCGTGTCGGCGCTCACGCTCGGCACGCACGTGTACGACACCGAGCTCGAGACCCCGCATCTCGTGCTGCGCGGCGTGCGCCGGGGAGACCTCGACGCGCTCGACCAGGCGATCCAGGAGACGCTGCACGAGCTCGTGCAGTGGCTGCCGTGGGCGCATCCCGGCCACCAGCGCGCCGACACGCGCCGCTACCTGCGCGGCGCACGGCTCGCGCGCGCGCGCTCGAGCGCGTTCGAATACGTGATCGCGGAGCGGGCGGGCGGGGCGGTCGTCGGGATCGTCTCGCTTCACCGGCTGGACTGGTCGCGGCTCTCCTGCGGGCTCGGCTACTGGGTGCGCGCGTCGCGGCAGCGCCGGGGCTACGCGACCGAAGCGGCGCGCGCGGCGGTGGACCACGGCTTTCGCCAGCTCCGGCTGCATCGCATCGAGGCGCACGTAGCACTCGACAATTACGCCAGCCAGCGCGTTCCCGAGAAGCTCGGCTTCAGACACGAGGGTGTGGCGCGCGAGAACGAATTCGTGAACGGCCGCTGGCTCGACCACATTCAGTACGGAATCGTGGCGCGCGACGTGCTCGGACCGGCCGAGGGGCGCGGATGACGCTGCGCTTCGCCGTCGCGACCGACTCGGGCCTGGTGCGCGACCACAACGAGGACACCGCGCTCGCACTCCCCGAGCTGGGCCTGTTCGTGATCGCCGACGGCATGGGCGGGCACGTCGCGGGTGAGATCGCCAGCCGCATCGCCGCGCAGACGGTCGCCGATTACGTGCGCTCGAAGAAGCGGACACGCCGCGTGCGCGACGAGTCGCGGCTGCTCGGCGACGCGGTGCTGCACGCGCACGCCGCCGTGATGCAGGCCGCCGCCTCGCGCGCGCTGCACGGCATGGGCACCACGCTCACGGTGCTGCGCCTGCGCCGGCGCACGGCGACGATCGCGCACGTCGGCGACTCGCGCGCGTGGCTGGTGCACGGGCGCCAGCTCCTGCAGCTCACGCAGGACCACACGATCGTCGCGATGCTGGTCGAGTCGGGCGCGCTCGACCAGCGCGAAGCGGCGCACCACCCCGAGCGCCACGTGCTCACGCAGGCCGTCGGGCCGGCCGCGGAGATCGACCCCGAGCTGGCGCAGGCCGAGGTGCCGCGCGGCGGTCGCATCCTGCTCTCGAGCGACGGGCTGCACGACGTCGTGCCCGAGTCCGAGATCGCCGAGCTCGCAGCGCTACCTGACCTCGAGACCGCAGTGGCCGCCCTGATCGCGCGCACCCGCGACCTGGGCGCCCCCGACAACGTCACCGCAATCCTGGTCGAGGTCTAGGCAAGCGCGCGGAGCGCGCGCGCAGCGAGCGCGTCCGCGGCGAGCGGAGGCCGCTCGGCGACAGCCGTCGCGGGAAAGGCAAGCGCGCGGAGCGCGGGCGCAGCGAGCGCGTCCGCGGCGAGCGGAGGCCGCTCGGCGACAGCCGTCGCGGCAAAGACCCGTTAGAGGCGTGGAGGTTGCCAGCCGCCGGTGTGGGCTTCCACGCGGCGGGCGAGGGCGAGCGCGACGTCCTCGCGCCATGGCCCGGCCACGAGCTGGACGCCGATGGGCAGGCCCTCGGGCGACGTTCCCGCGCGCACCACCGCGCCGGGCCAGCCCGTGAGATTGAACGCCATCGTGTAGGTGAACGCGGGAAATACGCTCATCAGGGTGCCGTGCGGGATCGCGGGCAACGCGTTGGTCGGGCAGACGATCGCGTCGAAGCGGTCGAGGAACGCGAGCATCTCGACCCGGAAGTCGTCCCAGAGCTCGAACGCGCGGGCGACGTCCACGCCCTCGGGTGCGTTGCGCTGGAGGGCGAGAATGCCGCCCACCTGCGGCGACGGCTCGAGCGTGCCGAAGCGTTGCAGGAGCGACGTGAGAAAGACCCCGCCGTCCGCGGACATCACGGCCATGAACACTTCGAGCGTGCGTTCGAGCGCGGTGGGGCGCGCTTCTTCGAGCTTCGCGCCGGCGTTTCCGAGCGCGTCGGCGGCGCTGCGGACCGCGGCCTGCGTCTCGGGGGTCGGCGTGACGACACCGTTGTGTGTGCACACGGCCACGCGCAACGTACGCGGCTCGACCTTCCAGTCGTCCCCGAGCGGCGCGGGCACCACGGCGGGATCGCGCCCGTCCGGGCCCGCGAGGATCGGAAGCAGCAGCGCGAGATCCTCCACGCGCCGCGCCATCGGTCCGAGCGTGGTGAGTGCGTCCGCGGCTCCCCCCGGAGGCCACAGGTGCCCGGTGCGGGGGACGCGTCCGGACGTGGGCCGAAGCCCGGCAATGCCACAGAAGTGCGACGGCAGCCGGACGCTCCCGCCGGTATCGCTGCCGATGTCGAACGGGACGCCGCCCGCGGCGATGATCGCCGCAGCGCCGCCGCTCGAGCCGCCGCTGGTGCGATCGAGCCCGTAGGGGTTGTTCGTGCGACCGTAGACCAGGTTGTCGGTCTCGAAGCTCATGGTCAGCTCGGGCGTGTTCGTCTTGCCGAGCAGCACGGCTCCAGCGGCGCGCAGGCGCTTCGCGATCGTGGAGTCGGCCACCGGCAGGTGCCGCGCGAGTCCCTTGGTGCCGCCCGTCGAGAGCACGCCCTCGGTCTCGTGCGAGTCCTTGAGCGTGAACGGCACGCCGTGCAGCGGCCCGCGCAGCAGGCCGCGCTCGAGCTCCAGGTCGCGCTCGCCCGCCTCGCGCCGCGCGCGTTCCGCGCAAAGAGCGACGACCGCGTTGAGCGCTGGATTCACGCGTTCGATCCGCGCCAGACACGCCTCGACCAGATCCAGCGACGCCACGTGCCTTGCGCGGAGCGCGCTCGCCATCTCGCTCGCCGACGCCACCGTCCAGTCCACAGCACCTCCCGTCTTGGATCCGACATCTTCTCACGGCGCGCCGGTAGACTCGCGGCGTGCGGACGCTCGCACTCACCTTCGTGCTGCTCGCGGCTCCGGCCGGCGCGTACGAGGATACGTCGCTCTGGCTCCACGTCGCCGCACCCGCGAGCGGAGCGCACGAGCTCGGGCCGATCGGGCTGGTGGAGGTGACCGGCCGCGCCGGAGCCGGCGAAGGCGCGCACGATCTGGTGCTGGCGATCGACGTATCGGGCAGCACGGCGACCGCATCGGGGTCTGACGTGGACGGCGACGGCAGGGTTGGGCGCAGGTCGAAGCTCGCCGACGACCAGTGGCGCAGCTTCAACCCGCGCCGGCTGTCGAGCGACGCCGGCGACAGCGTGCTCGCGGCGGAGCTCGCCGGGGCGACGCGCCTGCTCGAGACGCTCGACCCGCACACGCGCGTGGGCATCGTCACGTTCGCTGGAGACGCTCGCCCGGTCGTCGATCTCGCCGCCAGCCGCAGCGCGTCGCTGGCCGCACTCGCCGAGCTCGGCGAGGCGTTCGGCTCCGGCAGCACGAACCTGGCAGACGGGCTGGCACTCGCGCTGGAGCTGCTCGAGGTCGCGCCCTCAGACGGCGCGCCGCGCCAGCGCTCGATCGCCATCCTCTCGGACGGCTACCCGACCGAGCCCTCACCCGCGGCTGCCGCCGAGGAGAGCGTCGCGGCCGCGCGCCGTTGTGCCGAGCGCGGGGTGCGCATCCACCCGTTCGCGCTCGGGGTCGCGGCCGAGCCACTCGACGTGTTCGAGCGCGTGGCCACGGTCGGCCGCGGCCGTCTGGTTCGCCTGGCGAAGTCGGCGGAGATCGTCGACGCGTTGCCTCGCGTGGAGCTGGCCGACGTCGCGGAGATCCGCGTCGAGAACCGCACCAGCGGCGCCGCGGCGCGAGCGGTGCGCCTGTTCGCCGATGGATCTTTCGATGGCTTCGTCTCGCTCGTTCCGGGCGACAACACGCTGGTCGTGACCGCGCGCGACGCGCACGGCCAGGAGCGCCGCGAAGAGCGCGTGGTGCATTTCGAACGGCGCGAGCCCGCCGACGCTGCCGAAGCCGAGCGCTTCGACGCGCACCTCGCGCTGCTGCGCAGCCGCCTGCGCGACCGCACGATCGAGACCGAGCTCACGTCGGCGATCGAAGCGCAGCGCCGGCTCGACCTCGAGGGGCGCGCGCTCGAAGTCCAGCCAGAACCCCCGGCCTCCGAGCCGGAGTCGCCTCAGGACGGCTCTGAGACGGGCTCCGCCACGCCGATCCACTCGAGATCGCGGTAGGCGCCGTCCAGATCCATGCCGCAGCCGACGACCCAGCCGTCGTCGACCTCGAACCCGATGTAGTCCAGGTCGATGCCGACGGTCCGACGCGCGAGCTTGGAGACCAGCACCGCCACGCGCAGCGTGCGTGGGCCGAGCGGCTCCAGGCGCGCGATCACGGCATCGAGCGTGCGGCCTTCGTCGATGATGTCGTCGACGACCAGCACGTCGCGGCCCGCGAGCGAGAGCGGCGCGTGCGCGTCGATGCGCACGTCGTCGAGCAGCATGCCCTGGGTGCGGCGCACGCGCAGCTCGCAGGCTTCGTGCGCGATGTCCGCGGCGCGCAGGCGCTCGCCGAGCTTGCCCGCGAAGTGGCGCGCGCCCTCTGCGATCACCACGAGCACCAGATCGCCGCCCGCGAAGTCGGCCGCGAGCTTCGCGGCGAGCTCGTCGATGCGCGCGCGCACGCGCTCCGCGGAGACGATCTCGCGCAGTGCTACGCGGGCGGGGGCGGTCACCCGCCCAATCGTAGACCTCGCGGTGTTACGCTGTCGTGCGGAGGTCGCATGCCGCCCGTAACACCGCTTCCCGCCGCCACCGTGATCCTGCTGCGCGACGGGCCGGTTTCGCCGGAGGTGCTGATGCTGCAGCGCCACGCCAGGAGCGAATTTCTGCCCGATACCTACGTGTTTCCCGGCGGGCGCGTGGAGGAGGCGGACTTCGAGCTGGCCGATCGGGTCGGCAGCCTCTCCGGCGCCAGTGCGGCCGAGCGGCTCGGCGGCGGCCGAACGCCACGCGAGGCGCTCGCGTTCGTGGTGGCGGCGATCCGCGAGACCTTCGAGGAGTCCGGGATCCTGCTGGCGCGCCGGCGCGGTGAGCACGCGCTGGTCGACGCCGCGACGGCCGACTCGCTGGCGCATCACCGGCTCGGCATGCAGGAAGGCGCGACGTCGTTCCGCGAGATCGTGCTCGCCGGAGACCTCGAGCTCGCGGGCGACGGGCTCGCGGCGCACGCTCACTGGATCACGCCCGAGATGGTCCCGCAGCGTTTCGACACGCTGTTCTTCACGGCGGTCGCGCCGCAGGGGCAGCTCGCGGCGCACGACGGCGTCGAGGCCACCGACCACGTCTGGATCCGCCCCGACGACGCGCTCCTGCGCGCGCGCGCGGGCAAGCTCCGCATCATTTTCCCGACGCTCGCCAATCTGGAGACGCTGCTCGGCTTCCGGACCGCGAGCGAGGTGCTCGAGTCCTCGCGCAAGCGGCCGCTGGTGCCGGTGCTCCCGCGTATGGTCGAGCGCAACGGCGAGCGCGTGCTGGTGATCCCGGAAGACGCGGGCTACGCGACGAGCTTCGAGCGCATGCCCGTTCCGCCAGCCCGCTAAAGCCCGAGCCGCGATGGCTGTCGCCAAGCGGCCATCGCTCGGCAGCGCTTCGCGCTTGCCGTGTTACAGTCCCGCGCCGATGCGCGACGTCGTCGTGCTCGGGGGGTACGGGAGTCTCGGCTCGCGCGTGGTGCGCGAGCTCGTCGAGACTACGCAGGCGCGGATCGCGGTCGCCGGCCGCAGCATCCAGCACGCCGAAGGCCTGGCCGCGAGCTTCGGCGAGCGCGCGCGCGGGGTGTATCTGGACGCCGCCGACCCGCGCATCCTGCGCAAGGTGCTACTCGACGCGGCTCTCGTGATCGACTGCGCCGACGGTCCCGACGGCAGCGTGCTCGACGCGGCGCTCGACCTGCGCGTGCCCTACCTCGGCGCAGCGACGCGCGCGTGGGATCCTCGAGGGCTCGCGCGCGCGGCCGAGCGCGCCTGGCAGGCGCAGCTCCCAGCGATCGTGCACGCAGGGGCGCTGCCTGGGCTATCCGGCGTGGTCTGCGACCTGCTGGTGCGCCGCTGCCCCGACATCGAGTCCCTGCGCGTCGCGTGCACCGGCGCCTGGCAGGAGACCGAGACGGCCCGCCGGGCCGTCGCGCGTGCGCGCTTCGGCGCGGCGGCGGCCGAGTTCCACAACAGGGTTTGGGGGCGCCCGCGGCAGCGCACGTGGCGCTGGAGCTTTCCCGAGCCCGTCGGTGTGCGCTCGCTCCGGCCGCTGGCTGCTCTGGACCTCGCAGGCTTTCCCGAGGCGCATTGCGTACGGAGCTTCGTCTATCTGGAGCCCGCGCCGGGCCTGCTCGAGCGTGGTCTCGAGCGCGTGCTCCGCGTCGCGCCGCCCTCGGGCTTCGCGCTCGAGGCCGTCGCACGCCCGCGCGGTGCGGCAGCAGGCGCAGAGCAGCGCGTGATCGTCGAGGCGGTCGATCCGCTCGCGGCCGCGACCGCTGTGGTGGGCGTCCTCGCGCGCGCCATCCTCGCGCGCCGCGCTCCCGTCGGGCTCAGCACCCCGCGCGAGGCGCAGAACCCGGCCGCACTTCTCGACGCGATCCAGAAGCGCGGCGTGTGCGTGTCCTTGGCCCCCCAGTGAGCGGCACCGGCGCGGCGCGCTTCCGCCCGCATCCATGGCACGGGCTGCCGCCGGGCGCCGACGCGCCGCGCGTGGTGAACGCGTTCATCGAGATCACACCGTTCGATGTGGTGAAGTACGAAGTGGACAAGGCGACGGGCTATCTGCGCGTGGATCGGCCGCAGCGCGGCTCGTCGTCGCCGCCGACGCTCTACGGCTTCGTGCCGCGCAGCTACTGCGGGCTGCGGGTGGCGGCGCTCTCGCCGGGCACGACGCGCGGCGACGGCGATCCCCTCGATATCTGCGTGATCTCCGAGCGGCCGATCGCCCGCGCCGAGGTGATCGTGGAGGCGCGCGTGGTCGGCGGCATCCGCACCAGCGACCGCGGCGAGGCGGACGACAAGATCATTGCGATCCTGGCCAACGACGCGGTGTGGAGCGGTGTCGAGAGCGTGCAGGAGCTGCCGGGCGCGCTGGTCGAGCGGCTGCGCCACTACTTCGCGACCTACAAGCTCGAGCCCGCCGGCGCGAATCCGGTGGTGGTCTCCGAGACCTACCACCGCGCACACGCACACCGCGTGATCGAAGCGGCTCTAGCCGACTACGCCGAAGCCTTCCCCGATTGACGCACCAGGTCGCGGAGGGGGCGCATGCCGAGCGTGCGCATGCCGCGCGCCGAGAGCTCACGAGCCATGGTGCCGTCGCTGTAGATGCGGTGCTCCTCGTCGCGCTGGCGCCAGTCCTGCGTGATCGACTCGAGCTCGGGGCCGCCCTCCGCGCAGTGCGTGATCAGATACGACAGGCCCTCGCCCAGCCGATCGAGGCGCCGTGCGTTGTGCTCGGGACCGGTGCCCGGCTGGAACGAGAGTGAGTCGCCGTCGAAGTGGTCGAACAGCGGTAGCCCGCTGCGCTCCGCGCGCTCGATCACGGCCACGAAGTGGGCCAGCCGCTCGGCGATGCCCGGTCGCTCGAGCACCGCGCGCGACAGGCGCGGCACGAACAGCGGCAGCCGGTAGTCCAGCGCGAGCTGGAGATAGACGTCGACGAACTTGGCGTCCATCACCGTGCCCATGTGCGAGTCGAGGTGCGTGACGTCGATCCCGGCTTCGAGGGCGCGGTCGATCTGAGCGCGCAGCTCGCGGTCTACTTCCTCGGGAGTGGCAGACGCGACGGCTTCCGCCGTGCTGCGCCACATGCCGCCGTCGGGGGAGACGAGACCGGGAACGTCGTCGCATACGGGTCCCCAGCGGTAGCTCTCGTACTCCGCGTTCAGGGTCAGATGGACGCCGAGGTCGAGGTCCGAGCGCCGCCGCGCGATGCGCGCGATCTCGTCGAACGCCGGGCAGGGCACCATCACGCTGCCGCAGGTGGCCACGCCGTCGAATGCGCGCAGCGCGCCCTCGTTGGCCGCGCGCGACATGCCGACGTCGTCCACATGCACCACGACCACGCGCGCGTCTCCCGGAAACCCAAGTCGCTGGTTCACGCTCATCCCACGAGCTTAGCGACAGCCATCGCGGCCAGGAATGCGATCATGACCGCGTGACGCCCACGAAGACCATTGCGGTGCCTGCCTCCGATGTCGGCCGGCGGCTCGACGTCGTTCTGGCGCGTGAGCTCGGCCTCTCGCGCGGCCAGGTGCGGCGCCTGCTCGACCGCGAGCGCGTGCGGCTCTCGGGCCGACCGGCCGCGAAGGGCGCGATCCTGCGCAGCGGCGACCTGATCGAGGTCGTGGCGTTTCGGCGGCCTGAAGCGGGACCGCTGCCCGAGCCCGAGCAGCCGCTCGTCGTGCTGCGTGCGCAGGACGGCCTCGTCGCCGTCGACAAGCCCGCCGGTCGAGCCACGCACCCGCTCGATTGCGACGAGACCGGAACGGTGCTGAGCGCCGTTCTCGCGCGCTTCCCGGGCGCGCTCGGCGTGGGCGAAGGAGGGGCGCGTTCGGGCGTCGTGCACCGGCTCGACATCGGCACCTCGGGCGTGCTCGTGTTCGCGCAGACGCAGCACGCGTGGGAGCTCGCGCGGCGGGCGTTCGCGGAGCGGACCGTGGAGAAGCTCTACCTCGCGCGCGTGCACGGCGTGTTCGAGCGCGCGCAGCGGAGCGAGCTGCGGCTCGAGCACCGGGGCGATCACATGCGCGTGGTCGCAAGCGGAGGTCGGCTCGCCGTGACCGAGCTGCGGCCGCTGCGCGTCGACGCAGACGAGACGCTCGTCGAGGCTCGGCCGCTCTCCGGGCTCACCCACCAGATCCGGGTCACCCTCGCGGCGCTCGGCCATCCCGTCGTCGGCGACGAGCGTTACGGATCGTCGCTGCGACTGGGCCGGCACCTGCTGCACGCGGCCCGGATCCGGATCGAGAGTTTCGCCGCCGATTCGCCGCCGCCGCTCGAAATCGTCGGCGACGTGGGGCCCTCCCCCCTTGTGCAAGACCCGCAAAAGCTGCCAACGTAGTGCGGTCGAGCGGAGGCATGGCCCGCCTCCGTGCCCGATACGTGTCGGACGTAGCGCCTGCAGGACAGTTCTTGTGGTCACCGGGGCCCTGAACCCCTGCAACCCCTGCATGTGTCTGCGCAGTCCTTGCAATCCCTGCGCGAGACGGGGCCCCGGTGACCACCCTTACGCTGTACGGCCGCGGGCGGCCGCGGCCTAGCGGCTTCGCTCGGCGCGGACGCGCCTCGCTGCGCGCACCGCTTCGCGGGTGCTTGCGGCATCGCGCGATGGGTCGTCGTGCAAGCGCGAAGCGCGCGCAGCGAGTGCGCATCGCGCGAGCGGAGGCCGCCTGGCGGCAGCCATCGCGGAAAAGTCAGGGGACCACGATCACCTTGCCCCAGGACTTTCTCGAGCCCAGGGCGGCGAGGGCGTCGGGGACGCGGTCCAGGGGGTAGCGGCCGTAGATGGCGGGGCGGATCTTGCCCGTTCGGTACAGCGCGTCGAGCGCGGCGAACGCCTCGGGGATGCGCTCGGGCTCATGCTGCGCGTACGCACCCCAATGCAGCCCGACGATCGAGATGTTCTTCAGCAGGATGCGGTTCGCCTTCACCTCGGGGATGCGGCCGCCGGCGAAACCGATCACCAGCAGACGGCCGCTCCAGGCGATGCACTTGAGCGAGCCGTCGAACACGTCGCCGCCGACGGAGTCGTAGATCACGTCGGCGCCGCGCCCGCCCGTCTCCTGCCGGACGCGCTCGACCCAGTCCTCGGCGCGATAGTCGATGCCGACATCAGCGCCCGCGCGCAGCGCGACCTGGACCTTTTCGGGATCGCCCGCCGTCGCGATCACGCGCGCGCCGAGCGCCTTGCCGATCTGCACCGCTGCGAGCCCCACGCCGCCGGCGGCCGCGTGCACGAGCAGGTTCTCCCCCGCGCGAAGCTGCGCGCGGTGCAGCAGCGCCACGTAGGAGGTCGGGTACACCACGGGCAGCGCGGCCGCTTCCTCGAAGCTCATCCCTTCGGGTACGCGCCGCAGGGCGGCTGCCGGCACCACCGCGCGCTCGGCGAACGCGCCGGTGGAAACGCCGGCGAACACGTGATCGCCGGGACGGAAGCCGGCGACGTCCGGCGCGACCTCGACGACGACGCCCGAGATCTCGGCGCCGGGCACGAACGGGAACGCGGGCTTGTGCTGGTACTGGCCCTTCACCAGCAGAATGTCGAAGAAGTTGCAGCCGGCAGCGCGCATCTCAAGCTTCGCGCTGCCGGGCCGCAGCGGCGGTTCAGCGATCTCCGAGACGCAGAGCTCCGAGGGATCCTGCCAGCGATCGACGACGATGGCGCGCATGGCTCGATTCTACGGGACCCACGCGCTCGAAATGCGAACGCCGACGGAGAACCCGTCGGCGCTCGAGTCCGGGCCAGCTGGGCCGGAGGTTCTAGACGTCGGCCGCGCGCAGCGTCTTGCGCTTGTTGCCTGCCGCCCGCTCTTCGGCGCGCGCGATCAAGCTGCGCACCTTGGACTCGAGCGCGCCGTAGAACTCCGAGCCGATGTTGCTCTTCTTCGCGGCCGCCTTGACGCGTGTCTTCGAGATGATCATCGCGTCGCCGGAGCCCTTCTTCCCGGCCTTCTTTGCCTTTGCCACGTGCTGCCTCCTTATGGCGTTTCGCGGGCCGGATCATAGTCGTCGAGCCGGGCGCGTCAACGGAATTCGCGGCCGTCTGCGGGCTTTCTCGGCCGGATCTGCGCAGTACCATGCGCGGGTTGTCCTTCGCCGCGCTGCGCTTCGTCGCGATCGCATCGGCGCTGGCGCTCGCGGCGCCGGGTGCCGGGCGCGCGCGCGAACGCGGACCCGACGGCAGGTTCGAGCGCCGCACGTCCGCCCACTTCGTGCTGTTCGAAGACGTCGGTCTCGAGCGCTGGAGCGGTCGCGGCGGTGCGCGCGAGTTCGAGCGCCAGGTGCTCGCCGTGCTCGAGAACGCGTACGACCGCGTCGGTGACGCGCTCCGATTGCGACCCGCGCTGCCGGTACGCGTCGTCGTGTACGACCCCGGCGACTTCGACGCGCGCTTCGCCGGTGGGTTCGGCTTTCGCGCGGCCGGCTTCTTCGACGGCACGATCCACGTGCGCGGCTCGCCACACCTCGACGGACGCCTGGTTCGCACCCTGCATCACGAGTTCGTGCACGCGGCGCTCGCGGCCGAGGCGCCTTCACTCATCCTGCCGGCGTGGGTGAACGAGGGACTCGCCGAGTGGTTCGAGAACCTGGCGCTCGGCAAGCGCCGGCTCTCCGCGGGCGAGTACGCGGTGCTGCGCGACGGCGCCCGCCGGGGACTGCTGCCGACCTTACCCGTGCTCTCGAGCCGGAGCTTCTCGCACCAGAGCGAGGGTGAGGCTGCGCTGTCCTACCTTTGGAGCTATGCCGCGATCGAGCACCTGTCACGCCGTCACGGCGACCGGGGACTGGAGCGCTTCGTCTCGCGCCTGCTCCGCAGCCGCGACCTGAACGCCTCTCTGCGCAAGGTCTTCGGCAGCAGCACCGCCGAGCTCGACGCCGCGCTGCGTGCGGAGCTCGGCCGGCAAGCGCGAAGCGCGCGCAGCGAGCGCGTCCGCGCGAGCGAAGGCCGTTCGGCGATAGCCGTCGCGGCACAGGCCCGCTAGATGTGCAGGTCTTCGTGGATCCAGTGCTCGGGGTCGCGCTCGAAGCGCTCCGGCGCGAGTGGCGATAGGTCGAGCGTGCGGTAGCCGCGGTCCACCAGCAGCTCGGCCACGCCGCGGCCGATCGCGAACGACTGCATCACGCCGCGTCCGGTGAAGCTGTGCGCCTCGACCAGGTTGGCGTAGCCGGGAACGAAGCCGACGATGCCGCTGCAGTCCGGT
This sequence comes from uncultured Myxococcales bacterium, assembly GCA_964454165.1. Classification (GTDB taxonomy): domain Bacteria; phylum Myxococcota_A; class UBA9160; order SZUA-336; family SZUA-336; genus CAYVQJ01. Next base: position 17,788 of record CAYVQJ010000090.1, on the reverse strand, counting down.
GTCACCGAGTAGAGCCCGGCCCAGCCGCGCACGTGACGGCAGCGCTCGAACGCGCTCATGCGGTGTGCGAGCCGCGGCCAGATCTCGGCCTCGAAGAAGGCGTCGCCGTCGTAGCGGAAATCGTAGCCCGAGGGCTCGGCGGGCGACGAGTACCCGGCGAGCAGATACGGCCCCTCCGGGTGGAAGTAGAGCTTCGAGGCGTCCACGATCATGCCGAGCGCCGCGAGCTCCGCGCGTGCGCGCACCTCGACCAGCGCGATCTGGCGCCGCACCGGCACCGCGTAGTGCCGCGTGCCGAGCTTCGACGACAGGATCGGGCTCCACGCCCCGAGCGCGTTCACGAAAACGTCGGGCTGGATCGACGGATGGTCGATCGCGACCTCGGGTGGCACGCGGTGCTGCGTCAGGATGCGCTCGAGCGTGCGGCCCTCGTCGGAGGCGTCGAGCTTGGCGACCTCCGCGACGTGCACGCACTGTACGCGCCGGCGCCCCGGCTCGGCTTCCGCCGTCTCGACGCCTTCGATGTAGTGTCGGTTCAGGAAGCGCGCGCCGCCGCTCTCGGCGCGCGCGCGATACCAGCGGCGCACCTCGTTCGGGTTCACCAGACCGTCGCGCGGCGAGAAGGTGGCGCCGACGATCTCGTGCATGGCGCGATCGAGCAGCGGGAAGCGCGCCCGCACGTCGGCTGGCTCGAGCACCTCGATCGGCCAGCCCAACCGTTCCTGCAGCCGGCGCCGCTCGAGCGCCTTCTGGAACAGCGAGCGGTCGTCGTAGAGCCAGAGGTAGCCGCGCTGGAGGAACGAGAGCGCCTCGTGCTCGCGCTCGAACAGCTCGATCGTGTCGCGGCAGCTCGCGACGTTCACCTCGTGCCACCAGGTGGCGCGCGCTCCGCCGGCGTTGAGCTCCGAGCTGGCGTAGCGGCCGGCAAGGTCGAGGTCCAGCACGCACACGTCGCGCACGCCGCGCTCGACCAGGGCAGCCGCGATCGCCGAGCCGATCACGCCGCCACCGGCGATCAGCACGCTCGCCCGCTCGTCCATCGATTCCCCCCGGGGGTCGGCGCGCCCGGGGGTCGGCCGGGCGCTCAGAAGATCGCGATCGGATTCACCGGCGAAGCCGTGCCGCGGTACAGCACCAGCGGCGCAATCACGAGCAGGAACTCCCAGCGCCGCTCTTCCGCGCAGGCGCGCGCTAGCCCCTCGAGCTCGAGGTTGTCCAGAAGGTGCAGGCCCATGGCGACGATCGCCACGGTGTGGATCGGCATCGGCACGCCCTCGACCTGAGACGGCACCACGTCCGACACGCCGTCGCAGCCGAGCGCAGCGACGCCGCGCGCGTGAAGCCACGGCAGGCACGACGCGTACAGCCCCGCCAGCCGCTGGCGCGGATCCCACGGCCCGCGCTCGGCGCGAGCGGCCCAGCGCCCGGTGCGCACCAGCAGCACGTCGCCGCTCTCCACGCGCAGGTTCGCCTGCGCCTCCGCCGCCTCGAGATCCTCAGGCGTGATCGGGTCGCCGGGCTCCAGGTAGGGCACGCCGCGCAGCCGCGGCACGTCGAGCAGCACGCCGCGCGAGACGACGCCGGACGCCAGCTCGTGGATGCCGAGCTCGAGTGCGCCGTGCGCGGTCACGCGCTCGATCGGATAGCCGTTGTAGAGCCGCCCCTCGTGGAAGATGTGGCAGAGCGCGTCGACGTGACTCGTGGCGAAGCCGTGCGGCGCGATGCCGAACCAGTCGCCGCCCCACTGCTCCGTCGCGGTGCCGATCATGTGGTGCAGCACCGGGGCGCTGTTCTCGGGCGAGAGCACCGTGTCGAGGGTGCGCGCGCAGGAGACGGTGCGACCCGAGCGCACGCTCGCCGCGGCCGCGGCGCGTTTGGCGGCGTCGATCAGGTTGAGCGCCCCGAGCTGGTCGCGCTCGCCCCAGCGCCCCCAGTTCGAGAGCGACTTGTGGAATCCGAGCACCTCGGGACCGTCCAGCTTGCGCAGCTCACGCGCCATCGCACTCTCCTCGGGTTACGCGGTAGCGTACTACGCGCGTGACGTTGCCTCGCCGCGTGTTCGTCGAGCCTGCCGAGATCCCGCGCCTGTGGGCCGGGGTGCTGCGCGGCGAGCCCGCCGCGCTGCGCCGCGTGCTCGGTGCGCGCAGGGCGGGACGCATCGGCGCGTTTGCCGCCGCCGGAGCGCTCCTCTTCGCCGCGCCGTGGCAGGCCGCGCCCGCGCTCGCCGTCCTGCACGGAGCACTCGCGCTCGGCGTCGGCTGGGCCACGCGCGCGACGGCTGCGCTCTCGGCGCGCGAGGTGCTCCGACTCTCGACCTGGCCGGCCGCGCCGCTGCTCGCGCTCGCGGCGCTCGCGCGCCTGCTGGCTCCCGGCTCCGCCGCGCCCGCGCTGCTCGCCATCCTCGTCGCGAACGCGCTGCTCTGGCGCGTGCTGCGCCGCGGTCTCGAAGAGAGGACCCGATGAAGCTCTCCGCGTACCTCGAACGCGTCGGCTTCGAAGGCACCGCGCGCCCCGATCTCGACACGCTGCGCCGTCTGCATCGCGGGCACGCCCTGCGCATCCCGTATGAGAATCTCGACGTCCAGCTCGGTCGGCCGGTGAGCCTCGAGCCGCGCGACATCTTCGCCAAGCTCGTGGAGCGCCGCCGCGGCGGCTGGTGCTTCGAGATGTGCGGCCTGCTCGCGTGGGCGCTCGAGGAGATCGGCTTCCAGGTCACGCGCATGGCGGGCGCGGTGCGGCGCGCGCAATTCGGCGACACGACGGTCGGGAACCACCTGGTGCTGCGCGTCGACCTCGAGCGACCGTACCTGGCGGACGTCGGCTTCGGCGACGGCCTGGTCGAGCCTACGCCTCTCGAGGCCGGGCCGATCCGGCAGGGCTACCTCGAGTTCCGCCTGGAGTCCTGCGCCGACGGCTGGTGGCGCTTCCACAATCACCCGCGCGGAGGCGCGCCATCGTTCGACTTCCGCGCGGAGCCCGCGCACGGCGAGGTCTTCGCCGCGCAGTGCCGCCGGCTGCAGACCGATCCCGGCTCGACGTTCGTCCAGAACGCGATCTGCCAGCGTCACTTCCCGGACCGGATCGAGCAATTGTTCGGCCGGGTGCGGCGCACCGTGCGCGCCGACGGCGTGGAACAGCACTTGCTCGATTCGCCCGACGCGTACGTGGACGCGCTCGCGCGCGTGTTCGGCCTCGAGCTACCGGAAGCCAGGGCGCTATGGCCGAGGATCCTGGCGCGCCACGCGGAGCTGTTCGGCTAGCGAGGCTTCGGCGAGGCGGGCGCGGCTTTGGACGAGGTGTCGATCGCCGCCGGCGGCACGTCGTTGGGGCCCGGCAGGTTGTAGCCGCGCGTGTTGAGCGGGATTACCTCGGGCCGTTGCCGCATCGGCTTCTGCGCAGTCTCGGCGGCCTTCGCGACCTCCGCCTTCTCCGACTCCTCGGGCGGCGCCTTCGCGGTTACGCCCCCGGAGAGCGCGAGCGTCGCGATCAGCAATAGCAGCCCTAGCTTCGACAAGGCGGATCCCCCGTCCCATGGGGATCGGCGTGCGCCTCCTGCGACTTGAGAGGCTTGAGTCGCCGGCAGCTCGCGCGTAACGTGCGCGCGGATGCACCCGAACGTCGTCGACCCGGAGCGCGCGGTCCTGCTGGTGATCGATCTGCAGGAGGGGTATCGCAAGGTGCTCCACGCCTGGGATCGCACGCTCGAGCGGGCGCGGGTGCTGGTGCGGGGCGCGCGCGCCCTCGGCATTCCGGTGCTCTACACCGAGCAGTACCCGAAGGGTCTCGGCGCGACCGTGCCCGAGATGCGCGAGGTGCTCGACGGGCTGCCGCGCTTCGAGAAGCGCACGCTCTCCGCGCTTGGCGCGCCCGGTCTTGCCGAGCATCTCGAGCAGCTCGGCCGGCGCCAGGCAATCGTGTGCGGGATCGAGACCTGTGCGTGCATCAACCTGACCGTCCACGAGCTGCTCGCGCGGGGCTACAGCGTGCACCTGCCGGCCGACGCGCTCTCCGCGCGCCGTCCCTTCGAGCACGAGCAGGCTTACGCGAAGTTGCTGGCGAGCGGCGCGCTCGGCGGCAGCGTCGAGCAGATCCTGCTCGAGTGCCTGCGCAGCGCGGATCACCCGGCCTGGAAGACGGTCCAGCCGCTGCTCAAGTGAGCGCGTCGCTCGCGTCGCTCGCGCGCGCGGTGGAGGCCTGCGAGCGCTGCCCGCGCCTGGTCGCCTACCGCGACGGCAACCGCGAGCGCTTCCCCGACTACTGGAACCGGCCCGTGCCGGCGTTCGGCGATCCGCGCGCGCCGCTCGTGATCGTCGGCCTTGCGCCGGGGCTGCACGGCGCGAACCGCTCCGGGCGCCCGTTCTGGCTCGACGCCTCGGGTGAGTGGCTCTACGGCGAGCTCGAGCGGCGCGGGCTCTGGGACGGACAGCACCTGCGCGGCGCGCTGATCCTGAACGCCGCGAAGTGCGCGCCGCCGCAGAACCGTCCGACGGCGCAGGAGCTCGCGCGCTGCCGCGACTGGCTGCTGCAGGAGCTCTCGCAGCTCGAGGGCGCGCGCGTGCTGCTCGCACTCGGTGGTCTGGCGCACGGCTCGCTGCTCCGCGCCTGGGGCGTGCGGCCGCTGGCCCGCGCGCCGTTCCGACACGGCGCGCTGTACCGCTTCGCCGGGCGTCCCGCGCTGCTCGCGAGCTATCACCCGTCGCGCCAGAACACCAACACGGGCGTGCTCACCCGCCGCATGTGGTCCCGCATCTTCGCCCGCGCCCTCCATCTAGCGGGGCTGGAGGACGGCGCACTGCAAGCGCGAAGCGCGCGCAGCGAGCGCGCCTAGCGCGAGCGAAGGCCGCTTGGCGACAGCCATCGCGGCCAAGGCTCACAACCCAAGTAGGCGCATCCCGACCAGCAGGAGCGCTGTGCGGCGCGACGGTGTCGCGACGTCGAGCGTGCGGCGGATGCGCGCGCGCTCCAGCACAGAGGCCGGACGCGTCGAGCCGGCGATCGCGCGCAGGGCGCTGCGAGTGCCGAGCGCGAGTGCGATCGGCCGCCCGAGTCTGCGCAGCACCAGCTCGGCCAGCGCAGCCGTGTCGCGCGGAAGCTCCGCGACGTCGAGTGCGGACCCGCCGACCAGACGCTCGACGCGCCCCGCGCGCACGCGCGCGCAGACGAGCGCCGCGGGCCCGTCGCGGTCCTCGCGGATGCCGATGGCGTAGGCGCCGTCCTCCACCAGCCACGGCAGCGGGAGTCGCACGCGCGCGGCCGCGGCGACCAGTGCCCGGGTCGCGGGAAGTGCGGAGAAGCTAGCGCCGAGCTCGAGCGCGGCGTCGCCCGGCGGCGCCGACGGGTCGAGCGCAAGGACGCGCGCTCCCGCCGCCGCGCGCGCGCCGAGGGCGAGCGGAGCCGACGCTGGGCGGCGCGCAGGCCCGGCCTCCGCGTCCACGACGGCGAGCACGCGCCCCGCGCGCACCAGCGCCAGCGTCGTCGGCGCGCGCTCGGGACCGAGCAGTGCATCGACGAGCGCCAGCGCCTCGCCGCGGTCGAGCTCGAGCGACGGGGCCTTCACAGCCGCACCACTTCGCGCACGATCACCTCGAACGGCGCAAGCCGCAGCGGCTCACCGGCGCGCGCGTGCTCGCCGCTGCCGCGCACTTCGCGCAGCGCCTCGTCGTGCGCAAGCGTGATGCGCAGCGTGCGCGGCTCGCGCGAGGGATTGACCAGGAACAGGAAGCGCCGCTCACCGCCTTGCCATAGCTCGGTCTCGACGACGGGATCCGACGCCGCGTACGCCGGGCCGACACCGGAGGGCGCCAGCAGCGCCGCGGCGATGCCCGCGAGGGCGGCGGCATCGCGCTCGAGCGCGCGCCAGGGGAAGCGGAACCCGAAGTGCACCAGCCGTCCGCGTCCGTACGGCGCCACCGCGGCGAGCGCGCCCGCTTCGCTCTCGAGCACGGCGCTGCCGCCGAGCACGGGCGCGACAGCCTCGAGGTCGAGTCTCCCGACGCGGGCCGTGGCCACGGGCTCCTTGTGTTCGAAGGGCAGGCGCAGCCCGAGTGGCGTGCCGTCGAAGTCGCAAGCCGGAAGGCGCGGGCCGAGCACGAGCGTGCCGCCCGCCTCCGCCCACTCGAACAAGCGCTGCGCGCTCTCACGCCGCATGCGCTCGAACCCGATCGCCACGATCGCCCGCTCGCGCGCCAGGCGTTCCGAGGGGACGCTGCAGTCGGCGACCGAGAGCTTGATTCCGGCGCGCCGCAGCCCGTCGAAGAGCGCCCAGAACACGCTGTCACAGTCGAGCTCCGGCTGGTCCAATGCGAAGCCGGTCGCGCGCGGCGCCACGCGCAGCGCTTCGAGCGCGCGCGGCGCGGCTCCCGTCGCGCTGAGCCAGCCCGCGGCGCTGCATGCCTCGCGCAGCCGTGCAGCGTCGCGGCTGGCGAGAAGCAGGCAGTCGCTGCGCCGCTCGAGGCCCGCGAAGCCGATCGCGTCGAGCACGCGGAACAGCGCGCGCCAGCGCGATGCGACCGCCTCACGCGCGCGCCCATCCGTTGCGAGCAGCGAGCCGAGCGCACCCAGCGGCGCGCGCGGCGCGAGTGAAGCGAGATCGAGCCCGCGCGCTCCACTCATCGCGAGCACCGCCGCCGCGACCGGAGACTCGAGCGCGTCGGGGGCCGCGAACGGCCGCTCCCAGCTCGGCACGCCCGCGAGCGCGCCGAGCGCGCCTTCGCCCGCGCGCATCCCGAGCAGGCGCAGGGCAGGGAAGTCGAGCGGAGCCTCGGCCGGGATTGCGAGCGCGTCGTGCGGCGCGCTGCCCGCGAGCGCCGTGCGCGCCGGTCCTGCGCCGGCCGGATGATCCGCGAGCTCTACCAGCGCCGGGATCGGCTCGTCGGCGAGCCCGCGCCCCGACGCGCGCTGTGGCCGCGCTGCCAGCACGCGCTCGAGCGCGGCGAGCTGCGCGGACTCGCCTGCCTCGACCCAGAGCAGGGCGCGCTCGAGGTCCTCGGCGCCGCGCGGTCCAAGCGCGACGGGCCGCGCCGGGAGCGAGCGCCTGCGTGCCGCGAGAAAACGCGCGAAGAAGGCGAGCGCGCCCGCCGAGTGGTCGAGCGCACCGCCTCCCCACGGGGCGGGGATCGGTCCCAGGCCGGCGGCGAGCCAAAGCACGACCGGCCCGTGCGGATGCAGCAGCGGCGCGATGCGTTCGGCGACATCGCCGAGCCACGCGTCCGCCTCGGTCCAGAACGCTTCCGACACGGGCGACGGCGTCGCGAGCGCGCTGCCATCGGCGCCGCGCGCGGGAACGTCCGCGAGTGCCTGCACTCTGCGCGGGATGCCGCCATCGGGCGCAGCGTCGCCGAGCCAGGGACCCGGTCGGATCGCCGCCAGCAGCCCGCGCGCCTGAACCGCCTCCAGGAACGCGCCGAGCGCGAGCTCCGGCCGGCGCGTGCCCCACTCGAGCACACCGGGGGCGCGCTCGTGCACGCTCCAGGGCACGTCCACGCGCACGATCGGGATGCGCACGCCGACCACGGCATCGAGGGCCGCGCCCCACTGTCCGGGCGCGAGCTCCCAGTACGGCAGGCCTGCGCTGCGCAGGGGCACGCGCGTGGCGCCCAGCGCCAGACCGTCCCGCTCCAGTCTCACGCCGCCGAGGTCGTCGTCGCTCTTGCGCCGCCACATGCGCGAATTCTGACAGGTCACTCGAGGTCTGTGCCGCGCTGGCTAGCGCCAAGCGGCCTTCGCTCGGCTGCGCCTCGCTGCGCGCGCTTCGCGCTTGCTAGGGTTCTCCCCCGTGCATGATTCCCCCCCCAAGGTCGCGACCGCCCTGCCCGGACCGGGGTCGCAGGCGCTCGCGGCGCGTCTGGCGCGCGTGGAGTGCCCGGAAGTGACCTGCCAGACCGAACCGCTGGTCTTCTGGGAGCGCGGCGACGGGGCGCACGTGTGGGACGTCGACGGCAACTGCTTCGTCGACCTGGCCGCCGGCTTCGGCGCGGCGGTGCTCGGCTACGCCCACACGGAGCTGGCCGAGGTGACCGCGCGGCAGGCCGCGACGCTGCAGCACGCGATGGGCGACGTATTCCCCGCGCGCGGGAAGGTCGAGCTGCTCGAGGCGCTGGAGCGCGTGCTGCCGGGGGACCTCGGGATGGCGATCCTCTCGCAGACGGGGTCCGACGCGGTCGAGTCCGCGCTCAAGACGGCCCTGCGCGTGACCGGTCGCCCGGGCGTGGTCGCATTCGAGGGCGCGTACCACGGTCTCGGGCTCGGCGCGCTCGCGGTCACCCACCGCCCCCATTTTCGCGCGCCGTTCGAGTCCTGGCTCGCGCCGCACGTGCGCTTCGCGCCCTTCGGCGACGCCGACGCCGCGCGCACCGCTGCGCGCGCCTGCGGCGCGGGCGCACTCCTGGTCGAGCCGATCCAGGGGCGCGGCGGGCTGCGTCTGGCGCCTCCGGGCTTCCTGGCCGCGTTGCGCGAGATCGCGGACGAGCTCGGGGCCCTGCTGGTCTTCGACGAGGTCTACACCGGATTGGGTCGCACCGGTCGCGTGCTGGCGTGCGAGCACGACGGCGTGCTGCCCGACGTCGTCGCGCTCGGCAAGGCGCTGGGCGGCGGCTTCCCGCTCTCGGCCTGCGCCGGCCGGCCGGAGCTGATGGCCGCCTGGGGCGAGTCGACGGGCGAGGCGCTCCACACCAGCACGCACCTCGGCAATCCGCTCGGCTGCGCGATCGCGCTCTGCGTGCTCCAGGTGCTGGAGCGCGACGGGCTGGTGGCGCGGGCCGCCGAGCTCGGAGCGCGCGCGCTCGCGCAGCTCGAGAAGCGCGTGCGGCCGTGCCCGGGCGTCGTAGACGTGCGCGGGCGCGGGCTCCTGCTCGGTGTCGAGCTCGACGCGCCGGAGCGCGCGACCCGCGTGGTACGCGACCTGCTCGGCGCGGGCTGGATCGTCGGGCGCGAAGGCGACGACGGTCGCGTGCTCGCGCTCACGCCGCCGTTGAACGTGCCGGAGGCGCTGCTCGAGCGCGGCATCGACGCCCTCGCGGACCGCCTGCAGCGATGAGGGAGTCTGTGCTCGAGGGCGACCGCGCCAGCCTCGACCGGGCTGTGCTCGACTGGATCGCCGAGGGCGCCCTGTCCCCGCGCGACGACGCGCGCTTCGAGGCGCTGGCGCTCGCGCTGTTCCGCTTCCAGCACGCGGCGAACGCGGCGTACCGCCGCATCTGCGACGCCTTCCAGGTCGATCCGGGTCGTGTGCGGCGTTGGTCGGAGATCCCCGCAGTTCCGACGGGTGCGTTCAAAGAGGCGCGGCTCGCCTGCTTCCCGCCCGAGCGCGAGATCGCGCAATTCCGCTCCAGCGGCACCACCACGGAGCGCCCGGGCGTGCTGCACCTCGACACGCTCGAGCTCTACGAGGCGTCGCTCGCGGCGACCTTCGGCGCCTTCATTTGCCCCGACCTCTCGAGTGTTCGCTTCGCAGTGCTGGCGCCGTCGGGTCGCGACGCGCCGCACTCGTCGCTCTCGCACATGTTCGAGGTGGCGGTCCGCCGCTTCGGCGCGCCGGGCAGCGCATTCTGCGCACACGCCGACGGCTGGGACGCCGTGAGCGTGATCGCGGAGCTCGCGTCCGCGCGCGAGCCCACAGCACTGGTCGGCACCGCCTTCGGCTTCGTGCACCTGCTCGACGCGCTCGGGCCGGGCGCGCGCCTGCGGCTGCCCGAGGGCAGCCGCGCCATGGAGACCGGCGGCTTCAAGGGCCGCTCGCGCGAGGTACCGCGTGCCGAGCTGCACGGCGCGATCGCCGAGCGGCTCGGCATTCCCGCGCACGCGATCGTGAACCAGTACGGGATGTGCGAGCTCGGCAGCCAGTTCTACGAGTCGAGCCTGCGCACCGGTCGCGCGACGACTGCGAAGCACGTGCCCCCGTGGGTGCGCACGCGCGCGGTCGATCCCGAAACCCTCGAGGACGTGCCGCTCGGTGAGCCCGGCATGCTCGTGCACTACGATCTGGCGAACACCGGCTCGGTGCTCGCCGTGCAGACGTCCGACGCCGGCCGGCTCGTGGACGGCGGCTTCGAGGTGTTCGGCCGCCTGGCGGGCGCCGAGGCGAAGGGCTGCTCGCTTGCCGCCGACGCGTTGCTCGAGGGCGCGCGATGAAGGAGCTGGCCGAGCTGCGCCGCGCGCAGGCCGGGCTCGAGCCCGAGCGCGTGATCGCCGCGCTCGGCCGCGCCCTGGCGACCTGGCGCGCACCCGGCTCGCTCTGGCGCGCGCGGCTCGCGCGCGAGCACGGCGTGTTCACGCCCGAGGCGATCGAGCGCGGCGTGGTCGCGGCGCTCGAGACCTGGACCGGCGACGAGCTGTCGCTGCTGCGCGCGCGCGAGCTCGACGGGGACTGTCGCGTCCCCGCGGTCACTGCAGTCTGGCTGGCAGGCTCTGTCCCGAGCGCGGCGTTCTCGGCGATCCTGCTGCCACTGCTCGCGGGCTCCGCGGTGTACGTGAAGCCGACGTCCGCGGATCGCACGAGCCCGCGCCTGTTCGTGGAGTCGCTGCGCGCGGTGGACGAGAAGCTCGCGGCGGCGGTCGCGCTCGGCGGCGACGAGCGCGCGCTCGAGCAGGCCGACGCCGTGGTGCTCTACGGCAGCGACGAGACGCTGCGCGAGCTGCGCGCCCGCGTCCCCGTCGACCGCCCGTTCGTCGCGCATGGTCACAAGTTTTCGGCGGCCGCGGTCGGGCGCGATGCGGAGCTCGCGTCCGCCGCCGAAGCGCTGGCGTTCGACGCCGCGCTCTGGGACGGGCGCGGCTGCCTGTCGCCCGCCTACGTGCTGATCGAGGACCAGCCCGCCGGCCGCGCGCAGGCGTTCGCCGAGGCGCTCGCCGCCGCGCTGGAACGCGCGGCGAGCACGCTCCCGCGCGGTGCGCTTTCGGACCCCGAGCGCGCGTGGCTCCACGACGCGCGCGCGAGCTTCGCCGCGCGGGACGACGCGCACGTCTGGCTCTCGCGCGCCCCGCTCGCCTGGAACCTCGTGCTCTCCGACTTCCGCGCGACGCCGCCATTCGCGGGCCAGCTGCGCTGTCTGCCGCTGATCCGCGTCGAAGGCGCGACGGAGCTGGCGGACTGGTGCGCGTCGTTCGCGCCGAACCTCTCGGCGCTCGCGCATGCCGGCTTCGGCGTGCGCGCCGACACCCTGCTGCGGCTCGCGCTGCGGGCCGGCGCGTCGCGCGTGTGCCCGCTCGGCCGGATGCAGCTCCCTCCGATCGACTGGCGCAACGACGGCATCGACCCCCTACGCAGCCTGGTCCGCAGCCTCGATCTCGAGACCTGAGGCAAGTGCTTCGCGCGCGCAGCGAGCGCCGCCTCGGGCGCGAGCGGAGGCCGCTTGGCGACAGCCATCGCGGCACACGACTCAGCCCGCGAGGCCGAGCCGGTTGGCGATGTTGTTGCGCTGCATGTTCGAGGAGCCGCCAACGATCGGCATGCCGAGCAGGTCGCGCACGTGGCGCTCCATGTCGTGGCCTTCCGCCAGACCGTAGGCTCCCATCACGCGCTGGCAGGCGAGAGCGATCTCCACGCCGGTGTCGGCGACGAAGAGCTTCGCCATCGAGGTCTCGACGCCGCACGGGCGCCGGAGCTGCGCCAGCCACGCCGCGTGGTAGAGCATGTGGCGGCACGCCTGCAGCTTGGTGCGCGCGTCCACCAGTGCGTGGCGCACGGACTGGTGCCCGCTGATCGGCTTGCCGAACTGCTGGCGCGTCTGCGCGTAGCTCCACGCTTCCTCGACTGCGGCGCGCGCGATGCCGTAGGTGACCGCGGTGATCTCGAGCTTCTCCACGTCGAGCGCAAGGCCCGCGAGCATCTTCCAGCCGCGATTCCAGCCGGCCTCGCCGCCGACCACGTTCTCGAGCGGCACCTCCACGTTCTCGAAGATCACGTCGGACGAGAGCGTGTAGCGCAGATTCATGTGCTCCATCGGGATGCGCGTGATGCCCCTGGCGCCGGCGGGGATCAGCACGAAGGCGAGGTTCCGGTAGCGCTCGCCGTCGGGGTCGGTGCGCACCAGGCAGTAGATGTAGTCCGCGAAGTCCGCGCCGGTGCACCAGCGCTTGGCGCCGTTCACGACGAGGGTCCGGCCGTCGGCGCTCCGGCGCGCGGTCGTGCGCACGCTGGCCAGATCGCCGCCGACGTCGGGCTCCGACAGGCCGTAGGCGAAGAGCAGCTCCCCGCGCGCGAGCCGCGGCAAGAGCTCGCGCTTCTGCTCCGGCGAGCCGTTCTCCGAGAGGTTCACGCCGCCGTAGAACGCGCAGTGGATGAACGGGCCGGCCGCGAACGCTCCGCGCTGGCACAGCTCCTCGATCACCGCGACGGCGGCGACCAGGTCGCGCCCTGCTCCGCCGTACGCCTCGTCGATCGTGAGCCCGCAGACGCCGAGCGCGGCGAGCTTGCGAAACAGCTCCGGCGGGAAGCGGTGCTCGCGGTCCCAGCGCCGCACCTGCTCAGGCGGCATCTCCTGCGCCACGAAGCGGCGCAGCGTCTCGCGCAGCATGGCCACGTGCTCGGGTTCGTCGGTCGGGTACACGCTCGGCCTCCTGGTCTTGCGGTGTATCGCGCGCGGGCGGCCGCGCGCTGACCGCTTCGCTCGGCTGCGCCTCGCTGCGCGCGCTACGCGCTTGCGGTTGCGACCGTCTGGTAGTGTACGCGGATGCTGCTCGATGCATCGAGCTACAAGGCGCTGCGCATCGAGCGCATCGGAGCGGTGCTGCGCGTCGCGATCGCGCACCCGTCGAGCGCGCTGAACGCCGTCGACGATCTCTTGCACGGCGAGCTCACGCGCGTCTTCCGCGAGCTCAAGCGCGAGGACGAGGCGCGCGCGATCCTGCTCACCGGCCAGGGCCGCGCGTTCAGCGCGGGCGGCAGCTTCGACTGGTTCCCCACGCTCGGCGACCTGCAGAAGCTCGAGCACCTGCGGCGCGACGCCAAGCAGATGATCTGGGATCTGCTCGACGTGGAGCTGCCGATCGTCGCGGCGCTGAACGGTCCCGCGATCGGCCTCGGCGCCTCGCTCGCGCTGCTCTGCGACGCGATCTTCATGGCCGACAGCGCGACGCTCGCGGATCCCCACGTGCGCGTCGGGATCGTCGCCGGCGACGGCGGCTGCGCGATCTGGCCGTTGCTCGTCGGTCCGGCGCGCGCCAAGCAGTACCTGCTCACGGGCGACGCCGTGTCCGCGGTGGAGGCCGAGCGCATCGGCCTGGTCAATCGCGTGGTGCCGGCGGCGGACCTGGAGCGGGAGGCGCTCGCGTTTGCGGCCCGGCTCGCGGCCGGCGCCCCGCTGGCCGTGCGCTACACGAAGCAGGCGGTGAACAAGCTGGTGAAGGACGCGCTGAACACCGCGTTCGACACCTCGACCGCGCTCGAGATCGTCACGTTTCGGAGCGACGACCACCGCGAGGCGCTGGCGGCGCGGAAGGAGAAGCGCGCTCCGGTGTTCCGGGGGCGATGAGCGCGCCCGTTGAGCGCTACGCGGTGCGCGCGCTGCTCGTCGACGACGGCGGCGCCGCGCTCCTGATGCAGTACCGCGAGCCCGCGTCCGGCCAGCTGCTGTGGCTGGCGCCGGGAGGCGGCCGCGAGCCGGGCGAGAGCTCGCAGGACTGTCTGCGCCGCGAGGTCCACGAGGAGACGGGGCTCGAGCTCGCCGAGCCCGGAGCGCTGGTCTGGACGCGCCGCCACGAGTTCGGCTGGAACGGCCGCCGCGTGCGGCAAGCGGAGGAGTTCTGGCTGCTGCGCGTCGCGCGCTTCGAGCCGTCGTGGGAGCGCCTGATGGAGTGGGAGCGGCGCACTCTGCTCCAGTTCGGCTGGTGGACGCCCGACGCGATCGCGCGCTCCGCCGAGCTTTTCATCCCGCGCGCGCTCGCCCCCGGGCTGCGCGCGCTGCTCGCCGACGGCCCGCCTCCGACACCGATCGACGTCGGCCGCTAACGCCGCGCGCGGAAGAACGCGAGAGACCCGAGGAACGTCGCGTGCTGGCCGGTCTCCGCGGCGTCCGCCAGACCCGCCTCGAGCATGAGCTCGGGCAGCTTGCCCTCGAGGTTGTCGCGCAGGATCTCGTCGCGATGGAACAGTCGCGCCAGGAAGCCGCGGTGGGCGCCGTGGCCGTCCGCGCCGCCGAAGTCCACCACGTGGAGCTCGCCGCCGGGGCGCAGCACGCGGCGCACCTCGCGCAGGCTCCGGAGCTTGTCGTCGTGCGACAGGTGGTGGAACACCAGCGACGAGAGCACGCGATCGAACGAGGCGTCGGGGTAGGGCAGCGCGTACGCCATGCCCTCGTCGATGGCTACCGCGAGGCCCGAGCGCGCGAGCTTGCGGCGCGCGATGGCGAGCACCTTCGGATCGCCGTCGAGTCCGACTACGTCCGCGTCGGGGTGCGCGCGCTTCGCCATCAGCGTGAGCGTGGCCGTCCCGCAGCCGAGGTCGAGCACGCGCTGTCCGCGGCCGATCCGCGCTTCCTCGATCAGGCGGCGCTTGAAGCGATCCGCGCGCAGGAGCCGGCACAGCGGGTCGTAGAAGGGGAGCAGAAAATCGAAGCCGGCGGCCGGCATGTATCCCGCGGGTCGCTCCGACATGGTCAGCCTCCTGTGAGCGGAAAGGTCGCCGCGAGAGTCCAGCCTGTCCAGAGCGACTGCACGAGCGCGGGGAGCCACGGGTTGGGGGTGGCGCGGGACAAGCGCCAGGCGAGCAGCTCGAAGAGCGTGAAGTTGACGATGAACGCTCCGAGACCGAGCACGATCACGAAGGAAAGGAGTCCCGCGAAGGCGGAGCCGGCAATCACGACGAGCACGAGCGCCTTGCCCGCGATCGGGAGCCACACGCCCGACGCGCCCGGACCTCGCAGCAGGACTTCCGTCGCCGCGAAGAACGGCAGCACGAGTAGGCTCATCGCGACCGCGCTTGCGAACCGATGCGGCGCGAGCGACACGTCCAGGAACGGGGACACGAAGCCGCCGAAGCCGAGGTACGCGAAGGCGACCACTACGAGCGCGGCGAGCCAGGTCGGCGCGCTGGCCAGGCCGCGCAGCCGCAGCGCGCCGCTCCGCGCGAGCCCTACGCAGAGCACGGTCCCTGCGACCGCGAACACCGCTGCGATGTCGCGCCCGACGATCACCGGCAGGAAGGAGAGCGCCGCCGCGTCCGCGCGCGGATCGGCGGCGGCCACCAGCACGACGGCCGCGAGGAGCGCGCCGAGCAGGAGGCCGACGCGCAGGAGCGCGCCGCGCGCGGGGGGCGGTTCGACCACCGGCACGAGCGGCGCGAGCACGCGCACGAGCCCGAGCGCGAGGACGATCCACGCGGCGAGGCCGAGCAGCGCATAGCCGAAGCGCCCGTCGGCGGCCGCGGCGTCCGCCAGCGCGCCCTCGCCGGGACCGAGCGTGAGCCCGAGCCACTCGAGAATGCGTTCGGCCGCCGTCGCGGACCAGAGAATCGTGAGGTGATCCGTCCCGTCGACCTCGCTCGCGCGCACCGCGCTGCCGCGCTCCGGGTCACCGTAGCTGCGGTCGAGGACGACCTGCTCCAGCCCGGCGAGCTTTGCTGCACGCGCGCGCGCGCCCTCGCGCAGCCCCGCGGGATCTCCCGCCGCCCAGATCAGGAGCGGATTCGGCGGCGCGTAGGGACCCTCGCGCCCGAACGCGCCCGAGATCGCGATCGTCGCCGCGACGCTCGGCTCGCGCGCCGCGTAAGAGAGGACAGCCCCCGCGCCCATCGAGTGACCCGCCACCGCCACGCGCGTGCCGTCGAAGCGCGGATCGGTCTTCGCGAGCAGGACCGCGGCATCGATGTCCTCGAGCAGCCCGTCGCCCGATCCCATGAGAGCGCGCGTGAGCGGCTGCGGGTTCTGGCCGTGACCGCGGAAGTCGAACGCGATCACCGCGTAGCCGCCGCGCGCCAGTCGTCGCGCCAGGCTCGACATCATCCCCTTGCTGCTGGAGAAGCCGTGTGCGAGCACGACTACCGGGAGGCCCGGGCCTTCGTGCGGGGCCGGACCAAAAGGCGCGGGCGGGCCGGGCTCCCAGACGACGGCGGGGGCGCCGGTCGCGAGCTGGAGCGAATAGTGCGCGACCTCGCGCGTCGCGCCGACCAGCCCAGCGACGGCGAGCGCGAACGCGGCGATGGCGAGCGCATACACCCCGCGGGCAACCACGGCGCGCATGCTACGGGGACGACTAGGCCCGTTCAAGCTCGCATTGTCGTAGCATGGCCCGGTGACGCGCGACGGGCTCGATACTCCCGCTCTGGTCCTCGACCTCGATCGCGTCGAGCGCAACATCGAGCGGATGGCGCGCTTCTTCGCCACGCGGCCGGCCAAGCTGCGCCCTCACTTCAAGACGCCGAAGTGCGCCGAGGTCGCCCGACTGCAGCTCGACGCCGGCGCGCTCGGCATCACCTGCGCCAAGCTCGGAGAGGCGGAGGCGCTGGCGCAGGCGGGAATCTCGACCTCGGTGCTGATCGCCAACCAGGTAGTCGGCCCGCGCAAGCTCGAGCGTCTGCTCGCGCTGGCGCCGCGTCACCGCGAGCTGATCGTCGCCGTGGACGACGCCGCGCAGGTGGACGCGCTCGATGCAGCACTCGCCGGCGGGAACGCGCGCCTGGGCGCGTTGATCGAGGTGGACAGCGGCATGCACCGCTGCGGCACCTCTTCCGCCGAGGAGACCGTCGCGCTGGCCAAGCGCCTGACACAGAGTCGCGTCGCCTACCGCGGGATCATGGGCTACGAGGGCCACGCGGTGCTGGTGCCGGACGCGGCCAAGCGCACGTCCCTCGCCGAGGCTGCGCTCACGGAGCTCCAGCGCCACCGCGACGCGCTCGCTGCCGCCGGTCTCGCGCCCGAGATCGTCTCGGCCGGCGGCACGGGCACGCACGACCTGACCGGCGGTGCGCCGTTCGTGACCGAGATCCAGGCGGGCAGCTACGTGTTCATGGACGGCGCCTACCGCAAGGTGCGCACCGACTTCGAGTGCGCGCTCACGATCCTGGTCACTGTGCTCCACGTGCGCGGGCGGCTGGTGATCACCGACTGCGGCATGAAGGCGCTCTCGCACGAGTTCGGCATGCCGGAGGGCGCCACGCTGCCGCTGCGCTGCGTCGGCCTGTCGGAGGAGCACGGCCACGTGCTGCTGGACGAAGGTGCCGGCCTGTCGCTCCGGCCGGGCGACCGCTTCGAGCTCCTGCCCAGTCACGGCGACACCACGATCAACCTGCACACTGAGTACCACGTGGTGCGCGGCGATCGGCTGGTCGCCACCTGGCCGATCATCGCGCGCGGGAAGTTCCGCTAGTGAAGGTCAAGAGGCTGCGGCAGGTGTTCGTGGTCGCGAAGGATCTCGAGGCGCAGGTGCGCTTCCTCGGCGAGACCCTCGGGCTCGAGCAGGCCTTTCGCGACGGCGACCGCTGGGTGCAGTTCAAAGCGGGCGACGTCTCGTTCGCGCTCGCGAGCGAAGCGGAGGGACGCGGCGCTCCCGCGGGCGTGCCGGTTCCCGTGTTCGAGGTGGAGGGGCTCGACGGAGCACTCGCCGACCTGCGCGGCGCGGGCGCGTCGATCGGAGACGTGCGCGAGATGGGCGCGCACGGCCGCACCGCCCACGTGCTCGACCCGGCCGGCGTGCGCTTCATGCTGTTCCAGCGCGGCTAGTGGCCTGTAACGATTGAACGGGGAGTGATGCGGCGGGTGGGATCGAAGTAGCGCCACTTCACGGTCTTCGGCGTCTTGTTGTAGTGGCGGATGTACTTCATGAGCTTTCTCCGCAGGTCCGCGATCGAGGTGAACAC
>CAYVQJ010000089.1:0-62620 GCA_964454165.1 uncultured Myxococcales bacterium | reverse complement strand
TCGAGCCCGTGCGCGCAGAGCACTTCCAGCACGTGCTCGATCGGGGTAGCTTGGTCGTCGTGGCGGGCCATCTCGCAAGTCCTCCTTCTAGGTTTCGCAACTTCAAAGGAGAGCGAGTTCGGCCCGCCACCTCAACTCCGTCGGTCGGAGAGGACGCTCTTACAGAAGGAAGGATGCACGAGCTAGGCGGGCTAGCTGGGCCCCTGGAGCATTTCGTTGAGCCTGCGGCCCACGTTCCGGAGCGTCGAGCCGAGCGTCCGCATATGGGATTGGAAGTGCGAAGTCTCCGGCCCCAGCCTCAGAATGCGGCCGCTCCGGGCCTGCAACTTCTGGGCGCGCTCGAACAGCACCGCTTCGCTCTCGACGTTGTTCGGATCGACGACACAGCAGTCGACAGGACAGACCCGCGCGCACTGCTGCGTGTGATGGAACCCGACACACTCGCTGCAGAGGCTAGGATCGATTACGAACGTCTCCTCCCCCTCGGAGATGCCCCCGCCCGGGCACATGCGCTCGCAGGCGCCGCAGTTCACGCAGTCTTCGGTGATCATGTTGGCCACGAGCGCACTCCTAGCTCAGGATTCGACACCACGAAGCGGGGTTCCGGAGTCCGACGGGCGTTGGCCCGCTCCGCCGGAACCCCGCTCTCTCCTGGGTCAGCTCAGGCCGCCCAGTCCTTTTCGTAGACGGTCCACTCGCCCTCTTGCTCCAGCTCCGGGGTCTCCCTCCTGAGCTGGCCTGCCCTCGACAGGAGGAACCAAATCAGGGGCAGCACGCCGCCGGCGATGAACAGAGTCCCGCCGATCGCGCGGAAGTAGGTCAGCACCTTCCACACGGTTCCCGTCAGAACCTCCTGCGTCCGGGCGTACCAGAAGCCTTCCTGGAAGACGAGCATGAGCTGGTAGACGCCCACCGGGAACAGGTCCAGGGTCATCATCAGCAGCAGACCGATCTGCATCGACCAGAAGCTCGTCTTGACCAGCTTCTCGTTCCAGAGGGCTTTGGGGAGCAGATGCTGGACGCAGAAGAGCATTCCGCCCAATGCGATGTTGCCCTTCACCCCGAACATCGCGGCATGTGCGTGATTGCCGGTGAGGTAGGTCGAGTGCTCGTAGTAGTTCACGATCGGAAGGTTGATCAGCGAGCCGAACACCCCGGCTCCAAAGATGTTCCAGAAGTTCACGCCAAGGATGAACAGCCAGACGCCCTCCATCAGGAACACCTGCCGTCCCTCGACCACGTGCGTCCTGGCGCGGACCGACTCGGACTTCATGCGCCACGCGTCGAGCGTGATCAGGAGCAGGGGCAGCACCTGGAGGGTGGAGAATACGCCGCCAACCGCGATGATCCCGGTCGGCTTGGCGATCCAGTAGAAGTTGTGCGAAATCCCCAGCGTCGCGGTGACGAGGAACATCATCACGGCGAGGAAGATGACCCGCTCGCACATCATCCGTGAGATGAGGCCCATCTGAACGAGCATGTAGCCGACGATCACGGTGGTGAAGACCTCGAAGGTGACCTCCACCCACATGTGCACGACCATCCAGCGCCAGTAGTCGGAAACCGCCCAGTTCTGATCCGGTGAGATCATGAGTCCGAAGAACAGGAAGGCGACCATGATCCCGCTGCCGTAGAACAGCCACGAGGGGACGGACCAGACGTTCTTCGCCGTCAACCACGGCCTGACGGCCCGGTAGATGATAAAGATCCAGAGGGCGAACGAGCTGAGCAGCGTGTACTGGAAGGCCCGGCCGAGCTCCATGAACTCCCAGCCCTGGCTCCCGAACCAGTACGCGGTCGCACCGGTGATCATTCCGGTCTGCCCGGCGTAGATTCCGACCAGCGCCCCGACGCCCGTCACGATGCAGATCCCGAACAGCAGGTTGATCAGGAAGAGCTGTCCGTTCGGGACTCTCGAGATCCTGGGCAAGAAGAAGACGGTGTAGCCGACCCACGCCATGAAGAACCAGTAGATCTGGAACAGGATGTGGTAGCTCCGCAGGACAGTGAACGGGACGATGGTTGCCAGGGAGACCCCGAAGGGGCGGACGAAATCGGTGGCGGAGAGCATTCCCGCCAGAACCTGGGCCCCGAACAGGACGATCGCGAGGATAAAGAACTTGTAACAGGCCCTCTGGGTGGCGCGGATGCGGCCCTGCTCGAGGTCGTTCGTGGTGAGCGACATCCCGTTACCGGTGAACGGATCACCCTCCGCCTTGAACTGGCCGTAGATGTACAGGATCACCAGGATGCCCAGGAACAGCCCGAAGATGGAGATGACGCTCCAGATCAGGGTCTGGTTGGTGGGCAGATTTCCGGCCGCGGGGTCGTATGGCCAATTGTGCGTGTAGCTGTACGTCTGGCCCGGTCGCTTTGCGCCGGAGACCCAGCCGCCCCAAAATACGAACGCCGTCAGAGCCTCGATGTCGTCGGGGTCGCTGATGAATCCCGGCAGCCCGAACGCCTCCTCATACCCGGGATCGTTGAACATCCGCGTGTAGTGGACCTTCAGCTCCTGGAACGCGTGGATCTGGGCGTCGTTGAGGACGATGTTCTTGGCGCTCTCGTTCCAGGTGTTCGTCTTGATTTCTCGGATTACCCTGGCGCCGATCGCATCCTTGTCGTACTGGGTCAGCGGGGCTTCGGCCTTCTGCTCGTAGAAGGACCGCATCGCGACGACGGTTCGGTGCAGGGCGTCGGCGGTGAAATCCGGTCCTCGGTCCGCGCCGTCGCCCCAGAAGGAGCCCCAGTCCATCAGACCCCTGAGGTGGAACACTTCCTGTCCGTGCTTGATCACTTGGCGCGGGATTACCACCTCCCCGGTGGACGAGACGTAAGCCTCCAGCGGCGGAGCCCCGGAATAGGTCTCCGTGCCGAGATAGACGAGCCCACTCAGGCAGATCGCGGCCACGATCAGGAAGTGGACCCACCACGTCTTCTTGTCGTGGAGTACTTGGGCTAGGTTTCTCTTCGCATTACTCATGTTTCGCTCCCGCGCCCTATGGGCGGCGACACCTTTTAGACCTTCGACGCAACCCTAAGCTGGCCCCGCTGAGTGCGCATCGGTCGTTTGACCGATCCCAGGGGGACTCCTTTCGAGCGAGCCTCAGCACAGGAAGCCCAGGTCGAAGCCGCGGGCAACCAATGCAGCGCGTGTGCTCGCCCCGAGCTTCGCCCGCATGTGCTCGACGTGGGTTCGCACCGTCGAGCTGCTCAACCCCACCTCGGCTGCGATCGCGGTCGTGTTCTTCCCGTCTGAGAGAAGCCGCAACACTTCTCGCTCGCGAGCGGTGAGTAGCTCCCAGGGCTTTCGCTCCCGCTGGGGCGGGGAGCTCAACGAGCAGACCACGGCGCCCTCGAGGGGGACGCAGGTGAGCGAGTGCTGGCGGCCCGCGAGCACGATCCGCGTGTGTCGCGCGTGCTCGAGCCCGCGGGCCAGGAGCTCTCGCACGCAGCCCGCGCG
This sequence comes from uncultured Myxococcales bacterium, assembly GCA_964454165.1. Taxonomy (GTDB): domain Bacteria; phylum Myxococcota_A; class UBA9160; order SZUA-336; family SZUA-336; genus CAYVQJ01. The sequence continues at coordinate 59,157 of CAYVQJ010000089.1, read as the reverse complement.
GCAAGGAAGCCCCTCGGCCGCCGTCAAGCCCCCGACCACGTGCCAGCAGTCCCGACCCGCAGCTTCCCCCATCAGGCGCCGGGCCGGCGCGTTCTGCATCACCACGCGACCGTCCACCTTTGCCACCACGACGGCAGGGACCTCGCTCGTCCGAGAGTTCGCTTTCATCGGCAGGCAGAAACTAGTCGGGACCTCCCTGCCGAGCGTATGAGCGGCGTCATATCCGCCTCGGTACATCCATCGGCCGCTCCGCCAGCCCCGTCCTCCTCCCCGAAACGTGACCCCATCGCCGTTCGGGGAGCGAGTCGGAGCGCGGGGCGGCCGGGACCCGGCTGGAGCGCCGCGATGGAGTGCGGGAACGCCCGAGCGGCGCAGGGCGGCTCAGTGCACCGTGAGGACCGGGCAGGGGGCCGTGCGCACTACGCGCTCGGCGACGCTCCCGAGCAGCACGTGCGGCAGGCCGGTGAGCCCGCGCGTGCCCATGACGATCAGGTCGGCGTGCACTTCCTTCGCGGTCTCGACGATCGCGCCGACGGCGTAGCCCGGACCCAGATGCAGGTGGCCCTCGATGCCCTCTGCGCGCAGCCGGTCGAGCATCTCCTGCATGCGCTTCGCCGACGCCTCGCGCATGGGCGTCCAGGTGTCGGGAGGGAAGTAGATCAGGTCGGGCATCGGGCCGGGGATCGGCACGTGGTAGGAGTGCACCAGGTGCACGCGGCCGCCGAGCTTCTTCGCCAGCGCGATCGCCGCTTCGAACGCCCGCCCCGACGGCTCCGAGAAGTCCACCGCGACGAGGATTGCCGAGAACTTCATGGTCGTGACCTCCGTCCGCCTAGAGCGGGTGTGAGTGGCAATAGACGCACGCTCCGGACACGGCGCCGGCGAAGTAGTAGTCGGGTGGGTCAGCCTCGACGCCTTCCCGCGCGCGGCGCACGTCCGCGCGCAGCCGGCCCAGGTTCGCCAGCGGCGGATGCGCGCCCGGGGGCAGCTGCTCGAGCCCGGTCGAGAGCTCGTCGATCTCGCGCAGAAGCACGGCGACGCGATCCTGGTCGAACGCCTCGAGCGGCCGGACGGAGCGCAGAATGCCGTCGAGCTCTCCGACCTTGCCCGCGAGCTCGCGCATCGCGAGCTCGGTCGACTCGTTGCCGGCGATCTGCAGCCCCGCTCGCGGCTCGCAGCCGATGACGGTGGGCAGCAGCAGCGCCAGCACGAGAGCAGGTGTCCCGCGCTGCGTCACCTAGCTCCTCATGCGGGCGCAGCGCACGCACAGCGTCGTGCCGGGCAGCGCGCGCAGGCGCGCCACGGGGATCGTGCCGCTGCAGCGCTCGCAGGTGGAGAGCCGGCCCTGGGCAGCGCGGCCGAGCGCGTGCTCCAGGTCGCGCAGCCGGGCCGCCGCGCGATCCGCGAAGACCTCCGTCAGCTCGGCCTCCGTGGTCTCGCGGCCCTGCTCCGCCCGATCCGTCGGCGTGTCGTGGCGCTCCGTCGTGATATCGCGCTCCAGCGCGTTCAGCCGCTCGAGCTCGCGGGCGAGCGCGTCGCGTTCGCGTTCCAGCTCTGCCTGCAGGGCCTCACCCTCGCTGCGCGCCGCCAGCGGACCGGCGAGCGTGCGCAGCAGAGCGGCCAGCGCCTGCAGCGCGTCCGTCTCAGAGAGGATGCCGACCACGCGTTCCTTGTCGTCTACGACGGGCAGGCAGCCGATGCGCCGCGCCGCGAGCAGGGCGGCAGCGTCCTCGAGGCGATCCTGCGGGCGAGCGGTGGTCGGGGCGTAGCTCATGATCTCCGCGACCGTGTGCTCGCGCGCCGCCCTCCGGTGCGCCTCGTCCGGTGGCAGCGTCAGCTCGGCGGGTAGAGCCGCGCGTATGTCGTCGATCGACACGACGCCGAGGATGCGCCGGTGCGCGTCCACGACCGGGAGATGCCGGATGCCGAAGTCCGTCATCTTCTCGATCGCCTCGAGCGCGGACGCGTGTGCGCGCACGGTCACCGGATCGGGCGTCATCCAGGCCTCTACTTCGAGTCGCTGCGGATCGTTCATGTCCGATCCGTGGTGCAACCGATGTGCCGCGCCGCCTCGCCCGCTCGGGCAGCGCGATGTGACGGACCGTCCCAAACCCGGCGTACACGAGGCGCGGAGTCGCGCCTCGCGTCGCCCTGGTCTGGATCGAGCCCGCGGAGCCTAGAGCTCCGTGTGCACGAACGGCATCAGCCGGGAGCGGTTCTGGCCGCTACGCAGCTTCTCGAGCGCACGGGCCTCGAGCTGACGCACGCGCTCGCGCGACAGGCCGAGCTTCTGCCCGATCTGCTCGAGCGTGTGCTCCGGCTCGCCGTCGAGTCCGAAGCGCCAGCGCAGGATGGCCTGCTCGCGCTTACCGAGCGTTGCGACGGAGGTCTCCGTCGCGCGCTCGAGCCGATTGTGGTCCATCCCGGTGTGCGGGGACTCGACGCGCACGTCGGCCACGACCTCGGAGAGCTTCTTGGACTCGGTACCCGGCAGGTCGGACTCGAGCGAGAGCGGATCGCGCACGATGCGCTCGAGGTCCTCGGCCTGCTCGAGGGGAACGTCCATCTCCGCGGCGATCTCCTTGGCGTTCGGCTCGCGACCCAGCCGGCGCTCGAGGCCGTCGCGCACCTTGTAGAAGCGGCGTAGCTTGTCGTGCAGGTGGCTCGGGATGCGGATCGTGCGCGAGTGGTTCTGGATCGCGCGGATCAGCGCCTGCCGAATCCACCAGACGGCGTAGGTCGAGAACTTGAACCCGCGCTCGTGATCGAACTTCTCGACCGCGCGAATCAGGCCGAGGTTCCCCTCCTGGATCAGGTCCTGGAAGGTGATCCCCATGTTCCGGAAGTCGCGCGCGATCGACACCACGAGCTTCAGGTTGTGCTTGACGAAGGTGTTCTTGAAGCGCGACAGGCGGTCCCAGGCCTCCTCCATCTTCGCGACTAGATCGCTGAACTCCTGCGCGCGCAGGCCGATCTCGCTCTCGGCGACGGTGATCCCCTTGCGCAGCGCGCGCAGCTCGGCCTGCGCCTCGGCGCGCGCGCGAACGCCACGCAGCGCGCGACGCGGCGTGGACTTCGAGCGCACCATGCGCGACAGCTCGACCTCGTGGCGCAGCACGCTGGCGCGGACCTGCCCCAGGATCTGCATCGACAGATCCGCCTCGTGGAGCAGGCGGCTCACCCGGCGGTCCAGCCGAACGACCGCGTCGAGGTCCTTCTCGCCGACCAGCACCTCGCGCTTGCGGAGCTGAGCGTCCACGCGGGACAGGCAGGCGTCGATCTTCTCGCCGAGATCCTCGCCCTCGGCGCCGGGGCTGCCGAACGCCTCCGACATCTTGCCGGAGACGCGGTTCTCCTCCTTCAGGCGCTGCCAGTAGGCCACCACCTCGCGCGCGGCGAGGTGGACGGAGAGCAGGGTGTCGCGGAAATCGCGCGTGGCGGACTGGATCTCCTTGGCCAGGAGGACTTCCTCCTCCTTCTTCAGCGTCGGGATCTCGGCGATGTCGCCGAAATAGCTGGCCAGCGGCTCGCGCTCTTCGAAGCGGTCGGCGGATGTAGTAGCCATGTTCTTGTGTCCCAGGTTCGAGGAATTCCGGGTAGATAGAGGCCGATCGTCGGTTCCGACTCGCGGCCGCGGGCTGAAATTCAGCCTCGCGATGGAAGGGGTACGCAGATCACAGACGCCGGGTTACCTGCTGGTTCGGGACCGCGTCCCAGCCCTGCGTCCCTGTACATAGATGCGCAGAAAGCAGGCATCTGGCAAGGGGGCCGCTTCTGCCCCGGCCTGAGGCGCCCTGCAGCAGCCGCCCGGTTACCGGGCGCGGGCTTTCGGGGCCCGGCCGGAATACAACTTGCACTAGTGCAAACCATGAAGCCCGCAGTGCCACCGGTCAAGGCGTTCATGTCCGGCGATCCGGTCGATGTCGACGGCGACGCCTCCGCGTTCGATGCGCTCGACCTGATGCTCACGCGTGGCTTCCGCCATCTGCCGGTGGTGGATCGCTCCCGCCGCGTGCTGGGCGTGCTCTCGCTCGACGACCTGTGTGCGGCGTTCGGCTTGCCGCGCAACCGCGGCCAGGCGCTGGGCGCCGCCGAGCAGAGGCGCCTGCGCGCGTCGCGCGTGAGTGAAGTGATGACCCCTGCACCGCAGACGGTGCGCGAGGACGGCGCGATCGCCGACGCCGCGGACCGCATGGCCGACCGCCGCATCGGCTGTCTGCCCGTGGTCGACGAGCAGGGACTCCTCGTCGGCATGCTCACCGAGACCGACCTGCTGCGCGCGCTCGCCACCAGCGCGCGCAACGACGGCGAGAAGGCGAGCGGCGAGTAGGCGCCGGCGCGCTGCAAACGCCCCACCGTTGCGGCGCAGCGCGCCAGTGCGCGACGCCCGCGCGACGCTGCGCGCGAGCAGGACCGATCGACTCGCCCAGGGCTTGACGAGCCCGTTCGATCAGGTTGGGGCAGGCACGGACGACCTGCTCGAGCGCTTGACGCGCGACGGACTGGTAACCCGCGCACGCCGTGCGCCCGACCGGAGTCTGCTGCGCCGGCGACCGATCCCCTCGAAGCTCGACCCGGTCGAAGCCCTCACGGACGAACGCGACGGCAGGTGAGGTTCTGGGACTCGTCCGCGCTGGTCGCCCTGCACGTCGAGCAGCTGTCGACGGCCAACGTCCGTGAGCTGTACGCGGCGGACTCGGGAGTGATCGCGTGGGTCCTCTCGGATGTCGAGATGCTGTCCGCGCTGCGACGCCTGGAGCGCGAGCGCGCGATCACCAACCGCGCGCTGCGCGAGGTCGTGCGCGCTCTCGAGGCTCTCTGGGAGGGCGTCCACGTGATCGACGCGGTCGGGCCGGTGCGGACCCGGGCGAAGCGAGTGCTCGGCGTCCATTCGCTGCGCGCCGCTGACGCCGTGCAGCTCGGGGCGGCGCTCACCGCCGTCTACGACGACCCGCGCGCGATGGAATTCGCCTGCCTCGACGGGCGTCTTGCAGCGGCCGCCGATCGCGAGGGCTTCCCCGTCGTCCCGTGAGCGCCGGGTCGCACGGCCGCCGCTAGCGGGTGTTCCCGACCGGCCGCTCGGCTTGCCCGCGCGGCTCGTCTCTTGCAGAATCGGCGCGGCGGCAGGAGGTCGCCGCGCGATGCCCGTTCGCTTCCCCTCTCTCGAGTTCTTCCAGGGGCTCCAGCAGCGCACCCAGGAAGACCGCGCGCGCTTCGAGAAGCTCGGCTACTGCGACACCCGCTTCGGCGTGCGCGTCGGCGACGAGTTCTACTCGGTCGACTTCGAAATCTACGAGTGCACCGGCGTGCGCAAGGGCGGCGACCCCGCGAAGCTCGACTTCGTGCTGTCGGCGGCGCGCAAGATCTGGGACGAGATGCTCGCCGGGATCGCGCGCAACAAGGGGGCGGAGGCGGGCCACACGCTGAACACGCTCTCGCACGTGGGCGACGTGATGAAGGTCGAGTACGCCGACGCCGAGGGCCACGACAAGTTCTTCCGCTACATGGCGTCGATCCAGGAGTTCTTCGACCAGGCGCACCACCTCGACGTGCAGCGCAGCTAGGAGCGAGCGAACCCGTGGCCTACATCGCCCCCAAGGACTTCGCGACGGACCCCGAGGTGCTCGCCAAGGTGATGAAGATCATGACGGGCGACCTCGACCTGTCGTGGATGGAGCAGCGGGGAGAGGCCGCGCACTTCATGCCGTCGCAGCCGGGGCGCGGCCTGACGCTCGACGACATCAACCGCGGCGGCTACGGCCCGGACCGGATCCCCGAGATCATTCGCCACAACTTCTCGATGGCGCCGCGCGGCGCCGTGCTCCCCGCCGGGCTGCCGTCCCTCGGCTACAAGCTCAACCGCAAGAGCGACGTCTGGTCCGATCTCGCGGCCCGCCTGTTCGAGGAGAGCAAGTCGCGGCGCTGGGCGCCGGCGCGCGACGTGCCGTGGCAGGCGCTCGAGTCGAGCGGTCACTCCCCCGAGGTCGAGCACGCGCTGCGTCAGCTCTGCACCAATCTCGTGGGGATCGGCCTGGTCTGCTGCGACGTTCCCGCGCTCTGGGAATGGCGCATGAACCAGGAGTTTCACGAGGTGAAGTACCTGCTGTGCGCTCAGATGTTCGACGCCGCGCGCATCGCCGAGGCGTTCCGCAAGCGCGCGCTCGCCGGAGACGGCTCGCTCGGCGTGGAGTGCCAGGCACTCGGCGAGCTGCTCAAGTCGGTGTTCGAGTCGGACAGCTATCCGCAGGCGTCGCTCGGCATGAACCTGGTGCTGATGTCGTGGGTGCAGGCGCTCGGGCGCCACTGGGAGGCAGTGGCCACGAACGCGGCCGACAGCTTCCTGGGCACGCGCCTGGCGCAGGACGCGACGCGTTTCATCGCCTACGGCGTGGACCACGTGCGGCAGCACCTGCGCCACCGCTCCGGCGAGCTCGAGCTGCTGTCCGAGCACCTCGACTGGACGGAGAACACGCTGGTGGGCGCGCTCTCCGCGCGCGAGATGATCGAGCCGCTGGTGCTCTGCTCCGGCGGCTTCGAGCCCGTGCGCCGGCTCTACGAGCGCACGGCCGACGAGTACTTCGAGCGCTGCCTTGCCGCGGGCCTCGGCGATCGGCGCGGCCGCAGCCCGCTGCCGGGCTTCCTGGCCCTGCTTCACGACTAGAGGAGGCTGCGATGTCCTACTACGGGTCGGTCGACTTCCGCGACAACTCCGATCTCGCGCTGCGCATGCGCGACATCCGCAAGGGGAACCTCGACCTCTCCTGGCTCCAGGCGGGCACGGAGCAGCTCCACTTCAACGCCGAGAACCCCAAGCGCGGGCTGACCTACATGGACCTGAACAAGGGGAGCTATGGCTACGACGATCTCCCCGAGGTTCCGCGCGGCCCGCGCGGGATCCAGCCGCGCGGCTCGCACTTCGACCCGTACCACCAGGCCGACTTCGCGCCGGAGCTCAACCGCAAGAGCGACGTGTGGGCCTACAAGGTCGCGTCGTTCACGGAAGAGGCGATGAGCCGCCAGTGGGACGCGACGACCGACATCCCGTGGACCGATCTCGACAAGCAGGAGCGCCCGCTGGAGCTCGAGGTCGCCTTCGCGCAGCTCTGCACCTTCTTCACCGAGGTCGAGATGATCGCGACCGACCTGCCGGCGAAGTGGGTCTGGCGCATGAACAACCAGTTCAACGAGGTCAAGCACTTCATCGCCACGCAGGCGATGGACGAGGCGCGCCACGCCGAGGTGTTCAGGAAGCGCGTGCTCGCCGGCGGCGTCGGGATGATGCAGGCCCTGCCGAACACCGAGCACGCGCTGAAGGCGATCCTCGACGGCGACAGCTACAGCGACGCGTCGGCCTTCATGCACCTGCTCGCCGAGGGCAACGTGCTGACCCTGTTCCGCTTCAGCGAGTTCATCTCGCCCACGCCCACGGACAAGCGCATCTTCCAGCTCGTGATGCAGGACGAGGCGCGCCACGTGTCCTACGGCCTGCAGCACCTCCGGTGGGTGATGGACCACTCGCCCGAGCGCAAGGAGCAGCTCCATATCGCGCTCGACGAGGCCGAGCAGGTCACGCTCTCCCAGTTCGACGCCGCGCTCACCGAGGCGATGATCGTGCTCGCGGGCAAGGGCACCAAGCCCGAGAACATCCAGGACGGGATCAAGATCGTCGGCAACATGCAGGTGAAGCAGATCGAGGAGTACTTCCACCGGCTGCGCCGCGCGGGCTTCGACGAGCGCATCCGCCGCTCCAAGTTCATCCCGATCCTGGCTCAGCTCGGGATCACACCGAACCTGCCGCCGGAGGCCCCCGCGGCGTAGCGTTCAGCCCGACGGCTGGCCACCGCGCGTGACGGAGACGCGGACCTTCTCCGGGGCCACGCCCACCGCGCGCAGGCCCATCGGCAGGCGCACGTCCTCGGGCGAGACCTCGAAGCTGCGGCGGCCGAGCTCGACCAGGTAGCCGTCGAGCTCCACGCGCACGCTCGCCGTGTCGAGCAGGAACAGCTCGCGGCGCAGACCCGACACGCGCACCTGCACGCGCGGCGGATCGACCGCGCTGACCTCGAAGCCCGGCGGCAGCTCCCCGAGCGTGACGGGGACCTCGAGGTCGATCTCCGCCACCTCGGCGCCGGGCACGACCAGGAGCCAGAGCAGGGCGCTGCCCGCCGTCGCCGCCCCGAGCTCGCGCCAGCGCGCGCCGATCCGCCGCGCCAGCCCGCGCCGCACCACGAGCGGTGAGGCCAGCTCCTCGGCGAACGCGCCCAGCACCCCCGCCAGCTCGGCCGGCTGCCCGAGCTCGCGCAGGCTGCCTCGCCGCGTGACCGAGACCGTGCCGCGCTCCTCGGACACCACCACGCAGAGCGCGTCGGTGCGCTCGGAGAGCCCGAGCGCCGCGGCGTGGCGCGTGCCCCGCAGGCGCAGCTGCTCGAAGTTCGTCGACAGCGGCAGGTGCGCCGCGAAGCGACGCACGCGCTCGCGCTCGATCACGACGGCCCCGTCGTGGCCGGGCGAGTGCGGGTCGAACAGTGCAACGAGCAGAGGCCACGAGAGCTCGCCGTCGAGCGGGATGCCGCCGGCGAGGTGGCGCTCCACGGGATCGCGCCCGGGCAGCACGATCAGCGCGCCGCGCTTGGTCTCCGCGAGCTCGCGCACGACGCGCACCAGCGTCTCGAGCGGGCCGCTCGCGAGCGGCGCACCGCGCCCCGCCCGGAGCCCGACCACCGCGACACGCTCGAAGAGCTGGCGGATCTCGCGCTGGAACACCACCACGAGCACCAGCACGGAGACCGCGAAGAACGCCTGGAACAGCGTCGCGGTGAGCGCGAGCCCGAGCTGCCGCGCCAGCAGGTAGACCACGCCGAGCATGCCGATCCCCGCCAGCGCGAGGTGGGCGCGCGCGCCGCGCAGACCGACGATCAGCGCGTAGAGCAGGACCGCGACCAGGGCGATGTCGATCAGGTCGCCGAGCGCTGGCGCAAGCCCGGGCATCACCAGGGGCCCCCTCCGCGCCTGAGACTATCGGAGCGCGGGGCTCTTCACCGCTCCGGATCTCGAGTTCCCCGAAGCCCTCCGTGCTACGGCACGGCGCTTGCTCGCTCCGAAGCCTGGAGGATCCGGGGGTGCAGGGGTTCAACGTCACCGAGGCGACGCTCGGCGCGAGGCCGCCTGAGGAGCGAGCGCGCCGGGCTGCGGGTCTACGCGGTGGCCTCGCCTGCGGGGAGCTGGCGCGGCTCGCAGATTGCGGCCAGAGCCTCGGCGATGGCGTCCGAGAGCTCGCGCCGCACCTTCGCGACCCGCTGCGTCGAGATCGCGCGCGCGATGTCGGAGATCGAGAGCAGGCCGACCACCTGGCTCGACACGTCGATCACGGGGAGCCGGCGCACCTTCGCCTCGCGCATCGTCTCGACCGCGCGCTCGAGGCTGTCCGCCGCCCCGCAGGTGCGCACCGCCGTCGTCATGGCGTCGCGCACGGCGATGTCCCAGAGCGGGCGGCCTCGGGTGTAGGCGGCCATGCACGCGTCGCGGTCGGTGACGATCCCCACGATGCGGCCCGCGGCGATCACCGGGACGCAGCCGCAGTCGGCCTCCCACATCAGTCGCACGGCTTCGTTCAGGCGCGTCTCGGGCGTGCACGTGCGAATGTCCTTCGCCATCAGGTCTTCGACTCTCACGGGCGCTCCTCCTGTGCCTTGTGAGGTGCAATCGACGTGCCGCAAGCCAGGGGGTCGGGCGATCGCGTCCGCGCGGCACCTCGCCGCACAGCGGGCCCCGGTGCGACGCTGTGTCACGAGGTGAAGTCGCTCGCGCGCTCAGCAGACGTCCGCCGGGGCGGCACTCGCCTTGCACAAAGCTCTGACATGCCGATCGAGAAGTGGGTGTCGCTGGACGGCCTCGTGATCCTGCTGGCAGAGCAGCTCGGCGGCCTGGCCCGCGCCGCCCGGGGCGAGGTCCAGTCGCGGAAGGCGTAGCGACGATGCCCGGTGCCGAGGCGCCGGACGCCGCGCGCCGCGTGCTGGAGGTCGCGCGCGCCCTGGCGCTGGAGCTACATCCACAGCGCCGTAGCCGGCTGCGCGTGACGCCCGACGCCTCGCTCGATCGCGACCTCGGGCTCGACAGCCTGGGACGCGTCGAGCTCTTGCTGCGGCTGGAGCGCGAGTTCCGCGTGCGCCTTCCCGAGGCGCTGCTCGCCGAGGCGGCGACGGCGCGCGATCTCGTCGCGGCGGTGCTCTCCGCCTCGCCTGCGACGGCGCGCGCCGCCGCGGCCGTTGCGGATCTCTCGCTCGGGCCGGTCGCCGCGACTCCTGACGACGCGCGCACCTTCGTCGAGGCGCTCGAGTGGCACGCGCGCGAGCACCCGGGGCGCACGCACGTGGTGCTCGAAGGCGCGGGCGGCGAAGACCAGCCGATCTCGTACGCGGCGCTCCGCGCCGGCGCGCGGGCGGTCGCCGCCGGGCTGCGCGCGCGCGGCATCGCGCCCGGCGACTCGGTCTCGATCATGCTCCCGACGGGCCGCGAGTTCTTCGAGGCCTTCTTCGGCGCGCTGTACGCGGGAGGGGTGCCGGTCCCGATCTACCCGCCGTTCCGCCCGGCGCAGCTCGAGGACCACCTGCGAAGGCAGGCGGGAATCCTGGCCAACGCGCAGGCCCGGCTGCTCGTCGCGCCTGCGGAGGCGCGCGCGGTCGCGGCGCTGCTGCGCGCGCAGGTGCCCGGCCTGGAAGTGGACAGCCCGGCCGCGCTCGCCGCGTCGGGTGACGACGCCGCGCCCCCTCACACCGCCCGATCGGGCGACCTCGCGCTCGTCCAATACACGTCGGGCAGCACCGGGCGACCCAAGGGCGTGGCGCTCTCCCACGCGAACCTCCTCGCCAACGTGCGCGCGATGGGGCGCGCGCTCGAGGTCGACGCGCGCGACGTGTTCGTGAGCTGGCTGCCGCTGTACCACGACATGGGATTGATCGGGGCGTGGCTGGGCTCGCTCTACTTCGCGGTGCCCGCGGCGATCCTGTCCCCGCTGCGCTTTCTGGCGCGGCCCGAGTCGTGGCTCTGGGCGATCCACCGGCGGCGCGCCACGCTCTCGGCGGCGCCGAACTTCGCCTACGAGCTGTGCGTGCGGAAGCTCGAGGACGCCGACCTCGAGGGACTCGACCTGTCCTCGTGGCGCATCGCCGTGAACGGCGCCGAGCCGGTGAGCCCCGAGACGCTGCGCCGCTTCGCGGAGCGTTTCGCGCGCTTCGGCTTCCGCCAGGAGGCGCTGGCGCCCGTGTACGGTCTGGCCGAGTGCTCCGTCGGTCTCGCGTTCCCGCCGCCCGGCCGCGGCCCGTGGATCGATCGCGTGGAGCGAGCCGCGCTCACGCGCCGTGGCGAAGCGCAGCCTGCGCGCTCCGACGACGCCGCGGCGTTCGCGTTCCCGAGCTGCGGGCGACCGCTTCCCGGACACCAGATCCGCATCGTGGACGAGACGAGGCGCGAGGTCGGCGAGCGCCGCCAGGGCCGGCTGCAGTTTCGCGGCCCCTCCGCGACGCTCGGCTACTTCCGCAACGAGGAGCAGACGCGGCTGCTCTTCGACGGCGAGTGGCTGGAGTCCGGCGACGTCGCCTACGCCGTCAGCGGAGAGGTGTTCCTGACCGGGCGCACCAAGGACCTGATCATCCGCGCCGGCCGCAACGTGTATCCGCACGAGGTCGAGGAGGCGGTCGGCGACCTCGAGGGCGTGCGCAAGGGCTGCGTGGCGGTGTTCGGCAGCTTCGACGCCCGCGCGCAGACTGAGAAGGTGGTCGTGCTCGCCGAGACGCGCGTGACAGAGCCGGCCGCGCGCGAGGCACTGGCGACGCGGATCGAGGAAGTGGCGACCCTCCTGCTCGACGGGCCGCCCGACGACGTGGTGCTCGCGCCGCCGCACACCGTGCTGAAGACCTCGAGCGGGAAGATCCGCCGCGCGGCGTGTCGCGAGCTGTACGACCAGGGTCGGCTCGCCGAGCGCCCGCGCGCGCTGTGGGCTCAGGCGCTGCGGCTCGCGCTCTCGGGCGTGCGCGAGCGCATGCGCGCGCTGCGGCACGTCGCGCTGGAGACGGCGTACGCGGCGTGGTGGTGGGGCGCGCTGGCTCTGCTCGGCGTCGCCGTCTGGCCGCTGGCGATCGCCGCGCCGCGCCGCCACTGGGCATGGGCGCTGCTGCGCGCGGGGGCGCGCGCGTTCCTGTGGCTGACCGGGACGCCGCAGCGCGTGTCGGGCCTGGAGCGGCTCCCGCGCGCCGGCGCCGCCGTGCTCGTGGCCAACCACGCGAGCTATCTGGATGGGCTCGTCCTCGTCGCGGCGTCGCGGCGCCCGCTGCGCTTCGTCGCCAAGCGCGAGCTCGCGGATCAACTCGTCGCCGGCCGGTTCCTGCGCCGGATCGGCGCGCTCTTCGTCGAGCGCGCCGATCTCGAGCGTGGCGTAGCGGACACGCGCGGGGCGCTCGGCGCGGCGCGCGAGGGCGATACGCTGCTGTTCTTCCCCGAGGGCACGCTGCGGCGCGCACCCGGGCTGCTGCCGTTCCACCTCGGCGCCTTCAGCGTGGCGGCGGGTGCGGGCGTCCCGGTGATCCCGCTCGCGCTGCGCGGCACGCGCTCGATCCTGCGCGGCGACCAGTGGTTCCCGCGCCGCGGCGCGATCTCGCTCGAGGTCGGTCCGACGCTCGAGCCCAAGTCCTCGGACTGGAGCGGCGCGGTCGAGCTGCGCGACGCCGCGCGCGCCTGGCTGCGCGCGCGCTGCGGCGAGCCCGATCTCGAAGAGGACACCGCCGTCTCGGGCTGAGGCGGCGAATCACTGCGGGCCGCCCGCCACCGCCCGGATCCTATGTTATCGGTCCAATCTCAAATGGATGAAGCACCGCACTTGGCTGACGCGCACGGGCCGCGCGAGATTGCCCGCATGGTCGAGCGGCTCGGCGTTGCGAAGGCGCAGACAGATCTCCTCACGCTCGTTCTGCTGGCAGTGCTCGGCGGCGCGTTCATTTCGCTCGGCGCTCTCTTCTTCACGGTGGTGGTGACCGAGACCGGCCTCGGCTTCGGCGTTACCCGTCTTCTCGGCGGCATGAGCTTCTGTCTCGGGCTGGTTCTCGTAGTGGTGGCCGGGGCCGAGCTCTTTACCGGAAACAACCTCTTGGCGCTGGCCTGGGCGAGCGGCCTGATCGGCACCCGAGACGTCATGCGGAACTGGCTCCTCACCTACCTTGGCAACGTGATCGGTTGCCTGGGGACGGTTCTGTTCGTGGTGTGGGCCGACATCGCCAGTCTCGGCGGTGGCGCCGTGGGCGAAACGGCAATCGAGATCGCTGGTGCGAAGGCCGCTCTTTCGCTTGGCGAGGCCTTCGCGCGCGGATTGCTGTGCAACGCACTCGTATGTCTGGCGGTTTGGCTCGCGATGGGCGGGCGCAGCGTGGCGGACAAGATCCTGGCCATCCTCTTCCCCATTACCGCCTTCGTGGCCATCGGATTCGAGCACTCGATCGCCAACTGGTTCTTCCTGCCCTTTGGGTTAGTGCTGGATGGGCAAGGCGCTGTCGGGGCCGCCGGTGTCGTCAGGAACCTCGTAGCGGTGAGCGCGGGCAACATCGTCGGAGGAACCCTGCTGGTCGCGGGTGTGTACTGGGCCGCCTACTTGCGAGGCGAGCGCAAGCGGGAAGATCGAACGCGGTGAGTGACAGGTCCCCCAACGGAGAGTGCGACGGCGAGCAGCGCTGGCACACGCTCCACGCGGAGGAGGCCGTGGCCGGGCTCGCGTCGGACTCCGACGGCGGGCTCGCGCCCGAAGTGGCGCTCCAGCGGCTCGAGCGCTTCGGCACGAACGCGCTTCCGGAGCCCCGGCGGCGCTCGGCACAGTCGATCTTCCTGGGTCAGTTCAAGAGCCCGCTGATCTACCTGCTCTTCGTCGCGGCGGCCATCGCGCTCGTGCTCGGCCACACGAGCGATGCCGTGGTCATCTTCGGCGTCGTGTTCATCAATGCCGTGATCGGCGCGCTGCAGGAGGGGCGCGCGGAACGGTCGCTGGAGGCGCTACGCAGGCTCGCGACCCAGGAGGCGCGTGTGGTTCGCGGCGGGCAGGAGCAGGTCGTTCCGGCCCGCGACCTGGTGCCGGGGGACATCCTCGTCCTCGCGGCCGGCGACGCCATCGCGGCCGACGCGCGGCTCCTGCACGGCGCGGCGTTGCAGATCGCGGAGGCCGCGCTCACCGGGGAGTCGGTCCCGGTCGCCAAGGACCTGCTCCCCCTGGCGCTCGACACGCCGCTCGCCGACCGCAAGAACATGGTCTACGCCGGCACGCACGTGACCGCGGGACGCGCGCGCGCCGTGGTGGTCGCGACGGGCCTCGCCACGGAGGTCGGCCGGATCGCCGCGCTCGCCGAGGCCGCGCAGGAGCCGCCGACCCCGCTCGAGCGGCGCATCGCGCAGTTCGGCCGCTACGTGATCGTCGCGGCGCTCGCGATGTTCGCGAGCGTGGTCGCGATCGGGCTGCTGCGCGGCCTGCCGTTCGGGCAGATCGTGATGCTCGGCACGAGTCAGCTGGTGGGGATGATCCCGGAGGGGCTGCCGGTGGCGATGACGATCGCGCTCGCCGTCGGCGTCCAGCGCATGGCGCGCCGCCGCGCCGTCGTCCGCCGGCTGGCGGCGGTCGAGACGCTGGGCTCGACCACGGTCATCTGCAGCGACAAGACCGGCACGCTCACGCGCAACGAGATGACCGTGACGGCGATCTGCCTGCCCGATGGGCGCGAGCTGCGCGTGACCGGGGCGGGCTATGCGCCGGACGGCAAGCTGCTCGAGGACGGACGCGAGATCGACCCGGCGAGCGACGACGCGCTGCGCGCGCTGCTCGAGGCGGCGGTCCTGTGCAACGACGCCGAGCTTCGCGGTCCGGAGGCGTCCGACCCGCGCTGGAGGCCCCTCGGCGACCCGACCGAGGTGGCGCTCCTCACGCTGGCGGTCAAGGCCGGCAGCCTGCCGAGCGAGCTGCGGGCGCGCCTGCCGCGCCGCGCGGAGATCCCGTTCGACGCCGCCGCGAAGCTGATGGCGACGCAGCACCAGACGCCCGCAGGCTCGCGGGTCGTGCTCAAGGGCGCTCCCGAGGTTCTGCTCGAGCTGTGCGGCGCGCTGCGGCGCGACGGGCGCGACGTTGCGCTCGACGCAGCGGCGCGGGGAGCGCTGCAGGCGGCGGCCGAGCGCATGGCCGCGCGCGCGTTGCGCGTGCTCGCCTTCGCAGTCGTGGACGGCGCCGAGATCGACGGTCGAGCCGGCTTCGCGGCCTTCCGGGAGCGGGCGGCGCTGCTCGGGCTGGTGGGCGAGATCGACCCGCCGCGGCCCGAGGTGAAGGACGCCGTGGAGCGCTGCCGCGAGGCGGGCATCCGGGCCGTCGTGGTGACCGGGGACCACAAGGCGACCGGCCAGGCGATTGCCCGGGAGCTCGGCATCGCGCGCGACGGGGACGCCGCGGTCGACGGCAACGAGCTCGAGCGCATGTCGGACGCCGAGCTCGCGGACCGCATCGATGGCATCAGCGTGTTCGCGCGCGTCCACCCGGCCCAGAAGCTGCGCATCGTCGAGGCGTATCAGAGGCGGGGCGACATCGTGGCCATGACCGGCGACGGCGTGAACGACGCGCCGGCGCTGGTCAAGGCCAACGTGGGCGTGGCGATGGGGCTCGCCGGCACCGAGGTCGCCAAGCAGGCGGCCGAGATCGTGATCGCCGACGACAACTTCGCGACGATCGTCGCCGCGGTCGAGGAGGGGCGCGTCGTCTACCGCAACATCAAGAAGGTGCTGCTGCTCCTGTTCTCGACGTCCGCCGCCGAGGTCGCGGTGCTGCTGCTCGCGCTGCTGCTCGGCTATCCGCCGCCCTTCGCCGCCGTCCAGATCCTCTGGAACAACCTGGTGACCGAGGGCCTGGTCACCGTCAACCTCATCATGGAGCCCCCCGAGGGCGACGAGATGCGGCGACCCCCCGTCTCGCCCGACGAGCCGCTCCTGACGCGCGTGCTGCTCGTCCGGATGGCGTTCATGGTTCCCGCCATCGTGATCTCGACGCTCGGGTGGTTCATGGCGCGGCTCACGGCGGGTGTGCCGGAGGCGCAGGTGCGCACGGAGACCTTCACGCTGCTGGCCGTCTGCGAGTGGTGGAACGTGCTGAACTGCCGCTCCGACTGGAAGTCGGCGCTCAACCTGGGGCTGCTCGGGAACCGCTGGCTGCTCGGTGGCCTGCTGCTCAGCAACCTGCTGCAGCTGGCGGTGGTCTTCTGGGCGCCGCTCGGGCGCGTGTTCCACACCGTGCCGTTCGGCCTGCGCGAGGTCGTAGCGCTCGGCGTGGTCGGCAGCCTGGTGCTGTGGGTGGACGAGCTGCGCAAGCTCATGCTGCGCCGCCGCGAGCGTCAGGCGGTGGCCGGCACCAACGGCACGAAGCGCACGTCGGCGATCGGCTCCTCGTCGTAGTCCGTTTCGGAGCGACGCCGCACGCGCAGCAGCTGCTGCAGCTCGACGTGGCGACCGACGGGGATCACCAGGCGCCCGCCCACGGCCAGCTGCGCGCGCAGCGCGGGTGGGATCTCGCTCCCCGCGGCCGCGACCAGAATCGCGTCGAAGGGCGCGCGCTCCGGCCAGCCGAGCCTGCCGTCGCCGTGCAGCACGTGCACGTTCGCGTAGCCCAGCGCAGCCAGCCGCGCGCGCGCCTCGGCGGCCAGCGTCGCGTAACGCTCGATGCTGTAGACGTCGCGCGCCAGGTGCGAGAGCACGGCCGCCGCGTAGCCGGATCCCGTGCCGACCTCGAGCACGCGGTCCCGGGGCGCGATCTCGGCGGCCTCCGCCATGCAGGCCACGATGTAGGGCTGGGAGATCGTCTGTCCCTCGCCGATCGGCAGCGGCGAGTCGTCGTAGGCGACGCCGGCGAGGCGCGGGGCCACGAACTCCTCGCGCGGCACGCGCAGCATCGCGGCGAGCACACGCGGGTCGCGGATGCCGCGCGCCTGGAGCTGGCGCTCGACCATGCGACGGCGCCAGTGCTCGGAGTCGCTCACGCCGGCGCGCGCGCGATCTGCGCGACGACGCGCGCGAACGCGTCCGGCGTCACGGAGATCGAGTCGATCCCGGCTTCGACCAGGAACTCGGCGAACTCCGGGTGATCGCTCGGCGCCTGACCGCAGAGGCCGACCTTGCGGCCCTTGCGGTGCGCGGCCTCGATGACCATGCGGATGAGCTTCTTCACGCCGGGGTCGCGCTCGTCGAACAGGTGCGCGAGCAGCTCCGAGTCGCGGTCGATCCCGAGCGCGAGCTGGGTCAGGTCGTTCGATCCGATCGAGAAGCCGTCGAAGAGCTCGGCGAACTCCTCGGCCAGGATCACGTTGTTGGGGATCTCGCACATCACCCAGACCTCGAGCCCGTTCTCGCCGCGGCGCAGGCCGTTCTTCTCCAGCTCGTCCAGCACGCGGCGCGCCTCCCCGAGCGTGCGGCAGAACGGGATCATCAGCTTCACGTTCGAGAGCCCCATGCGCTCGCGCACGCGGCGCAGCGCCTGGCACTCCAGCGCGAAGCCCTCGCGGTAGCGCTCGTCGTAGTAGCGCGAGGCGCCGCGGAAGCCCAGCATCGGGTTGGCCTCGACCGGCTCGAAGCCCGCGCCGCCGACGAGCCCGGCGTACTCGTTCGTCTTGAAGTCCGAGAAGCGCACGATCACCGGGCGCGGCCAGAACGCGGCACCGATCAGCCCGACGCCCGCGGCGAGCCGCTCCACGAAGAACTCCGCGGGGCTGGCGTAGCCTTCGCTCCGGGCTGCGATCTCTGCGCGAGCGGCGGGGTCCGTCACGCGCTCCGGGTGCGCCACGGCCAGTGGATGCACTCCGATCCAGCTCGACACCACGAACTCGATGCGCGCGAGACCGACGCCCGCGCTGGGGAGCTGCCCAACCTGGAACGCGTTCTCGGGGTTGCCGACGTTCAGCATCACCGGCACGCGCGGGGCGGGCAGCGCGGCGGGATCGATCTCCTCGCGCGCGAAGGGCAGGGCGCCGTCGTAGACCTTGCCCGCGTCGCCCTCCGCGCACGAAACCGTCACCACGCGCCCGGTCGTGAGCGCGCGGGTGGCGTCGCCCGCGCCCACCACGCACGGCAGACCGAGCTCGCGCGCCACGATCGCCGCGTGGCAGGCGCGTCCGCCACGGTCGGTGACGACGGCGGCGGCGCGGCGCAAGACCGGCTCCCAATCCGGGTCGGTCATCGGCGCGACCAGCACCTCGCCGTCGCGGAAGCTCCCGAGCTCGGCGTGCGACTGCAACACGCGCGCGGGGCCGCTCGCGATCTTCGTGCCGACGCTCTTGCCGCGCGCCAGGACGGTGCCCTTGCCGCGCAGCCGGTACACCTCGATCCGCGCGCCGTGCGCCTGGGAGTGCACGGTCTCCGGCCGCGCCTGCACGATGAAGAGTTCGCCGCTGCGCCCGTCGCGCGCCCACTCGAGGTCCATCGGCACCGGATGGCCCGCGCGCGCCGACCAGTGCGTCTCGATCGCGACCGCTGCGCGCGCGAGCTCGAGCACGTCGTCGTCGGAGAGCACGAAGCGGCGGCGCTCGCGCGCGGGCACGTCCTCCTCGCGCACCGAGCGCGTGCCGCCCTCGGCGTAGACCAGCCGTCGCGCCTTCTCGCCGCGCTCGCGCCGCAGGATCGCCGGCAGCCCGCGCGCCAGGCCGGGCTTGTGCACCCAGAACTCGTCCGGGTTCACGCGTCCCTGCACCACGGTCTCGCCGAGACCCCAGGAGCCGGTGACCAGCACCACGTCGCGGAAGCCCGACTCGGTGTCGAGCGTGAAGATCACGCCGGCCGCGCCGAGGTCGCTGCGCACCATCTTCTGCACCGCGACCGAGAGCGCGACCGCGCGGTGCTCGAAGCCGTGCTCCGTGCGGTACACGATCGCGCGGTCGGTGAAGAGCGACGCCATGCAGTCGCGCACGGCTTCGACGAGCTGAGCGCTCCCGCGCACGTTCAGATAGGTCTCCTGCTGGCCCGCGAACGAGGCGGTGGGCAGGTCTTCGGCCGTCGCGCTCGAGCGTACCGCGACGTCGGTCGCGGTCTCGCCGAACGCTGCGGACAGCGTGGCGTACGCCGCTTCGATCTCGCGCGTGATCGCAACGGGCAGCGGAGCCGAGCGCACGCGCGCCCGCACTGCCGAGGCGGTGCGGGCGAGGGCAGCGACGTCGCGCACGTCCAGACGAGCGAGCAACGGATAGATCTCGTCCTCGAGCCGCGACTGGCGCAGGTGCTCGCGGAACGCGTCCGCCGTCACGGCGAAGCCGTCGGGCACACGGACGCCGGCCCCGCCGAGCGAGCGCACCAGCTCGCCGAGCGCGGCGGTCTTCCCGCCGACCTGCGGCAGCGAGTCGAGCGTGAGGTCGCGGAAGGGGAGCACGAAGCGCATCTCAGGCATGGTGAGCAAGCTACGTGCCCGCCGTGCGGCGCGCCGCCTCGCGCCCGCCGCGCGACCGCGCCCCTGCGCCGCACGCGCTGTGTCGCGAGGTCTCAGCGCCCTCGTGTTAGCCTCCCCAGCCTGCCGCCGGACGACGCGCTCATGGATACCCGCTGCGAAAATTCAGGTACGCGGCTACGCGGTGTCAATCTCGGTGGCTGGCTGGTGCTCGAGAAGTGGATGACGCCGAGCCTGTTCGATGCGCTCGCGGCGACCGACGAGACCACGTGGTGCGCGGAGCTGGGTCGCGAGGCGCCGGCGAGGCTGCGCGCGCACTGGCAGAGCTTCATCACGCGCGAGGACTTCGCGTGGCTCGGCGGGGTCGGCATCAATGCGGTGCGCATCCCCCTCGGGCACTGGATCTTCGGCCCGCCGTATCCCTACCACCCGAAGTACGGCGCGAGTCCGCATCCCTTCGCCCCGGGTGGGATCGACGTGCTCGACCGCGCGCTCGACTGGGCTTCCGAGCTCGGCCTGCGCGTGCTGCTCGACCTGCACGCGGCGCCCGGCTGCCAGAACGGCTTCGACAACGGCGGCATGCAGGGCGTCTGCGAGTGGCACACGCGCGAGGAGTATCTGGTGCACTCGGTCGAAGTGCTGGGACGCCTGGCGGCGCGCTACCACACGCGATCCTGCCTGCACGCGATCGAGGTCCTGAACGAGCCGCGCTGGGACGTGCCGACGGATCTGCTCGAGGCCTACTACCTGCGCGCCTACGCCGCGATCCGCGCGCACTGCCGCCCCGAACAGGTCGCGGTCGTGTTCCACGACGGCTTCCGCTCGCATCGCGAGTACCAGGGCTTCCTGCAGCCGCCCGGGTTCCAGAACGTGATCTTCGATGTCCATCGCTACCAGTGCTTCGAGCGCGCGGACATCGACCTCGAGATCCACGAGCACCTGCACAAGGCGGCGGTGATTTGGAAGAACGAGGCCGACGAGATCCAGCGCGAGCTCGGGCTGCCGACGATCGCGGGGGAGTGGAGCCTCGGGCTCGACCCCGGGACCCTCGCGCGGATGGACGCCTTCCAGCGGGATTTGGCCTACCGCGGCTACGCGGCGGCGCAATTGCTGGCCTTCGAACACTACCTCGGCTGGTTCTTCTGGAGCTACCGCACCGAGACCACGCCCGCGTGGTGCTTTCGCGAGTGCGTCGAGCGGGGCTGGCTACCGGCGCGCTTTCAGTGAGACGCGGCGGCGGTCTCGCGCCGCTCCTCGAGCAGGTACTTCTTCTCGCGCACCCGGTGGAGCACGAGCTTGCGATGATGCAGCCGCTCGAGTCCCGGGTGGAAGCTGATCGTCAGCACCGCGCTGTCGGGCAGCTCGCGGTGCAGCATCTCGAGGATCAGCCGCTCGCCCTTCGGGTCGAAGGCGTCGGTCGCCTCTTCCATGAAGACCCACGCAGGGCGCTGCAACAGCACGCGTGCGAAGCCCAGCCGCTGCTGCGCGCGCTGCGGCAGCACCTGTTCCCAGTTGTCTCGCTCGTCGAGCCGCGGGGCGAGCCACGCGACGCCGGCGCACTCGAGCGCCCAGCGAATCGAGTCGTCGGCGAAGGCGTCCGGCGGACGCGGATAGCACAGCGCCGCGCGCAGTGTCCCTTCCGGCAGGAACGGGCGCTGTGGCATGAACTGGACGACGGCGTCCTCGGGCAGCAGCACGCGCCCGCTGCCCCAGGGCCAGAGCCCCGCGATCACCTTGAACAGGCTGCTCGTCACGGCCGGGTCGCCCGCGACGAGCACGCGCTCGCCGCGGCGGATCTCGGCGCTAAAGTGCTCGAGCAGGACGAGCCCCGACGGGTCGGCGATGCACAGATCCTCGATCACCAGGCGCCAGCCCTCGGAGCGCACGAGCGCGATGCGCTTTCCGTTCGGCGCGTGCGCCTCCGCGTCCAGCCGCTGCATGTCCTCGTAGAGCGACAGCACGCGCTCGGCCGAGGCCCGGCAGCGCGCAATCTCGCCGACGTTGTCGACGGGCCAGGAGAGTGCGGAGGTCAGCCTCTGAAAGGCCTGCGCGGCTTGCATCAGCGCGCCGAGCGACA
Source organism: uncultured Myxococcales bacterium (assembly GCA_964454165.1). Taxonomy (GTDB): domain Bacteria; phylum Myxococcota_A; class UBA9160; order SZUA-336; family SZUA-336; genus CAYVQJ01. Next base: position 37,651 of record CAYVQJ010000089.1, on the reverse strand, counting down.
TCACGCCCAGGATGTACTGGGGGGCGGCGACCAGGATCGGGAACACCGGCAGCAGCCCGCCGTAGCCGGTCCCGAACGAGACGATGCCCAGGTAGGCCAGCGACTGCCGGTCCCAGTCGCGAACGATCCGGGCAAAGCGCGCCGCTGCACCACTGCGTTCGATCGGCTCGCCGTGCATCAGCGCGATCGCCTCGGAATGCTCGCGCGCGCGCGCCAGGCCGAAGCGGAAGTCCGCCTCCGCGCTCTGCAGCGCGTTGGTCGTGCGCACCAGCGGGCGTCCCAGCATCCAGCCGAGCACGGTGCCCACGCCGGCGTACAGGAACGCGAGCGGCACCATGTAGCCGGGCACCTCGATCGAGGAGCCCCCCACGCTCATCGACCCCGATACGGACCATAGAATCGGGATGAACAAGCCCAGGGACAGCAGTGAGTAGACCAGCGTGTGCGCGAGACCGATCGCACTCTCGGTGGCGATGCGGATGTCCTCGGCGATGCGCTGGTCGGGATTGTCGTGCTCGCCTGCGCGAAACAGCAGTCGATGGTGCCGGCCGCCCTCCATCCAGCGCCCGATCAGCCGCTCGGTGAGCCAGGCGCGCCAGTCGAGCTGCAGCCTGCGTTTCGTGAAGAGGTGCGCCGCCGTGACGCCGATCGAGGTCGCGAAGATCAGTGCGAAGACGACGACCTGGACCAGCACGCCCGACACCGAGCGTTCCTCGAGCGCATCGAACAGATCGCGGTTCCAGTAGTTGCCCCAGACGTTGAGCCCGACCTGCGCCATGGTGAGCAGCGACAGGAGCAGCGTCACGCCGCGGACCCGCCACTTCTGCTCGGAGCTCCAGTAGGGGCCCGCGAGGCGCAGCATCTGCCGCAGCAAGCGCATGCGCGGGGACGGCGTCGCGCTCACGGATCCCCCACCGGCTAGCGCAGCTCGACGCGCCGCAGGCGGAGCGCGTTGCCGATCACCGAGAGCGAGGAGAGCGTCATCGCGGCGCTCGCCAGCATCGGGTCCAGCGTGACGCCGAAGACCGGGTAGAGCGCGCCGGCTGCCACGGGCACGCCGAGCGCGTTGTAGACGAAGGCGAAGAACAGGTTCTGGCGGATGTTGCGCAACGTCGCGCGCGAGAGCTGGAAGGCGCGCGCGATCCCGCGCAGGTCGCCGCGGACGAGCGTGACGCCGGCGCTCTCGATCGCCACGTCGGTGCCGGTGCCCATGGCGATGCCGACATCGGCCTGCGCGAGCGCGGGTGCGTCGTTGATGCCGTCTCCGGCCATCGCGACCACGCGTCCCTGCGACTGGAGCCGCTGCACGATCTCGCGTTTGCGCTCGGGGCGCACGCCGGCCTCCACGCGCTCGATGCCGAGCCGCTGCGCGACCGCCTCGGCCGTGGTGCGCTCGTCGCCCGTCAGCATCCAGACCTCGATGCCGAGCGCGCGCACGGCAGCGAGCGCTTCGGGAGTCGTAGGCTTGATCGGATCCGCTACGCCGAGCAGACCCACGGCCTTGCCGTCGACGGCGAGAAACACCGCGGTCTCGCCGGAACGGCGCGCTTCTTCTGCCCGTTGCGCCAGCTCGCCGGTGTCGATCAGCGCTTCCTCGAGGAGGGCAGGGTTGCCGAGCAGGGCGACATGGCCGTCGACGCTTGCGCGCACGCCGCGTCCGGGAAGAGCCGTGAAGTCCGACACCGCGGAGAGCTGCAGGCCGCGCGCCTCGGCGGCGCGCACGATCGCGTCCGCGAGCGGATGCTCGCTGCCGCGCTCCAGGCTCGCCGCGCTGCGCAGCAGCTCGTCGTCGCTCCAGCCCGCCCGCGCCTCTACGCGCGCCAGCGCCGGCCGGCCCTGGGTGAGCGTTCCGGTCTTGTCGACGACCAGCGTGCTCACGCGCTGCAGTGTCTCGAGCGCCTCGGCGTTCCGAAACAGCACGCCCGCGCGCGCGCCGCGGCCGGTGCCAACCATGATCGACATCGGTGTGGCGAGCCCGAGCGCACAGGGACAGGCGATGATCAGCACCGCGACCGCCGCGACGACGGCATTCCCGAGCGCGGGCTCGGGGCCGAGCAGCCACCACGCTGCGAACGCGAGCACGGCGACCGCGATGACGGCGGGCACGAACATGGCGGACACGGAGTCGGCCAGGCGCTGGATCGGCGCGCGGCTGCGCTGCGCCTCCGCGACCAGCCGCACGATCTGCGCGAGCAGCGTCTCCGCGCCGACGCGCTCCGCCCGCAGCACGAAGCTCCCGGCGCCGTTCAGGGTTGCGCCCGTCACGCGGTCACCGGCGCGCTTCTCCACCGGGATCGCTTCGCCCGTCAGCATCGACTCGTCCACCGCGCTCGAGCCCTCGAGCACCACGCCGTCCACGGGGATCTTCGCGCCCGGGAGCACGCGCAGGCGATCGGCGGGCACGACCTGGTCGAGCGGTACGTCGCGCTCGCTGCCGTCGGCCTCCACGCGCCGCGCGGTCTTCGGCGCGAGGTCGAGCAGCGCGCGGATCGCGGCTGACGTGCTCCGCCGCGCGCGGCCCTCGAGCACCTGCCCGAGCAGCACCAGCACGCTGATCACCGCCGCCGCTTCGAAGTAGAGCGCGACCTCGCCGTGCATCCCGCGTGCGGACGGCGGGAAGAGGTCGGGCGCCAGCACCCCGAGCGCGCTGTACGCGTATGCCGCGCCGATCCCGAGCGCGATCAGCGTGAACATGTTCCAGCGCCGCGTGACGAGCGAACGCGCGCCGCGCGCGAAGAACGGCCAGCCGCCCCACAGCACCACGGGTGTCGCGAGCACGAGCTGGAGCCAGCCGGGGGCGGGCGGCAGAGGCTCTCCCGGGAGCAGGTCCGCCATCGCGATTGCGACGAGCGGCGCCGCAAGCAGCGCACTCGCGACGAACCGCCGCGTCATGCTCGCGAGCTCCGGATCCTCGGGCTCGCCGGCCCCCGCTGCGAGCAGCAGCGGCTCGAGCGCCATGCCGCAAATCGGACACGCACCTGGCTTGCTCTGGCGCACCTCCGGGTCCATCGGACACGTCCAGACCGTTCCGACAGGGACGCTCGGCGGCTCGGGTCGCAGCGCGGGAGCGGCCCTCAGGTAGCGCTCCGGCTCGGCGCGGAAGCGCTCGTTGCAGCGCGGGTTGCAGAACCAGTAGCGGATGCCGGCGTGCGTCTGCGAGCCGCCGCGCGCGCTCGCGGGATCGACCGTCATGCCGCACACCGGATCGAGCGCCATCGCGAGATGATTCCACCCGCGTCCGGGGTCGTCCAACCTGAGTGCTGTACGCGCGCGGGCGGCCGCGCGCTAGCAGCTTCGCTCGGCCGCGACGGCCTCGCTGCGCGCGCTTCGCGCTTTGCCTGAGCCGCGGTGGCTGTCGCCAAGCGGCCTCCGCTCGGGCGAAGCGCCCTCGCTGCGCGCGCTTCGCGCTTTGCATCGCCCGGCGCCGAAGCTCGTGCAGTGGCGAACCGGCACGGGGTGTGGCTCCATGACCCGCGAACGCGTCCGCAGGCACGCTGTCGGGCTGGCGCGCGGCTTGCTCCGCGGAGAAGCGCAGCATGGACTCGCGTGAGAATCGGCCGGGTCGCGTCGCCGCGTCGCCCATTCCCCCTGGCCTGGAGATCAGTGGGCTTCCGCGCCCGCTCGCGCCGCGTGGACCCGCGGCCGAGCTGGCGCGCCGCTCGTTCTTCGCGGACCTGCGTCCGGGAGCGGCGGCGCTGCGTGTCTGTCGCGGGACGTCCTGCGAGCTCGCCGGTGCGGCCGAGCTCGAGCGGGCCATCGCGCGCCTCGAGCCGTGCCGGCCTGTGTACTGCCTCGGTCACTGCGACCGCTCGCCGGTGCTGCTGCGCGGCGACGGGCAGGAGGCGGTGGAAGTGTCGGCCTCCGACCTCGACGCGGTGCTCGGCGCGCCACACGCGCTCGAGTCGCCCACCTCGTCGATCCGCTGCGCCGCGCGCGAGGCGGTCGTCACGCTGCGCATCGGACGCGGCGACCACACGCTGCTGGACCTCGCGGAGCGAGCGGGCGCCTGGCACGGCCTCCGGCGCGCGCTGCGCCAGCCGCCCGAAGCGCTGCTCGATCAGCTCGAGCGTTCCGGAGAGCGCGGCCGCGGCGGCGCGGGCTTTCCGACGGGCCGCAAGTGGCGCGCCTGCGCGCAGAGCCGAGCCGACGCGCGCTACGTCATCGCGAACGGCGACGAGGGCGACCCCGGCTCGTTCATCGATCGCCTGCTGCTCGAATGGGACCCGCACGCCGTGCTCGAAGGCCTGGCGCTGTGCGGGTACGCCGTCGGCGCGCGACACGGGATCGTGTACGTGCGCTCGGAGTACCCGCGCGCGCTGGAGCGCGTGCGACGCGCCGTCGCAGAGGCGCGCGCGGCGGGGATTCTCGGCCAGCGCGTGCTCGGCTCGGAGTTCGCGTTCGACGTGGGGGTCGCGAGCGGACACGGCAGCTACGTGTGCGGCGAGGAGACGGCCCTGCTCGAGGCGCTGGAGGGTCGCCGCGGCGAGCCGCGGCTGCGTCCGCCGTATCCCGCGCAGGCCGGGCTCGGCGGCCGCCCGACCGTCGTGAACAACGTGGAGACGCTGGTGAACGTGGCGTGGATTGCCGCGCACGGCGCGGATGCATACGCGCGGCTCGGAACGTCGGGCTCCCGCGGCACCAAGGCGATCTGCCTGAACCACGGCTTCGCGCGGCCCGGCGTGGTCGAGGTCGAGCTCGGCACAACGCTGCGCGACGTGATCGAGCGCCACGCGGGTGGCGCTCGCACGGGCACGCGCCTCGCAGCGGTCTGGGTGGGCGGACCGATGGGCAGCGTCGTGGCGCCCGCCGACTGGGACGTGCCGCTCGACTACGAGGAGCTCTTGCGCCGCGGGATACGGCTGGGCCACGGCGGCCTCGTGGCACTTCCGCTGGGAACCGATTTCGAGGCGCTCCTTCTGACTGCGCTCCGCTTCGTGGCGGACGAGTCGTGTGGCAAGTGCGCGCCGTGCGCGCTCGGCTCGCGCGAGGCGCTCGCGATCGCCAACGCGGAACGGGGCGTCGCGTCGCGCGCTCGCGTCGCGGGGCTGCTCGAGCTGATGCGGCAAACGAGCCTTTGCGCCTTCGGACAGGGCACGCCGGGAGCGCTCGTGGATCTGCTCCGGCTGCTAAAAGGTGGCGCGTGAGACTCGAGATCGACGGGCGGGAGGTCGATGCCGCGCCCGGCGACAGCATCCTTGACGCGGCGCGCGCTCTCGGCGTCTCGATCCCGACGCTCTGCTTCGACGCGCGCCTTCCGCCGGAGGGGGGCTGCCGCGTCTGTCAGGTCGAGGTCGAGGGAGAGCCGGAGCCGCTCGCGGCCTGCTGCGCGCGCGTGCGCGAGGGCATGCGCGTGCGCACCGCGAGCCCGCGCCTCGATGCGCTGCGCCAGGACCTGCTCGCGCTGATTGCCGGGCAGGCGGGCGCACCCCCGCGCGCGTCGGCCGACGGGACGCCGTTCGAGCGGCTCCTCGCGCGCTACCGCGTCGTGCCCCCGAGCGCCGCGCACGCGCCCGCGCAGCCGCCGCTCGAGATCCACCCGCTGCTCCGCTTCGCGGCGGAACGCTGCATCCTGTGTCGCCGCTGCATCAACGTCTGCGACGACCTCCAGGGGCAGTTCGTGTACGCAGTCGAGGGGCGCGGGGGAACGGCGCGGCTCGCCGCCGGAGACGGCGCGGGGAAGACGGACTGCGTCGCCTGCGGCGCGTGCGTGGACGCCTGCCCGACGGGCGCGCTGCTCGACATCGATCGGCTCGACGCCGCCCGCGCCGAGCGACGCACGCCGTCGGTGTGCGGCTACTGCGGCGTCGGCTGCGCCGTCGAGATCGAGTCGGCCGGGGAGCGTGTGCTGCGCATCGGCGGTGTCGCCGACTCGCCCGTGAACCATGGGCAGCTGTGCGCCAAGGGCCGCTTCGCGCACGCGCATCGGCGCGCGCCGGACCGCCTGACGCGCCCGCTCCGCCGCGGTCCCGACGGAGAGCTGCACGCCGTTCCCTGGAGCGAGGCGCTCGCCTTCGCCGCGGCGAGGCTGCGAGACACGCGAGACCGGCACGGCCCGCGCGCGCTGGCTGCGCTGTGCTCTTCGCGCTCCACGAACGAGGCCGCGTACCTGCTGCAGCGGCTGTTCCGCAGCGCGCTGGCCAGCAACAACGTGGACTGCTGCGCGCGGGTCTGTCACGCGTCTACGGCGCAGGCGCTGCGCAGCGTGACCGGCACCGGCGCGGCGAGCGCCAGCTACGCCGACATCGAGCGCGCGCGCTGCATCGTGATCGCGGGCGCGAACCCGACGGAGGCGCACCCCGTGATCGGCGCGCGGCTGAAGCAGGCGGTGCGGCGCGGGGCGAGCCTCGTGGTGATCGACCCGCGCGCTACGGAGCTCGCGGGATACGCGGACGTCCATCTCGCGCCGCGGCCCGGGACCAACGTGGCGCTGTGGAACGCGCTGGCGCGGATCCTGGTCGATGAGGGGTTGATCGACGTGGCGTACCTGCAGCAGCGCTGCGAAGGCTACGAGGCGCTGCGCTCGTTCCTGGCGACCTCGTCGCCCGAGGCGGCCGGCGTGCGCACCGGCGTCCCGGTCGAGGCGATCCGCGCCGCCGCGCTCCGCATCGGGCGCGATGCGCCGGCGCTGTTCGTGAGCGGTCTCGGGCTCTCGGAGCAGACGCAGGGCACCGACGCTGTGCGCGCGCTCTGCAACGTCGCATTGCTCACCGGCAGCATCGGGCGACCGGGAGCCGGGATGCTGCCGCTGCGTGGCCAGAACAACGTGCAGGGCAACGCCGACATGGGCGCGATGCCCGACCTCGTCACGGGCTACCAGGCGCTCGACGCTCCTGACGTGCGCGCGCGGCTCGAGCAGGTCTGGGGAGCGGCGCCGCCGCTCGAACCGGGGCGCACGCTCCCCGAGCTGCTCGACTCGGCCGCCGCGGGCGAGCTGCGCGCGCTCTGGATCTGCGGTGAGGACATCGCGCAGAGCGACCCGAACGAGACGCACGTGCGCGCGGCGCTCACGCGACTCGAGTTCCTCGTCGTGCAGGAGATGTTCCCGACGGAGACGACGGGCTACGCGCACCTCGTGCTGCCCGCGGCCGGCGCGCTCGAGCAGGACGGCACGTTCACGAACGCCGAGCGCCGCATCCAGCGCGTGCGCGCCGCGGTCGCGCCGCCCGGCGAGGCGCGACCGGACTGGGAGGTGATCCGCGATCTCGGCCTGGCGCTCGGGCTGCGCTGGCGCTTCGAGGCGCCGTCGCAGGTGATGGACGAGATCGCGCGCGTCGCCCCGCACCTCTTCGGCGGCGTGTCGTACGCGCGGCTCGAGCCGCACGGGCTGCAATGGCCCTGCCCGAGTCCCGAGCATCCGGGCACGCCGAACGTGCACGCCGACCGCTTCCTGCGTGGCCGCGCGCTGCTCTCGTGCGTCTCCGAGCGCGAGGGACCGGAGGAGCGCGTTCCTGGCTACCCGTACCTGCTGATCACGGGCCGGATCCTCGAGCACTACAACGTGGGCAGCATGACGCGCCGCTCGCCGCTCGAGGCGCTAGCGCCCGACGATCGGCTGGAGATCCACCCCGACGACGCCGCAAGCGAGCGCATCTCCGACGGCGCGCGCGTCGCGATCGAGAGCCGCTGGGGCCGGGCAAACGCGCGCGCGCTCGTGACCCCGCGCGTGGCGCGCGGTCAGCTCTTCCTCTCGTTCCACCACCCCGAGACGCACACGAACCGCGTCACGGGGCCGTCGCTCGATCCCGAATCGCACTGCCCGGACTACAAGGTCACCGCGGTGCGACTGGCCCGCGCCTGAGCGCTATTACCCCGTCGCCCGGGCGTTGCGGCGCAGCTCCGCCTCGGCGCCCGGCTCGCGGCAGGACCAGCGCGTTGCGGCCGGCGACCGCGTAGTCCTCGCCCGTGCCGCCGGTGCAGGCGACGCCGCCCGCGGCCATCGTTTCGAGGCCGACAAGCCCGTTCGGGATCACGATCGGATCCACACCGAGCGGCCACATCCGCTGCCTCATGTAGCGGCTGACCGTGGTGATCGTCGCGGCACGCGCCAGCCGCGGCCAGTCGATCCGCTCGAAGCCGAAGCTGTTGTTCGCGTTCCAGAGCAGCGTCACGCGCTCGCGCAGCCCCGCCCGGCGCAGCAGCCAGTCGAGGTGCAGCACTGCGTTGGCCGCGTGCCACTCCTCGGCGAGCACCACCACGCGCCTCCCGCGCGCGAGCGCGGGCGCGAGGTGGCTCCGGACGCGACCGCGCGCGCCGCGCCCGCCTGCCGGAGATGCGACGAGGAGACACGTTGCGGCGCACACGGCGCCGGGGCCTTCAGCCTCGGCCGCGCTTGCCGGGCTTCGGCGGCGTGGGTCGCGGCGGTCTCGTCTCTCCGAGCTCTTCGAGCAGGCTCACCAGGTCGTCGGCGTGCTCCTCCTCCATGGCGAGAATCCCCTCGAGCAGGCGTCGCGTGGTCGAGTCGTCGTTGCCGAGGTACGCGACCATCTCGCGATAGCTGTCGATCGCCACGCGCTCGGCGACGAGGTCCTCGCGGATCATGCCGACCAGCGAGTCGCCCTCGACGTACTCGGAGTGGCTGCGCTCGAGCATGCCGTCGGGCGACAGATCCGGCTCGCCGCCGAGCTGGACGATGCGCTGCGCGAGCTGGTCGGCGTGGGTCTGCTCCTCGTTGGCGTGTTGCAGGAACTCCTGCGCGACGCTCTGCGCGTTGATCCCCGAAGCCATGAAGTAGTGGCGCTTGTAGCGCAGCACGCAGACGATCTCGGTCGCGAGCGCTTCGTTGAGCAGGCGCACGACCTCCTTGCGATCCGCGCGGTAGCCCGCCGTGACGGCGCCGCTCTCGAGGTCCTGCCGGGCTCGCGCGCGCAGCGTCTTCACGTCGGTCAGGGAGCGCTTCTTCATCGGATCCTCCGGGGTTCGGGCAGCTACGACACTGCCTGCCGGCCGCGCGGCATGCGACGCACGCCGAGGTCGGGCAGCGGCTGGAAGGGGGCGATGCGGACTTTAGCGTCGAGCACGACGGCGCGCGTCGGCGTAACGCGCACGGGATTCAGGTCCATCTCGACGATCTCGGGTACGTCGTCGGCGAGGCGCGCAACGCGCAGCAAGAGCTGCTCGAGCCCGGCCACGTCCACCGCGGGCGAGCCGCGGAAGCCGAACAGCAGGGGCGCGGTCTTCGTCGAGCGCACCAGCTCGCGCGCGGCCAGGTCGGTGAGCGGCAGCAGGCGGAAGGCGCGATCCCCGAGCAGCTCGGTGGCGATTCCGCCGATGCCGAACAGGAGCACGGGCCCGAACGCCGGGTCTTGCAGCAGCCCGACGATGGTCTCGACGCCGTCTTCGACCATCTCCTGCACCAGCCCGCCGCCCATGCGCGGGCCGAGCGCGGCCTGCATCGCGCGATACGCGCGCTCGACCTCGTCGGGCGTGCGCAGCTCGAGCGCCACTCCGCCCACGTCGCTCTTGTGCACGAGATCCGCGTTCCCGCACTTGAGGGCGACGGGCTTGCCGAGTCGCGAGCTCTCTGCCGCGGCCTCGGCAGCAGATCCCGCGGGCTGGGTGCAGGCGAGGGGGATCCCGTAAGCGCCGAGGATCTCTTCTGCGACGCCGAAGCGCAGCCAACCCCCGGCCGGACGCGAGGCGAGCTCGCGCGCGATCGCGGCGCGCGCGCGTGCCGGGTCGACGTCCTCGAAGCGCGGCACCTCGCCGGCAGGGCTGTCGCGCCACTCCGCCCACTTCGCCGCGCGCGCCAGCGCATGCACGGCGGGCTCGGGAAACGCGTACACCGGGATGCGCCGGCTCCCGGAGAGAGCGATGTCGCCGGCCTCGTCGTCCGCGACGAAGCACGCCAGCACGGGCGCGCTCGCGTTCTGGGTCGCGCGCGCCAGCGCGCGGGTGACGGCGTCGCGGTGCGCAGGTCCCGCCGACGTGTGCACGACGAGCACCGTATCGACCTCCCCGGACTCGAGCACGAGCCCGAGCGCGCTCTCGTAGTCGCGCGGCGTCGCGGCTGCGATCAGATCCACGGGGTTGGCGAGCGACGCGGCGCGGGGCAGGGCCGCGCGCAGGCGCAGCTGGGTGGCCGCCGAGAATTCCGGCACTGCGAGCCGCTCCGCCTCGCAGGCGTCGGCGGCGATCACCGCCGGCCCGCCGGAGTTGCCGAGGATCGCCACGCGGCGCCCGCGCGGCGCGGGCTGCCCCGCGAGCAGGCGCGCCACGTCGAAGAGCTGCTCCAGCGTGTCGACCCGAATCACGCCCGCCTGCCGGAACAGCGCGTCGACCAGCGCATCCGGGACCGCCGCCGCCGCGGTGTGCGAGGCGGCTGCGCGGCTGCCGGACACCGAGCGGCCGCTCTTCACCGCGATGATCGGCTTACGGCGCGCGACCCGCGGAGCCACGCGCGCGAACTTGCGCGGATTCCCGAACGACTCGAGGTAGAGCAGGATCACGTCGGTTCCGGGGTCGTCCTCCCAGTACTGCAACAGGTCGTTGCCCGACACGTCGACCTTGTTGCCTGCCGAGACGAAGCTCGAGATGCCTACACCGAGCCGCTGGCAGCGTCCGAGCAGTGCCATGCCGAGCGCGCCCGACTGCGACAGAAATGCGACGCGCCCCGCCACCGGTGGCGTGGGGATGAAGGTCGCGTTCAGGCGCACCGCGTCGGCCGTGTTCAGCACGCCCAGGCAGTTCGGTCCGATGATTCGCATGCCGTGTGCGCGCGCCAGCTCGAGCAAGTCGCGCTCGCGCGCCGCGCCTTCGGGCCCGATCTCCGAGAAGCCCGACGAGATCACCAGCAGCCCACGCGCGTGCCGCGTCGCCAGCGCGCGCGCCGCGTCGAGCACGCGCTCTGCGGGGACGGCGATCACGCCCAGATCCACGTCGTCGGGAATGTCCTCGCAGCGGCCGAAGACGGGCAATCCCTCCAGCTCCGTGGCGTTCGGGTTGACCGGGTAGATCGCGCCGCGAAAGCCGCCCGCGACCAGGTTGCGCAGCACTGCGCGTCCCAGCCCCGCGGGCGAGCGGCCCGCGCCCACCACCGCGACCGAGCGCGGCGCCAGCAGCCGCGCGATCGAGAGCGCGTCGGCCTGGTGCTCGCGCGCCTCGACCCGCGCCAGCGCTTCGGGCGTGCGCTCGATCGGGAACGCCACGTGGGCGAGGCCGTCCTCGAAGCTGCGCTCGAGCGGGAAGCCCGAGTCCGCGAACACGCGCAGCATCGGCTTGTTGTAGGGCAGCGTGTCGGCGACGACGCGCCGGATCCCGTGCTCGCGCGCGATCGCGACCAGGTGCTCGAGCAAGAGCGTGCCGATGCCGCGGCCCTGCTGCGCGTCGTCCACGACTACGGCGAACTCCGCGGCGTCGCTCCCGCCGAGCCGGTCGTAGCTCGCCATCGCCACGATCGCAGCGCCGTCGAGCGCGAACAGCACGGCGTGTCGGTCCAGGTCCACGTGCGTGAATGCGTCGACGAAGCGCTGCGACAGCCGCGGCTTCGCCGAGAAGTAGCGCAGGTATACGGTCTCCGGAGAGAGCCGGGCGTGGAAGGCGCGCAGGGACTCGGCGTCGTCGGCGCGCGAGAGCCGCACGTGCAGCGGACGGCCGTCCGACAGCAGCACGTCGGATTCCCAGCGCGCTTCAGCTTCGCCCATGCAGGGCCATCCTAGCCGCGCTCGGGAAGCGAGCCGCTCGCGGCGCTGGGGCGCGCCGCCGCAACCTGAGGCGCGCCGCCGCGCGCGCCGCGCCGCGCCGCTCGCTTCCTACCTGCCCGAGGCGGTACGCTCGTTGCAAATCGGAAGGAAAGTATGAAGGCGGAGCGCGAGAGTGGCCCAGGTGTCGCTGCGATCCCTCTCACGCGTCCCGCGCAGGAGGACCTGCACGCGCTGGCGCGCGCGCGCGAAACGGGACTGGTGAGCGTGTATCTCCCGCTGCGCGCGAGCTTTCCCGGCGCGCAGGAGAATGCGTTGCGGCTGCGCGCGGCGCGCGAGGCCGCGACCAGGCGCCTCCTCGCGGAGGGCCTCCAGCCCGAGGAAGCCGAGCGGCGGACGGCGCCCCTCGCGCGGATCGTCGTCGATCCGCGGGAGTGGAGCGAGGCTGCGGGAGCGCTCGCGGCGTTCGTGGGACCCGGGCTCGCCCGAGCGTTCGCGCTGGTGGAGGACACGCCCGAGCGCGTCTACGTGGCGGATTCGTTCGCGCTGCTCGGGCTCGCGCGTGCGCTCCGGCGCGACCCGCGCTATCGCGTGCTCGCGCTCTCGAACAACCGCGTCGCGATCTTCGAGGGCGACGCGCGGGGCGTCGCGCCGCGCGCGTTCCCAGGCATCCCGAAGAGCCTCGAGGACGCGCTCGGCTCCGAGCTCTCTGGCCACGAGCTTTCGAGTCGCAGCGGCACCGGCCCCGAGGTCGGGCACACCGCGCAGTTCTACGCCACGCACAGCGCCAACGACGAGCGTGCCCGCGATCTCGAGCGCTTCCACACCGCGGTCGCCGCGGCGGTCGAGCGCGCGCTGGGCGCCTCCCCCGTGCCGCTGCTCCTCGCCACCGATGAGACGCACGCCGGCCGCTTCCGCAAGCTGGTGCGCCTGCCGGCGCTGCTCGACGAGACTGTGTCGGGGAATCCCGACCACTACGCGCCGAAGGAGCTGCACGCCCGCTGCTGGCCGATCATGCAGGGCGAGCTCGAGCGGCGCGCCGACGCTCTGCGCGGCGAGTGGGAGCGCGCGCGCAACCACGGCAAGGGGCTCACGGCGCTGGATCGGATCCTCGCGGCAGCCGCGGCCGGGCGCGTGCGTCGCCTCTGGGTCGAAGAGGGCGCCGCGATCCCGGGCCGCCTCGACGCCGACGGGCTGCGCGTGGTCCCGTGCGCCGATCGCGACGGCGACGCGATCGAGGCGCTCGCCGCCCTGGTCCTCGCCCGGGCCGGAGAGGTGATCGTGGCCGAAGCGGACAAGATGCCCGCACCCGCCGCCGCCGCGGCGGAGCTGCGCTAGAGGAGGTTCCATGCACCGGGAAGAGCAAGGGCGAGAGGCCCCGTGCGCCGCCTGCGGCGCAGTGATCGTGCCGGCCACCGACCGCGGCTTCGCATTCGGAGAGGCGTCCGCGCTGTGCTTCGAGTGCGCGCTCGCGCGCGGCGGGCGCTTCGACGCCGATCAGGAGCGCTGGACGATCAGCCCCCGCACCAAAGACCTCGAACGCGACTATCAACCGTAGTCTGAGCCGCGATGGCTGTCGCCAAGCGGCCTCCGCTCCCGCGAAACGCGCTCGCTGCGCGCGCTTCGCGCTTGCACTGAGCCGCGATGGCTGGCGCCAAGCGGCCTCCGCTCGGGCGAAGCGCCCTCGCTGCGCGCGCGGAGCGCTTGCTCAGTCTTTGCCGCGACGGCTGTCGCCGAGCGGCCTCCGCACGCTGCGCGTGCTGCGCGCGCTTCGCGCTTGCGTTAGCGCTTGGCGTAGAGGGCGACGAAGTCGCTCTCGGTGATGATCCCGACGAGCTTGTCCTTCTCGAGCACCGGCAGGCAGCCGATCTTCTTCTGCAGCATCAGGCCGGCCGCATCGGCGAGCGTCGCGCCGGGGCTGATCGCGACGGGCGGGGACGACATCACGTCCTTCACCAGGATCGTCTCCATCACGCGCCGGCGTGCGACTTCGCCGTAGCCGAAGGCGGTGGTGAGCGCGCCGCGGAACAGGTCGCGCTGCGAGACGACGCCGACCACAGTCGAGTCGCCATCGTCGTCGACGACGGGCATGTGCCGGATGCGCCCGAGGCGCATCACGTCGTCGGCGATCACGAGCTTGTCGTTGCGCCGCAGCGTGGCAACCTCGCGGTGCATCACGTCGCGGACCAGGGCCTTGGGCTTCTTGCTCGGCGTCTTTGCCATGCCCCGAAGCTCTGCAACGCCGATGCCGGGTGCGCCGGGCGTGGCGCGGCAATCGCGTGAGCGGCTGAGGCGCCATGCCACGAAGCGTGGCACGAGCACGCAGCCGGAGTGCCGCCGCGGCTCCACTGAAGGGCTAGGGTAGGCATGCAGGTTGCTCTGCCCTGCGCGCGGCAACACCACAGCAAGAAAGGACGCTGCGATGAAGGCGATTTCCCGAACGGCTCTTGGGGCACTGCTGGCGGCCGGCCTGGTGACCGCAGCGACCGGCTGTGCCACGAGCGGCGACGTCGACGCGCTGTCGAGGAAGATCGACGACGTGAACGCGTCGGTGCAGCGCCTGGAGAAGCGGACCGAGGCTGCCGAGCGGCAGGCGGCGGGCGCTCAGGCGTCTGCGGACGCGGCCGCGCGCAAGGCCGAAGCGGCGGCGGCGGACGCCAACGCCGCCGCGAAGAAGAGCGAGGCGATCTTCAGCAAGTCGGTCCGGAAGTAGCAAGCGCGCGAAGCGCGCGCGCAGCGAGCGCGTCCGCGCGCGAGCGAAGGCCGCTCGGCGACAGCCGCCGCGGCCAAGACCCCGCAGGTGGGCGCTGGCTCAGTGCCGGCCGATCGCGACCGGCACGCCGCGCGCTTCGCGCACGACCTGCTCCGCGCGCTCGCGCTCTACGTCCGGGAGCAGACGCAGAATGAACAGGCGCATCAGCGTCTCGGTAATCAGATCGCCGTGCTTTCCATAGACGTCGGGGTGGGCTTCCAGCAGCACCTCACCCTCGGCCAGTGCGAGCTTCACGGGCTGGTAGACGATGTGGATCGGGGTGCGTGGCCTGGTGCGCTCGTACAGGCGCCGCATCTCCGTCTCGTAAAGGCGGATGCAGCCGTGCGTCGCCTGCCGCCCGATCGACCAGAGGTTGTTCGTGCCGTGGATCCCGTAGCTCGTGCGCGACAGCGTCATCCAGCGGTCGCCGAGCGGATTGTCGGGACCCGGTGGGACCTGCGGCGGCAGCTCGGGCTTCTCTGCGCGGATCGACTCGGGCACGTTCCAGACCGGCTCGACGCGCTTCTCTCCGACCCAGAGCTCGCCGAGCGGTGAGGGGTCGACAGCGTCGCCGATCGCGATCGCGAACACCTCGGGACCCCCGCCGACGCTGAAGTCGTAGAGCCGCATCTCGGGCAGGTTGATCACGAGCCCCTCGCGCGGCGCGTCGGGCAGGATCATGCGCGTCGGGAGCTCGACGCGCGTGCCAGGCGCCGGGATCCACACGTCGACGCCGGGGTTCAGCCGCTGCAGAGCCTCGAAGCCGAGCTTGAAGCGCGCGGCGACGTCGAGGAGCGTGTCGGTCGGCAGCGTCAGCGTATGCGACGGCGCTCCCACGATCTCGCCGGGAGAAAGCAGGAGCGTCGGCGCGGGATCGCGCGCGTCGGCGGCGCGCGCGCCGGGCGTGGCCAGAGCGATCAGCGCTAGGATCGCGACCGGTGGCAGCCGGCACCGCGTTCGCGACGCGCTCATCGCGCGCTCCTGTGCTCGTGGCCGTGTGTCTGCTGGCCGCGGCCTGCGTGCGGCCCCCCCTGGAGCCACCCGCGCCTCCACCCGCGGAGCCGACGTCGCCCGCGCCGGCGCCGCCGCCTGTCTGCGAGCGGATCGCCCGCATCGAGGTGCGCAAATCGGCGCGCACGCTGCTCGCCTCCTGCTCGGGCGGCGCGCGCGTCACCTTTCCCGTCGCGCTCTCGCGCCAGCCGCTCGGTCCGAAGCTGCGGGCCGGCGACGAGCGCACGCCGGAGGGCGAGTACCGCATCGCGGGCGCGCCGCGGCCGAGCCGCTTCCACTTCTTCGTGCAGATCGACTACCCGTCGCGCGCCGACGCGGAGGTCGGCCTGCGCGATGGTGTGATCGGCAAGCGCGCGTACCGCCGCATCCTGGCCGCACACGACGCGGGGAAGCTCCCGCCGCAGGACACCGCGCTCGGCGGAGCCGTCGGCCTCCACGGCGAGGGCGAGCGCTGGCGCGGCGACTCGCTCGCACTCGACTGGACGCGCGGCTGCGTGGCGCTCGCGGACGAGCACCTCGACTTCCTGCTCGCGCGCGCTCCAGCGGGCACACCGGTGTCGATCGAGCCCTGAGGCGCGCTTCATTCGCGCAGCCATCCCGCGAGGGCGAGTGCTAGCTCGAGCACGATCAGGGCGACGATCGCCGCCTCGAGCGCCTCCGCGCGGCGCGCCGCCGAGCGCTCGGTGAGCACGCCGGAGAGGTGACGCACCGCTGCGAGCTTCGACTCCACGCCGTGGTCCCACGCCGCAAGGCCGAGACGCGCGGCGCAGCGCCGGTGCACGCGCGCCAGATACACGTCCGGCACGAGCTTGAGCGCGTTCTCGACGCGCTCGGCGAGAGCGAGCGCCTCGACGGTGAGCTCGGACAGCGCGTGGATCGTCCGCCGGTGGGGGTTGCGGAAGGCGCCGAACAGCGACTCGACGCGGTGCACCTCGCCCGAGAAGCGCGCCAGCGCGCGGTCGAGGCGCGCATCCAGCGCGCGCAGCTCGAGCAGCTGCACGTTCACGAACTCCATCACGGCCAGCGTGTCGGCGCAGTCGGTGTCGCACACCAGCGCGGCGGCCCAGTCCGCCAGCACCAGGTCCGAGGGCGACCACGACAGCGGATCGCGCAGCGCCTCGTCGAGCTGCTGGCGCGACAGCGGTCCCGCGTCGAGCGCGAGCGCACCCGCGAGCGCGGCGCGCTGATCGGCGAGCAGCGCCTCTGCGCTCTGCGGCGGGTCGAGCGCCGCCAGCCAGAACACCCAGTAGTCCTCGACGAGCGCCGACTCGCCCGGCCCCGACAGCGCGGGCTGGATCTCCGACACGAGCTCCTGCAGCACGGAGCGGGCGAAGCCCGCCACCTCGGACTGCGCGAGCGACTCGGCCAGCGCCGGCAGCGCGTCGAGCTCGTCGGGCAGCGGCAGCGCCAGCGTCAGGCTGATCGCGCCGAAGTCGAACAGGCGCGCGCTCACGCTCGCGCGCGCGGTCCCGCCCCGGAGCGGCAGCTCCCGCTCGCCGAGCGCGAGCGCGACCGGCGGGACGCTCCAGCCCAGGTAGCCGGGCGCGGGCCGGCGCGAGACGAAGCGCTCGCGCTCCGGACGCAGCACCCCGGGGATCGCCCCGAGCTCGATCGAGTCGGCGGTGTCGAACGCGAAGAAACCCAGCGCGCGGCCGTCGCGAATGCGCGCTCGGCTCACGGCGCCTCGACCAGCCTGCGTAGCTCCGCCAGGTGCCGCTTCACGTCGTCGGGCAGGTTCGTGCCCGCGGATCCCGTGTAGCCGAGCAGCGTCTCCTGCTCGAGCAGCGCGTAGGCCTGCTTCGCGTAGGGCTGTTTCGGCGCCATCCGGATCGCCGTCTCCAGGAAGAAGTCCGCCTGCGACACCCAGTACTCGCGCGCCACGTGCAGCTCTGCGAGCCCGAGCAGCCAGTAGGCCTCCCCTGTCTGGGGCGTCGCCTCGGGGTGCGCCGCGATGTAGCGATGCAGGTGCGCGGAGGCGACCACGTACTGCACCAGCGCCTGGCGATCCGCGGGGAAGCGCATGCGCAGACTGGCCTGGTCGAGCAGGGCGCGCGCGGCGGGAAGGCTCGGCTCCTGTTTGGCCTCGGGCGCCAGCTCGCGCACGGAGTCGAGCCACGAGCGCACGTCGTCGCGCAGGTTCGACCAGACGTCGGCCCGCTTCGCGAAGCGCTCGAGCGCCGTTTGCGGGCGCAGGTAGTTGCCTTCGCCGCGCAGGCAGACCACCAGGTAGTCCGTCCAGGCCGAGAGCGTCTCGGCCGGATGCAGCGACGTGTCCGCGAAGATCGACTCGTAGCTGGCGAGCGCGTCTTCGAAGCGCCGCGTCGCGACCTGGATCCGCGCGCGATCGAGCGCGGGCAGCGCGGCGAGGGTGGCGCTCTTCGCGAGCGACTCCGAGAAGGGCGAGTCGCCGGGATGGGGCAGTCGCGTGTGGCAGGCGACGCAGTTCTGCGTGGTCTGGTGCAGGAAGAAGATCGCGCTCTCTGTGCGCCCGAGGGACCAGGCGCGCAGCACCTGCCGCGCGTCGTGTGCGACCGCGTCGGCGAGGTAGCGCGAGGCGCGGTCAGTGGCGCCGGCGTGGTCGGCGACGGCCGACGCGTTGGAGGCGAGCGCCTGCAGCGCCTGGCGGATCGCGTCGGCGCGCGCCGGGTCGGCGAACGCCTCGGTACTTGCGCTCGCGGGCAGCAGCACCTGCAGGCTCTCGAGCATGTCGCGCATCAGAGCGCGCGTCTTCTCGCGATCGGGCGCGGCGGCGCCGGCGACCGCCGGTGCGGCGACGAGGGCCAGCGCAAGGAGCGCGGACGGCAGACAGCGGAGCATCGATCTCACCTCCCCCCGAGGACGGCCTCGTCTCGGGCTTGACAGCAAAGCACGTGCCCCGCCGCGCCGCCCGCGCGACGACCGTGCCGCCGCGCACTCGCGCATGCCACCGAGACCGGGGTCGCGAGGGACGAGGCGCGCCGCCTCACGCGTCGCAGCGCATTGGGGCACACCGACGCGTTTCCACTGCGTGGAGCTGCCGCGCGTCCCGGCATGCACGGTGCGCCTCCAAGCCGTGAATCAACCTCGAACAAGCAGCCAACCATTCGCGGCGAGAAGAAGAGCGAGCGCGAGGAGACCAGGCAGAGCGCGCCGAGGCCAAGCCGAAGGCGAGCGCCATCAAGAGTTGACGCTCAGGGGGCACGGCCCTAAGCATGACCCGTGCCCCCCAAGCCGGACCTCGATGAGCGCCTGGCCTTCTTGGGCTGGACCGAGGCGGACCGGGTAGCCCTCGCAGACCTGCGGCCACTCATGGAGCGAAACGCGGATCGGCTGGTCGCCGGCTTCTATCGCCACCTGCTCTCGTTCGGCCCGACCCGACGCCTGCTCGCCGACCCTGGCGTCAAGGAGCGCCTGCTGCAGAAGCAGCGTGCGTACCTGCTGAGCCTCACCGGACCGGAGATCGATGCGCGCTATCTCGACGAGCGCGTGCGCATCGGCCGCACCCACGAGCGCATCGGCCTGGAGCCGCGCTGGTACCTCGGCGCCTACTCGCTCTACTTCTCGCTGCTCGTGCCGCTGCTCAACGATGCGCTGGGGAGCGATCCTGCGCGGCTGGAACGCGCGACGGGCGCGCTCACCAAGCTGTTCTTCCTAGACGCGCAGCTCGCGATGGAGGCGTACATCGAGCGCCGCGAGGGCGACCTGTCGCAGCTGAACGTGGAGCTGGGCGCGGCGACGCGCGCACTGGAGCGCGACTTCGAGGAGCAGCGCGAGGCGCTGCGGGCCACGCGCAGACGCGCGCGCGCAGCCGAGGATCTCGCCTCGACCGCGACGCTGGTGGCCGGTCTGGCGCACGAGATCGGCACGCCGATGAGCGTGATCCAGGGCCACGCCGAGCTGCTCGAGAGCGCCGTCACCGATGAGAAGGCGCGGGCGCGGCTGAAGACGATCCGGACCCAGATCGACCGCATCTCGAACATCATCCAGGCGCTGCTCAACCTGTCGCGCCCTCGCCCGGAGGTGCGCGTCGTCGTCGACCTGGTCGAGCTGCTCGACACCACACTCGGGTTCGTGGGCGAGAAGCTGCGCCGGCGCGAGATCCGCGTGGAGCGCGACTTCGAGCGGGTGCCCCAGATCCGCGCCGATCCAGAGAAGCTGCAGCAGCTCTTCCTGAACCTGTTCCTGAACGCGGCGGATGCGATGCGCGGCGGCGGTACGCTGCGCGTGGTCGCACGCCCGGAAGCACCCTCGCGGGTCGAGGTGCGCGTCCACGATACCGGGGACGGGATCGACGCCGCCGACATCGAGCGCGTGTTCGAGCCGTTCTTCACGACCAAGCCGGCAGGCGAGGGGAGCGGCCTCGGGCTTGCGGTGGTGCGCTCGATCGTCCTCGACCACGGGGGCGAGATCGAGGTCGAGAGCGCTCCCGGCGCAGGCACGGAGTTCCGGATCCTGCTGCCGATCTAGCGCCCGGCTATTTCGCCGGGCGCAGCGCCGCGCGGATCAGGTCGCTCTCCGTGAGCAGCCCGATCAGCCGTGCGTTCCCGCGTGTGGCTCCATCCACGATCGGCAGGCAGCCGATGCGATTGCGGACCATGCGCAGGGCGGCCTCGCGCAGCGCAGTCCCCTGCGTGGCCGTGACCGGGTCCCGGGTCATCAGCGACTCGATGGTCTTCGCGCGCAGGGCTTCGACGCGGCCCGCCTCCTGCTCGAGCTGCGCGAGCGCGAACTCGAGCAGGTCGCGGTAGGAGAGGACGCCGAGCAGCTCGCCCTCCAGGACCACCGGCAGGTGACGGATGCGAGCGGAGCGCATCAGCCGCTCGGCCTCGTACGCGCTCAGCGTCGGCTCGCCGTGCACGAAGTTGCGCAGCATCAGCTGCTGCACGCGCCCTGCGAGCGGGTCACCGTTGCTTCTGACGCGGCGCATGGAAGCACGCAATGCACGAGCCGTGCCCCCCACCTAGGGGATGGAACTCATCTCGTTGGATGTGCCAACATGGCACAACGTGCGGCCCCTGGTCGCACCTGGCGGGCGACCGGGGCCGAGAACCGGGGCCTTGGGGAGTGGCACAGGTCGTGCTCAACGGACACTGGTGATGGAGCCGCGAACGATCCTGGTCGTCGACGACGACGCCGCCATGCGCGAGATGCTGGTGTCGATGCTCGAGCCGGAGGGCTACCGCGTCGATACCGCGCCGGACGTGGCGACAGCCCTCGGGAGCCTGCGCGATCGCGACTACGACGCGGTGCTCTCGGACGTCCGCATGCCCGGCAAGTCGGGCATCCAGCTCGCGCAAGAGATCCGCGACCTCCGCGCTCGCACCCCGGTGGTGCTGATGACGGCGTTCGGCACGCTGGACTCCGCGATCGATGCGCTGCGCGCGGGCGCGTTCGACTACATCGTGAAGCCGTTCAAGCGCGACGGCGTGCTGGTCGCGCTCGAGCGCGCGCTGGAGCACCGGGCGCTCACGGAAGAAAACGTGCGGCTGCGGCGCGCCGTCGACCAGACCAGCGGCATGGGCGACCTGTACGGCGTCAGCCCCGCGATGCGCGAGATCTTCGCGCTCGTCAAGCGCGTCGCCAGCTCGCGCTCGAGCGTGCTGATCACCGGCGAGAGCGGGACCGGCAAGGAGGTCGTCGCGCGCACACTCCACTTCACGGGCGCGCGCGCGAAGGGAGCGTTCATTCCGGTGAACTGCACTGCGATCCCGGAGGGCCTGCTCGAGAGCGAGCTGTTCGGTCACGTGCGCGGTGCCTTCACCGGCGCCCACGCGACCAAGCGCGGCCTGTTCGAAGAGGCGAACGGGGGCACGCTCTTCCTCGACGAGATCGGCGACATGGGCGCCCAGCTCCAGGGCAAGCTCTTGCGCGTGCTGCAGGACCAGGAGATCCGCCCCGTCGGCGGCAACAGCTCGGTCAAGGTCGACGTCCGCATCATCGCTGCGACGAACAAGGACCTGCGCGCCGAGATGGACGCGGGGCGCTTCCGGGTGGACCTGTACTACCGGCTGAACGTGATCCCGATCCAGATCCCGCCGCTGCGCGAGCGCCCGGAGGACGTGGCGCTGCTCGCCAACCAGTTCCTGCGGCGGCACGCGTCGGACCGCGTGCGCCGGCTCACGCCCGCCGCGCTCGAGGCGCTCAAGCGCCGGCGCTGGGAGGGCAACGCGCGCGAGCTCGAGAACTTCGTAGAGCGGGTGCTGGCGCTGTGCGACCGCGACGTGATCGACCTCGCTGACCTGCCGCGGCTCGACGACGGGCCCGACGCTGCGCCTGCCACGCCGAAGGACGCGCTCGGCTTCGCGCTCGAGCGCCGCATGTCGGTGCGCGACCTCGAGGACTGGTACATCGACGAGGTGCTGCGCTTCACGCGCGGCAACAAGGTTCAGGCCGCGCGGATTCTCGGCATCAACCGCCGTACGCTATACCGGCGCGGCGAGCACAAGCGCGAGGCGACGCCGTTGCCGGACGCAAGGGGAGCAACGCGATGAACGAGATCAAGATCATTCTGGCTCCGGTCGATTTTTCCGCGCATTCCGACCACGCGCTGGACTACGCGGTGGGCCTGGCCAAGCGCTTCGGCGCCAAGCTGCACGTGATGCACGCCTACCACGTGCCGGTGCCGATCGCGACGCCCGACCAGATCGCGATCCCCCGCGACTTCTTCAGCTCGATCCGCGACGCCGCGGCGAAACGGCTGAAGGAGACGTCGGACAAGCTCGCGGCCGAGGGTGTTACGACGGAGACGCACCTGACCGAGATGCTCCCGACCACCGCGATCGTCGAGGCCGCGGGCCGGCTGCACGCCGACCTGATCGTGATGGGCACCCGCGGCCTGACCGGCCTCAAGCACGTGCTGCTCGGCAGCGTCGCGGAGCGAGTGCTGCGCACCGCGCCGTGCCCGGTGCTCACCGTCAAGGCGCACGATCATTGATCGCACCTGCGCAGCTGCGGACGATCGTCGTCGGGATAGACTTCTCGCCGCATGCGCACGCGGCGCTCGACGCCGCCCGCCGCTTTGCGCGTGACGCGGGGCCCGCGCGGCTCCTGCTCCTCACGGCGTGCTCGCTGCCCGTGGACATCGAGGGGCTCGAGATCCCCGACGGCACGCCCGTGCTCGACTTCCTCGAGAAGCGCGCGACGGAGGAGCTCGGCCGGCTGGCGGCCGTCCTGCGCGCCGACGGTCTCGACGCGGAGGTGATCGTGCAGCGCGGCCCCGCGGCCCGGCTGCTGCTCGCGCTGGCGCACGAGCGGGCCGCAGACCTGATCGTGCTCGGCACTCACGGGCGCGGGGGAGTCGCGCTGGCATTGCTCGGCAGCGTCGTGGGGCGCGTGCTGCGCGGCGCGACGTGTCCAGTCCTAGCGGTGAAGCCGGCAGCCTCGTGATCGAGCCGGCGCGCCTGCAGCGGATCCTGGTGCCGATGGACTTCTCGCCGCACGCGCGGCGGGCGCTGGACGCCGCGAAGGCGCTGGGGCAGCGCTGCGGCCCGGCCCACCTGATCCTGATGACCGCCTACTTCGTGCCGCTCGAGCTCGAGGCGCTCGGCGTTCCCGACGACCCGCGCGTGCTGCACGAGCTCGAGCAGAAGGCCTCGCGCGACCTCGAGACGCTCCTCGTCGAGCTTTCGGACGCCGGGATCTCGTCGGAGTACGTGACGCAGAAGGGGGCGCCGGCGCAGGCGATCGTCGAGCTCGCGCGCGCGAAGGGCGTCGATCTGATCGCGCTCGGCACTCACGGCCGCACCGGCTTCTCGCACGCTCTGCTCGGAAGCGTTGCCGAACGCGTGGTGCGCACGGCTCCGTGTCCGGTCCTGACCGTCCGCTGACCTGCGCCGGTCGCTAGCGGGAGGCAAGCAGAGCGAGCTCGTCGAGGGCGGCGCGGTCGCCGATCGCGATCAGGAGGTCGCCAGCCACGACCTGGGCGTCGCGGTCGGGGACGATCTGGGTCGAGTCCGCGCGGCGCTGCGCGACGATGCGCACCCGCGGCACGCGAGCCTCCACGTCGGCCACGGAGAGCCCCACGAGGACGGAGCCTGCGGCGAGCGCGATCTCCTCCACGTCGACGGGTTTCTGGCCGGGCGTCGACAGCTCGAGGAAGTCGACGACGGCGGGTCGCAGGATCGACGCGGCCATGCGCATCCCGCCCATCTGGTACGCCGACACCACCTGGTGCGCGCCCGCCTGCAGCAGGCGGCGTCCGGCGGATGCCGATTCGCCGCGCGCATGGATGCGGATGCGAGCGTTGCGCTCGCGCGCGGCGAGCGCGATGAACACGTTGTCGGCGTCCGACGAGGTGCCCGCCACGATCGCACGCGCGCGCTCGATCCCGACGCGCGCGAGCACGTCGTCCGAGGTCGCGTCGCCGATCACGTGTGGGAGGCCGGCGCGCACCAGATCGGACTCCCGGGCGGGATCCGCCTCGACGATGGCGATCCCCACCCCCGAGCGCGAGAGCTCCGCGACCACCACCTGGCCGAAGCGGCCGTAGCCGCACACGATCACGTGATCGGCGAGCCGTTCGAGGCTACGCAGCAAGGCGCCTCTCGCGAGAAGCTCGCGCAGCCGCCCTTCGATTACGAAGGTCGCCAGCACCGAGACGGTGTACAGGGCGACCCCGACCCCGCCGCCGATCAGCGCGAGCGTGAAGACGCGCCCGCCCGAGCTGAGCGGCCGGATCTCGCCGTAGCCCACGGTCGTTAGCGTGGTCACGGTCATGTAGAGCGCGTCGAGCCACGGCCACCCCTCGATCCAGACGTACCCGAGGGTCCCCGCCGACGTGACCGCCGCCAGTGCGCCGAGCGCGAGCGCGAGCTTCCGGTACGACTCCAGAGCTGTGCGAGGCCCCTCTTACTTCGCCTGGATCGAGCGAAGATACTCGACCAGCAGGCTGATGCGGCCGCGGATCGCGATGTCGCCGGCGTTGCCCGTGCCGACTTCGAGGTCGTAGCGGCGCCCCCAGACGGGCATGTTGCCCGGACCGTGTCCGCGCACGCGGCGCCGGCCATCGACGATCTCGGCGATCATCGGTTCGGGGAACACCCCGCCGTGACGCGCTGCGATGTGGGTGAGGTCCGCCGGCGCGGTGCGCAGGTCCTCGGCCAGGGGACCGTTCCCCTTGCCTTCGGGGCCGTGGCACGAGGCGCAGTACTGCAGGTACTCCTCGCGACCCGCGGCCGCGAGCTTCTCCTCCGACGTCTGCGCCCATGTGGGAGCTGCGGTGCAGAGCGCGGCGAGCGCGCTCGCGAAGGCGATCGAAGTCCGCATCATCGAAGTCATCCCCTCCATTCCTCGGGTTCTCGTGGCTCAGTCCGGTGCGCGGACGGCGAGCACCGGGCACGGCGCGCCGCGCAGGACGCGCTCGGCGACGCTGCCGAGCGCCAGGTGCCGAAGGGCGCCCCAGCCGTGGGTGCCCATCACGACGAGATCCGCGCCGATCTCGGCGGCGACCTGCGTGGTGGCTTCGACCGGCGTCTGCTCCAGCAGGCGCGAGTCCCCCTTCACGCCCGCCGCGCGCACCTTCTGCAGCGCCTTCTCGAGCTTGCGCGCCGCGGCGTCGCGCGCTCGCAGCTGAAGGTCACGCGTGACGTCGGCCATCTCGGGCACTGCCTGAGCCGCGACGGCTGTCGCCGAGCGGCCTCCGCTCGGCTGCGCCTCGCTGCGCGCGCTCTGGTGCGCTTGCCCGAGCTCGACTGGAACGTGCAGCGCGTGCAGCAGCGTCACGTCCGCCCCGAACGCCCGTGCCAGGGCCAACGCGTGGTCGAGGGCGTAGTCGGAGCAGCGCGAGAAGTCGGTCGGCACCAGCAGCTGGCGATAGCTGATCGTCCTGCTCATGCCCGTCGATGAAGCAGAAGGCGTGCCGGGTCTGCGCAGCGCTGCCGCGGCCGGTCTGTCGCACGCTGTGACAGGAGGCACCGCGCTGCGGCGGATCGCCCCGACTCCGGCAGCACAGTCCGCGGGCCGTTCGGCCGAACACGGATGGGTGGTCTCCCCACGGAAGGGGTCGGACGCCATGGAGCGGCGAGCGATGGATCCTCTCGAGGAGCTGATCCGGCAGGCGAAGGACCTGCCGACGCTGCCCGCGGTTCCGCTTCGGATCCTGCGCTGCCTGGACGATCCGACCACCGGCCGGGCCGACCTGTCGCGCATGATCGGGCTCGACGCGGTGCTCGGCGCGCGCGTGGTGCGGCTGGCCAACTCGGCGGCGTTCGGCGCGCGTTCGGTGGCCAACCTCGACACCGCGGTGGCGCGGCTCGGCACCCATCAGATCCGCAACGTGATCCTCACGCTGGCGGTGCTCGACGCGTTTCCGCCGCGCTCGGCCGCGCTCGACATGCGCGCGTTCTGGCGCCTCTCCGTCGCGTCGGCGTTCGCGGCGCGGGCGCTCGCGCGGGAGCTGCGCTTCCGCGACCCGGAGGAGGCCTACCTCGCCGGTCTCGTGCACGACCTCGGCGAGCTCTGCCTGGCGCTGTTCATGCCGGACCACTACGCCGCGGCGCTGTCGCACACGCTCTCACTCGACGTCGGCTTCGAAGTCGCGGTGCGCGAGCAGCTCAAGTTCACGCCGGCACAGCTCTGCGCGCGCGTGCTGGCGTGGTGGAGCTTCCCGCCGGCGATCGTCGAGGCGGTCGAGCACCAGGACGCGCCGAGCCAGGCGCCGGAGCAGGTCGAGCTCGCGGGGATTCTGCTCGCCGCGGACCGCCTGTGCCGGGAGCTCGGCTACGGCATCCCGCATCCGAGCGCGCGGCCCCGCGCGTGGCTGGTCGAGCTGCCGGGACCCGTCGCCGAGCAGCTCGAGGCCGCCGCCGCGGGCGACCTTCCCGCGTATCTCGAGCGGCAGAAGGCGCTGCTCGCCCCCGTCGACGAGCTGGTGCGCGAGCTGTTCTGACCGTTCCTTGCCGCGATGGCTGTCGCCAAGCGGCCTTCGCTCGCGCGCGACGCGCTCGCTGCGCGCGCGCTTCGCGCGCTTGCGGGTCTTTGCCGCGACGGCTATCGCCGAGCGGCCTTCGCTCGCGCGGGGACGCGCTCGCTGCGCGCGCTTCGCGCTTGCACGCCTCTCTCGGGGCGCCGTCGGTGCCACAATGCCGTGATGTCCGAAGCTGATCTGGCCGACGTCGCGCCGGAGTGGCGGCGCGCGTTCGCGACGGTGGGGAAGCTCGTCGGCGGCAGGGTAGTGCGCGCCGAGCGCCAGCCGCGCTGGCGACCCGCTTGGTTTCTCGATGTGGAGTGCGACGGCGCAAGCGTGCCGGTCTACTTCCGCGGCGATCGCGGCGCGACGGACCATGGCGTGTACCCGCTCGAGCACGAGCTCTTGGTGCTCGAGCGGCTCGAGGCCAACGGAATCCCGGTGCCGCACGTGTACGGCTTCTGCGATGAGCCGCGCGGGATCGTGATGCAGCGCGTCCCGGGCCGCGCGAATCTCGCGAGTGCTTCGAGCGACGAGGAGCGGCGTGCGGTGCTCGACGCGTACGTCGACATCCTGGCGCAGATGCACCAGATCCCGCTGGAGCGCTTCGACGGCGCGGGGCTCCCGCGGCCGCAGGACGCGCGCGCGCTCGCGCTCGGCGACCTGCCGCGCTGGGAAGCGGTGTACCGCGCGCGCGCCCGGCGCCCCGAGCCGCGCATCGAATTCGTGCTGGGCTGGCTCCGGCGCAACGTGCCCGCAGGCCGGACGCGGGTCGCGCTCGTCGCCGGCGACTCGGGCCAGTTCCTGTTCGAGCGCGGGCGCGTCACCGCGATCCTCGACCTGGAGCTGGCGCATTTCGGCGACCCGCTCGCCGATCTGGCCGGGATGCGCTGCCGCGACCTGTCGGAGCCGCTCGGCGACCTGTCGCGCGCGTTCCGCCGCTACGCCGAGCAGAGCGGCGAGGCGCTCGATCTGCGCGCGCTCGACTACCACACGATCCGCTTCGGGATCGTGACTCCCCTTGCCGTCGAGCCGCTCTGCGCGGATCCGCCGCCGGGCTTCGATCTGGTGCAGTACCTGGGCTGGAACTGGGTGTACGGTCGCGTCCCGCTGGAGCGGATTGCGTCACTGATCGGTGTCGCGCTCGAGGCTCCGCTCCTGCCGGAGCCCGAGACGTCGCCGCACGCAGTCGCGCACGACGTGCTCGTGGAGCAGCTCGGCCGCGACGGGCGCAGCTACGAGCTGGACGTTGCGCTGCGCATCGCGCAGTACGCGCGCGAGGTGGATCGGCGCGGTGCGCGCCTCGAGGCCGAAGACCTCGAAGAGGCCGCCGCGCTGGTCGAGCGCCGGCTCGCGGACTGGCGCGAGGCCGACGCCGCGTTGCAGGCGCTCGTCCGCGCGGCGGGCCCGGAGCGCGACGCCGACCTGGTGCGCTTCTTCTGGCGCCGCACGCTGCGCCGCGAGGCTCTGCTACGCCCCGCGCTCCGCGAGCTCGCGCACGCCTCGCTGCAGCGAATCTCAGTCTAGAGCCGGCTCGAGAACCTGACCCAAGACGGAGCGCGGCACCCGCAAGCGCGAAGCGCGCGCAGCGAGCCGGAGGCGAGCGAAGGCGTAGGCGCGGCTACGCCGCGCCGTACACGCCCGGACTAGCCGCCGGCGGCGGTGCAGGCCGGGAGGACGCCGGGTTGCTGGCCCGCGACGGCGCGGCGGATCACGACGGAATCGAGCAGGTCGCACGAGGTCGCGCCCTCCACCACGCTGCAGCGGCCGAGCTCGGCGGGAGTGACTTCGCCGTCCACGAGATACGAGCGCACGCGGGCGACGTCGTCGAGTGCCAGGTCGGCGTTGCCGGTGAGATCGCCGCACAGGACGGAGGGGGCGAGCTTCTTCACGATCCCGTTCAGCCCGCCCATGTAGAGCTCACCGACCTCGTCTTCGCCCCACGCGATGTCGTCGACCGCGCTGAGTGCGGCGCTGCCGGCCGCGATCGCGACGCGCTGGAGCGCGCCCGTCGTCGTGTTCATCGCGATGAGGCGGCCGGCGACCCAGTCATAGAACAGGTAACGCCCGTACAGGCTCGGCATGCGCGCGCCGCGGTAGACGTAGCCGCCGATCACGGAGCCGAACGCCTCGGTCGTCCCGTTGTGGTCGTAGCGCGCGAGCGGGAGCGTGAACGCGGGGTTCGGCGCCGGATCGACGCTCGCGTTCCCCGTGAGCGGGTCCCACAGGAAGCCGCCCTCGATCGCCGCCCAGCCGTAGTTGCGGCCGAGCTCCACGCGGTACACCGACTCGATCGTGAAGTCGCCGTTGTTCCCGGTGTAGAGCGCGCCCGTCAGGCGGTCCGTCGAGATGCGCCACGGGTTGCGCAGCCCCCAGGCGTAGATCTCCGGCACGTTTCCGCCCGCGCCGCTCGCGAACGGATTGTCGGCGGGGATGGCGTAGCGGCCGTTCGGTCCGATCGCGTCCACGTCGATGCGCAGCACCTTGCCGTAGGGCAGCGTCGTCTGCTGCGCGTTCGTCTGGTACTGCGTCGGGGTTCCGCTGCGCGTAATGCCGCCGTCGCCGGTGGAGACAAACAGGTGGTAGCCCGCGCCCACCGGCGCGAACACGAGCTCGTTCATGTTGTGCGCGTCCTCGGGCTTGTGGATGCGCAGCAGGTCCCGAAGTGTGGTCGTGTCCACCTGGTTCGGGTTGCTGGTCGAGACGCGATACTCGACCAGCACGTTGTCGAATGCGCTCGTGGTGTTGCTCTGCGGCGCCGTGTAGTGGGGCGACGGCGCGGTCGCCCGGCCGGTGATCAGATACAGCCGGCCGTTGCTCGCGTAGTCGGGATGGAAGGCCAGGCCCGACATCGCGCTGCCCGAGGGCGTCGCGGGCGCGTTCAGGAAAAAGCCCGGTAGGACCGCGCCGTTCTGCCAGATCCGGATCACCCCGCGCGGCGACACGATGAACAGGCGCCCGCTGCCGTCCCCGGCGTTCTCGATGTCCATGACCAGGTCGGGACTGATGCTCGCGATCTGGGTCAGGCGAACAGTGTCGGGACCGAGCGGGATGTCGGGCAGCAGGTTGTTGCCCTGACCCACGGCGGAGGCTCGGGTCGCAAACAGCAGCGGAAGCAGGACGAGCAGAGCTCGAAGGGCGTGCATCGCCACAAGGTAGGCCGCTTCGGTCGCGCTGTCGGTGACGCGCGGCACCCAGATAGAATGGGCGGCGTGCGGATGCTGCTCCCGCTGCTGCTTTTGCTGTCGCTGGCCCCGGCCGCCGGTGCCGCCGAGAACGCGCGCCGAGCCGATGGCGCCGTGATCGTGAAGCTGCGCGCCGCCGGCCCGGCGGCGGTGCTTGAGTGCGGCGAGCGCATCACGCGCGGGCGCCGTGCGTTCCAGGCGTACACTGCGGACCGCTCGGAATCGCTCGACCGCGTGACCCGAAGGCTCGGGATCCGCCAGATGCGCGCGCTGTTCCGGCGCTCGGACGCGCGCCCGTTCGCGGTCCAGCGCGTGCTGCTGCGTGCGCGCCTGGCGCGGCAGGCGTTGCGACGGGGCGTGCGCGCGCCGGCGCCGCCCGAGCTGGCGCACGTGTACCGCCTTCGGGTCGCACGCGGCGTCGACGTCGACCAGGCCGTCGCCGAGCTCGGGCGCGATCCGCACGTCGAATGGGCGCAGCCGGACTTCCGCGCGCAGACCGACGCCTCGTTCGATGATCCGTTCCTGGCCTCGAGCGGCTCCTGGGGCCAGCCGTACGCGGACCTCTGGGGGCTACACCGGATCGCAGCGCCCGCCGCCTGGGACCTTTCGCTCGGCGAGGGCAGCGTCGTGGCGGTCGTGGACACCGGCGTCGACTACGAGCACCCCGACCTCGCGCCGAACACCTGGGTGAATCCCGGCGAGGACCTGGACGGCGACGGCCTGGTCGAGGCTTCCGACCGGAACGGCCTGGACGACGACGCCAACGGCTACGTCGACGACCAGCTCGGCTTCGATTTCGCGAACACCTTCGACGCGAACGATGACGGCGACTTCGACGATCCCGACGACGGCTACGACTCCGACCCCATGGACGACTTCGGCCACGGCACCCACGTGGCGGGCACGATCGCGGCGGCGGGAGGCGACGGCTTCGGCGTGATCGGCGTCGCGCCGCGCGCGCGCATCATGGCGCTCAAGGGCCTCGACCGGACCGGCAACGGCGACTTCTCGGGCCTGGCGGAAGCCATCGTGTACGCGGCGGCCAACGGCGCCAGCGTGATCAACAACTCGTACTCGTGTGGAGGTCGCTGCCCGCGCAATCCCGTGATCGAGGACGCCGTGCGGACCGCACACGCGCTCGGCGTGGTGGTCGTGTTCTCCGCGGGCAACCGCGCGGATGACGTGCTCTGGAACAGCCCGCAGAATCTGCACGAGACGCTCGCGATCGCCGCGACGCGCGAGGACGACTCGCGCGCGCTGTTCTCGAATCAGGGCTTCCTGCTCGATGTGGCGGCGCCGGGCGGCGGACTCCCGCAGGCGCCGCCGGACGCCGCACCCGGTCGCAATATTCTGTCCACGCGGGCGGCCGGCACGAGCGCGTCTCTCGACCCCGAGGGCGTGTTCACTGTCGGCGAGCGCTGGCTGCGGCTCTCCGGCACGTCGATGTCTGCGCCGCACGTTGCCGGGCTCGTGGCCTTGATGCGCGCGGCTCGACCGGAGTGGGGACCGGAGCAGGTGCGCACCGCGCTGCGGCTGACCGCGCTCGACCTCGGCGCGCCCGGCCACGATCGCGACTTCGGCGCCGGCCGCGTGCGCGCGGACCTCGCGGTGGCGTTCGAGCGCGTGCCCGATGCGCTGGGCGCGATCGAGACGCCGCTGCCTGCCGAGAACCTGTCCCAGCGCAGCGGCGAGATCGACGTCATGGGAAGCGTCGGCGGCGCCGACCTGCTCGAGTGGCAGCTCTTCGCCGGAGCGGGGCTCGACCCCGTCGCGTGGCAGCCGCTCGGTCCGCCGCGCGCGGTCGCCGTCGACTCGGGAGTGCTCGCGATCTGGTCTGTGCGCGAGCTGGACGACGGTCCGGCGGTGCTGCGCCTCGCCGTGCGCACGCGCGACGGCATCGAGCTCTCCGAGTTCGCGCCGGTGTTCTTCGAGCGCAATCCCGCGCAGCGCGTGTCGTCGACGGGTGCCTTCGCGTCTGATCCCTCGGTCTCGGGCGATCTCGTGGCGTGGCAATCGGACCGGCTGGTGTTCGACGACCCGAACGACCCGCCCGATCCGCTGCCGGAGCAGGGTCTGAACCTGTTCCTGACCGACCTGGCGAGCGGCGAGGAGCACGTGCTCGTGGCGCGCGAGCGCGGCGAGCAATTCCCGTCGCTCTCCGGCGCCCGCGTGGTCTGGCAGGAGTTCGACGGCTTCGAGACGCGCGGATTCTTCGGCTGCCGCTTCGACCGCAAGAGCGGGCGCTGCCCGCGCGTACCTGTGCGCCCCGGATCCGAGAACCGCACGCCGCCGATCCTGTCGGGCGAGCGGCTGGTCTGGTCGCAAGAGGACGCGACGACCGAGTACGACATCCTCGGCTGCACGCTGCGCGGCTTCGCTTTGCACTGCGCGCCGCGCGTGATCACGCCGCACCCGGCCGGCCAGTTCCTGCCGGACCTTGACGGCGACCGAGTCGTTTGGATGGACGGACGCGGCGGCTACCCGAACGTGTGGACCTGTCTGTTCGACTCGCGCGGTGCGTGTCCCGAGCACGCGCTCGCGCCGGCGCAGGACTACCAGTTCGAGCCGCGCGTGTCCGGCGACCTCAGTGTCTGGGTCGACGGTGGGCAGCCGATCGCGGTCGCCTGTGCGATCGAGCCCGAGAGCCGCACCTGCGCGCCGGTGCCGATCGCCCCGCTCCCGCACTCGGTGCCGCCGGACGTGTCGGGCGATCGCATCGTCTGGCACAACCAGGCCGACGGGAACGACGAGATCTTCTTCTGTGAGTGGGATCGCGTCGCGCGGCGCTGCCCCGTGCAGCGCCTGACGAGCAACCCGGGCGCGCAGACGTCGCCGCGCATCGACGGCGCGCGCGTGGTCTGGAGCGACGATCGCGAAGGCGCGCAGGGGATCTTCACGTTCGAGCTGCCGACCCTGGACGCGCTTCGCGACCGCGTCGCGCTGGCGCAAGTCCTGCTCGTCGTGCCCGTGCGCGCGCGCGATCCGCTCGGCGATCCACTCGTACTGGGCGCGACCACTCTCGACGGCGGCCCGCTCGCGCCCCTCGGCGCGCGTTTCGTCGACTTCGGTGACGGCCGCGGCGCGCTGCTCTGGACCCCGCGCGCCGACCAGGCCGGCGAGCACACCTTCACGATCTCGGCCGACACCAGCGGTCGGCTCACGAGCTCCGAGTCCTTCCGCGTGCGCGTGATCGCCGGGCGTTAGTCACGGGACTTCGAACGTGGCTCTCGCCTCCGCGATGTACGCCCCGGGCGTCAGGTCGAACGTGGCGTCGATGACGCAGGTGCCGCCGATGCAGTCGGCGGGCGCGAGCGTGACGCGTTGCGACGCCGGCGCCCCGCCGATCTTCGGCTTCACCGTCACGAGCACGTCGGTTCCCGTCGGCACGTCCTGCGACTCGATGTCGAGCTGCACCAGACCGGGGGACGGCACGATCATGTCGATCTGTCCCCGGAAGCCGACCGGGTTCGCCGGTGTGTTGGCACCCTGGACGCGGGCGATGCGCACGGCGGGGCCGAGCGGGTCGACGAGCGGCTGCGGGTTTGCGAAGCGGAGGGCGACCGGGATGGTGTTCGTCCCGTAGCTGTTTTCGATCGCCTCCATGCGGATGACGCCCGCGCCAGCGCCCGTGCCCCCGGTTGCGCGCAGACTGCCGGTGCCGGTGATGGCATTGGCGACGAGCCGGATCGCCCCGCCGCTGCCGCCGTTGCCGTTGCTCGAGCAGGCCGAGTTGCCCGCGGTCCCGCCATTGGCGCCGTTGGCCGAGATGGCCGACAAGGTGCTTATGGAAATGGTGCCGTTAGCCGCGATCAGCAGCGCGCCGCCGCCACCCCCGCCGCCCCCGCCGGAGCAGCCGCTCCCGCTCGTCGTCGAGCGGCCGCCGCCCCCGCCCGAGCCTCCGACGAGAGGTCGCAGCTCCGGCAAGCCGAGGAAGATCGCCCCGCCTGCCCCCGCGGCGGCGGTCGCACCGAGCCCGCCCCCGGGACCGATGCCGGCACCGCCGTCACTGGCGAGGTTCCCGAGCTGGTAGGCGGCATCGCCACCAACGAACCCGCCGGGGCCTCCCTGTCCGCCGACTCCCGCGGCCGCTGCGGTGCCGTTCGAGCCGACGCCGCCGTTCAGCGAGATGATGTCGCCGTCCTGGATCGTGACGTTGCCGCGCACGAGGAGAGTCACCGGAGTGTTGGCGGCGTTTCTCGCGAACACGACGTTCGCATCAAAGCCTTGCGCCGTGTTGGAGACCGTGAACGAGTTGAAGACCATGACCCCATCCGCGGGGAGCGGGATCGTGATGGCAGCACCAGACACCGTGGTGCCCGGCGGGTGAGTGCTCGGGACGTTGGAGCTGAAGGCACCGAAGCTGGTCGCGCTTCCGGCGCAGCCACAGACGTCGAGCGCCTGGGCGAACGCAGTTGCGGGCGCGAGCGTGAACACGGCCGCAGCCAGCGGCGCGAGCGTTCGTCGACTTTGCATGGTCGTTCCTCCTGCGAGGCCTAGGGCGCCTCGACCTCGATTCCAATGGGCGGTGCGACGGTGGGGCGGGTGCGGTTCGGCGCCGCCGCTCCCACGATCACGCGCAGCTCGCGGCCCTCCGCGCCCGCGCGAATGTGGAGCAGGGCCTCGCCGGGGGCGCCGGCGGACACGGTAATCGACACGACGGTGTCGCCGGCCGCGATCTCGGGCGTGCCGACGACACTCGCGACTGCGGGGGTCGAGCTCGTCACGCTCACGGGAGTGGCCGCCGTCGCGGGCGCGGAGAGCAGGCGCAGCGAGAGCGTGCGCGTCACACCTGGGGCGAGAATGGCCTGACCCGCGGGCGGGAAGGGCACGGGCCCGATCCCGACTGGCCGTGCGATCGTGGGACGTGTGCGGCCGAGTGGCTGCGTGCCCACGAACACGTCGAGCTCGCGGCCCTGACCGCCGGCGCGCAGCGCGAGGCGCGTGCTACCGGCCGGCCCGGATTGCAGGGAGAGTTCGACTGCGGTGTCGCCCGCGGCGATCGACGGCGAGCCGAGCACCGACACCACCGCGGGATCGCCCGAGGTCGCGACCACGGGCGTGGTCGTCGCCGCGGGCGCAGCCAGCACGGCGACGCGAACGCTTCGCACTGCGTTCGCCGGCAGCGCTAGCTGCCCCGCCGGGGCGAACGCGCGAACGCTCATGCCGAGCGGCGCGGCATCCGCGTTGCGCGTCTGCCCACTGATCGGCGCTCCGACCGAGACGACGCGCTCGATCGCGACGCCGTTGCCGATCACGCGCACCGCCGTGCTGCCCGGCGCCAGACCCGAGAGAGGCACGCGTAGCTCGCTCGCGCCCGCCGGGAACACAACCGGGCCGAGCGGCACGCCGACGATCGCGGAGTCGAAGGCCTCGATCGAGAGCGGGAGCGCCGAGTCCGGCGGAACGGGCGCCGAGAGCATCAGATCTCGGGTCCCGCCGAGCGGGACGCCGAAGATCCCGGCCCGGGCGCCGAGCGCCACCGCGACGTTCAAGGTGACCGACTCGCGCGCCAGCTCCGCTCCATTCGAGGCGCGCGCGATCGCCGTGAGCAGGAGCGTCGCAGCCTGCGCTCTCGAGGGCACCGTGACGCTCGTCTCGAACGGCGCGACTGCATCCGACTGAGCGAGCGCGGTGCCCACCAGGAAGTCGACGGACGCCACACCCAGGGTCGGGCTCGCGCCGGCCGACACGGTGAGCTGCGAGCCCTCCGCGACGAACACGCCGTGGGCCGGCGCGGTGATGCCGAAGGCGCTCGTGGTGAACGCGGCGCTGCGCGTCGCGAACGGCGTGCCGGCGGCGTCGGTCACCGGATTGCCCTCGCCGTCGGTGAGCTCGCCGGACAGCTCGAGCGTGTACGCCGCAGCGAACGCGAGCGCCGCGGCGGGCCGCAGCTCGAGCGCGCGGTCGCCCTGTGCCAGCGCGAGCGTCGCCGCGACGGGCGCGCCGAGCGCGTCGAGCAGGCGGAAGCGGCTCGCGGTTGCGCTCGCCGGGTCGAGAGGTTCGTCGAAGCTGGCGACCAGGGTCGGGCGCACCCTCACATTCGTCGCGCCGTCGGCAGGCTCGAGCGCGAGCAGGCGCGGGCCGGTCGCGAAGTCCAAGCCATCCGAGATCCCGTCGTCGTCGCTGTCGGCGTCGAGCGGATCGGAGCCGCGCGCGGCCTCTTCGCCGTCGGACAGGCCATCGCCGTCGCTGTCGGGCGCGAACGGGTCGGTGCCGCCGAGCGCCTCCTCCGCGTTGGTGAGGCCGTCTCCGTCGGAGTCCTCGCCGAGGGGGCGCACGTCGAGCGACACCGCGGGCACGTCGACGTCGATGCCTCCCGCGAGGCGCGCGCGTGCGTCGACCGCGACCGTGCGAGCTGCGCCGCCCGCGAGCGAGGGCGCGGTCGTGTCGAGCGACAGCGCCGGCGGCGCGACGATCCCGACCTGCGCGCCGTCGATCCGGAAGGTCAGGTCGACCAGACCGAGCACGGCGCTCGCGGTCGCGGAGAGCCGCAGCGGCTGACCCTCGACCGCACGCGCGCCGACGACCGGCTCGGTGATCGCGACGCGGCCGGTCACGAGCGTCCGCGTCGCCGCGATCGTCGCCGTCGGGTTCTCGGGCGCGCCCTGGCAGGTCGCCAGCGTGCGCAGCCGGTTGCCGCCGAGGTCGCGCAGGTCGCGCGTCCACTCGACCGTGTGATCCGTCGCGAGTGCGAGCGGAGCCTGCGGCGTGGCGGTGAGCGTGGTGTCGGAGTCCGACAGCGCGAGCGCGAGCGGAACGGCGACGTTGCCGGCCGGCGTCTCCGCAACCATGCGCACTGCGGCCGCGATGACGGTCGCGGGGTCGAGCGGCTCGGAGAAGCGCGCGACCACGATCGGGAGGAGCGAGGTCTCGGCGCCCTCCGCCGGAGCGAGCGACGTGATGCAGGGCGGGTCGAAGTCGTCGCCGATCTGGAAGCTCGCGGTCAGCGGCGCCGCCAGCGCGTTTCCGGCGAGGTCGCGCAGCGCAGTCCCGATCTGCACGGTGTACTGCGCGCCACCCTGGAGCGGGAGCGCGGGCGTGAAGCGCATGCGCCTGCCGCCGTCGAGGGCGGCCCGGGCGCCGGCGACAGCCCCGCTGGGTCCGGTCAGCGCGAACGCGGTCTGGAGTGTCGGCACCTGCACGGGCTCGCTGAACACGACCTCGACGGTCGCGTTCGTCGCGACGCCGGTCGCTCCGTCCGCGGGCGCGATCGAGAGCACCGTCGGCGCGATCGTGTCCGCGACGAGCAGGCTCACACGCGTCGCGGCCCGGGTGTTACCCGTCGCGTCGCTCGCCGTGGCGTCGAGAGCGATCCCCGCATCCGCGGTCGCGTCCACCGGCACCGTGAAGCTGCAGCTTCGAATCGCGGGGCTCGCGGGCGGCGCGACCGCGATCGTCTGCACTGCGGTGAGCGCGCCGCTCGCGCGGCACTCGATCTGCGCCACGCCCTGCACGTCGCTCGCGCTGACCACGACGTCGAACGACGCGCCCGGCGCCACGCGCGTGCCCGTCGCCGGGGCGGTGATCGCCGCGCTCGGCGCGGTGCGATCGACGACCGTGAGGGCGAGCGGGGCGCTCGTGCCCGTGTTCCCGAAGCTGTCGCGCGCGGTTGCCGTCGCCGTGAGCGTCTGGCCGAGCCGCAGGCTTGCCGGCACCGTGAACGCGAAGGTCTCGTCCGCGCTCGGGCGCGCCGGGAAGCTGCGCTGCTGGCTCGTCGCGCCGGGCACCTCGAGCGCCACGAGCACCACGTTGGACGGGTCGCTGGCTTGCACGCGCAGCCGCGCTACGCCTCCGGCCTCGACTTCCGCGCCACCGACGTCCGCAGGCGCGAGCGCGAGCGTCGGCGGGATCGCGTCGCGGACGCGCAGGGTCACCGCGCGCTCGCCGGCGCGGCCGCCGACGTCGCGCGCGCGGGCGCGCAAGTCGATGGCGGCTCCAGGCGCCGCGCCGGCCGGAATCGCGAACGAGAAGCTCGCGGTCGCCGACGTCGCGGGAGGGCTCACCGCGAACACGCCGGCACTCGTCGCCGCGCCGGTCGTTTCGAAGGAGATCTGGTCAACGCCACCCGCGTCGTCCGCGCGGATCACCACCGAGACCGTCGCTCCCGCGTCGAACTGCGCGCCCGCGGTCGGGCTGGTGAGCGTGAGCAGAGGCGCGAGCTCGTCCGCGATGGTGAGCGAGAGCG
>CAYVQJ010000088.1:0-3676 GCA_964454165.1 uncultured Myxococcales bacterium | reverse complement strand
TGGCGGTGCTGGGTGAGAAGCGCGGAATGCTTCTGCCAAATGCAATACGTGAACAAGTCCTGGCGCATGGGGGCACTTTGCAGTGATGCCTACGCCCAGGGGCGAGATAAGTGAAAACTGGCAAGTGCAGGTCTAACATGGGGCTCGAGGGGAGCGCCCAACAGCATCGCGTTGCTCGCTGTTGGGTTCCCTCCGCGCTGAGCGCGTCGGCGCCCCCTCAGCCCCGGCGTTGGGCGTCACAAATGAGACGCGCGTGGACCTGAATCATCCAAGTGTCCGACGGCGCGGCTGAGGTGATACGTGGCAGGGAGATCTCTTTTCCTCGTTGTTGCATTGAGTCTGGGTGCAGTGGCCCCTGCGGGCTGGGCACAGGCGGCAACCCGAGTGCCGGTCGTGGGGCTGCTCTCCGTCAGCGCCGGCCCGAACGATCAAGTCTACGAGGCGGTGCGTAAGGGCCTAAGCGAACGGGGATACGTGGATGGACGTGACTACACGTTCGAGTACCGCGGAGCGCAGGGCCACGTGGATCAACTTCCCCGCCTTGCGGACGAGTTGGTTGGGCTTAAGGTGGACGTAATCCTGACAGGAGCGGCGGACTCGGCTCGTGCAGCGAGGATGGCTACGACCACGATTCCAATCGTGGCAGTGTTGTACGACTATGATCACGTGGAGTTGGGGCTAGTCGACAGCCTGGCGCGACCAAGCGGGAATATCACCGGAATCTTCTCGCGTGGATCGGAATTGATCCCAAAGCGCGTCGAATTGCTCAAGGAGACGCTGCCGAACGTTTCGCGCGTTGCGCTCCTTACGGATCCCTTGAGCCCAGGAGAGCGAGATGCGGTCAAGTCCGCCGCCCAAGCCCTTGGCTTGCAGGTCGTAGTACTTGATCTACGGCCACCCCAGAACCTGGACGCAGCGTTCAAAGCCGCCAAGCGTATGAAGGCAGGCGCGGTCGTGGTAGGGAGCTCGCCCTGGTTGTATGTGGAGCGCCTGAGAGTCGGTGCACTTGCCCGAGAGAACCGCTTGCCAGCGTTTAGCGGGTTACGCGACCTCACGGCGGCCGGGGGGCTGATGTCCTATTCAAACGATATCCGGGACACCTTCCGGCGCGTCGCCTATTACATCGACCGACTACTCAAGGGCGCCAAGCCGAGCGAATTGCCCGTGGACCAGATTGAACGGTTCCAGCTGGTTGTCAACCTCAAGACCGCCGAGGCCCTTGGGATCACGATCCCACAGTCAATCCTGCTCCGCGCCGACGAGGTCATTCGATGAATCGCACGAGGCTGGCGCTTGGCGTAGCGGAACGAGTGATAGCGAAGTGATGCCCAACCAGTCCATGAACGCGGACGCACAAACAGCGGCGCTACGCTTGCTGTTTGTGCGCCGGTTATGGGCGTCCCGTTAGTCCCCAAGGAACCTGGTTCAAGACGCGGGAGGTGAAATGAGACGACGCACTGTTCTTCTTCTGGCGGGCGCGGTAGTACCGCTGGCGATGCATTGGACCAGGCCGGCTTGGGCGCAGACTAAGATTGCACGAGTCGGCATTCTCTTCGTGAATGATGCACGGAAGGAGCCATGGATTGAAAAAAACTTCCGCGGAACGCTGCGCGAAAATGGCTGGGTCGAGGGGAAGAACGTTACGTTCGAGTTTCGGGATGCCGCTGGCGATCCAAGGCGTTTGGCCGAGCCGGCAGCGGAGCTTGTTCAGCTCAAAGTCGATGTCCTGTTTCCCATTGGCCCACCTGCTGTGCGCGCAGCCTACGCGGCGACACGAGTGATCCCAATCGTTGCTCACGATCTCGAAACCGATCCGGTGACCGCAGGCTATGCGAAGAGCTACAGCCGGCCCGGCGGGAACCTCACCGGTTTGTTTCTCGATTCGCCTGACCTCGCGGGCAAGTGGGTCGAGTTCCTTAAGGAAGTAGTTCCCGGCTTGTCTCGCGCCGTTGTACTGTTCGACTCGACCTCCGGTCCGCTCCCGCTGCAGGCGGTACGCAGCGTCGCACCCTCACTCGGCGTCAAGATCCAAGTCCTGGAGATCAAAACGCCCCAGGAGATCGACCAGGCGCCCTCCGCGTTCCGCGGACGCCCGCAGGCTTTGATCGTCCTGCCGTCACCGATGATGTATGTCGAGAGCGCGCGCCTCGCCCAGGTCGCGAAGAAAGCCCGACTGCCTGCAACGTCAATGTTCGTGCCGTTCGCGGAAGCGGGCGGGATGATCGCCTATGGCCCCGAAATAGCAGCCACTTTTGAACGCTGCGCCGCGCTCGTGGCAAAGGTCCTCGGCGGCGCGAAGCCGGGTGACTTGCCGGTTGAGCGGCCGATCAAGTTCGAGTTCGTTCTGAACCTGAAGGCCGCGAGGGATCTACATCTCACCGTTCCAGACAGCATCATGCTGAGGGCGAACAGGGTCATTCGGTGATCTCCGGCGACACGACATGTGCCAACATGGGGGCTGACTTCTAGTTAGGGGCTCCCGGACGTGAGATGGGGTAGCTCTATGGGGGTTCAGGTGAGGATGAGCGTGATAGGAGGTATCGAATGATCGACCGCCGGAGTTTTCTCAGCTCTGTTGCCGTTGGCGTCATACTCGTGTCGCAGAGCAGCAAAGCTCAACAAGGCAGAGTGTTCCGCGTGGGCTTCCTCGCGCCTGGACCGGGGAACCCCTACGAGGAGACCTTCATCGCCTCATTGCGCAAGCTCGGTTTCACGGAGGGACACAATCTGATCGTTGAGCGCCGACTCGTCCCGGCACAGGACCTGCCGTCGATGGCGCTCGAGCTGGTTCGCATGAAACCAGACCTCATCTATGTGCAGAGCTCTGGAGCCGTGCGCGCTGTCATGAGTGCCACGCGCGAGGTTCAGATCGTTGCAACCGACCTGGAGACCGACCCCGTTGCGAGCGGATACGCGTCCACCCTTGCGCGCCCAGGAGGAAACCTTACTGGGATTTTTCTTGACCTCCCTGAATTCAGCGCCAAGCGCCTGGAAATTCTCAAAGAGGCGCTCCCGAGCGTGTCTCGCGTCATGGTACTGTGGGACGCCTCTTTGGATCGAGCGCCGTTGAGCAAAATGGATGCCGCGGCCCGAGTCTTGAAGCTGCGGCTCGTTTTCGCTGAAATGCGAACGGCGGCAGATCTCGATAATGCGTTCGAAGCCGGAGTCAAAAGCAAACCTCAGGCGGTCATGGTCATGCAATCGCCGACCCTCGATGCCCAGAAAGACCGGATCCTGAACCTTGCAGCCAAACACCGGCTACCGGTCTTTGCGGTATTTGCGTTCTTCACCGCCGACGGTGCGCTGCTTAGCTATGGACCCAACGCCCACGATATGGTGGTTCGTTCCGCCGAGTATGTTGGCCGAGTGCTCCAAGGCAAAAGGTCCAGCGATCTGCCCATACAGCGCCCGACAACGTTTGACATGGTGGCAAACTTGAAGAGTGCAAAGTCACTCGGGCTTACGATCGGGCAGTCTGTGCTCTTGCGAGCCGACAAAGTGATCCAGTGATCGCCCGTTTTTCACGAGCTATCGGTGGCGCCATCTCAGCCCCTAACCTCGCGCTCAGGGGCGCGGGCGTTAGACCGCTGAGAACGTATGACTCTGGCGATCTTGTTTAGTGGAGACGAAAATGAAGAAGCCCTTTACCATCATCTCGATTGTTGTCTTTTCGCTG
>CAYVQJ010000087.1:0-26384 GCA_964454165.1 uncultured Myxococcales bacterium | reverse complement strand
AGAAAGTCATCGGCATAGATCCGGCGAAGCGCGATGGTGTCGGCGGTGATCTGCGCGCGAATCCGCACCTGATCCTGCTGCTGCACGGCCTGCTCGGTGCTCGCCGCATCTCGTGTCTGTGCGCTCTGCTGCTGCGCGATGGCGCTCGAGACAGACAGCACGAGCGCAGCGATGATCGACGTTCGTTTCATTAGACCCTCCATAGGAGCCTGATCCTAAGCTACTGCGGGTAGAGATGGCTGCGTCCTCGTGTCGCATGGTCGAGTCGTCGGAATTCGGGTGCGGCCTAACGGATCGCGGTTCACCTGCCGGGCACCGCGCCGTGGAGCAGGAGAAGCCGCTGAACTCCACGCCCACGGTACCACGCCCCAAGGCGCCGACGGTGCTCGGGCAAGTGCAACCGCTTGTTGGGCGGCGATTTGCGAGGGCCGTACAGCGTAAGTACAGTGCACATGTGCTTCGGTTCGAGTGGGACGATGCCAAGAACACGGAGAACAAGCGGAAGCACCGGGTCTCCTTCGAGGAAGCGCAGACCGTCTTCTATGACGAACGCGCGTTGCTGATCGAGGACGACGCGGAACAGGAAGAGCGATTCCTTCTGCTGGGGTTCAGCGCGGCGTTGCGCGTGCTCGTCGTGTGCCACTGCTATCGGGCAGCGGACCGGGTGATCCGGTTGATCTCCGCGCGGAAAGCGAATCAGACCGAGCGCCGCGACTACGAGAGGAGATGGAGGCCATGAAGAAGAGCTACGACTTCTCGAAGGGCAAGCGGAACCCGTACGCACGCCGGCTAAAGCGGCAGATCACGATCCGACTCGACGAGGACACCCTTGCCTACTTCAAGCAACTCGCTGACGAGGCGGAGGTTCCGTACCAGACCTTGATCAACCTCTTCCTCCGCGACTGCGCCCGCGGCAAGAAGCGCCTGTCCATGCGCTGGGAAGCTGCGTAGCCACGCTCGCCGCCCAACTACTATTGGACTGCACCAGAATACCTGGGCGCGTGGCTTTGCGAGTTCTGCGTAATTCCGGGCGGGTAGCCGTAGCGGGAGGAGAAGCGAAGCGGCGTCGCGGTGTTGGGAGCGGTCGGCCGGGCGGACCTGGAATTAGTTAGGCTGCGCGCGGGGTCGGCCTAACCGGGGGGCGATCCCCTGCCGATCCATCAGCTCCAGCGTGCTCGCGGGGTCCCAGCGCGGGAACGGCATGCCGCCACCTCCCGCGATCCCGAGTCGCGCCAGCGCCGACACGTAGTCGGCCGGCAGCACATGGTGATGGACGTCGATCCGGTGCGGCGCGGCCATCACACGAAGATGTCGCCGACGTCGGACGGGATGCTATCGGGCAACAGCTCGTACTTGCCGTACATGCGCGCCGCGCGCTCGGGGTGGTTCACGGCGTGCGCCTGCATCGCGTGCACGTCGCGGAAGAAGCGCTGGATCGGGTTGTCGAGGAAGATCCCGCGGCCGCCGCTCGCGGCGAGCAGCCGATCCACCGCGCGGATGCTCGCGGCCACCGCCTGCGCGCTGTCGAAGCGGGTGCGCCGGCGCAGCGGGAGCGGCAGCTCGCGGCCCGCCCGGGCCAGTGTCCAGAGCTCGCGCCAGTCGCGTTCGAAGCGCTCGCGCGCGGCGTCGATCTCGGCCGCCGCCTCGGCCAGGCTCACCTGCGCGAACGGGTCCTCCGCGATCTTCGCAAGGTCGTACGCGGCGAGACGCTTGCGGGTCTGGTCGCGGAACGCCGTCAGCGCACCCTGCGCCGCGCCGATCGCGGGCGGCGCCAGCGCGCTCGCGAACACGCCGCCGAACGACAGCCGGTAGAGCGGCCCCGGGTTGGTCTCGCCCCCCGGGTTCTGGATCAGGAAACCGTCGATGAAGCGGTGCGTGCGGTGCTCGGGCACGAATGCGCCCTCGACCAGGATGTCCTTGCTGCCGGTGCCCGCGAGCCCGGCCACGTGCCAGTTGTCGAGGATCGTGTAGTCGCGCCGCGGGATCAGATACGTGCGCGCGTCGGGCGGACCGTCACCGTCGCGCGTGCTGCCGCCGAGGAACACCCACTGGCAGTGGTCGCAGCCGCTCGAGAACGACCAGCGCCCCGAGACGCGGAAGCCGCCGGGCGCGCGCTCCACCTTCCCGGTCGGCGCGTACGACGACGAGATCTGAATCGACGTGTCTTCGCCCCAGACGTCCCGCTGCGCCTGCTCCGGGAACAGCGCGAGCTGCCAATTGTGCACGCCGACGACGCCGAGCACCCAGCCGCTCGACGGGCAGGCCTCCGCAACCTGCATCACCGCGCGGTAAAACGTGAGGGGATCGAGCTCGAAGCCGCCGAAGCGGCGCGGCTGCAGCGCGCGCAGCAGGCCCGCTTCCTGGAAGTCCTTGAAGCTCTCGTCGGGGACGCGGCGCAGCGCCTCGCAGGCCGCGGCGCGCGCCGCAAGCGCAGGTTTCAAGCCGCGGGCTCGCTCCAGGAACTGCTCCGGCGTCATCGCGTACTCCTCAGCGCAGGACTCCGGCCGACTCGAGCGCCGCGACCCGCTCCGGCGAGTATCCCAGAAGCGTCTCGAGCACGTGGCGGTTGTCGCAGCCGAGCGTGAGCGCCTTCGCCGGCGCCTGCGCGGGCGTGCGCGACAGCCGGAAGCGCGAGGCCTCGACGACGGTCGTGCCCTGCGTGGGATGCGGGATCGACAGGAAGTGCTCGCGATGGCCGAGCTGGGGGTCGGTCCAGAGGTCGTCCATCGATGCCACGCGGTGCGCGGGGACGCCGCGCGCCGCGAGCGCAGCCTCGAGCTCGGCGACGTCGCGCCCGCGCGTGCGGACCGCGAGCTCGAGGTCGAGCGCGTCGCGCGCCAGCAGGCGCGCACTCGGCGTCGCGAAGCGGGCGTCTGCGCCGAGCTCCGCCGCGCCGAGTGCTTTGCACAGCGCCTGCCACTCGGCGTCGTCGCGCGCGGCGAGCGCGATCCAGCGCTCCTCGCCCGCGCACGGGTACACGCCGTGCGGCGCGCTCTGTGGGTCGGCGTTGCCGGCCGCAGCCGCGACACGCCCGTTCGCCGTGAAGTCGAGCAACGCCGGCGCCAGGAACTGCAGCGCGGCCTCGGCCTGCGCCATGTCGATGTACTGGCCTTCGCCCGTGCGCGCGCGGTGCTCGAGCGCGGCCAGGATCGCGATCGCGTTGTAGCGCACGCCGATGTAGTCGGTGTACGCGCCCCAGGGTCCTGCCGGCGCCCGATCCGGCCAGCCGCAGAGCTGCGCGAAGCCGGTGAGCGACGCGGCGAGCTGGCCGAAGCCGGCGAGGCCCGCATGCGGCCCGGTCTGCCCCATGAGACAGCTCGAGATCATCACGATCGCCGGGTTTTGCGCGCGCACCGACGCGTAGTCGAAGCCGAGCGACGCGATCGCGCCGGGCGAGAACGACTCGGTGAAGACGTCGGCCCAGCGCACCAGGTCGCGCAGCACCTCGCGCGCCTCGGGGCGCGACAGGTCGAGGGTGAGCCCGAGCTTGCCCGCGTTCGTGTCCTGGAACGCGCCGGTGGTGTCG
This sequence comes from uncultured Myxococcales bacterium, assembly GCA_964454165.1. Classification (GTDB taxonomy): domain Bacteria; phylum Myxococcota_A; class UBA9160; order SZUA-336; family SZUA-336; genus CAYVQJ01. The sequence continues at coordinate 22,858 of CAYVQJ010000087.1, read as the reverse complement.
GGGTGCGGCTTCTGGTCGTGCCAGGGACCGATCGTGCGCAGCGTGTCGATGCGCAGCGCCGACTCGACGTGGATCACCGTCGCGCCGTAGTCCGCGAGCACGCGCGTCGCACCCGGGCCCGCGAGCACCCAGAACAGGTCGAGCACCCGGAGCCCCTCGAGCGCGCGCGTGGCGCCCGCGGCTGCGGGCGGCGACGGCGGGCGCGGCCGGCGCTCGGCCAGGGTCTGGGCGCGGTGCTCGTCGAGCCGCGGCGCGCGGCCCCCGAGCACGAGCGGCGTGCGCGAGAAGTGCGCGAACGGCCCCGGATAGCGGATCGACGCCTCGTGCTCCGGGTGTGAGACGTCGGAGAGCCACGCGCGCGCCGCGAGCTGCGGGCTCTCCACCAGCTCGCGCACGTCGAGCAGTGGCGCGATCAGCAGCTTGCGCTCCACGGCCGCGTCGAGCAGCTCGCGCTTGGTCCGCGTGGCGAAGTGCAGCTCGAGCGCGCGCTGCACGGGCTCCCAGTCGGCCTGGTGGAGCTGACCAAACAGCAGCCGCATTCCGAAGCTCGCCCAATCCTCCTCGGCGTAGCGCGGCTCCAGGCGTCCCTCCTCGATCAGCCAATCGACCATCCGGCGCATGAAGCTCGAGACGGAGGGGAGGATCCCGGCCAGATGCAGCGCGAAGCCATCGCGCGTGCGGAGCATGCTGCGGACCACCGCGTCGCCGAGCTTCGCCTCGCCGGCGGAGCGCGAGAAGGGCTGCGCGCGCAGAGCGGGCTGCAGGATCGCGCCGAGCGTGCACATCGTCACCGCCTGCTGCACCGACACGTCCACGTGTTGCCCGCGGCCCGAGCGGCGCCGCTCGTGGAGCGCGACCAGCGCGGCGACGGCGGCCTCCGCGCCCGCATGCAGGTACGCCTGCGGCGCGGAGATGCGCAGCGGGGCGCGGTCGGGATCGCCCGACAGCCAGTGCACGCCTGCCGATGCCCACGCGCTGAGCTCGCAGTCGGCCCAGCCGGCCTTCGGCCCGTCCTGCCCGAACGGCGTGATCGAGACCGCGACCAGCGCGGGATTGCGCGCAGCGAGCGCGTCGTAGCCGAGCCCGAGCGCCGCGAGCCGCCCCGGCGCGTCCGACTCGATCCAAACGTCGGTGCCCTCGACCAGCGCGAGCAGCTCGAGGCGATCCGGCGCGCGCTCGACGTCGAGCGCGATCGAGCGCTTGCCGCGCGCGTACGCCCACCACCAGAGCGAGCTCTCGAGCCCGGGCTCGTCCTTGTAGAACGGCGCCAGCCGCCGCACCGGCGAGCCCGACGGCGGCTCGACCGCGATCACGTCGGCGCCGAGCTCCGCGAAGATCCGCCCGCACAGCACGCCGCGCTCACCGGCGAGGTCGAGGACGCGCAGGCCGCCGAACATGGCTCAGGTGTTCTGCGCCAGCATGCCGCCGTCGACCACGACCACCGCGCCATTCAGAAACGACGCCGCCGGCAGCACCAGCGAGAGCGTCATCTGCGCGACCTCTTCCGGCTCGCCGTAGCGGCGCAGCGGCACGCGGCGGCGCGCGAACTTGCTCTTCGCCTCCTCGGGGATCGGCGCGGTCATGCCGGTGCGGATCGGTCCCGGGCAGATGCAGTTCACGGTCACGCCGCGCTCGCCGAGCTCGACTGCGAGGGAGCGCGTGAGTCCGATCACGCCGTGCTTGCTTGCGGTGTAGGGGCTGCCGAACTTCGTTGCGCCGAGGCCCTCGGTGGAGGCGATGTTCACGATGCGCCCGCCGCCGCTCCGGAGCAGGTGCGGCAGCGCGGCCCGCACCATGCGCATCTGGCCGGAGAGATTCACCGCGAACGTCTTCTCCCACGCCGCCTCGTAGTCGCCGCCGTCGATTGCGCTCGGGGCCGACACGCCCGCGTTGTTGACCAGGATGTCGAGGCCGCCGAAGCGCTGCACGACTTCCTGCACGACGGCGGTCGCGCGTCGCGCGTCGGACACGTCGAGTTCGAACCCGTGCGCCTGCCCGCCGGCGCCGAGGATCTCCTCGACCACCTGCTTGACGCCGTCCGCGCGCACGTCGCACACGGCCACGCGCGCGCCCTCGTCGGCGAAGAGCTGCGCGGTCGCGCGTCCCATGCCACTCCCCGCGCCCGTCACCAGCGCCACTTTCCCCGCAATCGAACGCGACAGCTTGCTGAGTCTCGCCATGGATCGATGCTACTCCAGCCGCCGACGTTATGATCCGCGCGCATGAGGTGGGTGGCGCTGGTCGCGGTGCTCGTCGCTGGTGCGGGCTGTCGTAGCTCGCGGCTGCCGGCGTGGGCGCACGGCAGCGCGCAGGTGATCGACCCCGCGAGCGTGGACTCGGACGTGATTCCCTACCGCGCGCTCACACGCGACGACTTCCGGGGAAGCGAGCCTCCGCCGAGCCTCGCGTCGCACCGCGAAGAGCTGGGCGCGGCGACCTGCGCGTACTTCCGCACGGGCCCGGGGATCCAGGTCGGCGTGCGACCCAGCACGCGCGCCGGCGACACGCCGCGCTACGACGCGCTCCTGCGCGGCCTCACCGTCGAGACGGCGATGAGCCGGAGCTGCTCGTGGTGGAACGCCGAGCAGAAGACGCTGCCCGAGGACTACGTGCTGCAGCACGAGCAGATCCACTTCGCGCTGTACGAGCTGGCGGCGCGCCGCTTCAATGCGGATGCGGCCCGGATCGCCGAGAAGTGCGCCTACTCCGGCGAAGACCCCGAGACGCTGGTGGCGCAGACCCGCGGCTGCGTGCGCGAGAGGATCGACGCCGCGATGCGCGTGGCGCTGGAGGAGAACCGTCGCTTCGACGAGGACACCTCCTTCGCGCACGAGCCCGGGAAGCAACGCGCCTGGTGGGCCCGCGTGCAGCGCGAGCTCGTCAGCGGAGCTTCCGCGGCTCCTTAGCAAGCAGCACACGGAGCGCGCTTCGCCCGTCCACGTCGAGCTTGTTGTACACGGAACGCAGGTGAGCGTGAACCGTCCGAACCGAGAGCATGAGCCGAGTGGCGATCTCGCGGTCGCTCGCGCCAGCCGAGGCGAGCTCGGCGACGTCGTGCTCCCTGCGCGTGAGCGGGTCGCCCGCGAGGAGCGGGGGGAACCACGCGCCCTCGCAGCGCGATGCGAGCTGCTCGAACGCCTGCCTTGCGGCGAGCGCCGCCGCGTTTCGGCCGGCCCTGGCGTGCTCCTCGCAAGCCGCGCGAGCCGCCTCGGCCGCGTAGAAGAGAACGCCAAGAAGTGCGAGGCCTCGGGAGGCTGCGTCGAGCGCATGCCCGTCGCGCGTCGCGAGCGCGAAGCCGTGCGCGGCAAGGGCTCGCAGCAGTGGGCCGTCGGTGCGCGACGCCGCAGCGACGAGCGCGTGCGCCGCGTCCCGCCCGGCGCCGAAGCGCACCGCGTCGTGAAGGGCGAGGACGGCGGGCACGACTCGCTCCTCTGCCAGGAACTTCTGGCCGCCAGCGAGCGAGGCGTCGCGCGCAGCGCTCCGCTCTCCAATGGCTGCTCGCACGAAGGCCCGCGCGCGTACGTCTCCGGGCAGCGTGGCCGGAGACGCGGGACGCGACGCCTCGGCTTCACGCAGCGCCTGCTCCGCGTCGCTCGCCACTCCGGCCATCGCCCTCGCCACCGCGAGGTCGTAGAGCACCAGTCGCCGCGCTCCATTGTCGTACGCCAGCAGCAACGCCGCGGCTTCGCGCAGGAGCGCCGAGGCCGGCCCCGCGCGGCCGCGCCAGATCGCGGCGATTCCGAGCGCATGGGTCCAGTAGGCGCGCGCGGCGACGGAGGGATCGTCCGCGTGGACCTCGCAGCGGTCGAGCGCGAGCTGCTCCGCAAGGTCGAGCGCGCCCGAGAAGAGGTGGGCCCAGAAAGCGTTGACCTCGCACCAGAGCTCCGCGAGCGGGAAGCTGATCTTGCAGCGCTGCGCCGCGCGGAGCGCACGCCCCTGCTCGCCGAGCGCGCGGTGGAAGCGCCCCGACATGTTGGCGGCGACGGACAGGCTGATCAGCGCACGCGCCTCCACGTACGGCGCGAGATCCGGCGAGCGTAAGAGCTGCTCGCTGTCGGCCAGGATCCGCGTGGGTGAGCCCCCGAGGTCGATCGATGCGCGCATCGCGGCGAGACTCTGCAGCGAATCCTCGGACGCGACGCGAGCCGCGGCCGCGTCCAGCAGCTCGCGCGCCGCGTCGGGCCGGCCGCGCGCAAACGCCAGGATCGCCGCGTGGCTCGTCGCGGCGCGCGCGCGGGCGCGATCGTCGAGCGCCCCGGCGTCGAGCGCCTCCCACTCCGCGATCGCTTCCTCGAAGCGACCCTGATCGGCGAGGGCCTCGGCGAGCACGTGTCGTGCCTGAACAGCCTGCGCTCCGCGCGACGCGGCACGCGCCAGGCGCTCAGCGAGGGGTGCGTCCCCTTCGGCCCACGCCTCTTCCGCCGCATTCATCAGGAAGGGAGCCGCTGCTGCCGGGTCTCCCTCCAACAGAGAGCTTGCGGCTCGAAGCCGGTCGCCGGGACGGCGCAATCCCCAGCCGAGGAGGGCATGACCGAGTGCACGGTGGATTCGCGCCGCCCGACTCTGCGGCATTTCTTCGCGGGCCGCCTGCGCGCGGAGCGGCTCCGCCGCGTGCACGCTTCGCCGCAGTCCGTCGCGCTCGAGCGCAATCAAGCCTTCGCGCTCGAGTCGCTCGACGGAGCCATCCTCGAGCGCCGCGCCCAGCAGCTCGAGCTCGACCGGGCCGATCGAGGCGACCACCTCGAACGCCCGCTGTGCTTCCTGCGGAAGGCGCTCCACTCGTTCGAGCAGCAAGCCGCGCAGCGCAAGGCCGAGCTGGAGCGGACCCGACCAGCGCCAGACGCCCCCGCTGCGACAGAGCGCGCCGCAGCGGAGCCCCTCGCAGAGCAGCTCGCGCAGCCACACCAGGTTGCCCTGCGACGCGCGCCAGAGCAGGCGCTGCGTGCCCCGATCCGCCGGCGCCGCGAGGGCGGACTCGAGCAGCGAGGCGATCTCCGGCTCGGCGAGCGCGCGAAGCTCGATGCGGGGGACGGTCCCCTCCTTCCAGAGCGCGACGATCGCGGGCGGGCTCGCGAGACCACTCGCCACCGTCGCGACGATGAATGCCTTGCGGCCGCGCGCGAGCCTCTCGACCCGGCGGGCAGAAGCCGCGTCGAGCAGATGCGCGTCGTCGATCACCAGGAGCCGGGGCCGCGCGGCCCCCGAATTCGGTGCGGCCTCGAACGCCGCGAGCGTCGTCGCGTCGGCCTCCTCCCCGCTCACAAGCCACACGCTCGCGACCCCGCGTCCGGCGGCGGCGGCGGCGATCTCGCGCGCGAGGCGCGTGCGCCCAGCTCCCGGCGGGCCGCCGACGACCAGGCCCGGGCGACCGGCGTCTAGCTCAGCGAGCGCCAGGTCGAGCTCGGCCTTGCGTCCGACGAAGGTCCATTCCGAAGGCGGCCGCGGCAGCTCGAGCATCGACCTTCAGTCTACCGAGACACGCTGAGGATGAACTAGGCAGTCCATTGCCGATGCGGCCCACCCGGGCTGCCGCCTAGAAACGGGTCAGGAGGTTGCCATGCCCATCGGCCGAGTCTGGACCTTCATCGCGGCGCTGTCGTGTCTTGTGCCCGCACCCGCTTCTGCCACGGACGGGGTGATCGAGATCAACCAGGCCCGCGCCCTCGCGGGCGGGATCACTCCCGGAGATACGGCGGGGTTTCCGGTCACGCTCTCGCAACCGGGGCAGTACCGGCTCACCGGCAACCTCGACGTACCGCTGCTGGTCGACGGCATCAGCGTCGGCGCGAACGACGTCAGCGTGGACCTGAATGGACACACCCTCCGGTGCGCCGCTTCCCCGCCCTTCTGTGGGGGATTGAACGGGATCGTCGCGAGCGCCGGCCTGCAGAACACGGTGATCGGGAACGGAACGGTCCGCGGCTTCCAGTGGGGGGTGCTTGTCAGGGACTACTCGCTTGTCGAGAACGTTCGCGCCATCGGGAACAACCTGGGAATCGTGGTCAATGTTGCCGCGGTGGTGCGGGACTGCGTCGTCACCGGCAACGCTGCGACGGGCATCCAGCTGGCGGGCGGCGGGAGCCTGGCCGAGAACAACGTCGTCGACGACAACGGGGCCCATGGGGTGTGCACCTTGAGCCAGGTCTACGCAGTGGCGCTGCGCGGCAACGTAATCAGCGCGAACGTGCTGGGTGCGCTTTGCCCGAACCAAATCACTGGCATCTACTTCAATGCCGGCGGGAATCTGTGCAACAACACGCCGTGCCCCTAGCGAGTAGCTGACCCGGGCGCTCCATCGGCTTCGCGCAGAAGTCGTCGCCCTCTCCTCGCGGATCCTCGGCGCCAGGCGCGTTGCGTCGCGTCTCTCGCCGCCGGGTAGAATCGCGGCGACGCAGAGGTCGTGATGCCGGTCGAGCATGTGGTGCAACAGGGGGAACATCTGGCGCAGATCGCGCAGGCGCACGGATTCAGCCAATGGGAGGCCGTGTGGAACGCCCCGGAGAACAAGGCGCTCAGAGACGAGCGCAAGAACCCCAACGTCCTGTTCCCCGGCGACAGGCTGTTCATCCCGGACAGGCAGACCAGAGAGGAAGCGGGCGCGACGGGTCAGCGGCACCGCTTCGAGCGCAAGGGCCAGGCGCTCAGGCTCCGCGTCGCGCTCCACGGGCTGCGCAACCAGCCCCTCTCCGGGCACGAAGGGACGCTCTCGATCGAGTCGGAATCGGCGGACTTCACGACGGGCTCCGACGGCATCATCGAGCGCGAGATCTCGACCGGGGCGCAGACGGGCGTGCTGATCGACCGCGGCGCGCCGCCGGAGCCGGACCAGCTGCGTCTCGAGCGAACGATCGAGCTGCGCATCGGGGTCCTCGACCCCGTGGCCGAGGTCAGCGGCCAGATCGCGCGCCTCGACAACCTGGGATACGACGCCAGCGAGCTGCCCGACCGCGCGTTCACCGCTGCCGAGGCCACGGAGATCGAGAAGTCGATCCGATTCCGCTCGGCCGTCGAGGAGTTCCAGTGCGACTTCAAGCTCGTCGTCGACGGCAAGTGCGGGAAGAACACGCAGGCCAAACTCGTCGAGGTGCACGGAAGCTGATTCGGTCCGCTGGCGCCACGCACGCGCTGCGAGGATCTGTGTGAGCGATCTCTCGGGCACGAAAGAGGAGAGGACCGGGGGCGGCCTCTCGGGGACGCATCTCCCGCTCCCGGCGCCGCCGGCGTTTCTTTCGCCCACGATCTCCGGCAAGGAGCGCAACACGATCAAGACCCACGTCGCTCCGTTCGCCTGCTGGCGAGCGGACGACGTGCGGTTCGAGTTCGACTCCTCGTTCATCCTGCCGGAGATCAACGCCGAGATCAGCGCGCTGGCTCGACTCATCGACGAGCACACGCTCCCTGGCGCGAGCGCTCAGCAGACCCACAAGCCCGTGCTGAGCGTCTTCGGCCACGCCGACCCCACGGGCAACGACGACTACAACAAGGCGCTCAGCGGCCGCCGGGCCCAGGCGCTGTTCGCGTTGCTGCGGCGCGACGTCGACCTGTGGGAGGATCTCTTCGCGCATCCGCTGGGCAACGACAACTGGGACCCGGGCGCGATCCGGCGCATGCAGACCGCGCTCGGCCGCCCGACGGAGCCGAAGCCGACCGGCGCCGCCCGCAAGGCGCTCTACCGGGAGTACATGGACTCCGTCTGCGTCGTGCGCGAAGAGAACGGGCGCGTCGTGGACGCTCCGGGAGGCGGACCCCGTAGCCTTTCGCTCGCCGCGACCGATTTCCTCTCGGCGGGTACCGACCCCGGCGGCAAGGGCGACTTCCAGGGCTGCGGAGAGTTCAACCCGATCCTGCTCTTCTCGAAGGAGGAGCAGGACGAGCTCGTCAAGCCGCAGAACAAGGAGGCGCGCAACGCCGAGAACGGTCCCAACCGCCGCGTGGTGATCTTCCTGTTTCGGCCGGGGCTGCACGTTCGCCCCGAGGATTGGCCGTGCCCGAAGGCCAAAGACGGCGGCGCGGGGTGCAGGAAGCGGTTCTGGTCCGACGGCGAGAAGCGCCGGAGCGAGCGCCTGCCGGCGGAGCGGCGCGAGTTCGAGAAGGGCCGCGACACCTTCGCGTGTCGGTTCTACGACCGGCTCGCCACGCACTCCCCCTGCGAGGCGATCCTGCGCGGCGTCCACATCTCGGTGCTGCTCCGGAGCAACTCGGGGGCGGTGCCGCTCGCAAACCTGCCGTACCGGATCTTCGCGGACCGCGTGCTGGAGGGGAAGACCGACGAGCATGGGCTGATCCAGCACGACAGCGTGCCGCCGGGCGACTACGAGCTCGAGCTCGACGGGCGAAAGCGCAAGACGCTGGTGCCGACGCTGCCCCGCCACTTCGGCAAGCGCACGCTCCGCATCGACGACTTCTTCCTGTTCGAGGACCGCGAGCCAGACGCACTGCCCTTGCAGGATCCCAACGAGAGCATCGTGGTGCGGGACACCCGCGACGAGCAGGGCTGGAAGGTGGTGGCGGGTGGCTGACGAGTTCCATGCCACGTTCAAGCCCGGCACCACGATCAACCTCTCCGACACGCTGGTCATCGCCTTCGACAAACCTGGCGAGGCCGACCCCGTCACAGTGACCCTGTCCGAGGTCGACTCGTGGGAGAGCAGCGGCGCCAAGGTCACGGAGATCGCCAAGAGCCCGCCGGTCCTGATCGCCGAGTTCAGCGGCAAGATCGTCGGCGGCAAGTTCAAGGGGACACAGAGCAAGCCGTCGCCGGCGCTCACGGGCTCGCCCGCGCTCAAGCTGCAGTTCGACAGCGATCCGACGGTCCACAGCCTGCAGATCCCCGCCCCGTCCGCGGGGCAGCCCGCGAACGAGGAAGGGATCTTCGAGGTACAGCTCAAGGTCGCCGGCACCGTCGGCAAGAAGCCGGGGAGCTTCAACGCGCCCAGCCCCGTGTTCGTCCGCAACTTCAAGGCCGGGCGGCCGGTGATCGCGTTCATCACCGGAAGCGACGGCGGCGGTTACTTCGCCGCCGCCCGGGACTACATGGGGAAGTACGCGGACGCGAGGCTCGATCGCGACAACGTGCTCGACATCCGGGAGTTCCTGCGCACCCAGGCGGAGCCACGCAAGTTCGGACCGTGGGGAGAGGTGAACATCGTCGACCACGGAAACGCGGTGGAGTGGGTGATCAAGCTGGTGTCCGGGGACGCCAAGCCGCGCCACCTTCGCCGTTGGGATCTGGAGGACGCGAACAAGCTGGCGCAGTTCCAGACGCCGATCAGCTCCGTGCTGGACAAGAGCTCCACGCTGGTGATCCGCGGCTGCGCGATCGGCAACGACAAGGGGCTGCTGGACGAGATTCGCAAAATGTTCGGCGGGGCGTGCAAGGTGCTCGCGCCCAAGCACCTCCAGCTCTACGACTCGAAGAGCGGCGTCGCGCGCGAGGGGTTCTTCGAGGTCCTGCATTTCTATTCCACGACAGGCCCCGCGACCGGTCCCGCCACCTTGCCGACCGACGCAGAGTGCCGCAAGGAGCTGAAGGCCAAGTTCCCCACGCCTGTCCCGCCGATCAGCGACGCCGATTGGCTCACGTTCCTCGGCCGGCGCGCGCTCAACGCGGACGGCTTCCGCGCCTCGAACGCCGCGGGCACGGACGACCGCAGCGAGACGATCACCTGGCGCGAGGCCAGGAACGTGTTGCACGAGCCGACGCGCAAGGCCGAGGCCGTCGCCGCCGCGAACGCGGTGGACTGGCGCGGCGACGCGGAGACCGGCTTCAACGCCGCCGACCGCAAGCAGAATCTGGAGACGAAGTTCTCCGAGTGGCACTTCGTCGATGGGCCCCTCGAGGAGAAGTCGATCTCCGGCGGCACGAGGTTCTCCAGGCTCTTCACCGGCACCCGCGTCCGCATCGAGATCCGCCGCGAGCTCCGCGACGCGGCCGGCAAGGCCGTCCGGCCCGACACCACGAACCCCGATCACTACGGATCGTCGCCGTGAGTCACCGCAGCGCTGCACCGATCACTTGAGCTGCAGCACCTCGATCGGGAACACGGCGCCGGGGCGCTCCATCAGCTTCGCGTAGAAGTCGTTGCCCTTGTCGTCGATCACGATGAAGGCCGGGAAGTCCACGACCTCGATCTTCCAGATCGCTTCCATGCCGAGCTCCGGATACTCGATCACTTCGACCCGCTTGATGCAGTGCTCGGCGAGGCGCGCGGCCGGGCCGCCGATCGAGCCCAGGTAGAAGCCGCCCCACTTCTTGCACGCCTCGCGCACGGCGGGCGAGCGGTTGCCCTTGGCGAGCATCACCATCGAACCGCCGCGACTTTGGAACAGATCGACGTAGGAGTCCATGCGGCCGGCGGTGGTGGGTCCGAACGAGCCCGAGGCCATGCCTTCCGGCTTCTTGGCGGGACCCGCGTAGTAGACGGCGTGCTCCTTCATGTGCGTGGGCAGGTCGTCGCCGCGGTCGAGCCGCTCCTTGAGCTTCGCGTGCGCGATGTCGCGCGCGACGACGAGCGGACCCGTGAGCGAGAGGCGCGTCGAGACCGGGTGGCGTGACAGCTCGGCCGTGATCTCGCGCATCGGCCGGCGCAGGTCGATCCGCACCACGTTGCCGCCGAGCTCGTCGCCGGTCACGTCGGGCAGGTACTTCGCGGGGTTGGCCTCGAGCTGCTCGAGGAAGACCCCGTCGCGCGTGATCTTGCCCAGAATCTGACGGTCGGCCGAGCACGACACGCCGAGGCCGACGGGGCACGACGCGCCGTGGCGCGGCAGCCGGATCACGCGCACGTCGTGCGCGAAGTACTTGCCGCCGAACTGGGCGCCGATGCCCGTCTCGTTGGCGAGCTTCTGCACCTTCTCTTCCATGTCCAGGTCGCGGAAGGCGCGGCCGAGCTCGTTCCCCGTGGTCGGCAGCGCGTCCAGGTAGCGCGCGCTGGCGAGCTTCACGGTCTTGAGCGTGTGCTCGGCCGAGAGCCCGCCGACCACGAGCGCCAGGTGATACGGGGGACACGCGGACGTCCCGATGCTGAGAATCTTCTCGGCGACGAACTTGGTGAGCGACTGCGGATTGAGCAGCGCCTTCGACTCCTGGTAGAGGAAGGTCTTGTTGGCGCTGCCGCCACCCTTGGCCAGGAACAGGAAGTGGTACTCGTCTCCCGGCTCGGCGTAGATCTCGATCTGCGCCGGCAGGTTCGTGCCGGTGTTCTTCTCGGTGTAGAGGTCGAGCGGAGCGAGCTGCGAGTAGCGCAGGTTGCGCTGCTGGTAGGCGTCGAAGATGCCACGCGCGAGCCACTCCTGGTCGTCGGCGCCGGTGAGGACGCGCTCACCCTTGTGCGCGATCGCGATCGCGGTGCCGGTGTCCTGGCAGCCCGGCAGCACGCGGCCCGCGGCGATGTTCGCGTTCTTGAGCAGCTCGAGCGCCACGAAGCGGTCGTTGTCGGAAGCCTCGGAGTCGTCGAGGATGCGGCGGAGCTGGGCCAGGTGGCCCGGCCGCAGCAGGTGCGCGATGTCGTCCATCGCCTCGCGCGCGAGCAGGCGCAGCGCCTCGGGCTCGACGCGCAGGAGCTCGCGCCCGCCGAGCCGCTCCAACGAGACGCCTTGCGTGCCGAGCTTCCGGTACGCCGTCGTGTCGGGCCCGAGCTCGAACAGCGGCTGGAAGCGGAACTCGGCCATCGCGACCTCCTTCGCGGAATATAGTTGGCGCCGGAGGTCCCGACATGCCCCGACTGCGACAGGTTTCCCGCGCAGAGGCTGCTCCCGAAGTCGTTCAGATGTACGACGCGCTGTTTGGCGCGCGCGATCCCGTGCGCGAGCCGGGCACCGCCACCGGCACGCCCGGGAACTGGTGGACCGTGTTCGCGCTGGTCCCCGACGTGTTCCGGCACGCCGTCGCAGGCTTCGCGCTGTACAGGAGCAAGAGCCGCAAGCTCGACCCGAAGCTGCGCGAGCTCGGCCAGATGCGCGTCGGCTTCGCCCGCGGCAGCCAGTTCGTGTTCTCGCAGCACTGCAAGGCCGCCCGCGAGCTCGGCGTCCCGGAAGAGCAGATCCGGGCGATCCCGCACTGGGCGGCGTCCGACGCGTTCTCGCCCGCCGAGCGCGCCGTGCTCGCCTACACCGACGAGCTGGTGCTGCAGAGCGGCCGCGTGGCGGACGGGACTCTCGAGGCGCTCAAGCGCCACCTGCCGGACGAGGAGATCCTCGAGCTCTCCTATGTGCTGTGCACCTACGACCTGCACGCGACGCTCGCGCGCGCGCTGCGGCTCGAGTACGACGACGTCCCGGAACGCGTGGTCGAGGTCCCCGCGCCTGCGAAGTCGAGGGCATAGCCGTGCCGGGACGCTTGCGCGCGCAGATGGTCTTCCACGGGGTGCTCGTGTTCGTGCTCGGCCTCCTCGCCGGATTCCCGTACGGACAGGTCATCACCGGCGGCATGGAGGGATCGGAGCGCGCCTGGCGCATGGCTCACCTGGAGGGCGTGCTGAACGGCATGCTCGTGATCGCCATCGCCGGCGCCGCTCCGGGCCTCACACTCACGCCGCGCCAGCACGTGCTGCTGGCGTGGTCGCTGATCGGAGCGGGCTACGGCAACGTCGTCGCGTCGGTGATCGGCGCGTGGACCGGCGAGCGCGGGCTCGCGCTGGGCGATTCCGCCGCCAACAACCTGGTGTTCGCGCTGTTCGTCGCCGCGATCGTCGCGGTGTTCGCCGGCCTGGCGCTGACGGCGCTCGGCGCCCTGCGCGCGCGCCGCTCCTAGCGCTCCAGGAGCGTGAGCACTTCGACGTGCTCCGTGTGCGGGAACAGGTCGACGAGGCGCATGCGGCGCACGCGGTAGCCGCCGGCGCAGAGGCCGGCGAGGTCGCGCGCGAGCGAGCCGACCGCGCAGGCGACGTGCAGCATGCGCGGCGCGGCCGCAGCGAGCGCGCGCTCGACGCCGGGCTGCATCAGGCCGGCCCGCGGCGGGTCGACCACGAGTAGGTCGGGACGCGCGTCGAAGCTCGCGGCCGGGAAGCTCGCGCGCTCGACCTCGATTCCGGCGAGTGCGTTGCGCTCGGCGTTGTACACCGCGTCGCGACAGGCGGGTGCACTCGACTCGACGATCCGCACGTTCGCCGCGCCGGCCGCGGCGAGGCGCAGTCCGAAGCAGCCCACCCCCCCGTAGCCGTCGACCACGCGCGCGCCGCGCACGTCGCCCGCAAGCGCCAGCGCCGGTGCGTAGAGCAGCCGCGCGGCGTCGCGGTGCACCTGGTAGAAGCTGCCGAAGCTGATCCGGAACGAGAGTCCGTCCTGGCGGTCCTGCTGATGGTCGCGGCCGAGCAGCGCCAGGCTGCGCCGCCCGAGCAGCGCGTTGCCCGGCGACTCGTTCAGGTTCCGCACGATGCCTACGGCGTGCACCGCGGGGCCGCGATCGCGCGGCAGGCTCTCCGCGGCTTCGAGCAGCCGCTGCGCCAGCTCGGCCGCTGCGGGGAACACGCCGGCGCGCGTGACCACGCCGACCAGCAGCTCGCCGGTTCCGGGCGCGATGCGCGCGAACAGCGCGCGCACGTCGCCGCGCAGCGTGCGCTCGTCCCACGGCGCGAGCCCGAGCGCGCGCAGCACGCGCTCTGCCCGGCGACCGAGCTCGGTCAGCGCCGGGTGCTGCACCTCGCAGGCGTCGATCCGCACGATGCGGTGCGTGCCGCGCGCGTAGATGCCCAGCTCCGGACGCCCGTTCCGATCCGGCTGCACCGGATACAAGAGCTTCGTGCGGTCGAAGCGCGGAGCGCGAGCCGGGGTCTCCCATTCGACCTCGACTCCCGCGAGCCACGGCGCGCAGCGCTCCGCCACCTGTGCGGCCTTGCGGGCGAGCTGCGCGCCGATCGCTACGTCGAGCGCCGAGCACCCGCCGCAGCTCCCGAAGACCGAGCAGCGGAGCCCTCCCGAGCGCCTGCGCTCCACGTCCGTACGCACGGCCGCAGGGTATCGTGCGGGCGATGCTCCTCGCCGCTGTGCTCGCCCTGGTGCTCTTCGCCTCGATCGCCAAGACGGTGACGGGCTTCGGCTTCGCGCTGATCGCGGTGCCTGCGCTGGTCAACGTGATCGAGGTACGCGACGCGGTCGTGCTCGCCGGACTGCTGTCGCTGGCCAACAGCGTGCAGATGGCGCGCCGGACCTGGCGCGAGATGCCGTGGCGCAGCGTGGCGGTGATCTTCGCCGCCACGCTCGCGGGAATGCCGGCCGGGCTGGCGGTGCTGCACTGGGCGGAGCCCGACGCGCTCCGCGCGGGCGTCGGCGTGACGTCGCTCGCGCTCGCTGCCGTCGTGGTGCGCGGTGCGCCACTGCGCGGCGGAGTCGGCGGCGAGATCGCCACCGGGCTCGTCACCGGCGTGCTCACCACGAGCACCAGCATGAACGGGCCGCCGATCGTGCTGTACCTGCAGGGACGCCGGCTCCCCCCCGCGGAATTCCGCGGCGCGCTCGCGGGCTTCTTCGCAGTGACCGGTGTGGTCTCGGTCACCGCGTTCGCGCTCACCGGCGCGGTCTCGCGCGTGGCGATCGGCTACTTCGCGGCGGGTCTGCCTGCAGTCTGGCTCGGCGGGCTCGCGGGCGAACGCCTGGCGCGCTGGCTCCCGCCCACTCTGTTTCGCCGCGTCGTGCTCGGCCTGCTCGTGGCCAGCGCGTCGGTCGCGCTCGTCACGTCGCTCCTCCGGCTGCTCGGCTAGCGCGGAAGGGGCCCGGACGGCGTTACACTGCTCGCGCCCGTGGTCTGCGCCGGCTGTCAGCACGCGAATCCCGCCGGGGCCAAGTTCTGTCAGCAGTGCGGGCAACCGCTCCACGCCATGGCGAGCTGCGCGCGCTGCGGCACCGCGCTGCCGGAGAGCGCGCGCTTCTGCCACACCTGCGGTGCGCAGCGCGGCGAGCCCGCGGCCGCGCCGGACGAGCGCTCGCCCGTCTCCTACACGCCGAAGCACCTCGCCGACAAGATCCTGCGCAGCCGCGCGGCGCTGGAAGGCGAGCGCAAGCAGGTTACGGTGCTGTTCGCCGACGTGAAGGGCTCGGTGGAGCTGTCCGCGCAGATCGACCCCGAGGAGTGGCACCACATCCTGGACGGGTTCCTGCGCATCCTGGCCGAGGGCGTGCACCGCTACGAGGGGACGGTCAACCAGTACACCGGCGACGGCATCATGGCGCTGTTCGGCGCGCCGATCGCACACGAGGACCACGCGCAGCGCGCCTGCTTCGCCGCGCTCGGGCTGCAGCAGGAGCTGCGCCGCTACGCCAACACGCTGCGTGTCGAGAAGGGCCTGTCCTTCGCGGTGCGCATGGGGATCAACTCCGGCGAGGTCGTCGTCGGCCGCATCGGTGACGACCTGCGCATGGACTACACCGCGCAGGGTCATAGCGTCGGGCTCGCGGCGCGCATGGAGCAGCTCGCGGAGCCGGGCCGCGTCCTGCTGACGCACCACACCGCGCGGCTGGTCTCCGGCTACTTCCGCCTCGCGGATCTCGGCACCGCGAACGTGCGCGGCGTCCTCGAGCCCATCAACGTCCACGAGCTGCTCGGGGTCGGCGACCTGCGCACCCGCCTCGACCTCTCCCGCGCGCGCGGCTTCTCGCGCTTCGTCGGTCGCGGCGCGGAGCTCGCCCTGCTCGGGCGCGCGCTGGACGAAGTACGGGCGGGCGAGGGCCGCGTGGTCGCGGTCGTGGGCGAGGCGGGCGTCGGCAAGAGCCGGCTCTGCCTCGAGTTCGAACAGAGCGCGCGCGCCGCGGGCGTGGCGGTGTACGACGCACAGTGCGCGCCGCACGGCCCCCTGCTCCCCGACCTGCCGATCGCACAGCTCCTGCGCGGCCTGTTCGCCCTGCGCGACGACGACGACGACCATGCCGCGCGGCGCAAGGTCGCCGGTGAGCTGGTGCTGCTCGATCCGCGCTTCCCGGAAGCGCTGCCGCTCGTGCTCGACTTCCTGAACATCCCCGAGCCCGGCAAGCCGGCGCCCGGTGACCCGCGCTCGCGCCGCGAGCGCTTCGGTGCGCTGCTGCGCCAGCTCGTGCGCGCATGCGCCGCGCGCGGACCCGTGGCGTTCTCGATCGACGACCTGCACTGGATCGACCCGGGCAGCGACGCGCTGGTCGCCGAGCTGGCGGAAGCCGTACGCGGCACGCGCGCGCTGCTGCTGGTGAACTTCCGGCCCGAGTACTCGGCGCCGTGGTCGCGCGCCGCGCACTGCACGACGGTCCCGCTCGCGCCGCTCTCGCCCGACGCGATCGCGGAGATGCTGCGCGACCTGCTCGGCGACGAGCTGGCGCGCGGAGGGCTCGGCGCGCTCGTCCGCGAACGCACCGCGGGCAACCCCTTCTTCGTCGAGGAGCTGGTGCAGGCGCTCGTCGAGTCCGGGCAGCTCGACGGAGAGCGCGGCCACTACCGGCTGCGCAGCCCGCTCGAGTCGCTCGCGATCCCCGCGACGGTGCAGGCGGTGATCGCCGCGCGCATCGACCGTCTCGCCGACGAGCACAAGCAGGTGCTGCAGGCCGCAGCGGTCGTCGGCAAGCGCTTCGCGACGGCGTTGCTCGCGCGCGCGCTCGGGCGGAGCGAGGACGATCTCGCAGCCGCGCTCGCGGCGCTGGAGCAGGCCGAGTTCGTGCGCTGCGAGCAGCTCCATCCGGAGCGCGAGTACGCCTTCCGCCATCCGCTGACGCAGGAGATCGCCTACGGCTCGCAGCTCTCCGAGCGCCGCGCCGAGCTGCACGCCGCGGTGGCGCGCGCGCTGGCGGAGTCTCCAACTGCCCGGCTGGGCGAGCTGGCGCCGCTGCTCGCGGAGCACTGGGAGTCGGCGCGACGGCCGCGCGAGGCGGCGCGCTGGCACCGGCGCGCGGCGGAGTCGGCGGGCACACGCGACTTCGTCGCGACCGAGCGGCACTGGCGCCGCGTGCGCGAGCTGCTGGCGCGCGAGGCGCTCGACGACGAGACCCGCGAGATCGCGATCAGCGCGCGCGTCGGGCTGCTCGCGATCGCGGGACGCCAGGGGCTGCCGAAGGAGGAGGCGGAGCTCTTGCGCGACGAGGCGCGCGAGCTGCTCGCCGGTCAGGACAATCCGGGACAGCAGTTCTACCTGCACTCGGCCTACGGCCTCACCTGCCTCTTCGCCGGCGACTTCGAAGAGGGACTCGAGACCTTCCGCGCCGGGCAGCCGTTCGCCGCGAAGCTCGGCCCGATTGCGGCGACCGCGGCGCGCGTCACCTGCGCCTGGGCGCTCTCGCTGCTCGGCCGCCTGGAGGAAGCGCTGCGCGAGGTCGACGCCGTGCTCGCGTCGCTCGCCGAAGACCCGGCTCTGGGCGCGGCCTTCGACTCGGGACCTCCCGGCCGTCCCGCGTTCCTCGCGCTGCGCGCCTCGATCCTGGCGCCGCTCGGCCGCTACGACGAGGCCGAGGTCTGCGTCGAGCGCGCCCTCGAAGGCGCGCAGGCGATGGGCGCGCTCGACTGGTTCAGCGTCGCGCTCGGCGCCGGAGCGGCCGTCGCGCGCTGCCGCGGCGATGCCGAGCGTCTGGCACGGGCGGGAGCGCGCGCGTTCGATGTCGGTGCGCGCATCGGCTACCTGGGCTCGCGCCTCGACGGGCTCACCGCGCTCGGCTCCGCCAGCGTGCTGCGCGGCGAGTGGGCGCAGGCGATCGAGCACCTGGAGGCCGCGCTGGCCGAGATGCAGAAGTCGAGCAACGTGATAGCCGAGCCGCACGTGAACTGCCTGCTCTCGGAGGCCTACCTCGGCAGCGGCGACGCGCGCCGCGCTGCCGCGCTGGCCAAGAACGCGGTCACCTCCAGCGCGCTGCGCAGCTCGACGCACCAGGAGATCGAGGCGCAGCTCGCGCTCGGTCGCGCGCTCCTCGCCCAGGGGGGACGCGGCACAGCCGCCGCCGCCGAGACCGCGCTCGAGCGCGCCGAGAGCCTGCTGGTGCAGACGGGAGCGCGCTCGTACGCGGCGCCGGTGGAGGAGCTGCGTGCGGAGCTCGCCGGCGCGCGTGGCGACAAGGCCGGACGCGCCCGAGCACTGCGCGGCGCGCACGCGCTGTACCTGGAGCTCGGCGCGCCCGAGCGGGCGACCCGCGTCCTCGCCCGGCTCGGCTGAACGATCGACCCGGCCAATCTGAGGGTCATTTTCGCCGAAATCGACTTCAGATGTCCCGGCCGGAATGGATTTGACCGGGTCAATCGCCCTGCGTAGCCTGCCCGCATGTTGATTCCCCTCGAGCGCGGCGGCCGCGAGCCGGTGTTCCGCCAGATCGTCGAGTACCTGCGGCGCGCGATCGAGTCCGGCCGGCTACCCGCGGGCGCCCGGCTGCCGCCGATCCGCGAGCTGGCGCGCACGCTGGGCGTGAACCGCGAGACGGCGGCGGCGGCGTACCGCGAACTCGCGGCGCGTGGGCTCGCCGAATCTGGCGTCGGGCGCGGCACGTTCGTGCTGGCGCGCGAGGCGGCGACACCCGACGCTGTCGCGGCGCGCGCCGAGCGCCCGTTCGCGCCCGCGCTGGCCCGCGCCGCGGAGGCGGCTGCTGCCGCCGCGACGCGCGTCGACTACTCCGCGCCGGCGGGCGCGGTGCGGCTGGAGCGGCTGGTGCCGGACGCCGCGATGTGTCCGCTCGACGCGTTCCGCAAGAGCCTGGACCGCGTGCTGCGCGGCGCGGGGCGACAGCAGCTGCTCGAGTACGGTGACCCGCGCGGCGACGCGCGCCTGCGCAAAGCACTGGTCGAACGCCTGGCGCTCTCGGGCATCGAGGCCGACGTGGACGATGTGCTCGTGACCGCCGGCGCCACGGGCGGCTTCGCGATCGCTGCGCGGCTCCTGTGCGAGCCCGGCGACGCCGTCGCCGTCGAGTCTCCGACCTACGCGGGCGCTTGCGCAGCGCTGCTCGCCCACGGGTTGCGTCCGGCGCCCGTCGCGTGCGGACCCGACGGCATGGACCTCGACGAGCTCGACCTGGTGCTCGCGCGCGGCGGCGTGCGCCTCGTCTACACCATGCCGAGCTTCCACAATCCGCTCGGCACCGGGACGTCGCTCGAGCACCGCCACGCCCTGCTCGCGCTCTGCGCACGCCACGGCGTCGCGATCCTCGAGGACGACTTCGAGAAGGACCTGCGCGTGCGTGGCCGGGCCGTGCCGCCGCTGCGCGCGCTCGATCCGAGCGGGCGCGTGCTCTACCTGGGCACGTTCTCGAAGTCGCTGTTCCCGAGCGCGCGCGTGGGCTGGCTCGTGGTCGGCAAACGCCTCGCCGCGCCCGCGCAGGCGCTCAAGCGCGCGACGGACCTCGCGACCAGCGCGCTGGTGCAGGCTGCCCTCGCCGACTTCCTGACGAGCGGCGCGTACGAGCGCCACCTGCGGCGCGCGCGCCGCGCGCTCGCCGAGCGGCTCGACGCCGCGTTCCGCGCGCTCGAGCGCCACTTGCCTGCGGCCTCGAGCTTCACGCGCCCGGAGGGCGGCTACGTGCTGTGGGTCACGCTGCCCGAGGCGATCGACAGTGCCGCACTGCTCGAGGCCGCACGGCGCGCCGGCGTCGTGTACGCGCCCGGTCAGAGCTTCTATCCCGACGGGCGCAGGAGCTCGTCGCTGCGGCTCTCGGTGGCGCAGGCCGACCCCGCGGAGATCGCGCGCGGCATCCGGATCCTCGGCGAGGTGGCGACGGCGGCGCTACCGCGCGGCAAGTCCCGCCGGGCAGCAACCGGCGCCGCCCCAGCGATTCACGTGTGAAAGGAGACTCCATGCACGACGAAGCCTGGAAGCTGAAGACTGGCCTCGCGCAGATGCTCTGCGGCGGCGTGATCCTCGACGTCACCAACGCCGAGCAGGCGCGCATCGCCGAGGACGCGGGCGCCGCCGCGGTGATGGCGCTCGAGCGCGTGCCCGCCGACATCCGGCGCGACGGCGGCGTCGCGCGCATGGCCGCCGTCGAGATCATCGAGGCGGTGCGCGCCGCGGTGTCGATCCCGGTGATGGCGAAGTGTCGGATCGGACACCTGGCCGAGGCGCGCGTGCTCGAGGCGCTCGGAGTGGACTTCATCGACGAGAGCGAGGTGCTGACCCCGGCCGACACCGAGCACCACGTGGACAAGCGCGCGTTCCGCGTGCCGTTCGTGTGCGGCGCGCGCGACCTCGGCGAGGCGCTGCGCCGGATCGGCGAGGGGGCGGCCCTGATCCGCACCAAGGGCGAGGCCGGCAGCGGGAACATCGTCGAGGCCGTGCGGCACCTGCGCCAGGTGGCGCGCGAGATCCGCGCGCTGGCGAGCGCGCCGCGCGAGGAGCGCATGGCGCTGGCGAAGGGCCTCGGCGCGCCGTTCGCGCTGGTGGAGGAAGTGGCGGAGAGCGGGCGCCTTCCGGTGCCGAACTTCGCCGCGGGCGGAGTCGCGACGCCGGCCGACGCTGCGCTGTGTATGGCGCTGGGCGCCGAGACCGTATTCGTCGGCTCGGGCGTGTTCAAGTCCGAGAGCCCCGCCGTGCTGGCGCGCGCGATCGTCCGCGCGGTCACCCACTGGCAGGACCCGAAGGCGGTCCTCGACGCGTCGCGCGGGCTCGGCGCCGCCATGCCGGGACTCGCGCTCGAGGCGATCCCCGAGAGCGAGCGGCTGGCGAGCCGCGGCTGGTGACGCGATGAAGGTGGGCGTCCTCGCCGTGCAGGGCGACTTCGCCGCGCACGCGCAGGCACTCGCGCGCGCCGGGGCCGAGGCGATGCCGGTGCGCACCGCCGGTGACTTCGCCGGGATCGACGCGCTCGTGCTCCCGGGCGGCGAGTCGACCGCGATGCTGCGTGGCATCGCGCGCGACGATCTCGAGGCGCCGCTGCGCGCGTTCCTGGCGAGCGGCCGGCGCGTGCTCGGCACCTGCGCCGGGGCGATCCTGCTGGCGCACCGCGTCTCCAACCCGGAGCAGGCGTCGTTCCGCGCGCTCGACGTCGACGTGGAGCGCAACGCCTACGGCACGCAGCTCGACTCGTTCGAGGCGATCGCGGACCCCGGCGCGTCGCCGCCCTTCGCCGCCCTCCCCTGCGTCTTCATCCGCGCGCCGCGCCTCGTGCGCGTCGGCCCGGACGTGGAGGTGCTCGCGCGCGTACGCGGCGACGCGGTGCTGGTGCGCTCGGGACCGATCTGGGCCGCCACCTTCCACCCCGAGCTCGGCGACGACCCGCGTGTCCTCACCGCCTGGCTCGCCTGACCTTCTCCTCGAGTCGTGCAAGCGCGAAGCGCGCGCAGCGAGGTGTCTCCGCCGGGCGTAGCGGTAGCGCGGGCTCTGCCCGCGCGTGCAGCGTAGGACTGGGCAAAGGGCGTCTCGCGCGATGTCGTCGCCGCGCGCGATCGCGCACTCGATCCCGTTCGGCGTCTACCGCGGGCGACGCGCAGGTCGCCTTCGCGCGCGCGACCTCCGACCGCGCCACGTTCGCCTGGCTCGCCGACGTATTCGTGCTCCCGACGTGGCGCGCCCAACTTGGCAAGCTCCTCATGCGCTGCGTCGTCGTGCACCCCGAGCTTCAGGCCTCCGCCGCTTCCTACTCGGCACGCGCGACGCCCACGGGCTGAACCCCCAGTTCGGCTTCCGCCCCCTCGACGACCCCGCGCTGTTCATGCTGCGCCCAACATAGTTGCGCGAGCTCCCAGCGTCCGTTCCAACGGCCACGACCCACATCGTTCCTCCCGCGCCCCGCGCGACCGGCCTCCGGCCGCTCCGGGGCGAGGCTCCAGACTCTGGCGGTCCGCGGGCCAGCGCAGGTTGGACTCGCTGTTCGCGCGCGGCGGCGTGGTAGTCTCGTTTCGCGGCTCTGGAGGGCGAGGAGATCTCGATGCCCTCGAGCCGCCTGCTCACCGCCCTATGTGTCGTTGCGATCGGCACGCCCTCGGTCTCGTACGCCGCACCGGTCTACCACGCGCTCAGCCACGCGTCCCTCGCCGGACACCTCCCGGGAGCCGACGGGCTGGTCGGGACGCACGACGACGTGATCAGCCCGGGCGCGAACCCCTCCGGAGCCGTCTCGTTCACCCGTTTCTCCGAGACCCCGTTCAGCCCGACCGCCGACTTCTTCTCGTTCACCGAGGGGACCTTGACGATCACCCAGCCGCTCGTCGTCGACGGCGACGCAGTGATCCGCGCAGAGCGGTTCGAACTCGAGCTTTTCGCCCGCGCGACCACCGGGTTCGACTCCACCGTCTTCGACCTACCCGTCGGCCATCACGAGATCGTGACGACGCTGCCGTTCGTGCAGTCGACACGAATGACGCAGGGCATCTGCTTCGTCTTCACGGGGTGTGCCCCTGGCCAGGCGGCACCGGACGTCGAGTTCGACGTGACTGGCTACGGGTTCACGGTCAGCCCGGGCTACGACGCCTCCCGCTTCCCGGGCGTGGACCCGACGCTCGCGGCCTACCTGGAGTCGCTGACTCCGCTGGCGCCCACAGGTTGGACCGCTCTGGCGATCGGCGTCGGGGAAGCCTCGTTGACAGCGACCAACACCCGCGGCCCGTTCGCCGACTACTTCGTCGGGGGAGCATCCGCAGGGGTCTCGGTGTTCGTGACGGCGGACACGCTCGTCCTCGTTCCCGAGCCGTCCTCGCTTTCTGCGGCCTTCGTCGCGGTCGTGCTCCTCGGCGTTCTTAGGCGAAAACGCGAGCGACGCGATCGCGCCCGAGACTAAACCCGCGGCCGAGGCAACTCTCACGGTGGTGTGAACGTAGCTCAACGTCGGAGCCTGCTTGACGTTTCGCCTTATGTTCGTCTACACTGAAACGTGTCAATGGCGCCCGCGACCGACGAGTGTGCGCGGTTCGAGCTCGAGGAGCGGCTGGTGCGGACCGCTCGCTCGGCGGGGCCGCTGCGGGCGGCGCTGGCGCGGGTCGCGGCGCGGGTCGTCG
>CAYVQJ010000086.1:0-87233 GCA_964454165.1 uncultured Myxococcales bacterium | reverse complement strand
CCACCACCTCGACCGCAGCGCCCTGCGCCGGCGATCCCTCGATCCCCTTCGCCTCCAAACTCGCCATGGCTCGTGAGCCCTCCCCGCCCCCTACAGTAATTTCTCCTGGGCTGGTGTCTCACGCTTCATTGGCAGAAGGGGGCGGCCAGGAGCTTGGTCGGCCGTGTTTTTCGATCGCGGTCCATCCGATCCCTTGTCGGAGACAAGGCATCGCCGCCCAGAAGCACCTGTGATTGTAGACCGAAGCCGGCGAGCGTTCCGTGGCCCCGAGCGACCACCCAGCTCGCCATGGGCAGGCTGCCGGCGTTCTGAGGCGTTGACATATTGATGCGTGCTCCGCATGCTTCGATGCGATGCGGACGACGATCCGGCTCGACCCCGACCTGCTCGCCCGCGCCAAAGCACTGGCCGCTCGAACCCGCAGGACGCTAACGGCGGTCATCGAAGACGCGCTGCGGGCGGCGCTGGCGCGGAGCCGCTCGACCCGCGGGCGCGAGCGGATCGAGCTTCCCACCTTCGGCTCCGGCGGCCTGCTTCCGGGAGTCGACCTCGACGACACGTCGGCGCTGCTCGAGGTGATGGAGTCGGACGCTGATCCTCGCTGACGTCAACGTTTTGGTCTATGCGCACCGCGAGGACTCCCGAGATCACGCTCGCTACCGGGAGTGGCTCGAAGACACGCTCAACGGCCCGCACGCCTTCGGCGTGTCGGACCTCGTGCTCAGCGGCTTCCTGCGCGTCGTCACTCATCCGCGGGTCTTCGGGCGCCCAACGCCCATGGACAATGCCCTCGCGTTCGCGGACACGCTTCACTCGGCCGCGAACGCCGTGGCGCTCGCGCCGGGCGAGCGGCACTGGGAGATCTTCTCGCGACTCTGCGCGCAGGCGGGGGTGCGCGGAAACCTGGTGCCGGATGCCTGGCTCGCAGCCCTGGCGATCGAGAGCGCGAGCGAGTGGATCACCACCGACCGCGACTACGCGCGCTTCCCGGGCCTGCGCTGGCGCCACCCGTTGCAGGAGACGCGCTGACCGATCGACGCATCGATCGCGTCTCGAGCTCACGGCCCTCGCGGAGCGCCTCGGCGACGATGCCGATCTCCTGCTGCTTGCGCGCGAGCTCGGCAGGCGTGTAGCAGAGCGGCTCGAGACTCTCGGGCAGATCCCAGAAGTCCAGAACCGCAGCGATGCGCTCGGCGAAGCCGAGCACGCCGAACGATTCCGAGACCAAGAGGAGGTCGTAGTCGCTATCGCGGAGCTCGTCGCCGCGCGCGCGTGAGCCGAACAGCACGGCGCGGTCGAGCGCGAAGCGCTCGCTCACGCGAGCCAGGAACTTCGCCAGCCCTGCTTCGTCTACGCCGAGGCGGCAGTCACCCATCCCTCGACCTTCTCCGCGAGCGCGACCAGATCCGCCGCACGCTCGCGGTCGTAGTTCTCGGCCGGGACTCCGTTCGCGGCGTCGGGATAGCGCGCGATCACGTACTCCGGGTTGAGGCGCCGCAGCGCGGCTCGAACTTCTTCGGGCGCCCCGAGCTCGGTTCCCAGCTCGACGAGATCGTGAAAACGCGGCGGCGCCGCGCGCTTCGCGTGGATCCAGAGCCCCTTGAGGAGCATCTCGGCGCTCTGGTGCGAGTGGAACGCCGCGCCCGAAAACCCGCCACCCGCGACCAGGGTTCGGGCCATCGCGAGCTCCGCCCTTCCCTGCGCCAGCCAGCGGCGTGCTTCCTCCCGCATCGCCGGAGTGCCGCTCTCCGTGGACCTCTACGCGCCGAAGCTCTGGCCGCAGCCGCAGGTCTGGGTGGCGTTCGGGTTGCTGATCTTGAAACCGGCCCCGTTCAGGTCGTCCACGAAGTCGACGGTGGTGCCGACCAGGTAGACGGCGCTCTTGGGGTCGACCAGCACGCGGACGCCTCCCTGCTCCTCGTCCTCGTCCAGCTCGCCCGCCTTGTTGTCGAACATCAGCTGGTACTGGAGCCCGCTGCAGCCGCCGCCGACGACCTTCAGGCGCAGGCCGTAGCCCTCGCGCCCGTCGCGGGACATCAGCTCGCGGATCTTCTTCTGGGCGGAATCGGTGACGGTCAGAACCGACATTCGATCTCTCCTTCGGTGCAAGTCTATGCGGACTCGACCCTGGTGCAAGCTCGGCCGCGCAGACCGGCGAGCACCTCGAGCGTGGTCTCGACGACGGCGCGCGGGGCTCCGGGGAGAGCTGCGCGCGCGAGAAGGTCGGTTGCGCCTGCCGCCTCGAGGGCCCCGATGCGCTCCTCGACTTCGGATGGCGCGCCCACGATACCAATTCGGAGCGCCTCGGGCGGTCCGATCTCGTCGGGGCGTGTAGGGCGCCCGAGCAGCGGCATCCCCCACTCCGCGTAACGGCGGTAGATCGGAACCAGGACCGGCGCCAGCCGGGCCGGGTCTCCGACCAGGACGTCGCGGATCACGGGTACGGTGGCGAGCCCCGGGGCGCCGGGCGCCGCCGTCTCGCGATACAGCCGGACCTTGCCCGCCACGATCGCGTCGCCCTCGAAAAACTGCGAGATCAGCGGCAGGCCGAGCCGCGCCACGCGCCTTACCGCCGCAGGCTGCCAGCCGCCTCCGACCCAGAGCGGCGGCCCGCCCGGCCGCACGGGTCGCGGCTGGGGCGCCACCGCCGCCCCGACCGGGAAGTGCGTAGCCAGCTCGGGATAGTCCGGGTCGTGCGAGAACGCGGCGCGCAGCACCGCGAGGGCCTCGTCGAAGCGCGCGCGGCGGTCGCCACGCGGGACGCCGAAGCCCGAGAACTCGTCCTCGCGATAGCCGAGCCCGACCCCCAGCACGAAGCGACCGCCCGACAACGCGTCGAGAAACAGCGCCTCCGTGGCGACGTGCAGCGGATGCTCGCCGAGCGCGAGCGTCTGCGTCGCGCTGCCGACCGTCAGACGCCGGGTGCGTGCGACCAGCGCCGCCGCGACGAGCAGCGGCGCCGGCCCGTGTCCCACGTCGGTGAAGTGATTGGCGTCGACCCAGACGGCGTCGAGCCCAAGCGCCTCCGCGCGCTCGGCGAGCTCGAGCGCGTGCGCATGCACGTCGGCGTGCGACTCGCCGGGGCCGGGCTCGAGCGGCAGCGGTCCGAGGCCGATCTTCATCCCGGCTTCTCGAGCAGCAGGAACACCTCCCGATTGCCCTTGGGCCCGGCGAGCGGGCTCTCGGCCTCGCCCACGACGACGAGCCCGAGCGCACGCGCACGCGCGGCGACCGCTGCCACCGCCTCCGCGCGCTTGGCGGGATCACGCACCACTCCGCCCTTCCCGACTTCGCCTTTGCCCACCTCGAACTGCGGCTTCACCAGCACCAGCAGCCTGCCGCCGGGCCGCGCGAACGAGGCGAGCCGCGGGAGCACCAGCGCGAGCGAGATGAAGGACAGGTCCGCGAGGATCAGGTCGAACGGCGGCTCGTCCGCGGGTAGCTCGAAGTGGCGCACGTTGGTGCGCTCCAGCACACGCACGCGCGGATCGGCGCGGAGCTTCGCCGCGAGCTGGCCGTAGCCGACGTCTAGCGCGAGCACGTTCGTCGCGCCGCGCTGCAGCACGCAGTCGCTGAAGCCGCCCGTGGACACGCCGGCGTCGAGGCAGCGCAAACCGCGCGGATCGACCCCGAGCGCGTCGAGAGCGCCCGCGAGCTTTTCGCCGCCGCGCGAGACGTACGGGCTGCGCGCCGCGAGCTCGGGCAGCGCGTCGGCCGCGACGAGCGTCCCGGGCTTGTCTACGACCTGCCCGGCGAGGCGTACCTCGCCCGCCTGGATACGGGCCTGCGCGCGCGCACGCGTGGACTCGAGCCCAAGATCGACGACGCGCTGGTCGAGCCGAACCTTCCCGCGCGGCGCGCGCGCCGAGCGCGCGCGATGATCGTTCAAGCGCGATCCAGGAGCCGGCGCGCGGCCGCGGCGATGCCCGTGGCGTCGAGCCCGAGCTCG
The DNA here is from genome assembly GCA_964454165.1 of uncultured Myxococcales bacterium. GTDB lineage: Bacteria > Myxococcota_A > UBA9160 > SZUA-336 > SZUA-336 > CAYVQJ01. Next base: position 83,284 of record CAYVQJ010000086.1, on the reverse strand, counting down.
CGTAGCTGCTCGGCGGGGCTGCCCTGCTCGATCACCTGCGCGGGCACACCGAGCACGCGCACCCGCGCGACCACGCCGGCGTCGGAGAGCGCGTGCAGCACGGCCTCGCCGAGACCGCCGTAGAGCGAGTGCTCCTCGATCGTCACGATGGCGCCGCAGCGGCCGGCGAGCTCGACCACGCGGCGCGCGTCGAGCGGGCGCGTGAAGCGGGCGTCGAGCACCGCGGCGCGGATGCCGTCGGCCGCGAGCGCTTCCGCCGCCGCGAGCGCCGGCGCGACCATGCTGCCGAGCGCGACCAGCGCAACGTCTTCGCCGCTGCGAAGCAGCTCCGCCTCACCGACTTTGATCGGCTTGATCTCTGCCTGGATCGGCACGCCCGGCGCCTCGCCGCGCGGAAAGCGCAGCGCCGCGGGGCCCGGGTGCTCGATCGCGGTGCGCAGCATCGCGCGCAGCTCGTTCTCGTCGCGTGGCGACATCAGGATCATGTTGGGCAGCGCGCGCAGGTAGGCCAGGTCGAACAGACCCTGATGGGTGGCGCCGTCGGCGCCGACGATGCCCGCGCGGTCGAGCGCGAAGGTCACGTCGAGATTCTGCAGACAGACGTCGTGCACGATCTGGTCGTAGGCGCGCTGCAGGAACGTGGAGTAGATCGCGACGACAGGCTTCAGCCCCTCCGTCGCCATGCCCGCCGCCATGGTCACGGCGTGCTGCTCGGCGATGCCGACGTCGTAGCAGCGCCCGGGATGCGCGCGCGCGAAGCGATCGAGCCCGGTGCCGCCCGCCATCGCCGCGGTGATCGCGACGACGCGTTCGTCCTCGCGCGCGAGCTGAATCAGCGCGTCGGAAAACACCTGCGTCCAGCTCGGCCCGCCGGCGCTCGCCTTGCGCAGCGTGCCCGAGGAGACCTCGAACCCGGTCACGCCATGCCACGTCACCGGATCGCCCTCGGCCGGCTCGTAGCCATAGCCCTTGCGCGTGAGGCAGTGCACCAGCACTGGATCCGCGCGGTCGCGCATCGCCTGCACGTTGCGCAGCGTCTGCAGCAGCTCGTTCATGTCGTGGCCGTTGATCGGGCCGATGTAGTTGAAGCCGAGCCCCTCGAACAGATGCGCCGGCGAGATGAAGGTCTTGAACGACTGCTCCGCGCGCCGCGCCAGCTCGAGCAGCTCTTCGCCCGCCAGCGGGATCGCCTCGAGCACCGCGCCGACCGCGTGCTTGAGTCTGCGCGCGAGAGGGGCGGACCAGCGCCGCGCCAGATAGCTCGAGAGCGCGCCGACGTTCCGTGAGATCGACATCTCGTTGTCGTTCAGCACCACGACCAGGTTGCCGAGGTGCATGCCGCCCGCGTTGTTCAGGCCCTCGTACGCCATCCCGGCAGTCAGGGCGCCGTCGCCGACCACCGCTACGACCTGCTCGCTCCCGCCCCGCCGCCGGATCGCCTCGGCGATGCCGACCGCGGCCGAGACCGAGGTGCCGGCGTGACCCGCGCCGAACACGTCGTACTCCGACTCGGAGCGGCGCAGGAATTTCCCGATGCCGTCGCGCTTGCCGATCGTGGCGAAGCGCTCGCGGCGACCGGTGAGCAGCTTGTGCGGATAGCCCTGGTGGCCGACGTCCCAGATCAGGCGATCGCGCGGCGTGTCGAACACGTAATGCAGGGCGACCGCCAGCTCGACCGCCCCGAGGCTCGCCCCGAGATGGCCGCCGGTGCGCGAGATGGTGTCCAGAATCTGGGCCCGGAGCTCCGCCGCGACCGCCCCGAGCTGCTCGGCGGGCAGTCGCCGGAGATCGGCTGGCGAGTGGATCTGCTCGAGCAGCGACACCTGGACCCCTACGGTAGCCGCGAACCGAGAGCCGCGGCCAGCGCGGCCAACCGCGCGCCCTTCTCTCCGAAACGCATCAGGGGAGCGTGCGCCTCCTGGAGCAGGCTGCGCGCCCGTGCGCGCACCTGCTCCGGCGACTCGACCGCGAGTGCTGTGCACTCGCCGTCCGCCGCCGAGTCCTCGAGATCGTCGACGAGCTGGAAGGCCATGCCGTAGCTCCCGCCGAAGCGCTCGAGGTCGTAGAGCGCGAACGGCTCGGCGCCGGCCAGACGGCCACCCCCCCATGCAGCGCAGGCGAACAGCGCCGCCGTCTTGCGCGCGTGGATGCTCGCGATGCTGTCGCGCGTGGCGGAGCGCGGGTCGAAGGCGAGGTCGTCTGCCTGCCCGCCCACCAGCGCGTGCGAGCCGGCGTCGCGCGCCACGCGCTCGATCAGGTCGGCCGGCGCCTGCGCCTGCGCCAGCGCTCCGAACGCTGCGGCCTGCAAGGCGTCGCCCACGAGGATGGCGGTCGCCTCGTCCCAGCGGACGTGCACGGTCGGCCGGCCGCGGCGCTCCACGTCGTCGTCCATCGCGGGCAGGTCGTCGTGCACCAGCGAGTAGGCGTGGACGAGCTCGAGCGCGCCGGCCAGCGGGTCGGCGACGGCGGGCTCTGCGCCGCAGGCGTACGCGGCCGCGTACGCCAGCGCCGGGCGCAGCCGCTTGCCCGGCCCGAGGACCGCGTAGCGCATGGCTTCGTGCAGCGAGGCGGGCGCGGCGGCCGCTAGCGGCAGGTGCAGGTCGAGCCAGGCCTCGACCCGCAGCCGGCTCTCCTCGAGGTGCGCGGCGAAGAGCGCGCCGAGCTCGGGACCGCTCACGCGTCTTCCTCGAGCCCGAGTGGGCGCTCGCGCGGGCCCTTGGGCGTTTCCTCGAGCTGCGACAACCGGAGCTCGGCGTCGGACAGGCGGCGCTGGCACAGCTTGACCAGCGCCACGCCCTCCTCGAAGCGCGCCAGCGAATCCTCGAGAGCGAGCTGCCCGGACTCGAGCTGGCGCACCAGATCCTCGAGACGCGCGAGCGCCTGTTCGAAGCTCGGCTCGCTCGCGTCGCTCACGTCTCGCTCGTCTCCAGCACCCGCGCGACGAGGGAGCCGCGCGCGAGGTCCACGCGCAGCGCGTCGCCTTCGCGCACGTCGCCGGCGTTGCGCAGGATGCGGCCGTCGTCCGCGCGCCGCGCGAGCGCGTAGCCGCGACCGAGGACGCCCAGCGGCGAGAGCGCGTCGAGCTTGCCGGCGAGCGCGCCGAGCGCCGCCGCGCGGCGCTCCAGCACGCGGCGCTGCGCGGCGTCCATTCGCGCCTGAGCCTGCGCGACACGCGAGGCGAGCGCGCGCAGCCGCTCCGCAGGGTGGACGAGTGCCTTGCGCAGCGATCCGAGCCGAAGGCGCGCGGCCTCGAGACGCGCGCGCTGGCGCGCCAGCAGTCTCGTGCCGAGCTCTGCGACGCGCGCTCGCAGTGCCCGGGCGTCGGGCGCGACCAGCTCGGCGGCGGCGGTCGGCGTGGCGGCGCGCGCGTCGGCGACGAAGTCCGTGAGCACGTAGTCCACCTCGTGCCCGATCGCGGAGATCACGGGGGCGCGCGACTCGAACACCGCGCGCACCAGCTCCTCGCGGTTGAACGCCCAGAGGTCCTCGAGCGAGCCGCCGCCGCGCGCCAGCACGATCACCTCGATCGTCGGGTCGGCATCGAGCAGGTGAAGCGCGCGCACGATCTCGCGCCAGGCGCCGTCGCCCTGTACGCGCGCGTCGCACAGCACCACGTGGGTGGCGGCGCCGCGCCTGCGCAGCCCGCGCAGGAAGTCGTGCAGCGCGGCGCCCCCGGCGGAGGTCACGAGCCCGATGCGGCGCGGAAGCGCTGGCAAGGGCTGCTTGTGCGCGGGATCGAACAACCCCTCCGCCTCCAGGCGGCGCCGAAGCTGCTCGAACGCGGCGCGCAGCGCGCCTTCGCCCCGGGGCTCGAGCGCGTCGACCACGAGCTGCAGCATCCCGCGCTCGGCGTAAACGTCGAGCCGCCCGCGCACCAGCACGGCCATGCCCTCCTCGGGCTCGAAGGCGACCCGCACTGCCTCGCCGCGGAACAGCACGCAGCGGAGCGTGGCCGCGTCGTCGACCAGGTCGAAGTACCAGTGCCCCGGTCGCGAGCGATGCAGCGACGAGATCTCGCCCGAGACCCAGATCTCGGCGAACTCGTCCCAGAGCCGCGCCCGCAGCGCCGCAACGAGCTTCGACACCGAGATCGCGCGCCGCTCCGCCTCCCCGACGACGTCGCGCTGCATGGCGTTAGTTCTTCGCGCGCAGCTCGGCCGGGAGCTTCGAGAAGATCGTCCAGCTCTTGAGCAGCTCGTAGGCGTGCTGCAGCTGCTTGTCGCGCGCGAGCGGGCTCTCCGCTTCCGCCGCCGCGGGCTCGGGCGCCGGCTTCGCCTTCTCGCTCGAAAGATGTCCGGCGAGATCCTGCTCGGACATGCCGGTCCCTTTGCGGGCTTCGCCCTGCGCGGCGACCTCTGCGTCGGTGAACGCCTCGACGGTGACGTCGGGCTGGACCCCGACCTCCTGGATCGAGCGGCCACTCGGCAGGTAGTAGAGCGCGGTCGTCAGCCGCAGGCCCGAGCCGTCGTCGAGCGGGATGATCGTCTGCACCGAGCCCTTGCCGAACGTCTTGGTGCCGAGCAGCAGCGCGCGCTTGTGGTCCTGCAGCGAGCCCGCGACGATCTCCGACGCCGATGCGCTGCCGCCGTTGACGAGCACCACGATCGGGAAGCCGCTCTGCGTGCCGTCCTTCTTGGCGTGCCACTCCATGCGGTTCTCGCCGTTGCGGCCCTCGGAGAACACGATCAGGCCGTCCTCGAGGAACAGGTCGGCGACCTTTACCGCCTGGTCGAGCAGTCCGCCCGGATCGTCGCGCAGGTCGAGCACGAGGCCGTCGATCTTGCCGCGCTCGGCGATCTTCTTCTCGATCGCGGCTTCGAGGTCCTCGGCCGTGCGCTCCTGGAACTGGCTCAGCCGCACGTACGGGATCGCGTCGTCGAGCTGCTTCAGCGTGACGCTCGCGATCTTGATCGCGGCGCGCTCCAGCACGAACGGCTTCGGCGTGGTCCAGCTCTCGCGCAGCACCTGGATCATCACCTTGGTGCCGCGCCGCCCCCGCATGTGCTTGACCGCCTCGAGCAGGTTCATCTCCGAGGTCGAGAGGCACTTGCTCTCGTCGGCGTCGGGGCAGACGGCCACGATCTGGTCCTTGGCCTTGATCCCGGCGGTCGCCGCCGGCGTGCCGTCGATCGGCGCGACCACGGTGACGAAGCCGTCACGCTTGGTGATCTCGATGCCGAGGCCCTCGAACTCGCCCTTGGTGTCGAGCTGGACCTCCTTGTAGAACTCCTCGGACAGGTACGACGTGTGCGGGTCGAGCGCGTCGAGCATGCCCTTCAGGGCGCCGTCGATCAGCTTGCGCGTGTCGACTTCCTTCACGTAGTGCTGCTGCACCAGGTGCAGCACGTTGGTGAGCAGCGCGAGCTCCTGGTAGCTCGGGCCGGCGAAGCTCTTCCAGCTTCCCACCAGGAGCGAGAGCGCCACGCCCAGCGCGACCCCCGACCCGACCCCGAACACACGACGCTTGCTCATTCGGTTCCTTCCCTGCCTCTGGTTGCCACCGGTCCCAGCCACTGGAGCGGGTCGACCGGCTTGCCCCCGCGGCGGACCTCGAAGTAGAGGCCCGGACCCGAGAGTGACCCGGTCTCGCCGACGCTGCCGATCCGCGCACCCGCGCGTACCGAAGCGCCCACCTGCACCGCAACCTCGTCGAGGTAGCCCGAGACGGTGACGCTGCCGCTACCGTGGTCAAGGATGACGATTTGTCCGTAGCCGCGAAACCACCCGGCGAACAGCACGCGGCCGTCCGCCGGCGCCCAGACCGGCGTGCCGCTCGGGGCCTCGAACTCGATCCCGTTGCGGACCGTGCGGGTGCCGAACTCGGGATCGACGACGCGACCGAAGGGAACGCGGATCGGCCCCTCGACCGGCGCGAGCATTCCGTGGCGCGAAAGCGGCCGTTCCGGGGCGCGCTTCGTGGCGGGCGCGACCTCCTCGGGCAGCCGCGCGATCGCCTCCTCGAGGCGCGTCGCGGCGTCGCGCAGCTCCTGCGCCGCGCGCCGCTCGCGGTCCGAGCGCGTGCGCAACAGGTCGATCAGGTTCCGGCGACGAATCGCCTGCTCGCGAATGCGGGCCTCGCGCACGGCAAGCTCGCGGCGTGCGCCGCGCAGCTCGAAGAGCGCGGCGCGGCTGCGCTCGCGGCTGTCGACCAGCTCGCGCCGCGCCTCGCGGTGGCTCTCGAACAGCCGCTCGTCCTCGGCGAGGATGCGCGCCAGCGCGTCGCGCCGCCGAAGAAAGCTCCCGATGTCCGACGCCCCGTAGAGAGTCGAGAGCCCCGCCGTCGCGCCGACCTTGTAGAGCGCCACCAGCCGCGCCTCGAGGTCGCGCTGAGCGCGCGCCACAGCCTCACCGGCCCGTTGGATCGCACCTTCCGCATCGCGCCACGCGCGCTCGCTCGCGGGCAGCTCCACGCGCAGCCGCCGCGCGCTCGCGCGCACCTCCGCGAGCTGGCGATCGATGCCCTCCAGCTCGCCGAGCACCCCCTCTGCACGCCCGGCCAGCTCGCGCGCCGTCTCCTCGCGCGCCTCGATCTCCGCACGGATGTGGGCCAGGCGCTCGGAGCGATGGGGCGCCGCGGTCGGAGCCGGCGTATCTGCTCCGACCAGCGCGAGTGTGATGAGCGCGAGCGCGCGCCTCATGTGCGCTCCTCGAGCGTCACCAGCGACGCGACCGCGCCGGCCGCGCCCAGCGCCACCGCGACGGCCACGATCCCCACGATCTCGAGCGCTCCGAAGAACGCGAGCTGCGAGCGCCCGAGCAGAAAGGCGAGCGGCTCCTGGAGCCACGGCAGCCCGACGCGGTAGACCGCGAACAAGGCACCCAGCGCGACGCCCGCGGCCAGGCCGCCTTGCAGCGCTCCCTCCAGGTAGAACGGCAGCCGCACGAACAGGCCGCCTGCGCCGACCAGGCGCTGGATCTCGATCTCGTCGGAGCGCGCGCGCACGGCCAGACGCACCGTGCCCGCCACGATCGCGCCGAGCACGAGCAAGAGGAACGCGCCGAGCCCGGCGCCGATCCACTCCGCCGCGCCGAGCAGACGCGCGTAGCCCGCGGCCCAGTCTTCGCCCCAGCGCACGTCCTCGACCCCGGGCACGGCCCGCACGCGCGAAGCCAACGCGCGCAGGCGCTCGGGCGTGCGCTGGGCCGGCACCACGTCGATCTCGAACGAGGCGGGGAGCGGGTTGCGCGGCATGCCTTCCAGCACGTCGGCGTCGCTGCCGAGGTCCGCGCGCAGGCGCTCGAGAGCCTGATCGGGGCCGACCCAGGTGACGCCGGAGACGCCATCGAGCGCGCGCAGCGCGGCTTCGAGCTCAGCGCGCTGTCCGTCGGCCGGCAGGAACGCCACGAGTCGCAGCTCGCTGCCGAAGCGGTCCAGCGCGCCGCGCATGTTGTGCACCACGAGCAGGTACGCCGCGAGCAAGAGCAACCCCGCCGACATCGTCCCGACCGAGATCGCGAACACCCAGGGCGTGGCGCGCACGCCGCGAATCCCCGAGCGCAGCGCAGTCCAGAGCCGGCGTGCGGCGCGTGCAGAGATCACGCGCGCGCGTCCCGGATGCGCGCCGCCGCGGACCAGGTCTCCGCCGGCTTGTCCGCCGTCATGCGGCCACCCTCGAGCACGATGCGGCGGTGGCGGTAGCGGTCGAGCAGCATGCGATCGTGCGTGGCCACGAGCACGGTCGTGCCGCGCGCGTGGGCGTCGGCGACGATGTCCATGATGTCGAGCGCGAGATCGGGATCGAGGTTGCCGGTGGGCTCGTCCGCGAGCAGGAGCGGCGGCTCGGTCACGAGCGCGCGCGCGATCGCCACGCGCTGCTGCTCGCCGCCGGAGATCGCCTTGGGCAGATGGTCGAGCCGGTGCCCGAGGCCCAGCCGCTTCAGGATGCTCCAGCTCCGCGCACGGATCTCGCGGCGCGGCGCGCCGGCGATCTCGAGCGCGATCGCCACGTTCTCGTAGACCGAGCGATCGCCGAGCAGCTTGAAGTCCTGGAAGATCACGCCGATGCGCCGGCGCATCTCGGGAATCGCCGAAGGTCGCAGCCGCGACACGTTGCGACCGGCGACGATGATCTGGCCGGAGGTCGCGCGCTCGGCGCAGAACAGCAGCCGCAGCAGCGTGGTCTTGCCGGCGCCGCTCGGCCCGGTCAGAAACGCGAACTCGCCGCGCTCGAGCGAGAGCGAGACGTCTCGCAGCGCGACGCTCCCCGCGTCGTAGCGCTTCTCGACGTGATACATCTGGATCATCGGCGACTTCCCCGTGCGGGCTCGCCCGGCCGCGAGCGCGCCGCAGGGTTACGGGGAGGCTACGTGGGCCAGCACCACCTCGTCGAGGGGGCGAGCGGTCAGGATGCCCTGCCCGAACTCGATCACCTCGGAGGTGCGCCGGGCGTCGCGGGGCTTCTCGGTCACGGCCTTCAACCCGATCGCCTCATCGAGCACACCGGACTTGAGCCCTTTGACCATGTCGCGGTGCTGATGCTCCATCAGCTCGCGCACGCTGGCCTCGGCGTCGCCGCCCTTGCGGTCGGCGTAGCTGGTCTTCTTCGAGTAGAGGATTGCCCCTGCCTCGTAAAGCAGCGTGATCACATGGGGGTGCTGCGGGCCGCTGTCCTCCGTCTGCACGTGGAAGACGCGTTCCCGGTAGCGCACGTTGGTGTTGAAGCCGCCGGCCACCGCTCCCCCGCCCGTCCATTGCGGACGGAGCTTCCCCGCCGCCTATCGGTCCGCCGTTGCGGTGGGTTGAGCGTATGCTGGGCGTTGGCCCGGGAGGTGCGCATGGCCAGCTTCATCATGCTCTCCAAGCTGACGGACGAGGGGCGCAAGACGCTGAAGGAGCGGCCGCAGCGCCTGGCGGAGGTCAACAAGGAGATCGAGACGATGGGGGGCCGCGTGATTTCCCAGTACGCGGTGCTCGGACCCTACGACTTCGTGAACGTGGTCGAGCGCGCGCTGGCTTCCGGCAGCAGCTCGCGGAAGACGTCGGCGACGTAGTCGCGCAGCCGCTCGACGTCCGGGAGCAGGCGCGGGTCGCTCGTGAGCGAGACCCTGAGCGACCCGCGGTAGCTCGGCGCGGCCACGCCCAGCCCGAGCACGCCCGTGAGCATCATCGCGCGCGTGAGCTGCGTGACCTCCTGAACGCACATGTTAGGGGTGGCGCGGGACGCGCGTCGCTCGGTATCGCGCCCGCGCCACCCGGGAGGGGGACGGCCTCTACAAGAGGCGCGTCCGGGGGGTCTCGGAACGGCGCCGCCGCCGCAGGATCGCGGTGCACGCGAGCCCGAGCGCGACGAGCGGCGCGGCGCCGGGCTCGGGCACCACCGCCAGGGGCGCGGTGCCCGGCGTCGGCGCCGCCAGCGCGACGAAGTCCGCCAGGTTGTCGTTGGTGTCCACGTTCGCGAACACGCGCGCGAGCGAGAAGCCGGCCGCGGGGTCGGGCGCCGCCGAGCCCTCGCCCGCGAAGAACTCCCCGGGCGCGAACACGCCGTAGCCGAGACCGTCCACGATCTGGCCGCCCGGCCCGCGCAGCACGACCGAGTCCGGTCCGTTCTGAAAGTCGAAATTGGCGAGCAGATCGGCGTCCGGGATCTCGGTCGCGCCGGCGCTGGTGGCGTCGGCCAGGACGAAGAAGCCGTCAGCGGGAATGGCGCCCGAGAGCGCGACGATCGGGCCGGCGACGCCGTCGGCGCCGTTCACGCCTTCGATGGTCCAGCCTTCGAGCAAGGTTCCCGCGGGTCCCCAGAGCTCGACGAACAGGCGTCCGTCATCGGTGCTCGCGGCGTCGTAGAGCAGCTCCGAAAGGTTCACGGAGGCGGCAAGCGCCGGGGCGGCGGCGAGGCCCGCCAGAGCGCCGAGCGCGGTGCAGGCGTGCAGGTGATTCATCGTTCCGGTCTCCCATGGGTTTGGGGTGAGAGGTCGAGCAGGCGCGTGAAGGCGCCGCCGGTCCACGCGTCGAGCCCGGCAGCGAGCTCGCGCACGCGCAGGTCGAGCTCGCGGCGCTCGGCGTGCGCCTCCGGCGCCAGGGCGGCGCGGCGTTCGAGGACCCGCAGCCGCTCGAAGTACATCCGGTTCACGCGCTCGAGCACCTGATCGCGCAGCTCGACGAGCTCGCGGCGCTCGCGCGAGACCGCGATCGCGCGCTCGGGCGCGGCCAGGCCCTCGAGTTCCCAGACGAAGTCGAGCGACATCTCCGCGCTCCCGTCGCGCGCGTGGTTGCGGTCGAATAGCTGGAACAGGTCTCCCGAGTTCACGGCCTGGTCGAAGTCGTCGCTGCGGCTGCTCGCGCGATCGACTCCGAAGCCCGCGACCAGACGCGGCCAGAGCGCTGCGCGATGGGCGCGCGCCTCGACGCCTGCGATCCAGCGCGGCGAGAGCTCCAGATAGTCGAGCGCCGCCTGCTGTACGGCGCCCACGTCGGGCGAGCGTCCGTGCGAGCTTCGGAGCGGCAGCTCGCGCGTCGGCACTCCCGCCGCGGCTGCCGAGCGCAGTGGCAGCCGCGCGACGCCGGTCGCGCTCGCGACCCAGACAGCGTCGGCGCCGGACGCGACGGCGAATGCGCCACCCTCGAGCGGTGCGCGCTCTACCTTCGCCGTATCGGCCGCGAGCGCGAAGACGCCGCGCTCGGTCGCGAGCCACGACCCGCCGGGGCCCTGGGCAAGACGCCGCAGCGCCCCGAGCGCGGGCTGCTCCCGCTTCGGCTCGCCGGCGCCGATCCGCCACAGGCCCTCGGGTACACACAGAAGCGTCGTCTCGGCCTGGCGCGCGGCGCCGCAAAGCTCCCACCAGCCCTCGGCCAGACCCCGCAGCGCCGGCTCGAACCCGCCCCCGCCGCGCCGGACCCAGAGCGCGGCGCGGGTGGCAGCCCAGACCTCCCCGGCAACGGCGCGAATCGCGACCACGTCGATCGGGGGCAGGCTCGCGTCGCGCTCGAACTCGGTGCGCCCCGCGACTCGCTCGAACGCGCCGACCTCGGTGGCGACCCACTCGGCGCCGTCGTCCGCGACCGCGACGCCCCGCACGCGCGCGCCTGCGCCGAGCGCGACGAAGCGAGGCGTCGCCTCTGCCACCGCCCACTCGTAGAGCCCGCGGGCAGTCGCCACGAGCGCGCCGCGCGGTCCGACGGCGAGGTCGCGCACGCCGCCCCGCGAGAGCGCCAGAGACCAGGCGACCCCGTCCCAGGTGTAGAGCCCGCGCTCGGTGCCGATCAGCGGCTTGCCCGCGAACTCCACGAGCGCGGTCGGCGTGCCCGGCGGCGCGCCGGCGAGCCAGACCGGGAGACCGAGCGAGAGCCAGACGAGTCCGAGCCGCAGCATGCGCCCGCGAGGAGCAACGGCCGTGCCGCCGTTCGCACCGAGAAAGCGATGCAAGGGCGCGGAGGCTCGGGCGGGCAGTGAACGCGATGGCGAGCTTCGCGCACTCCCGGCCACGCGCCGGCGACCGGCTCGGTTGGATAGAATCGCGGCGCATGCGTGACCTGTGGCTGGCAGCTCTCTTGCTGGCGAGCGGCTTCTGGCTCGCCGCTCCCTTCGCCCGCGCCGAGGTCTACATGTGGGTCGACGAGCACGGCGTGACCCACTACACGCTCGACAAGGACCAGGTCCCCGCGCACCTGCGCGGGCAGATCCGCGACGCCGCGCCGGTCGCGGCTCCAACGCCGCCGACCTCGCCCGGCGTGCGCGAGCCGGAGCCTGCGCCGGCGCCCGCCGCCACGGCGATCCAGCCGCCGGTGGAGACCGCCGCGCCGATCCCCCCCGACGAGCCCCTGCCGCTGCCCCCGGTTGACGCCGGGATCGAGCCGGGCGACAGCCCCGAGATCGCGAGCGTGAAGCAGCAGATCGCAGCGGACCGCGAGCGCATCAAGCAGCTCCTTGCCGAGCCGGGCGCCGCGGGCGAGCAGCTCGCCAGCAACGCCGAGCTGCGCGAGACCGGCGAGCGCCTGGCGCGCAAGCAGGCCGAGCTCGAGGGTCTGCGCAGAGAGTCGACGCCGTAGCCGATGGCTGCGCGCCGCGTGGTCGCGCTCGCGGGCGGCGTCGGCGCCGCGCGCTTCCTGTCGGGCCTGGTCCGCGTGGTGCCGCCGCGCGACGTCACGGTCGTGGTCAACACCGGCGACGACCGTGACTTCTTCGGACTGCGCGTCTGCCCCGACCTCGACATCGTCACCTACACGCTCACCGGCAACGTGCGGCGCGACACGGGCTGGGGCTTCGAGGGCGACAGCTTCGCGTTCCTGGAGCAGCTCAAGCGGCTGCGGCGCGACGTCTGGTTCGCGCTCGGCGACCGCGACCTGGCCACGCACGTGCACCGCAGCGCGCGCCTGCGCGATGGCGCTCCGCTCGGCGAGGTGACGCGCGAGATCGCCACTGCCTTCGGGCTCGAGGTCGAGCTCTTGCCGATGACCGAGGACCCGGCGCCCACGCGCGTGGTGCGGCGCGGCGGCGTGGTGACCGACTTCGAGGAGTACCTGGTGCGCGACGGCTCGCCTGACGACGTGGAGCGCGTGGACCTGTCGTGTGCAGCCGCCGCGCGGCCGGCGCCCGGCGTGCTCGAGGCGATCGCATCGGCGGAGGCGATCCTGATCTGCCCGAGCAACCCGGTGGTCTCGATCGGGACGATCCGGGCGGTGCCGGCGATCGAGGCGGCGCTGCGCAAGCGACACTGTGCGGTGGCGGTCAGCCCGCTGATCGGTGGCCAGCCGGTGAAGGGGCCCGCGGACAAGCTGCTGCGCGGGATCGGCGTCGAGGTCTCGGCGCTCGGCGTCGCGCGCATGTACCAGCCGATCGCGCGCGGGATGCTGATCGACCACGCGGACAAGGCGCTGGCGCGCGAGATCGAGGCGCTCGGCTACGCGGTGCGCGTGGAGGAGACGCTGATGCGCGACGCGGAGATCGCGGCGCGGCTCGCGGCGGCCGCGCTCGAGCTGGCGGGAGCGCACGCGTGAGGGTCGCCGCGCTCGTGCCGTTCAAGCGCTTCACGCGCGCCAAGTCGCGGCTGCGGACGCGCTATGCCGACGCCGAGGTCGTGGAGATCGTGCGCGCGCTGCTGGCCGACGTGCTCGCGGCCCTCGGCGCGGCGAAGCGGATCGAGCGCGTGGTGGTGCTGACCGACGATCCCGACGTGGCGGCGCTCGCGGTCGGGAGCGGCGCGGAGGCGCGCGTACGCGATCCCGATCCCGGCTTGAACGCCGTCCTCGACGACGCCACGCGCGCGCTCGCCGCCGAGGGCTGCGACGCGGTGCTGATCGCGCTCGGCGACGTGCCTCTGCTGCGGGGCGACGACGTGGACCGCGTGATCGAGGCGGGCGCGCGCCAGGGCGTGGTCGTGGTCGCGTCGCCGGACGGCGGGACCGCCCTGCTCTTCCGTCACCCGCCGCAGGTGATCCCGCTGCGCTTCGGTCCCGGGAGCGCTGCCCTGCACCTAGAAGAGGCGCGCGCGCGCGGGCTCGATCCCACGCCACCGGAGCCAGTGGCGGAGATCGCGCGCCAGGATCTCGACACGCCGGAGGACGCCGCGCGGCTGCTCGCGTCCGGCGCGGCGTGCCGCACGCTCGACGTGCTCCGCAGGCTGGCGCGATGATTCCCGAGCTGCGCTTGCGGGCGATCGCGGGGCTGCCGGAGATCAACGCGGGCGACGATCTCGGCGCACTGCTCGCAGCGCGGGTGCCGCCGGGTCCCGGGGTACTGGTCGTCGCGCAGAAGATCGTGTCCAAGGCGGAGGGCCGCGTGGTGCGCCTGGCCGACGTCACGCCGTCGCCGCGCGCGCTCGAGGTCGCCGAGCTGGTGCAGAAGGACCCGCGCCAGATCGAGGTGATCCTGCGCGAGTCGCGCCGCGTGCTGCGCCAGGTGCCGGGCGTGCTGATCACCGAGACGCACCACGGCCTGATCTGCGCCAACTCCGGCGTCGATCTCTCGAACGCGCCGGGCGACGACATGGCCGTGCTTCTCCCCGTCGATCCCGACGCGAGCGCCGAGAAGATCCTCGCCGCCCTCGGACCGGGCCGCGGTGTGATCGTCAGCGACACCTTCGGCCGCCCGTGGCGCGAGGGCCTGGTCGACGTGGCGATCGGCGTCGCCGGCCTCGCTCCGCTCCGCGACTACACCACCGGCGGCACCGACCTGCGCGGCCGCCCGCTCCAGGTCACGATCATGGCAACCGCCGACCAGCTCGCCGCCGCCGCGGGCCTGCTGATGGAGAAGGACGCCGCCGTCCCGGCAGTCTGGATCGAGGGCCTCACCCCCGAAGGCACCGGCGGCCTGAAACCCCTGATCCGTGACCCCACCCGCGACCTGTTCCGGTAGCTCAGTCGTTCCGGCGGACCGCGGCGAGCGCGCGTTCGAGCAGATCCGCGACTCCGAGCTCCCCGGCCCACCGCGCGAGGTAGCCGAGATCGAGCGCGCCGAGCTGGACCTGGAGAACGCCGATCACGTCGCTCCACTGGCGTTCCGAGACCTCGCCCCCTGCCCGATACCACTCCAGCTTGTGGAGGATCGTGTCCTCGGGCGTATCGAGCGAATAGAGGCGCGCGCCCTCGCGATCGTCGAGAAGCGCCTGACCTCGCCGCCGAAACGACTCCCGGTCGAAGCTCCGCGACGTCAGCACATAGATGTCGACCTTCAGCATGGTCGCGAGGTGGACGACGTTGAACATCGCGCGCCGCGCGATGGCGTCGAGAGCCGCGGCGCGATCGACGTAGTAGTCGCCGGAGATCGCCGCGACGAGAGGATCGACGTGCTCCGAGCGAAGGTCAGCCACCAAATCGACGTCGAGCGTGGCGCGCGCGACACCGTGCGCGCTGCTGGCGACCGAGCCCGCGACGCTGTACGGGATCGCCAAGCGCTCGAAGATCTCCACGATCGGCGCGAGCGCAGCGACGATGTCGGGCGTGTTCACGCGGCGCTGCGCTGCAGGTACCGCCGCACCGCGCGAGCGAGCTCTCCCCCGTAGTGCGTCTCGACGAACCAGAGCAGGATCTCGCGCTCGGGAAGATCCGGCCGGCGGCGTCGCATCGCGGCGCGCGCGAGCGAGATCGCGCTCTCACTGAGTGAGCGCGCGAGCTGGAAGCGCCGCGCGCTGTCGGCCCTCCGCAGCAGCTCCAGCTGCACGCGATCGGCCCCTGTCGTGGCGCCGCGCACCGGAATCGCCATCGAGCGCGACCCTAGCACAGGGGAATGCGCGGAACGGCAGCTCACCGCATGCCCGCCACGAGGTCGGGGATCCCCTGCCACGGGAGCGCGGTGATCTTCGTCGCGATCTTGAATGGCCGCGGCGTGCGACAGACGATCACGCCCTCCCTCGCCTTCGGATGTTCGGACAGGAACGTCTCGAGGTGACGCGCATCTCGGGCGCCGGGCGCGTCGGTCCACTTCACCTCGACAGGCAGAAGGCGGCCGCCGCCGGCGACGATCCAGTCGACCTCCGGCCCGTCGGGGTCTCGCCAGAAGTGGAGTCGCAGATTGTCCGCGGACTGCCGGATCGCCCGGAGCAGCTCGAGACCGACGAACTGCTCGAAGAGCGCGCCTAGCACGCGCGCGGAGGGACGAGGCCCTTCCTCGGCCGCCGCCCGGCACACGCCGAGATCGAAGAACAGAAAGCGCGGCGACCGGGTGAGCTTCTTGCGCGTACGGCTCTCGGAGAGCGGCTCGATCCGTTCGGCGATCAAGCAGTCCTCGAGGATCTCGTAGTAGCCCGCCACCGTGGTGTGCGCGATCCCGAGCTCCTGGGCGATGCCGCGGAAGTGGCTGATCTGGCCAGCCTCGAGCGCGGCGAGGCGCAGGAAGCGCGAGAACGCTCCCAGGCTTCTCACGAGGGCCTCGGCCCGGACCTCCTCTTCCAGGTAGAGCGTGGTGTACGCGCGCAGATCGGCTTCGCGATCGGCGTCGACCGAGCCCAGCGCGATCGCCGGCAGGCTTCCGTACACGAGCGCGTCCTCGATAGACGACGGCACGCGCTCGGCGAGCGACAGTGGATCCAGCCGGAGCGGCAGCAGGCGGCCGGGAAGCAGGTTGACCCCTGGCCCGCGGCGGAGCTTCCGCGCCGACGATCCCGTGAGCACGAACCGGGCGAGCCGCCGATCGATGAGATCCTGCACGACGTTCACCAGCTCGGGCACGCGCTGCACCTCGTCGAGGGCGACCAGGGGCCGCCGGCCGCGCACCCGTGCCGCCAGCGCCTCAACTTCCGCTCCGAGCAGCTCCGGCGCGCGCTCGTAGCGCTGGCGCACCTCCGGCCGCAGCAGGTTCAGCGACAGGTCGGGTGCGAGTCGCTCCAAGAGCGTGGTCTTTCCGGTCTGGCGGGGACCGAGCAGCAGCACGGATCGCCCGCGCGCGAGGGTCTGGCGCAGGAGAGGTTCGACGAGGCGCGGCACGATCTGCACAGGCTCCAATTTCGGCGAAATTGGAGTGCTGTCAATCCAAGCGCACAGACGGATCGCCCGTGGTGCGTCTCGGGCGGCTGTGTGCGTGGCACCGTCGCCAAGACAAGGAGCGCAGCACCATGACCCGTCCCATCGTCCCCCCACTACTCTCAGCGCTGCTCGCCCTGCTGACGACCGCCTGCGCCGTACGGCAAGGCGACTTCGCTGTGATCTCGAACAAGCTCGTGAACACGTCGAACTTCCGCGTCGGGCAGGCCGAGCGCGTCAAGGGCGTCGAGGGACGAGACGTCAGCCACATCATCATCTTCATCCCAACCGGCGGCCCGCCCACCCTCGAGGGCGCGCTCGACGACGCGCTCGAGAAGGGGGGCGGAGACGTCATGACCGACGCTGTCGTGTATTCCTGGAGCTGGTACATCCCGTACATCTACGGACAGAGCGGCTGGTCCGTGAAGGGCGACGTGGTCAAGACGCGCGGGAACTGAGCGGCCGGCCATCGGCGGATCGGAGTTCGACCCCGGTCCAGGCGTGAATCCACTTCGCGACCGTCTCGAGGCCGCGACGGGTCTTGCTCGAGGTCAGGGCCAGGCGCTCGGGGGCGACGCCGATCTCGGCGGCTAGCGCGCGCAGGCTCGCAGCGGCTTCGCCGGGCTTGAGCTTGTCGGACTTGGTCAGGACGAGGTTGGCGGGGATCTGCTCGCGTGCGAGCCAGGCGAGGAGGTCGCGCTCCTCGTCCTGGAGGTCGCGGCGGACGTCGACGAGCAGCAGCGCGCCCACGATCGAGCGGCGGCTGCCACGCAGGTAGGACTCGACGCGCGGGCGCCAGGTGCGCTGCTCGGCCTTGGACACGGCGGCGTAGCCGTAGCCGGGAAGGTCGACCAGATAGCAGGCGCTCTCGACGCAATAGAAGTGCACGAGGCGCGTCTTGCCGGGTGTTCCGCTGGTGCGCGCGATCGAGCGCCGGCCCACCAGCGCGTTCAGGAAGCTCGACTTGCCGACGTTGGAGCGCCCGAGGAAGGCGACCTCCGGCAATCCGTCGGTCGGAAAGCCGGAAGGGTCGGCAGCCGTGTGCGTGAGCTCCACGTTCACGGCGCGGAAGCGTAGACGCTGAAACGATCGGCGCGAGGCCGTCGCCCGCCCGGGCCGTCTCCGATACCTTGCGCGCGTGCCAACGGACGAGATCGAGCGCAGTCTGACCGTCGTGCTCGAGCGCGCGCCGGAGCCGATCGCCGCCGCATACCTCTTCGGCAGCGTGGCGCGCGGGACCGCGGGCAAGGACAGCGACGTGGACGTCGCGGTCCTCTACGCATCGGACCCCCCCAGCACACTCGAAGCGCGGCCGTTCCGACTCGAGGCGGAGCTCGAGCGCG
The DNA here is from genome assembly GCA_964454165.1 of uncultured Myxococcales bacterium. GTDB lineage: Bacteria > Myxococcota_A > UBA9160 > SZUA-336 > SZUA-336 > CAYVQJ01. The sequence continues at coordinate 65,548 of CAYVQJ010000086.1, read as the reverse complement.
CGCTCGGTAGGATCGTGCAGGTCGTCCTGCTGAACGACGCCCCGGTCGATCTGGTGCATCGCGTGCTGCGGGACGGCCGGCTCCTGCTCGAGCGCGACCGCTCGGCTCGCATCCGGTTCGAAGTGCGCGCGCGGTCGGAGTACTTCGATCTGCTCCCGATCCTGCTGCGCTATCGCCGGCTAGAGGGACCTGCCACGTGACCGACGCGGAGCTGGTCGCCGGCAAGCTCGCCGCGATCGAGACCTACCTGCGCGAGCTTCGCGAGCTGGCGCGGCCCTCTGAGCTGGAGACCGACGTGCGCGAGCGGCGCTTCGTCGAGCACACGCTCCAGCTCGCGATCCAAGCCGCCCTCGACGTGGCGTCGCACATCGTCTCCGACGAGCGTCTCGGCGAGCCGCGGAACAACCGGGAGCTGTTCGAGCGCCTCGCAGCAAACGGCTGGATCGCCACGGACCTCGCCGCGCGCCTGCGCGACATGGCCGGCTTCCGCAACGTGCTCGTCCACGGCTATGCGCGCGTGGACGTCGGCGTAGTTCGCGACGTCGTGGAGCGGCGGCTCGGCGATCTCGATCTCTTCGTCAGCGGGGTGCGCGCCCGAATCAGGGCGTAAGACGGTCGGGGGCGAGCGTTACACGAGCTCCCGGAGCGCCACCACCAGCTTCTCGACGTCGGCTTCGTCGTTGAAGAGGTGCGCGCTGGCGCGGAGCGTGCCGTCCAGGCGCATCCGGTGGTGCAGGATGTGCGCGCAGTGGTAGCCGCCGGAGACCAGGATGCCGTGGGCGTCGGCGAGCCAGCGCGCGAGGCTCGTCTGGTCCATCGACGGCACCGGAAGAGACAGCGTGCAGATGGCTACGCGCCGCTCGACCGGTACGCTCGCGCCGAGAACCCGCGCGCCCGGCAGCGACGCGAGCCCCTCCACGAGCAGCGCGCCCAGCCTGCGTGAATGCGCGGCGATCTCGGAGAGCTTCTTCTCGCGCACCCACTCGATCGCCGCGCCGAGGCCGATCGCGCCCTCGATCGCCGGCGTGCCCGCCTCGAAGCGGAACGGCGCCGGGCGCGGCTCGAAGCGCTCGTCGTCGTGGTACTCGACCATGCCGCCGCCCACCAGGTGCAGGTCGAGCTCCTCCATGCGATCGCGCCGCGCATAGAGCACGCCGACGCCCGACGGCCCGAAGAGCTTGTGCCCGCTGAAGGCGAGGAAGTCGCAGTCGAGCGAGCGCACGTCGATCGGCAGGTGCGAGATCGACTGCGCGGCGTCGACCATGACCGGCACGCCGGCCGCGTGCGCGGTGGCGATCCACTCCTCGAGCGGCGCGACCACGCCGGTCACGTTGGAGACGTGCGCGAGCGTGACGAGGCGCGTGCGCGGCGAGAGCCGCTCGCGGAGCTGCTCCCAGCGCGGCACCGCCTCGTCGTCGATGTCCACCGCCACCGCGCGCGCATGCTGGCGCCACGGCAGGGAGTTCGAGTGGTGCTCGGACGCGGGCAGCACGACCTCGTCGTCGGGAGCGAGGCGGAGCGCGTGCGCCACCAGGTTCAGCGACTCGGTGGCGTTGCGCGTGAACACGATCTCGGACGGCTGCGCGTTGATCAGCGACGCCACCGCGTGGCGCGCGCGCTCATAGGCCTCGGTTGCCTGCTCGCCGAGCGGGTGCACGCCGCGGTGTACGTTGGCGCCGATCTCGGTGTAGTAGCGGGTGACCGCTTCGATCACCGCGCGCGGCCGCGGTGTGGTGGACGCGCTGTCCAGGTAGGTGATCGGCGCGCCATCGAGCGTGCGGGCGAGCAGCGGGAAGTCCGCCTTGCAGGGATTCACGCGGCCGTCCGGACCAGGCGGTACTTGCCCGAGCCCTCTACCGGGAGAGCGGCCTCGCGCTGCGCGCGCACCGGACCCAGACCGAAGCGCTCCCCGAGCGCCCGCGCGCCGCGCTCACCGGACGCGCCGACGACGTGAAGCGTCCAGGGGCCGGACGCGCCGCGCGCGAGCTGCCAGGACTCGATCTCGGGCTCGGCCGCGTCGAGCGCGTCGTCGAGCATGGCCGGGGTGGCGAGTGCCTGGCGCCCGTCGCACGCGACGTCGATCGCGTCGCTGCCGCGTCCCTCGATGCGCGCGAGCAGGTAGCCGTCCTCGGCGCGGCCGCACGGGCACGGGCCGCCGGGAGCGACCTGCACCAGGTCACCGATCGCGTAGCGCAGGAGCGGCGTCCACGTGCGCCCGAGCGTCGTCACCAGCAGGCGCGCGATCCCTCCGCCGCAATCCTCGAGCTCGATGTGCGAGTGGCGCGCGTTGTGGTGCAGCCGGCCGGCGCTGCACTCCATGAACAGCACGCCGGCCTCGGTGGCGCCGTACAGGCTGAAGCACGGCGCGTCGATCGCGGCGGCGATCGCGCGGCGATGCGCGCGCGTGATCTGCTCGTAGGTGAGCGCCACGTACGCCGGCGTGTGGAGCGTCTGCCGCGTGCGCACGGCGTGGCGGCACAGCGCGGCCAGATAGGCGGGGTCCGCCTCGACGCCGTCCGGCGCCAGGTCGTTCCACTCGCCGAGCATGCGATCGAGCTCCGACGTCGGCCAGTGCGTCGGATCCGGCTGCTGGTTCAGGAACAACATGCCGTCGATCGTGCGCTCCGCGGGCGAGAGTGTCCCGACGTGGCAGGTGGCGCCGCCGCACACGGGCGTGCAGAGCACCGCCTCGCGGAAGCCGGGTCGCGCGAGCGCCGCGGCGACGCTGGCGTTCAGGCGCATCGCCTCGCGCTCCTGCGGATCCCACCAGCTCCCCTCCCAGAGCACCTGCAGGCGGTTCTCGGTGGTGCCGGACGTGGCGAGGATCTCGACCTCTCCGGCCGCGAGCGCCCGCTTGAGATCGCACGAGCGGCGCACCAGCGAGCGCGGGAAGCCGCGCCGCAGCTCGGGCTTCCCGACCGCGGGCAGCGACGCCAGCCACGCGGAGAGCTCCTCGGGGTCGGCGCTCGACGGCAGCCCCGGGCGACCCGCGTACAACGGCACCTCCGCGAGCATGCGCGCGGCCTCGTCCGCGAGTCGGGCCCAGTGCTCGGGCGGGTGTCGCGGCGGCGGCAGGACCCCTCGGGCTTCCAAGATCACGAACGGAGTCTAAGGTCTGGGTCGTGGGTCCGGCCATGCTGATCGCGCACGGCTCGGCGGGAGACGCCTTTCACGACCGCGCGTTCGCGCTCGTGACACGCCGCTCGCCCGTGGTCGCCTATCTGGGCGCCGCGAACGGCGAGCAGCCGCGCTGGTACCGCTCGATCGCGGCCGCGCTCGGCAAGCGCTACGGCGCGCAGGTGCTGCACGCGCGCGCCGGTACCGCGGGCGAGAGCGACGAGGCGCGGCGCATCCTGGCCGGCGCCGACGTGATCTACGCGGGGGGCGGGGACGTCGCGCTGTTCGCGGATCGGCTGCTCGGCGGCGGACTCGACGAGGTCGTGCGCGCGCGCCATCGCGACGGCGCGCTGCTGATCGGCGTCTCGGCCGGCGCGATCGGGCTCACCTCGTACTGGGTGCGCTTCCCGGAGGACGATCCGACGCTCGCGCGGCCGAAGCGCTTCCGCTGCCTCGGGGCCCTCGATGTCGCGGTCGACGTGCACGACGAAGCCAGCGACTGGCAGGAGCTGCGCGCGCTGCTCGGGGCGTGGGCCGCAGAGGAGCCCGACGCCGTCGTCGAAGCCTTCGGCATTCCCTCGCGCGCCGCGCTCGAGATCGGGGCGGACGGCGCCGCAACGCCGCACGGGCCGCCGCCGAGACGCTTCCGCCTGGAGCGGGGGAAGCTCCGCGAAGTGTGATCCGCACCTTCATGGTTTGGGGTCGCTCTTCCGCTATCGTCCCGGCACTTCGGAGCGGGAATGAGCAAGGGGCTGCAAATCGCCATCGGTGCGCTCACCGTGTTCGCGGGCATCGCACTGCTGCTCGCGCTCGGCGGCGGCGGCGAAGGCACGTTTGCGTACTACACGAGCGTCGCGGAGTACGCGGCCGCCAGCGATCCCGGGCGCGCGTCACGCGTACACGGCTTCGTGCTCGAGGGCTCGATCGCAAAGGACCTGCCCGCGGGCCACGTGGACTTCGTGATCCGCGACACGGCGGGCGGCCAGCTCCCGGTGCGGCTGCTCGGCATCGAGCTGCCCGACCTGTTCGCGGACGGCGCGGAGGTCGTCGTCGAAGGGCACCACGATGGCGTGCGCTTCGCGGCCACGCAGGTCCTGGCGAAGTGCCCGTCGAAGTACGAGGCCGAAGCGGGCGCCAAGCGCCCGAAGCTGTAGCTCGATGGTGGAGCTCGGCGCGTACGCGCTGTTTCTGGCGCTCTTCTTCACCGCCTGGGGCATCGGGGCCGCAGTGTTCGGCGGGCTGCGCGGGCGTCCGGACTGGGTGCGCAGCGCCGAGCGCGCGGTGTACGCGGTGTTCGCGCTGCTCACGCTCGCGATGCTGGGCGTCGAGATCGCGCTGCTCGGCGACCGCTTCGATCTGGCCTTCGTGGCGCAGGTGTCGAGCCGCGAGCAGCCGTGGGGCTTCAAGATCCCGGCGCTCTGGGGCGGTCAGGCGGGGTCGCTCTTGCTCTGGGGCTGGATGCTCTCGGCGTTCGCCGCGCTCGCGGTGTTCCAGAACCGCGCGCGCAACCGCGTGCTCGTGCCCTGGGTGATCGTCAGCTTGCTCGCGAACGTCGCGTTCTTCACCGCGCTCGTCGCGTTCGTCACTAACCCGTTCAGCCCGCTGCCGCCGGAGGCGCGCTTCTCGAACGGACGCGGTCTGAACCCGCTGCTGCAGCACCCCGCGATGCTGATCCACCCACCGATCTTGTACACGGGCTTCACCGGCTTCGCCGTGCCGTTCGCGTTCGCGTTCGCGGCGCTGGTCACGGGCGAGCTCGGCACGCAGTGGTTCCGCGCGACGCGGCGCTGGACGATCACCGCCTGGTTCTTCCTCGGCATCGGCATCATGCTCGGCGGGCGCTGGGCCTACGAGGTGCTCGGCTGGGGCGGCTACTGGGCGTGGGATCCGGTCGAGAATGCGTCGTTCATGCCCTTTCTCGTCGCCACCGCGTACCTGCACTCGGTGATGATCCAGGAAAAGCGCGGCATGCTGAAGATCTGGAACCTCGCGCTGATCGGGCTCACCTACGCGCTGTGCATCTTCGGCACGTTCCTGACGCGCAGCGGTCTGGTGCAGTCGGTGCACAGCTTCACGGCCGACGCGTGGTTCGGCTACCTGTTCCTCGCCTACGTGCTCGCGGTGTCCGGTGTCTTCGCAGCACTGCTCGTCTGGCGTGTGCCACTGCTGCGCAGCACGCAGAAGCTCGACTCGGTGCTCTCGCGCGAGGCGAGCTTCCTGCTCAACAACTGGGCGTTCCTCGGGCTGTGCTCGATCGTGTTCTTCGGGACGCTCTATCCCGTGATCTCGGAGGCGATCACCGGCGAGCGCATCCAGATCGGTCCGCCGTTCTTCCGGCGCTACATGGGCCCCGTCGCGCTGTTCCTGCTGTTCCTGACCGGTGTCGGACCGCTGGTGGCCTGGCGGCGCGCAACCTGGGTGAATCTGCGCAAGAGCTTCCTGTGGCCGGCAGGCGCGTCCGCGCTCGCAGTCGTCGCGCTGCTCGGCGGCGGCATGCGCGAGTTCTACCCGATCGCCTTCCTGGCGCTGTGCGCCTTCGTCACGGGCTCGATCGCGCTCGAGTACGGCCGCGGCATCCGTGCGCGTATGCGCCGCGGTGAGAACGGCCTGCGCGCGTTCTTCGAGCTGGTGCGCCGCAACCAGCGCCGCTACGGCGGCTACGTGGTGCACCTGGCCGTAGTGGTGATGTTCGTCGGCTTCGCCGGGTCGGCCTTCGACGTCGAGGAGACCAAGCTATTGCACCCGGGCGAGAGCTGGCAGCTCGACGGCTACACGCTCGAGTACCGCCAGGCGCGCCCGATCTCGCACCCGCACTACGCGGGCGTGGTCGCGCGCATCGCGCTCTCGCACCACGGTGAGCCGGTCGAGATGCTGCTGCCGGAGAAGCGCGTCTACTTCCAGCAGGAGCAGCCGGCGACGCTGCCCGCGGTCTCGTCGTCGTTCCTCGAGGACCTGTACGTGATCGTCGCGGGCATCGAGCCCGACCAGAGCGCGGCGCTCAAGGTCTATCGCAATCCGCTGGTGAACTGGGTCTGGCTCGGCGGATTCGTGTTCGTGCTCGGCAACGCGCTGGTGCTGTGGCCGCTGCCGGAGCGCGCCGGTCGCCAGCAGTGAGACGCGAGGGCGTCGCCTGCGCGGCGCTCCTCTGGCTCGCCGCGCCGCAGGCGCTCGCAGCCGTGACGCTCGAGGCGCGCGTGGTGCACGCCGAGAACCCCGCGGCCGCCGCGCGCCTCCCGCTCGCGCTGTTCGGCGTGAAGCGCGACGGCGAGACGCTCCAGCGCGAGGGCACGACCGACGCCTCGGGCCGCTTCCGCTTCGCGGAGCTCCCTGCCGGCGCCGCGTTCGTGGTGTTCGCGGACTACGGCGGCATTCGCTTCAGCGGCGGCACGACGATCGTGCCCGAGACCGAGACCGACGCCGCGCGCGAGGTCGCGATCCCGATCTACGAGCGCAGCGAGGATGCGACGGGACTCGTGCTCCGCTCGCTCGACCTACTCGTGGAGCGCGAGGCCGGCGTCTGGCGCGTCGGCGTCGTGGTCGGCGTCGAGAATCCGCGCGAGCGCGCGATCGCGCTCCCGCCCGAGGCTCCGCCCGCCCTGCGCGTCGGTCTGTTCGCGGGACACGGCGAGCCGCGCTCGCCGTTCGGGGCGCTGCCGCCGGGCGCCAGCGTCGAGAACGGCGCGCTCGCGCTGCGCGGCCCGTTCCTGCCGGGTGCGCAGGAGGTGCGGCTGGTGTACGACCTCGAAGCCGCCGGCGACGCGCTGCGCACCGCGCTGCCGCTGCCGGATCCCGTCGACGCCCTCGAGCTGCGCGTGCGCGACTTCGGTGTGGCGGTGGACGCAGGTCGGCTGCATCCCGCGCGACCCACGCGCGAGAACGACGAGATCTACCTGCGCTACGTCGGGTTCGACCTCGAGGCCGGCGACTCGCTCCCGCTCGCGCTCTCGCCGCTGCCGCCGCGCAGCCCGCTGCCGACGCCGGTGCAGGCGGCGCTCGTCGCGCTGCTGGCGGGCGGGCTGTTCCTGCTCGTCGCGCGGCCGCTTGGCCACGAGCCCGAGTCCGCTGCAAAGAGCGTGCAGGCCGCGGCCGGCAGCGCCGAACGCGACGCGCTCTTCGTCGCGCTGCGCGATCTGGAGCACGACTTCGAGACCGGCAAGCTGTCGGCGGAGGACCGCACTGCCCTGCGTGCCGCGCTGCGCTCGGAGGCTCTCGACGCGCTCTCGACGGAGGGCGCGCAAGCGCCGGAGGCGCGCGCAGCGAGCGCGTCCGCGCGGGAGCGAAGGCCGCTCGGCGATAGCCGTCGCGGCCCAGACCTGTGCGACTGCGGCCGCGCGGCGCAGCCCGGCGACCGCTTCTGCGCCGGCTGCGGCAAGCCGCTGTGAACGCGGTCGAGTCCGAGGGGCTCGAGAAGCGCTACGGGCGCGTGCGCGCGCTCGCTGGACTCGCGCTGGCTGTGCCGCAGGGCGCGCTGCTGCTCGTGTCGGGGCCGAACGGCGCGGGGAAGACGACGCTGCTCCGGATCCTCGCCGGTCTCACGCGTCCCACGCGGGGTGAGCTGAGCCTGTTCGGCGAAGACGCACTCGGCGCGGCGCGGGCCGTCCTGCGCGGGCGCGTCGCCTACGTCGGACAGGAGAGCGCGCTCTACGGCGAGCTCCGCGTGACCGAGAATCTCGCGTTCGCAGCGCGCCTGTGCGGCGCTCCCGCGACCCGCGTTGCGGAGGTGATCGACGAGTTCGACCTCGCGAGCGTGGCCACCCGCCGCGCGCGCGAGCTGTCTCTCGGCTATCGCCGCCGTGCCGGACTGGCGCGCGCGCTGCTGGCGCAGCCCGAGCTGCTCTTACTCGACGAGCCCTGGAACGGCCTAGACTCCGGCGCCGCCGCGCGCCTGACCCGGCGGCTCGAGCAGGCGCGCACCGCGGGGGCGACGGCGCTGGTCGCGGCGCACGATCCCGGCGAGCGCGCGCGCGTCTTCGACGGCGAGCTGCGGCTGGTCGCTGGACGACTCGCCGCGGGCTCGCCCGCCGGCGGCGCATGAGCGGCCCGCGCATCGCCCTCGCCGTGTTCGCCAAGGACCTGCTGCTCGACTGGCGCAGCCGCGACCGGCTGGGACACATGGCGGTGTTCTCGGCGCTCGTGATCGTGCTGGTGTCGATCGCGCTGCCGACGGGGGAGCCCGCGCTCCGCGGCTGGATCCCCGTTCTGCTCTGGGTGGTGTTCCTCTTCACTGCCCTGCTCGGTCTGGCGCGCTCGTTCGGCTGCGAGACGGAGGAGGGCGCGCTCGCGCTCCTGGCCGGCGTTCCCGTCGATCGCGGCTGGGTCTTCCTCGGCAAAGCCGCGGCGAACTGGCTCGCTCTCTGCGCGATCGAGCTCTGGACCGCGCTGCTCTCGGGGCTCTTCCTCGAAGTCGACTGGAGCGCGGCCTCACCCGCGGTGCTCGCCGTCGGCGCGCTCGGCGCGCTCGGCCTCGCGGTCGTCGGCACGCTGCTCGCCGCGCTCTCGGCGCAGGCGCGCTTCCGCGAGTTCCTGCTCCCGGTGCTCTTGTTCCCGCTCGTGCTCCCGGTGCTGGTGCTCGCGTCGCGCATGACCGCCGAGGCGCTCGCCGGCCGGGTGGTGGCGCCGCTCGAGTTGGGCACACTCGCCGTGTACGCGTGGGCGTTCGCGCTGATCGCCTACTTCAGCTTCGAGCAGCTGCTGGAGGACTGAGTGGAGGATCGCTTCGTCCGCGCGCGGAATCGGCTCGGCCTGGCAGCCCTGGCCGCTCTCGCGCTCTGGTTCGGGCTGGTTTGGCTCTACGCGCCGCTCGAGCAGGTCCAGGGAATCGTCCAGAAGATCTTCTACGTGCATGTGCCGCTCTGGCCACCGGCCTACCTCGGCTTCGCGCTCACGGCGCTCGGCGGCGGCGCCTTCCTGTGGACGCGGCGCGAGAGCTACGACCGGCTGGCGCTCGCCGGCGCGGAGGTCGGGGTGCTGTTCACGACGCTCATGCTCGTGACGGGCCCGCTCTGGGCGAAGCCCGTCTGGGGCCACTGGTGGGCGTGGGACCTGCGGCTCACGCTTACGCTGGTGCTCTGGTTCATCTACGTGGCCTACCTCTTCCTGCGCCAGTTCACACCGGGCAGCGACGCGGCGCGAAGCTTCGCTTCGGTGTACGGCATCGCGGGAACCGCGGCGATCCCGTTCGTGCGCTATGCCGTCGAGCTGGCGCGCGGGGCCGCCATGCACCCGTCGAACCCCGAGACAGCGGGCCTCCCCGACGAGATGCGTCTGGTCCTGCGCGTGGGATACCTCGGATTCCTCGTCGTGTTCGCCTACCTGCTGGCGTCGCGAATCGACGTGGCGTGCCTCGAGGAGCGCGTCGAGCGCGCGGAGGACGCGCTGGCGTGATCTTCCTGGCCGCCGCCTACCTGATCGTGCTCGGGAGCATCGCCGGGTACACCGTCTGGCTGGCGCGCCGCCGCGCCGAGCTCACCGCTCGCCTCGCCGCTTCCAGCTCCCCGCCACGAACCGGTTGACAAGCTTACGGCCGCCGGGATACACCCGGGTTGCTGTCGCGGCTGCGGTCTCGCTCTCTCCCGGTCTTCTGGGGACCCCCCAAATCCCCCGTACCAAGTCGAGGGCATTCGCCTTCCACTTCTCGGAGGCCACGGGGCTAACCCGTCGCAACCCGGTTGCCCGCCCCTGGAGCGCAGGGAAGCGGCAACCCGTCCGGGCAAACGAGCGCGCGCTCCGCCGAATCCGCGCCGGCAGCGATCGACTGGCACGGAAGTTGGAGTGCAGCGGTGTGGACTTCTGGAAATTCCTAGAGCGATGCCTGAAGTCCTGGGGCAAAACGAGCGGTGCGGCAGGAGCCGCTCCGGCAGCCAAGCGAGCAACGCGAGGGCGTGAGGAGACGCGTGTGGAAGACCTCGGGAGGTCGGACGGGATGACTCGGATGAAGCGGGGCGTCGGCTACTGCGAGAACACCGAGTGCGAGGACTACGCCAAAGGCGTGTTCCTGCTCAATCACGGCGACACCTTCTACTGCCCGCGCTGTCGCCAGCTCGGCAAGGTCGAGAAGGAGCGCGGCTTCTACACCGGCAGCTCCGACATCTTCAAGGAGGTCCGGGTCGAGTACAACTTCGACCCGATCCACGGCATCTACCGCGAGATCGCGATCGTGCGCGACGAGAGCCTGTGGGGCCGCAACAACGTCTACACGCTGCAGTCGCCGCTGATCAAGACCGAGAAGCGGGCGCTGAAGGTCGCCGAGGCGATCCTGGCGAACCTGAACCGCTACCGGGGCCTGCTCGCGGGCGACGACATCCCGCGCACCACCGAGATCATTCTCTCCTTCGATGATGATTCCGAAGAGTTCAACCGCAAGTTGAAGCAGCTCTCGAAGGAGTGGGAAGCCAGCGGCCTGCGCGAGATCGCGCACTAGCCGGGTCTTCAGCGTCTGCGCCGGGCCGCGCTAGCGCTGCTGCTCTCGCTGCCCGTGGCGGCGACGGCGGACGAGTTCGTCCAGATGAGCGGCGAGCCGTTCTGCCTGGACGGGGTTCGACTCGACGCCGTGACCGCGCGCCTGCACCGCGCGCACGTGCAGAACCGCGGCGTATGCTCGGGCGACCGCATCGCCGAGCCCGCGGGCGACTGGGTCTGCGAGGTCGTTCCGGTGTGCGACGACGCGAAGCCCGCGGTAGTCGCGCCCGGCCGGCCCGCCTCCTGGAGCTGCGTACAGCCGACCGACGTCTGCCGCCAGGGCTTCCGCGGCTGCCACCGGCGTTACCGCTGCCGCGCGCAGAGCGACGACTACAACTTCGAGAAGCTCGCGCGCGACCGCCGCGAGGCCACCGACAAGAGCTGGGAGCAGCGGACGCGCGGCGACGCGCCGCCCGTCGACACCTGCGCCGCGCTGCCCGCCCATCTCGCCGCCTGCACGCCCTTCCGCTGCGAGCGCACGCACCCGGTACTCGCCGACGTCGTGCTCCACCTCGAAGTACTCGGGCGAGGCGCCGGCGGCTGCCGCTTCCAGGAGACCGTCGCCGGCGGAATGCTCCGCACCTGCACGCTCGTCGACTCGCCCCCGGCGAGCCCGGATCCCGACGCAGACCCAGTCTCGCGAGCCCTCGTCGGCGCCGAGTGCGAGGTCGATCTGGCGCCCGAGACGGAGCTTTTGAGGCCCGGGCCTCGCTAGAAGACGATCTTGTTCAGCGGGAACTCGACGATGCCGCTGGCGCCCGCTTCGGAGAGGGCGGGCAAGAGCTCGCGCGCGAGCCTCTCCTCGATCACCGTGGTCACCGCGAACATCTTGCCATCCGAGAGCGGCGAGATGGTGGGAGAGGCGAGCGCAGGCAGCAGCTCGAGCACCTTCGAGAGCTGCGCCTTGGGCACGTTCAGCATCAGCCCCACGCGCCCGAGCGCCGCTATGGCGGCGTTCAAGAGCAGCGCCATGCCGTCGAGCTTGCGCTTCTTCCAGGGGTCGCGATAGGCGCGGGGGTTGGCGATCAGCCGCGGCGTCGACTCCATGATCGTCTCGACGATGCGCAGCTTGTTGGCGACGAGCGAGCTGCCGGTCTCGGTCACCTCGACGATTGCGTCGGCGAGCAGCGGTGGCTTGACCTCGGTCGCGCCCCAGCTGAACTCGACTTCGGCCTGCACGCGCTTCTTGCGCAGCCAGCCGCGCACCAGCTCGACGGCCTCGGTGGCGATGCGCTTGCCGGCCAGATCGCGGGCGCCGCGGATCGGCGAGTTCTCGGGCACGGCGAGCACCCAGCGCACGGGGCGCATCGAGGTCTTCGAGAGCTTGAGGTCGGCCAGCTCGACGACGCGCGCGCGCGTCTCCTTGATCCAGTCGAGGCCGGTGATGCCGGCGTCGAGCACGCCCTGGTGCACGTAGCGCCCGACCTCCTGGGCGCGGATCAGCACGCACTCGAGCTCGGGATCGTCGCTCGACGGGAAGTAGGAGCGCTCGGCGATGCGGATGGGCAAGCCCGCGCGCTCGAAGAGCTGCAGCATGGAATTCTGCAGCGACCCGGCGGGGAAGCCGAAGCGAAGCACGTTCGAGGTGCGCTCCGAGCGCTGTGCGCCGAGTGCCATGGCCGGCGCAGAGTATCAGCCGGGTAGCGCCCCGGCGAGGCGCGCGGCGAGTCCCTCGAGCTCGTCGAAGCGCGGGCCGGGCGCGATCCGTGCCCCGCGCTTGCGCAGCCCGGCGTCGCAGCGCAGCACCTGATCCTCGACCAGGAACGCCAGCGCGTTCTCGAGCGAGCTCGGGTTCTCGGCCTCGGGGTAGCGCGACTCGCCGAGCAGGAGCTCGCGGCGCACGGCATCGCGCGAGCCCGCGAGCAGCGCGGCCACGTCGCCGTGACCGTCCGCGTCGAGCACGGCGCTCCAGACCGCCCGGTAGGCGAGCTGCGTCGGGACGATCTGCGCGGCGCAGAGCGCGATCCAGTCCCGGGCGGCGGCGCCGTCGCGTGGCCCGAGCGCCCGCAGCGCTTCGAGGTGTTGCGCCAGAAGCTCGGCGAGGCGCTCGCGCGGAGGGGGAAAGAACTCGCCGCGCAGCACGTCGAGCCAGTCGCTGGCAGCCGCGATCGCTTCGGCGTCGGTCTTGCCCAGGCGCAGCGCGAGCGCGAGCGCGGCCGGGGGCGCCAGCGCCGCCGAGATCGCGTTGCGGTAGTAGTCGAGCACGACGCGCTGGCTCGGCTCCACGCGCACGATTTCGCCTTCGCGGTCGTGCACGCGCTCGATCAGGCCGGCCTCCGCCAGGAACGCGAGCGTGCTCTCGAGGTCGCCGGCGAGATCCTCCCGGAGCGCCTCTCCCAGCGTCGTACCGGCGCGCTCCAGCACGGCCGCGAGCTGGCGCACCCGCCGCACGAGCTCCTCGCGGCGCACGCCCTCGGCGGGGCTCGCGAGCAGCGCCGCGGCGGCGACGTGCGTGCGCCCGGCCGCCACCAGCTCCGACAGCTGGCGGGCGATCTCGCGCGCCAGCACCGCCGTCTTCTCGCGGCGCTGCGCGACCTCGGCCTCGGGCGCGGGGCCCGGCAGCGGCCGCGACGGGCCGATCACCTCGGCCAGCGAGATCGACTCGCCGAAGCGCACCACGACGCGCCCGAAGCGCCTCCGCAGCAGCCGGCGCGCGCGCAGGAGCCCGGACAGGTTCTCGCCGGTCTTGCCCGCGCCGCGGCGCTCCTCGACCAGCGAAGCCTCCTCGACCACGCGCTCGTAGGAGAAGCCGATCGGCACCAGTCGCACGTCGCTGCGCACGCCGCGCGCGTACGCCTCGATCAGCATCGAGAGCATGCCGAGCCGCGGTGGCAGCGTGCGGCCGGTGCGCGAGCGCGTGCCCTCGATGAAGAACTCCTGCGTGGTGCCGTCGCGCAGGAGCTGCATCACGTAGGTGCGGAACACCGTGGCGTACAGCCGGTCGCCGTCGAAGCTGCGGCGCAGGAAGAACGCGCCCGCGCGCCGGAAGATCGGCCCGAGCGGCCAGAACGCCAGGTTGATCCCGGCCGCGACCAGCGGCGGCACCAGGTGGTGCTCGTAGAACAACCACGACAGGATCACGTAGTCGATGTGGCTGCGGTGGCAGGGGATCAGCACCAGCGGGTGCAGCTTGGCGTCTTCGACGACGCGCTCCAGACCGCGCACCTCGATGCCCTCGAACAGCCGGCCGAGGATGCGCGTGACCAGCACGTCGAGCGCGGCGAGCATGGTCGGGCTCGGTGCCGCGGCGATCTCGCGCAGCATCCGGCGCGCCGCGAGCTGCAGGCGCTCGGGTGGCCGCCGCGCCAGCGCGGCTGCGTCGGCGATCGCGCGCCGCACCTCGGGATCGGCGAGCACGAGCTGCTCGACGCGGGGCAGCGGCCGCAGCGCGGCGCCCGCGACCGGCTTCTCCTCGCGCCGCAGGAAGATCATCAGCGCGCGCCGCACCTTGCGCGCGACGATGGCCGCGGCCTCGCCCGACGCGCGGCGCTCGCGCACGAACGCTTCGAGGTCGATCGGCTGCCCGACGCGCACGGCCAGGTTGCGATAGTTCCACAGGAACGAGATCACCTTGCCCGTGTCGGTGGGCCGCTCCGGCGCGCCGTAGAACAGATTCAGGAAGCGGCGCTCCAGGCGCGGACCCTTGCGCCAGAACAGCGCGAGCGGCACCAGCTGCACCGGCCCACCCAGGTCGAACTCCGCGCGCACCAGCTCCTCCAGGAAGTCGTGCTCGGAGCGGCCCGACTCGAGCGCACCGCGCCGCGTCGGCGCGAGGCGCGCGCCGATCTTGTCGGTGCGCAGGAACAGGAACATCGAGCCGCCGCTCGCGAGCACGCCGCGCGCGTGCGCGAGCGAGCGCGCGCGCATGCCCGGGTAGCCACGCCGCACGCGCTCGAGCACGGCGCGCCAGAGCAAACGCAAGGCCTCGGGCAGCGGCCGGTAGTAGTAGAAGCGGATGCCGTTGGCGAAGCTCGACAGGCGCAGGCCCGCGGCGAGGAACAGCCAGTTGAACAGGAAGTAGTCGAGCCGCGAGCCGTAGCGCATCACGTACACGACGGCGCCACTCCGCTCGAGCCCCCGTAGCGGCTCAGCAACGCCCGGCTCGAAGTCGAACTCGGCGAAGAAGCGCCGCCCGAACGACTGCGCCAGGCGCCCGAAGTGCTCTGTCATCGCCGTGAAGGCATCGCTGCCCGCGACGCTCGGAGCCGAAGGCGCAGCGTTTGCGACCGACGTCGCGCGATCGCTCTGCGACGGCTCCACGCGGCGGAGCTTAGCGGAGGGCGTCCCGCGGCGGGCATCCGCCGGCCACGCACGAGCTCAGTCCGGAACGGTGGTGCAGATCCCTGCGTGCGCGGTGCGGCTAGCCCGAGCGTGTACGGCGCGGCGTAGCCGCGCCTACGCCTTCGCTCGCCTGCGGCTCGCTGCGCGCGCGCTTCGCGCGCTTGCAGTCCGCGCTCAGTCTTGGGTCAGCCTCCTAGAAGTCGCAGCTCGGGCTCGGCGTTGGCGTGCACGCGCCGCAGAGATTGCCCCCGAGGTTGGTGAACTGGCCAGTGCCTCCGGTATTTCCCGTGATCGGCGTGACGTCGGTCGACAGATTCGCCAGGTACCCGACCAATCCCTGACGGAAGTGCAGGCCCGCCGTCCCGTTGCTCGACGTGGTGTTCCCCGCCAAGAGCGCGTGGTTGGTCGCGACCATGCCGCAGCGGGCGTTTCCCTCGGCGACGTTCGCGCGCAGGTAGCCCGCGGAGCGAATCCCGTCGATGCCGTTGCCGCGGACGCTGTTCCCCACGACGATCGACGCGAAGTCGGCGGCGATGCCGTGCCCGCCGTTCGCGCTCGCCGCGTTCCCGCGGACGTCGGCCTGTCCGAGGACTGCGATTCCCGTCCCGAGGTTCGCCCGCGTCACGTTCGCTTCCACGCGCCCCGACACCAGCTCGATACCGGCGCCGTTGTGCTCCGCCAGGCAGTCGGTGATGCGGGAGTAGGCGCCCGCGGCGATTCCCGTGGTTCCGTTGTCGAACGCGCGGATGTGGTGCACCCAGGAGTCCGGGCCTGCGCGCACCCCGATGCTCCCGAGGCCCCGGATCGCGCCGTTCGAGATGCGGATGCCGGACAGGCCGGGCAGCGTGTCGATGCCGATGCTCGGGCCGGGCAAGGTGCACGGGGTCCCGATGGCGAGGCAGCGGTTGGGGCCGAGGATCTGGAATCCGCCGAGGTCGATCGCGACGTCGTCCGCGTCGATCCACACCCCGTCCGTGAACTCGTCGGCGAGCGTCAGGTTGCCGGTGAAGCGATAGCGCCCGGGCCGAGAGATCAGGATCGGGAGACCCGGCTCGTCCCCCGGCGTGACTTCCCCTGCGAGCGCGACCGCCTGGTTCAGCTCGATCGCGCCGTCCGAAGCCAGCACGGGCCCTGCGCCGAGGACCGCCAGCAGCGCGACGCAGGCGCTATGGATGCGCGGGTCGACTACTCGCACGTGAGCTCGTTGGGCAAGGTGATCGTGCCGCACGCACCTCCGCCCTGGCAGCCGTTCTGGCCTAGATCGACGGGACCGACCTCGCCCTCCCGATACCCGAGCGCGACGGCATCGGCGAGCACGTTTCCCTGATAGCCCGTCAGCGCCGACGAGTTGGCGTTGGCGAAGAACCCGCGACCGTTCGAGGCCGTCAGGTTGTTGCGCAGCAGCGCGTTCGGGCCGACGGAGAAGCCGCAGTAGAGCGCGTGACCGTGCGCCAGACTCTCGCTGAGCTGTCCCGACCCGAGAAGCACGACGCCGCTGCGCGCGTTGTAGCCCGTGATCGCCGACGCCACGACCGAGGCAGCACCTGCGCGAACTCCGGAGCCGTCGTTGTTCTCGACGAAGCTTCCCGTGACTACGGACTCCGAACCGGCCTCGACGCCGGTCGAGCCGTTCTCGGAGCCCACCACGCGATCGACGGCGCTCGCGTTGCCGGCGATCACCCCGCGCTGGCCGTTCCCCCGAGCGACGCTGTTGCGCACGAGGCTCCCGACGCCGACCTCGATGCCGCTGCCGGCGTTCGAACGCGCGACGACGTCCTCGACCTGCGCGTGAGCGCCGAGCACGATCCCGCCGCCGCCGAATCCCATCACGTTCCCGCCGTGCACCCGCACGCCGCGCGCAGTCGCCCCGTCTACCCCACGCCCGCTGCCGCTCGCGGCGCACGTGGTCGGAAGCGGGCCCGAGCAGACGACCGGACCTCGCAGGCGGAAGCCGGCGAGATCCAGTGTTACGTCGTTCGCGGTGATCTGGATCGCGGTCTCGTCCGGGCTCGCGACGCTGAGGCTCCCGGTCAGCCGGTAGCTCCCCGGCTCGGTGATCACGACCGGCAGGCCCGGCGGATCGCTCTCGAGGTTGCCGGTCACGCCACCGACGGCCGCGGTCGCGGCGTTCACCTCGATCTCCCCGTTCGAGGCAGACACGGGCGCCGGCGCGAGCAGCGCCGCCGCAACCGCCGTCCATCCAAGCGTCGTCCACTGCCGCATGGCGCCCCCCGTATGAGTGGCCGCACGGGCACTTGGGGTGGCGAGCCGGAACGCGCCTCAGCGTTACGCATCAGGCGTGCGCAGCCGACACGCAGGTGGGGTCCGTGCGCCCGCGCTTCGCGCGCTTCGCGCGCTTGCCCGGGCCGCGCTGGCTGTCGCCAAGCGGCCTCCGCACGCTGCGCGTGCTGCGCGCGCGCTTCGCGCGCTTGCCCGGGCCGCGCTGGCTGTCGCCAAGCGGCCTCCGCACGCTGCGCGTGCTGCGCGCGCGCTTCGCGCGCTTGCTAGCCCATGATCGAGGTCGACTCCTCGGGCAGGTAGACCGCGCTCTCGGCCGCGGCGATCTCCTGCGCGCTGATCATCGGGTCGTCCTTCTTGGTCAGACCCTTCGACATCACGACCTTGATCTCCGCGACGCGTCCCCCGCCGACGAACAGGAACTTGCCAGTCTTGTCCTTCGACAGGTCGCTCACCATGTAGAGCACGGCCGGCGCGACGTACTTCGGATCCATGCGCGCCTTGAGCTGCTCGGTCTGCATGCCTGGCAGATCCTCGGTCAAGCGCGTGACCGCGACCGGTGCCAGGCCCCAGACGCGGATGTTGTACTTCTTGCCCTCGAGCGCGAGACAGCGCGTGAAGCCGGCGATACCCGCCTTGGCCGCGCCGTAGTTCGTCTGGCCGAAGTTCCCGATCAGGCCCGACGTGGACGACGTGTTGACGATCACGCCCCCCTGACCGCGGTCCTTCATGTGGACGAACACGGGCTGGGTCGCGCAGAAGGTCCCCTTCAGGTGGACCGACACCACGATGTCCCACTCCGCCTCTTCCATCTTGACCAGCGTCTTGTCGCGCAGGATCCCGGCGTTGTTCACCAGGATGTCGACCTTGCCGAAGGCGTCGAGGGCGGTCTTCAGGATGCCCTTGCCGCCCGGGATGGTCGCGACGGAGTCGTAGTTGGCGACGGCTTCGCCGCCGGCCTTCTTGATCTCGTCGACGACCTTGTCGGCCATCGCGCTGCCCTTGCCGCCGCCGGCCCGATCTCCGCCGAGATCGTTCACGACCAGCGCGGCGCCTTCCTTCGCCAGGAGCAGCGCATGCTCGCGGCCGAGACCGCCGCCCGCTCCCGTCACGATCGCAACCTTACCGTCCAAGAGACCCATCGCGTTTCCTCCAGGGTTCAGTCGTCGGGACGCTACTCCAAGACGACGAGGACGTCCCCTTCCTCGACGCTCTGCCCCTCGGCGACGCGGATGGCCGAGACCCGGCCGGCGCGCGGCGCCTCGACGGGCATCTCCATCTTCATCGACTCGATCACGACGAGCACGTCGCCCGCCGCGACCTGGGCGCCGACGCTCGTCTCGACCCGGAACACGGTTCCGGTGATGTGTGCCTCGACCTCGACCGCCATGGGGCGGCGGCACTCTGGCACGCAGGACGGAGCTGCGCAATCAGGAAGCTGCCGTAGGCCTGCGCTAGCTTGGCCGCTCGATGCTCGAGACGCTCTCCCGCGGCTTCCGCGCGGCGCGCGATCGGCTGCGCGGAGAGGCCGAGCTCGGCGACGAGAACGTCGCCCTTGCGCTGCGCGACGTGCGCACGTCGCTGCTCGAAGCGGACGTGGACCTCGCGATCGCGCGCGACTTCCTGGACCGGGTCCGAGAGCGCTGCAGGGGTGAGCGGGTCAAGCTGCGAGCCGCCGCCGCTGGTCAGACGGCCCGGATCGGCCCTTCCGAGTGGTTCGTGAAGGCTTGCTACGACGAGCTCGTCGCGCTGATGCAGAGCGCCGACGCCCCGCTCGAGCGCGCGCACAGCACGCGCGCCCTGATGCTGCTCGGCCTGCAGGGAACCGGGAAGACCTCGACGGCGGCCAAGCTCGCGGCGCATCTCAAGCGCGCCGGCGAGCGACCGCTCCTGGTCGCGGCCGACGTGCGGCGCCCCGCCGCGCGCGAGCAGCTCCGGGTGCTGGGCGCGCAGATCGACGTGCCCGTGTTCACGCGCGAGGGCGACGACGCGCCGGCGATCTGCGAGGAAGCGATGGCCTTCGCGCGTGCCGAACGGCACCACACGGTGGTGCTCGACACCGCCGGCCGCCTGCAGATCGACGACGAGCTGATGGCGGAGCTCGCCGAGATCGAGCGGCGCGTGCAGCCGGAGCTCGCTTGGCTGGTGTGCGACGCGATGGCCGGCCGCGAGGCGGTCAACGTGGCTCGCGGTTTCGCCGAGAAGCTGCGCATCGACGGGCTCGTGCTCACCAAGCTCGACGGCGACGCGCGGGGCGGCGCCGCGCTTGCGATACGGGCGGCGACCGGCGTGCCGATCCGCTTCCTCACCGTCGGCGAAGCGATCGACCGCCTCGAGCCGTTCCGGCCCGAAGGGCTGGCCTCGCGCATCCTCGGCATGGGCGACGTCGTCGGTCTGGTCGAGGACTTCGAGAAGGTCGTCGACCGCGAGGAGGCCGAGCGCGCCGAGAAGAACGCCCAGCGCCTGCTGCGCGGCCAGTTCACGCTCTCCGACTTCCTGACGCAGCTGCGCCTGCTGCAGCGCATGGGACCGCTGCAGCAGCTCATGGAGAAGATCCCGTTCGCGGCGGACCTGATGCCTGCCGGCGCGCAGGTCGATCCGAAGGAGCTGCGCCGGATCGAGGCCATGATCCTGTCGATGACGCCCGGCGAGCGCTCGCGCCCGGAGCTCGTCCTTCGCTCGCGGCAGGACCGCATCGCGCGCGGCTCGGGCACGCGGCGCGATGAAGTGGTCGGCCTGCTCGAGCGCTTCCGCGCGATGCGCGAGATGCTGGCGAAGGTCGGCAAGTCGCTGCCGGCGGGGCTCCTCGGCAAGCTCCCTGGCGTCGGCAAGCGGATGGGCGGTGCGGCGCCGCCGGGGCTGCCGCCCGGCTTCGACCCCGCAGCGCTCATGGGCGGCGGCGTCCCCCCGAACCGCCACGCGGCGCGTGCGATGAGCGCGCAGGCGCGCAAAGGCAAGCGCAAGGCGCTGAAGAAGCACAAGCGCCGCGGAAAGCGCAGGTAGCTCGGTGGACGTAGGGATCGTGGGTGGGCCCGGGTCAGGGCGCACGACCGTGTTTCGGGCCTTGCTCGCGCACCGTGCGCCGCAGGAAGCGGGCGGCCGCGCGAGCGCGGGCGTGGGCGCCATCCACGTGCAGGACCCGCGGCTCGATCGCCTTTGCGAGCGCTGGAAGCCGCGCAAGCGCACGCCGATCGAGATTCGAGTCCACGACCTGTGTCCGTCCCTCGAGCCGCAGTTTCCGCAGTCCGAGCTCGAGGCGATGAAGCGCATGGACGAGCTCTTGCTGATCGTCCCCGCCTTCGCGGAGAGCGCTCCGGCAGCGTCGGTGAAGCAGCTCGACCGCCTGCTGGAAGAGCTGTGTTTCGTGGACCTGGCGACGATCGAAAAGCGGCTGCAGTCGGCGGGACGCGAGAAGCTCGCCGACGTCGTGCGCGGGGCGCTCGAGCGCGCGCAGGCGGCGCTCGAGTCGGGGCGTCCCCTCTCCAGCGCCGAGCTTCCGGAGCAAGAGCGCGCGGCGCTGCGCGGCTACGCGCTGCTCACCGATCGCCCGCTGCTCGTCGTGCGCAACGTCGGCGAGGCCGACGCGGGAGCGCCACCCCCGGCCGAGCTGTCGCGCCGCGCGGAGGAGCTCGGCCTGCCGCTGCTGCCGCTGTGCGCCGCGCTGGAGGCCGAGATGGCGACGCTTCCAGAGGACGAGCGCGTGGCGTTCCTGGCCGAGTACGGCATTTCCGAGGCGGCCGGCGCGGCCGCCACGCGCAGCGTGCTGGCGCGCCTGGACGTGATCCCGTTCTTCACGGTCGGCGAGGACGAGTGCCGTGCCTGGCCGATCGCGCGAGGGACGAGCGCGCGGCGCGCGGCCGGCCGCGTGCACACGGACATCGAGCGCGGCTTCATCCGCGCCGAAGTGATCGGGTACGACGAGCTCGAAGGCCTCGGCGGGAGCATGGCCGAGGCCAAGAAGCGCGGCGTGCTGCGGCTCGAGGGCAAGGACTACTTGGTGCAGGATGGCGAGATCGTCCACTTCCGTTTCAACGTCTGACGCGGTGGCTCAAGCGTCCGTCGCCGCGCGTCGATCAACCCCCCCGGGGAGAGCTTCGTGAGACTGCGCGCCACGCTCGCACGAATGCTTGCAGCCGCCACTCTCGGCCTCGCAGGCGCGGGCCCGGCCCCCGCGGCGGTCGATCTGCCGCTCTCCCGGACCGGGGAGAGCGAGCCGCCCGGGACGTTCGACCCCGACCCGTCCGAGGTCTCGCCCGACGTTCCGGCCCGCGCCGAGCCACCGCCTCCCGCGCCGAGCCCTGAGGCGGCGACCCCCGCGCCCACGCGCTCGGACGAGCGCGACTTCCCGCTCCCCGAGCGCCTGCGCCCAGCCGTCGAGTTCTGGAGGCGCGTCTACCTCGACGCCGGCACCGACGGCGGCTTCCTGCACGACGCCGAGCTGCTTTCGGTCGTCTTCTCTCCGATCCAATTCGGCAGCGTGCGCGCCGACCGACAGCGCGAGCGCAGCATCGACCAGGAACGCCGTCGCTGGCGCGCGGTGATCGACGACCTGCGGCGCGGCGTGGTGCAGGGCGAGGACGGTGCGCACGTGCTGCGGCTGTATCGGCACGCGCTGCACCGCGAGCCCGAGCCGCGCGACTTCACGCGGGCGCGCGAGCGCATCCGTTTCCAGCTCGGCCAGCGCGACAAGTTCCGCGCCGGCCTGATCCGCTCGGGCGCCTACGAGGCGGCGATGAAGGAGGTCTTCCGCAGCTACGGCCTGCCCGAAGACCTGGCCTACCTGCCGCACGTCGAGTCGTCGTTCAACGTGCACGCGTACTCGAAGTATGGAGCCGCGGGGCCGTGGCAGTTCATGCGCTCGACCGGGCGGCGCTTCCTGCGCATCGACTACGTGGTCGACGAGCGCCTCGATCCGATGAAGTCCACGCGCGCGGCGGCGCGGCTCTTGCGCGAGAACTACGGCGCGCTCGGAAGCTGGCCGCTGGCGCTCACCGCGTACAACCATGGCACCGGCGGCATGGCGCGCGCCAAGCGCCAGCTCGGAACGGATCGCATCGACGTGATCGTCGAGCGCTACAGCTCCCGCAGCTTCGGCTTCGCCTCGCGCAACTTCTACGCGCAGTTCCTGGCGGCGCGCGAGATCCTCAGCCAGTGGCCGAAGCACTTCGCCGGCGTGCAGCGCGACGAGCCTCAGCCCGTCGACGAGCTGGTGCTGCCGTTCTACGCCGACGTGCGCACGCTGCAGGCCAAGTACGGCATCGCCCCGGAGGTGATCCGCGAGCTGAACCCCGCCCTGCGCCCGCCCGTGTTCAAGAGCGGCAAGCGCATCCCGCAGGGCTTCGCGCTGCGGCTGCCGGCAGGGACGATCGGCGCGGATGCGTCCACGTTCCTGGCACTCGTGCCCGCCGAAGAGCGGCACGAGGATCAACACCGCAACGCGTACTACCAGGTCCGGCGCGGCGACAGTCTGTCGCGCATCGCCGGGCGCCACCGGGTTTCGGTGGGCGCGCTCGTCGCCGCCAACGACCTGTCGCTGCGCAGTCGCATCTTTCCGGGGCAGGTGCTCACGATTCCCGGGCGCGGCGAGGCGTCGCCTCCGCCCGCGCCGACGCTCGTGGCGACCGCGACAGCCGCGACCCTCGCGCCGGCGCCGCCAGCCGAGCCTGAACCGGCGGTGGTCGCCGCCGTGCAGCCAGTGACGCCCGCAACCGAGCCCGCGCCGGAGATCGCGTCCATCCCGGCCGAGGCCCCCCTTCCCGAGTCGGTCGCTGTGCTGGTGACCGAGCCCGCGCTAGAGGCCCCGGTCCACCAGACGGCGACACCCGCGGAGCCGAACCCGGCGTCGGCGGCGGCTGACGCGACGTCGCCCGTCCCCGAGATCGGCGCTGACTCACCCTGGCGCCGGATCGACGCGAACAGCGTGCAGGTCGACTCGCTCGAGACACTCGGCCACTACGCGGACTGGCTCGAGATCCCGGTGAGTCGCCTCCGAGCGTTGAACAAGCTCACGCCCAAGCGCCGGCTGCAGCTCGGTCAGCGCGTGCGCCTGGACTTCTCGAAGGTCAGCGCGGAGACCTTCCTCGAGCGCCGCATCGAGTACCACAAGTCCGTCGAGGAGGACTTCTTCGCCGGCTGGCGGGTCACGGGCACCGAGTCCCACGAGCTGCGCAAGGGCGAGAGCCTCTGGCTGATCTCCCGGCGCAAGGGCGTGCCGATCTGGCTGATCCACCGCTTCAACCCCGACGTTGACCTCACGCGCCTGATCCCGGGGGCCTCACTCGAGCTCCCGCTCGTCGAGAAGCTCGGCAGCTCCTAGCGCGCGTACACCGCTCAGGCTCTGAGCAGGTGGCGGGCGATGATCACGCGCTGGATCTCGGAGGTGCCGGCGCCGATCTCCATCAGCTTGGCGTCACGCGCGATGCGCTCGACGGGGTAGTCGCGCGTGTAACCGTAGCCGCCGAGCACCTGCACCGCGGCGAGGCCCGCGCGCGTGGCGATCTCGGAGGCGAAGAGCTTCGCGGCGGACGCCAGGTGGCTCGCGTGCTCGTCGACCGCGCAGCGGCGCGCGGCTTCGAATACCAGCAGCTTCGCAGCGACCAGCTCGGTGTACATGTCGGCGAGCAGCTTCTGCACCATCTGGAACTCGCCGATCGGCTTGCCGAACTGCTTGCGCTCGCGCGCCCAGGCGACGGCGTGCTCGAGCGCGGCTTCCGCGAGGCCGGTGGAGATGCCGGCCAGGGTGGCGCGCTCGACGTCGAGCCCGCGCATCATCATCGCCACGCCCTTGTTCTCCTCGCCGATCCGGTCCGCGACGGGCACGCGCATCCCGTCGAAACGCAGCTCGGCGGTCGGACTGCCGCGCATGCCCATCTTCTCGAGCGTGCGGCTGGTGGAGAAGCCGGGCGCGCCGCCGTCGACGAGGAACACCGACACGCCATGCGACTCCTGCTCGGGCGCAGTCTTGGCATATACGACGAGCGTCTTGGCGATCGAGCCGTTGGTGATGAATGTCTTCGAGCCGTCGAGCACGTAGTGGTCGCGGTCGCGCCGCGCGACGCTGCGCATGCCGAGCGCGTCCGAGCCGGAGCCGGGCTCGGTCAGCGCCCAGGCGCCGATCGCGTCGCCGGAGCACAGCGCGGGCAGCACGCGCTGCTTTTGCGCGTCGGAGCAGTCGCGCGCGATGGCGCCCACGCAGAGCACGGCGTGCGCGCCGTACGAGAGCGACACCGAGCCGGAGACGCGCGCCAGCTCGTGCATTGCGATCGTCGCGCTGGTGTAATCGCCGCCGCTCCCGCCGTACACCTCGGGCACCAGCACGCCGAGCGCGCCGATCTCGCCGAGGCGGCGGAAGAAGTCGCGCGGGAACCAATCCTCGGCGTCGATCCGCGCCGCGATCGGCGCGAGCTGCTCCTCGGCCAGCCGGCGCACCGCGTCCTTGATCAGCGCGTGTTCCGCGGAAAGCTCGTCCATCGCACTCACGAGGTCTGGAACACCGTCTCGTCCGGCAGCCGGATCGCGGTGAGCGGACCTCCGTACACCGCGCCGGTGTCGATGCCGATCGAGTATGGCAGGTTCCAGCGCACCTGGAAGTCCGGCGTCGGCGTGTGGCCGTAGACGAGCGTGACGCCCAGGCTGTGCGGGAGCTCGCCCGTCGCGCGCTGCCAGAGCAGCTCGCGCGGGTGTTCGTGCGCAGTCGCGTACTTGGCATCCGAGAGCGACAGCCGCTGCCGCGAGAGCCCGGCGTGCACGAACAGGTACTCACCCTCGAGGTGCGACAGCACGCACGAGTGAAAGAACGCCTCGTGCGAGGTGGGCAGGCTGAACTTCTCCTTGGCCTCGAAGTAGCCGTAGCTCGCGAGCGTGGACTCGCCGCCGTTGTGCAGGAACGCCTCGGAGCCGAAGTACGCCTCGCCCTTCCAGCCCAGGAACGACAGGAACATGGATTCGTGGTTGCCGAGCAGGAAGGTGCAGCGCACGCGCTTGCGCAGCGCGATCAGGTACTCGACGACGCCGCGCGCGTCGGGCCCGCGATCGACGTAGTCCCCCACGAAAACGACGTGGTCGCCCTTCGAGAGCGGGAGTGCTCCGATCAGCGCCTCGAGCTTGTCGCGCTTCCCGTGGATGTCCCCAACCGCATACAGCATCGCCCCTTCAGTATCGGATCGCGCTGCCCTTGGCTTGGCCTCGAATGCGTGGCAGACAGGCGCGCCAGCATGTGCCGGGATCGCCCAGGCTACTCCGGGATCAGCCGGTAGATCGCGTCCTCGAGATCCGACGCGACGTACACCACGCCCTTCGCGTCGACGGCGATGCCGCTCGTGACGAAGCCCTGGGGAACGCCACCGGGAGCGCGCAGCCCGAGCGGGAGGTCGTCCGCGACGAGCGCGCGGCGACCGCCGTCGGGATCGAAGGAAACCACCCGGCGCGCGCCGACCTCGACCACGAAGATCCGCCCGTCCGGCCCGATCGCCACGCCTTCGGGGCCGCGCAGCTCCTCCGCCACGACCTCGCGCGCGCCGCTCTCGAGATCGATCCGCGCCAGCGTCCCGCTCTCGGACTCGGTGACCAGCGCGTGTGTCTCGCCGTCGAGCACGAGCGCGACCGGCCCTGCAAGGTCTTCCGTCAGCGTATTCCGCTCGTCGCCGTCGGCACCGGAAACGCGCAGCAGCCGGCCACCGGCCTCGACCACGAGCACGCTCCCGTCCGGAAGCTCGGCGACGTCCATCGGCCGCTCGAAGCCGTGCCAGGTGCGCAGGATCCTGCCGGTCGAGCGATCGGCCTTCTGCACGGCGCCGCTCCACCAGCCCGTCCACCAGGTGAAGCGCTTGCCGGCGTCCACGCCCGTCGGGTACTCGATCGCGTCCGCGCCGAGCGTCGCCAGGTCGCGCACGTGGCCGCTCGCGGCGTCGACCGCGCGCTGCGCGAACAGATCGGCGACCAGCAGCGTCGGCTTCGACGCCCCGTGGGCGAGCGCCAGGTCGCCGGGCATCGCGAGCGGCGACGAACGCAGCTTGCGCGCGCTGCCGTCCGACTCGATCTCGTAGATCGCGCTCTCCGGGAGCAGCGTCAGGAACAACCGATCGCGCGCGTCGAACGCCAGGTTGGCGAAGCCGGGCGCGAGCGTCGTCAGGCGCCGCTTCGCCCCGCTCTCGGGATCGATCTTCCAGATCCGGCCGTCGCCGTGGTCGAGCGCGAGCAGGTTCCCGAGCGAGTCGAAGTTCACGGCCGCGGGCGTCTTGAAGCCCTCGGCGACGACTTCGAGCTCGCCGCTCTGCACGTCGATGCGCACCACCTGCCCCTTCGACCCGAGCGGCCCGTAGAGCTTGCCGTCGGGACCGAAGTCGAAGCCGCCGAGACCGCCCAGGTCAGCGCGCACCTGGCGCGGCGGCTCTTTGCCATCGACGTCGATCTCCCAGAGCGCGTCGGCCGCGAGCACCTGAGCCGCGAACAGCCGGCCGTCCTGGCGGAACGCGAGCGAGCGCAGCCCGGGCAGATCGCGTGCGAGCACGCGCACGGGCTCGTCCGGCTCCTTCGCGCGGAGCTCGCCCGCCAGAAACGCAGTCCAGACCAGGATGCCGCCCGGCCCGAACACCAGGTCGTCGGCCATGCCGTCGGGCGGACCGATGAACTCCTCGAGCTCACCGCTGTCGTCGTCGATTTTGTAGATCGTCTGCCCGACCACGCTGCCGCCGTACAGACGCCCTTCGGGATCGAAGGCCAGCCCGTGGATGCCGTGGACCGGCTGCCCACCGACGAGCCGCTCGACGCGGTAGTGATCGACTTGCTGCGGAGACGCGGCGATGCTCATGAAGGCGAGGACGGCGATGCTCCTCACGCTGCCGGTCCGGCCAGGGCGCCGAGCTGGCCACACGCCGCGAACACGTCCTCGCCGCGACTGCGGCGCACCGCGACGGGCAGGCGCGCGCGCGCGAGCACGCCGGCGAAGGCGTCGATCGCGGCGTCGCTCGGGCGCCGGAACACGGCGCCCGGGTACGGGTTCCAGGGGATCAGGTTCACGAGCGCGCGCATGCCGGAGCAGAGGCGCACCAGCGCGCGCGCGTCGTCAGGCGAGTCGTTCACGCCGGCGAGGAGCACGTACTCGAACGAGAGCCGCTCGCGCGGCGCCAGCGGGTAGGCGCGGCACGCCTCGAGCAGCTTGGCGAGCGGGAAGCTGCGATTCAGGGGCACCAGTCGATCCCGCAGCTCGTCGGTCGTGGCGTGCAGCGAGACCGCGAGCCGCACCGGCAGCGCACAGCCCAGCTCCGCGAGCTTGGACGCGACGCCGGCGGTCGACACCGTGATGCGTCGGGGTGCGAGCCCGAACGCGCCGGGATCGGTGAGGATGCGCAGGCTCTGGATCACCGGCCCGAGGTTGAGCAAGGGCTCGCCCATTCCCATGTAGACCACGTGCGTCGGCCGCTCCCCGAGCGGCGCCAGCAGCTCCGCCGCGTGCAGCACCTGGTCGACGATCTCGTCGGCGCGCAGGTTGCGGCCGAGCCCGAGCCGGCCCGTCGCGCAGAACGCGCAGTCCAGGCTGCAGCCGAGCTGCGACGAGACGCAGATGGTGCGGCGCTTCTCCTCGGGAATCACCACGGCTTCGACGCGGCCGCCGTCGTCGGTCCCGAGCACGAGCTTGGTCGAGCCGTCGGACGCCGTCTCCGCGGCCACGCGTTCCAGCGCGCGCGTGCGCCAGCGCTCCGCGACGGCCCGGCGCGCGTCGCCGTCGAGATCCGTCATCTGCGCAGGGTCGCGCTCGCCGCGCCGGTGGATCCAGCGCAGCACCTGCCCCGCGCGGAACGGCGCCAGGCCCTCGGCCGCGAAGGCCTCGCGCAGCTCGGCGGGAGTGTGAGCGAGCAACGACCGCACGGCGCCGGAGACTAGCGTCCCGGGACCGGGGTAGTGTGGCGCCATGACCGAGTCGAACGTCGCGCTCTGGGCGCGCGAGCTGCTCGATGCGCTCGGGCAGCCGCGCGAGCGCGAGATCAAGGTCGACGTAGCCGGGGGCGATCCCGTGCTCGCGACGCGCTTCCGCGTCGGTGAAGCCGTGGCCGCGGCTCTGGTCGCCGTCGGCGCCGCGAGCGACACGCTGTGGCGCCTGCGCGGCGGTCGGCCCCAGCGCCTCGGGATCGACGTGCGCGCCGCCGCTGCGTCGCTGCTCTCGTTCGCGCTGCAGCGCGCCCCCGGGCTGGTCGCGGAACGCGAGGCGCGCCCGACCGTCGCGCTGTATCGCGCCCGCGACGGCGCGTGGGTGCACCTGCACGGCGGCTTCCCGCACCAGCGCGAGGGCACGCTCTGGCTCCTCGGCTGCGCGGACGAGGCGGACGCGATAGCGGGAGTCGTCGCGGGCTGGGACGCCGCCGAGCTCGAGGACGCCCTCGCCGACGCGCGGCTGTGCGGCGTCATGCTGCGCAGCGCCGCGGAGTGGGGCGCACACCCGCAGGGGATCGCGCTGGCGCGCACGCCGTTGGTCGAGCTGCTGCGACTCGGCGACGCGGACCCGATCCCGCTTCCCGGTCCGGGCGCGCGGGTCACCGGCGCGCGCCCGGCGAGCGGCGTTCGCGTCCTGGATCTCACGCGCGTGCTCGCGGGTCCCACCTGCGCGCGCACGCTCGCCGAGCACGGCGCCGAGGTTCTGCACGTGCGCAGCCCGCGCCTGCCGTCGATCGAGCCGTTCGTCGTCGACACGAACCCGGGCAAGCGCTCCTGCCATCTCGACCTCGATCGCGCGGAAGACCTCGCGCGCCTGCGCATGCTCGTGCGCGAGGCCGACGGGTTCTCGCAGGGCTATCGCTCGGGCGCGCTGGAGCGGCGCGGGCTCGGTCCGGACGCGCTGGCCGCGCTGCGGCCGGGGATCATCGCGGTCTCGATCAACTGCTACGGGCACGACGGACCGTGGGCCGCTCGGCCTGGCTGGGAACAGCTCGCGCAGACCGCGACCGGCATGGCGCACGAGCACGGCGGCACGGACTCGGCGTCGATCGTGCCCGCCGCCGTCAACGACTACGGCACGGGCCACCTCGCCGCGCTCGGAGTGATGTGCGCACTCGCGCGTCGCGCCCGCGAAGGCGGGAGCTGGCACGTGCGCGTGTCGCTCGCGCGCACCGCGCAGTGGATCCTGTCGCTGCCGCGCACCGCGCCGGGCGCGACGCCGGGCGGCCTCGACCCAGCAGTGCTGCAGGCGCACCAGATCGAGATGGACACCGCGTGGGGCCGCCTCGTGCGCCTCGGCCCGATCCTGCGCATGAGCGAGACGCCGCCCCGCTGGGCATCGCCGCCGGTACCGCTAGGCCAACACGCGCCGAGCTGGCTCTAGCGCTTGCGATAGGCGAAGTAGTGGAGCGGCCGGCCCTCGGCCGCGAACTCGGCCTCGTAGCGCGACTCGCAGCGCCCCGCCGGTCGCTCGCGGGCGAACGCGAGCGGCGCGTGCAGGTTCTCGAGCGCGGGCGCGCCGGCGAGCACTAGGCCGATCCAGGAGGCGTAGCCCTCGTGATCGGTGGCGACGTGGAGCGACGCACCCGGCTCGAGCGCGCGCACCAGCAGCGCCACGACGTCGGAGCGCACGAGGCGCCGCTTGTGGTGGCGCGTCTTGGGCCACGGGTCCGGGAAGTTGAGCCAGCACTCGGCGATGGACGCGGGCGGCAGCACGCGCTCCAGCAGGTACTCGGCGGGTGCTGCGACCAGCCGCACGTTGCGGAGCGCCGCGCGCGCGACCCGGCGCTCGGCCTTCTCGACGCGCTTGCGCGACACCTCGACGCCCAGGAAGGCGAAGTCGGGCCGCCGCGCGGCCATCTCGAGCAGCACTTCCGCGCGGCCGAAGCCGATCTCGAGCACGCGCGGCCGCGGCCCCACGCAGGCGTCGAGCCCGCGTTCCGCGATCTCGTCGGCGCCCAGCGCGATCGGCGCAGGCGCCGCGCCGTCGCTCACTTGATCCGGCGGCGCTTGCGGCCGAGGTAGTCGACCATGATGTACTCGCCGAGCGAGTTGGGCGTGGTGTAGAACGCGCGCCCCTTGTTGATGCGGGTCATCGCCTCGACGAAGCGCACCAGCTCGGCCGAGTCGTCGAGCATGAAGGTGTTGATGGTGACGCCCTTGCGCGAGACGCGCTGCACCTCGCGCAGCGTCTCGCGGTTGGCGCGCGGGCTGATCCCACCGAACCCGCTCGGCCACTCCACGCGCAGCTCCTCGCCCACGAAGTACGCCGTCGGCTGCCCGTCGGTGATCACGATGATCTGGGTGTTGGGACTGGGATTGCGCTCGATCAGACGCTGCGCGACGCGCAGCCCGTCCTGCAGGTTGGTGAAGGGGTCGCTCATGTTCCAGGTCAGCTCGGCGAGCTCATGAATGCGCAGCTCGCGCGCGCGCGTGTAGAAGCCGACCACGAAGAAGCGGTCGCGCGGGAAGCGCGTGCGGATCAGGTGGTCGAGCGCCACCGCGACGCGCTTGGCCGCGGGCCAGCGCCCGGACCACGACATGGACCAGCTCATGTCGAGCAGCAACACCGTGGTGGTGTCGGTGGTCTGCTCGGTCTCGAACACCTCGAGGTCGCCGGGCTCGATCCGCACGCGGCCGCCGGAGTCGGAAGGCAGGGCGCCGCGCGCGAGCGCGTTGCGGAGCGTCCCGATCGCATCCAGGTTCGCGGGCTCGCCGAACACATAGGGCCGCGTGCGCTCCGGCAGCAGCGTACTGGTGCCCGTCGCGCGCACGTCGTGATTTCCGGCGCCGCCGCGCTGGAGCTGGGCGTAGATCTCGTCGAGCGAGAGCTCCCCGATCTTGCGCAGCGCGCGCGGGGTCAGCTCGGTCCCGTCGCCTTCCGCCAGATAGCCGCCTTCCTGCAGGCGCTGCCTTAGATCCCGAAGCACCAGGATCGATTGCACACCCTCTTGGTCGAGCCACTCGGAGAGCTGCTCGGGTGTCATCGACTCGAAGTTCCCCTCGGCCAGGTCGCGCATCAGCTTGGTCAGCGCCTCGAGGCGGTCCATCAGCTCGACGGCTTCGTCGTACGACAGGCTCTCGGGCCCGCGCATGCGCCCGCGGTTGCGCGCCTGAAACTCCTCGAGCCGCTTGCTCTGCTCCTGCGACTCGAGCAGCTCCTGGTACGCGGCCTCTGCCTCGGCGTCGGCCCACTCATGGTCGCGAAAGCGCTCGAGCGCGTCGGACAGGCGGCGCGGCAGCTCGTCGCGGCGCTCGCGGAAGCGGTTCCAGCGCTGCGACTCCACGCCGTGACGCTCGCGCAGTGCGCCCTCCTCCTGGTCGAGCGCGCGCCGCAGCTGCTCGAAGCGCTCGTCGAAGGCGTGGTCCATGTTGTGGCGCTGGAGCAGCTCCTGCGCCTGCTTCGCGAGCTGCTGCAGCAGCTCCTCGAGGCCCATCACCCGGAACTCCTGCCCCGCGAGCTCGAAGCCCTGCCAGCGCATCCACTCGAGCGCCTGCTGGACGTCGAGACCTTCCATCAGGAGCTTCGAGAGCTCGTCGAGCGCCTGGTCGGCCTCGAGCGAGAACCAGGCCTGGCTCCCGTCCCAACCGCTGTACCGGATGCGGAGCACGCCGCTACCTGTAGAGGACGCGGCGCCCCTCGACCTCCTTGTTCAGGCGGTTGGAGAGGTGCAGCCCTTCCAGGATGAATTCGACCGCGGCCGCGATGCGCGCGGGCGTCGAGGCCTCGCCGAGCTTCTCGATCGCGGCGCGCAGCCCGGCGATCTGGTCGATGCCCTCCAGGTAGTCGGCCGAGGCGAGCGCGTCGCCGACCTCGACCTTCCAGCCGTCGCCGAAGGCGTCGACCACGGGGGCCAGGTCCTCACCGGCGAAGCGCTCGTCGAACACGACCTTGATCGCGCGCCGCAAGAGCTTCTCGACCAGCTGATCTTCCTTCTGGTCGCCGCCCGAGTACTCGAGCTCGATCTTGCCCAGCATCGACGAGGCGAGCTGCGGCAGGTCGGTGATGCGCGGCACGGCCTCGCGCTCGCCGCAGCGCAGCGCGCGGCGCTCCGCGGCGGCGATCACGGTCTGGTAGTTCGCGAGCGTTGCGCGCACCGAGACGCCCGAGGTCTGACTGATCTCCGGGCTCTGCCGCGCCTGGAACGTCAGCTCCGCGACGATCTCCTTCACAAACGGCGGCACGTACACCGCCACCGGCTGCTGGCGCGGCACGCGCCGCTCCTGCTCCATCACCGCCTGTTCGAGCCCGCGCGTGGTCGGGTAGTGGGTGCGGATTTGCGCCTGGTAGCGGTCCTTGAGCGGCGTGATGATGCGACCGCGCCGCGTGTAGTCCTCGGGATTGGCGCTGGCGACGACGAGCACGTCGAGCGGCAGCCGCACCTTGAACCCCTTCACCTGGAAGTCGCGCTCCTCCATCACGTTGAACAGCCCGACCTGCACCTTCTCCGCCAGGTCGGGCAGCTCGTTGATGCAGAAGATCCCGCGGTTGGTACGCGGCACCAGCCCGAAGTGGATCGCGGTCTCGTCGGCCAGGTAGCGGCCCTCGGCGATCTTGATCGGGTCGATGTCGCCGAGCAGGTCCGCGATCGTGACGTCGGGCGTCGCGAGCTTCTCGCCGTAGCGGGCCTCGCGGCCCAGCCAGGCGATCGGCGTGGCATCGCCGAGCTCGGCGATGCGATCTCGCGCCTGGCGCGAGATCGGCGCCAGCGGGTCGTCGTTCACCTCGCTGCCCGCGACGATCGGAATCGCCGGGTCGAGCAGCGCCACCAGGCTGCGGATCATCCGCGTCTTGCCCTGTCCGCGCTCGCCCAGAAAGATCATGTCGTGCCCCGCCAGGATCGCGTTCTCGACCGCGGGAACCACGCTCTCCTCGTAGCCGATCATCAGCGGGAACAGCGGCTCGGCGCGCGAGATGCGCACGATCAGGTTGGCGCGCAGCTCCTCGCGCACGCTCTTCGAGCGGTAGCCCGAGGCGACGAGCTCGCCGAGCGTACCGGGGCGATCGCTCACGGCTCGAGCTCCTCGTCTTCTTCCTCGGCGCTGTCGGTGCCCTGCACCAGCTCGATCCGGCGCTGGATGATCCTGAGCTTGCCGCCGTCGTCTAGACGGCTCGCTTCGAAGGCCGGGTGCTTCTCGATCAGCGTGCTCACGGTCTGGATGCGCTCGTCGGTCGCAGGGTGGCTCATCAGGAACGGCGGTGGCTTGAGTCCCGTGCGCCGGTTGTCCTCGAGCAGGGTCTGAAAGAAGCTCCCCAGCGCGCGCGGATCGTACCCCGCGCGGATCATCGCCTCAACCGCCAGCTCGTCGGCCTCGCGCTCGGCGTCGCGGCCGAACTGGCTGGTGTACGCCGTCGCGGCGATCCCGGTCGCCAGGCTCGCGGCGTTGGCGATGTACGGGTTGCCGGTGAGGATCGCGATGACCACCGTGAGCACGTTCGCCGCGATCCCCGTGTTGCGGTTGGTCTTGTACAGACGCGCGACGTGACGCGCCGTGACGTGCCCGATCTCGTGCGCGATCACGCCGGAGAGCTCCGCCGCGTTCTTGGCCTTGGAGACGGTGCCGGTGTGCACGTAGATCGCCCCGCCCGGTAGCGCGAAGGCGTTGATCTCCTCGTCCTCGACCACGTAGAAGCGGAAGTCGAAGGGCGCAGGGGCCGAGGCCTCGACCATCTGCGCGCCGAGCGCGCGCACGTAGTTGACCACTACCCGGTCGCGCAGCATCACGAAGCGCTCGCGCACCTCGCGCTGGGCCTGGTGCCCGAGCTTCTTTTCCTCGTCGACCGACAGCGTCCCGCAGCCGGTCGCGACGAGCACGAGAAGCGCGGGAATCACGCGCGCGCGGCGCAGCAGCATCAGCGGTTTCCCTCGTCGGGGGCGGTCAAGCGGACTCCGGCTCGGCGGCTGCCCCCCGCAGCTTCTGGAGCCGGGCGATCGCGGAGCGGATCAGCGCCTTCACGGTCTCCTCGAAGTCTACGTTGTCGACGATCGGCAGCTCGCAGCGATCCGCCTCGGCGAGGATGTGGCTCTGGATCGACAGGATCTCGTCGAGGTGGCTCAGGTAGCGGTCCGAGCCGCGACCGTGCGCCCGGCCCGCGCGGCCCGCGAAGCGCTGGCGCAGCGCGCTGGGATCGAGCGTGCCGACCACGAGGAACACCACCTGCGCGTCACCCTGGTAGCGCGCCAGATCGACCACGCCGGGCAACAGATTCGCGCCCTCGATCAAGAGGTTGGTGTTCTCCTCCACGGCGCGGTCGAGCAGCGCGTGCACGCCGACCGCGATCTTCTGCGCCTGCTCACGGAAGCCCGAGACCACCGGATTATCCGTGCCGACGAGCTCGGTGCGCAGCACCTGGTGCGCCTCGTAGGTGGAGCAATGGATCTCCGGCATCAAGGCCGGGGAGAACATCAGCCGCATGATCTGGCGGATGGCGTCGGTGCCGATCACGCGCGAGATCTCGAGCCGGCGCGCGACCTCGCCCGCGAGCGAGGTCTTGCCGACGCCGCTGGTGCCGCCGAGCAGCACCAGGATCGGACGCGGATCCTCCAGCGCAGCGCGGTGGATGCGGTAGCGCTCGGCGGCGCGCGCCCCGTGCGCTCGCTCGATGATCTGGGCCACCAACCCGCGCAGCTCCGTCCGGTCGATCTCGCGCCGGCCCCCCCGCAAGAGCTGCTTCTCGAGCTCGCGGGCCACGTCGTGCGCGTCGCCCGGATCCAGGCCCGCGCCCTGCAGCGAAACGGCGAGGATGCCTTTCGAGAACGGCGTGGTGGCGCCGTTCGGGCTCACGACGAGAGCGGGCCAAAGCAGCGACGCAGGGGGCGGCGCATCCAGGTCGTACGCGTCGCCGATCAGCTCGTCCACGACGCTCGAGAGCATCGAAACCTGCACCTCGCGCAGCGGGCGCAGCTGTTCGCGCACGCGGTTGGCGGTGTCGAGGGCGACGTCGAACGGGACGCCGCGATGCACCAGGGACTGCACCAGGATCCCGCGCATGAACGGCCGCGGTCCCTCGGGCCCCAGAACGACGAGACCCTGCTCTGTCATTGGGAAGCGGCGAAGCTACCAAAGCTCGCCGGAGCCATCGAGCAGGCGCAGCGCCACGCCGTGGCGCACGCCGCGCCCACTGACGCGAAACTGCGTCGCCCCGAGCTCCGCCAGCACGCCGTCGAGTGCGATGAGACCGGAGACGATCACGTCCGCACGCCCTGGCTCCATCCCGGGAAGCGCCCGGCGGCTGGGGACGTCGAGCGCCGCGAGGCGGTCGATCCAGAGTGCCAGGTCGGCGCGTGACACGCGCGTCCCTTCGACCCGTTCGGCGTCGTACGGGTCGAGCCGCAGCAAGAGCGCCGCGAGCGTGGTCGCGGTTCCGGCGACGGCCACGACCTGCCCGTGGGCGGGCAGCCCGCGCGTGCGCTCGCCGCGCAGCGCCCGGGCCTCGGCGGAAACGCGCTCCCGCAACCCGGCCAGCTCCGCCGCCGGAATGGGGTGGGTGCTGACCCGCTCCTCGGTCAGCCGCACCGAGCCGAGCGGAAGGCTGATGCCGCGCGCGTGTCCGCCTGCATCGGTCCACGCGACCTCGGTGCTGCCGCCACCCACGTCGATCACCACGACCTCGCGCGCGTCGGGACCCGCCGCGCGCCGACTCGCCTCGAGCGCGAGCGCCGCCTCGGCTTCGCCCGGCAGGATTCGCACGCTCACCCCGAGATCGCACAGCCGATCCACAAGCTCTGCTGCGTTCGAGGCGCGGCGCACCGCTGCCGTACCCACGGCGACGATCGAGAGCGCGCCGAGCGAGCGCGCCTGTGCGACGAAGCCCTGCGCCACACCGAGCGTGCGCTCGATCGCGTCGGCCGCGAGCCGACCCGCCGCGAAGACTCCCTGCCCGAGTCGGGTCGTCCGGGATTCGTCGCAGAGCACGCGCCCGCTCCGGTCCAGCACCAGCAGCAGAACGGTGTTCGAGCCCAGATCGATCACTGCGACGGGCGGTTCCGTGCGATCGGCGCTGTTGACCACCTCAAGCTTCTCTGTAATGGTTCATGCAATCGGGTCCGCCACCGGGGGGTGAATCGACGGACACGCGAGAGAGCCCGCGCGCAGCATTCGTGCACGCGGCCACATCGGCCGCGCGCGAGGGGCGTCGCGCCGGCGGGCTCCTTCCCTCCCCGATGGCGCGCCGCGACGGCGCCACGCTGCCGCCCGCGCGGCTCCCGTCGCCCCAATCCTCTCGTTCCAGGTATCCACAGGCCCGCTCCCCGCAGCTCTGTGCCGCGCGCTCGATTCCCACCCTCGATCGAAGCTCGAGCGTGCAGATTGATTGGCCGCCGCGCTCGATTCGTGTGAGGATGCGCGCGCTTCGCGACGCTGTGACCCAAGCCTAGGGGGGAGAGGGATCATGCGCTGCATCGCGGTCGTCAATCAAAAGGGCGGCTGCGGGAAGACGACCACCGTGGTGAGCCTGGCCGGCTGTCTGGCGGCCGAAGGCCGTCGCGTGCTGGTCGTCGACATGGACCCGCAGGGGCACTCCACCATCGGACTGGGCATCGATCCGGACGCCCAGGACGAGAATCTGTACGAGGTGCTCGCTGAGCCTGAGGATCGGGCGGGCAAGCTCGACGAGATCTGCGTCGACGCCGGCGAGAACCTGCGGGTCGCACCGTCGGGCGTGATCCTATCCGCGCTCGAGCAGAAGCTGGCGGCCGAGGGCGGGACCGGCCGCACCGAGCGGCTCGCGCGCGCGCTGGAGCGGCTCGCCGAGCCTCCCGACTTCGTGCTGATCGACTGCCCACCGAACGTCGGCATCCTGACCTTCAACGCGCTGCGCGCGGCCGAGGAGGTGATCGTCCCGCTGGAGACGAGCTACTACGCGATGCACGGCGTCGCGAAGCTGCTCGAGACGATCTCGCTGCTCGAGACCCGAATCGGGCACTCGCTACGCATCCGCCTGCTGCCCACGCTATTCGACGGCCGCACGCGCTTCGCCAAGCGCGCGCTCGCGGAGATCCGCGAGATCTACAAGGACTTGGTGTTCGACACGGTGATCCGCATGAACGTGCGGCTGCGCGAGGCCGCGATGCAGGGTATGCCGATCTCGAAGCTCGACCGGCGCTGCTACGGCTTCGTCGACTACATGTCGCTCGCGCTCGAGATCCTGTTCGACCGGGAGCAGGCGGAGCTTTTGAGCCCGGCACCCGAGCTCGAGGCCGACGCGATCGAGCAGGCCGGCGAGAAGGGCGTGGTGTTCGTGTTCA
This sequence comes from uncultured Myxococcales bacterium, assembly GCA_964454165.1. Classification (GTDB taxonomy): domain Bacteria; phylum Myxococcota_A; class UBA9160; order SZUA-336; family SZUA-336; genus CAYVQJ01. The sequence goes on along the minus strand of CAYVQJ010000086.1, from coordinate 28,277 downwards.
AGGCGCCGGGGGCGCGGCAGGTGCAGCTCGCGGGCGACTTCAACGACTGGGTGCCGGACAAGAGCGTGGAGACGCGCGTGGCGCCCGACGGCACCTGGGAGATGGTCACGCGCCTCGGACCGGGCGTGTACCAGTACCGCTATCTCGTAGACGGCCAGTGGCTGCCCGACCCCGGCAATCCGCGCCGCGTCGAGGGTCCCGCGGGCGGTGTAAACTCGGTTCTGATCATCAGCTGAGCGGGCGGGCGCAACGCGCTTCTTACCCGCGGGTTCGGGCGGTGGCGCGCGCACGACGCGGTCTCGGCGACGTCCTTCACTACTTCATCTCCGACGAGGAGCAGGCACAGGCGCGCGCGCGCGTGCGCCCGGCCGCGGCGTCGAAGGCGGCTCGCTGGGCGATCGCCGCGGACGTTTCGCGGCCGCTCGCCGGAGCGCTGGTCGCGGACCTGGCGACCGCGCTGGCCCAGGGCCGCGCGCCAGTCACGGTGATCGCAAGCACCGCGCCGAGCCCGCTCCTGCCGGTCGCCGCGGAAGTGCGCTGGCACCGGGTCGAGCCCGAGGCCGATGCGCTCGCGCGCGCGCTGGCCGAGCTGCCCGCGGATCGCCCCGCGCTGGTCGCGCTACGTCCAGACGAGCTGCTCGCCGAAGCGTGGGCCCTTGCCGATGGCAGCCTGCGCGGCGTCATTCTGCCCGTCGGGACTTCGTCCGCCTCGGTCACGCGCGCGCTCACCAGCATCCGCGCCCTGGCCGCGGGCGGAGCGCGCTTCGCCATCGGCGTGCTGTTCGTCGGCGCGGCGTCGAGCACCGAGGCCGATGCCGCCTACCAGCAGCTGCGCGGCGCAGCCGAGCGCCAGTTCGGGCTACGGCTCGAGCGGCTCGGCGAGCTGCCGCGCGACGCGGCGGCGGGACGTTCGCTCCTGCGCGGTGTACCGATCGTCGAGCTCGACGCCGGTGCGGCGTCAGCGCAGAGCCTCGCGGCCGCTGGCGCCCGACTCGCAGCCAGCGCGACCGACGCGGGCTGACGGCGATGCCGACCCACGAGCCGCTCGGTGCCAGCGCACGCGCCCTCGGCGCCGGAAGGACGGAGGTGAGCCTGCTGTCACGCGGGGACCGCGTCCGCGCGGTCGTCGCCCGTGGCCCGGGCGAGCACGCCCCGCTGATCCTGATCGGTGCGCCCGATGGCCGCGCCCACGGCGTGTTCGCGTCCGCGGCCCTTCACGCCTTCGCGAGCTTCGCAACCGTCGCCGCGCTCGACCTTCCGCTGTGCGGGTCGCGCCGGAGCGACAAGCTCTCCGACGACGCCTACCGCGAGGGCGCCCCCCTCGCAGCGAGGCTCCGCGTCGAGCTCGAGCTGCAGCTCGGCTGCGACCTCGCACGCCTGCTCGACTGGCTGCTGCGCGGTGCGGTCGCAGAGTCACCGGCCGTAGCCTGGCTCGCGCTCGGGCTCGCTGCGCGGCTGGAGCCTCGCCCACCCGATCCGAGGCTCCGCGCGCTGCTGCGCGCCCCGAAGACGGGTCAGCCGCTCGCGATCGCGAGCGCGTCCACGCCGGGCGCCTCGGGCCCGACGCTCGCCGACTTCGAGCCGTCGGCGCGCAACCTCGAGCTGCTCGGGGAGCTCGTGAAGCGCGCGCTGTAGCTGAGCCGCGATGGCTGTCGCCAAGCGGCCTTCGCTCGGGCGAGGCGCCCTCGCTGCGCGCGCTTCGCGCTTGCCTGAGCCGCCGATGGCTTCGCCAGGCGGCCTTCGCACGCTCCGCGTGCTGCGCGCGCCGCTGGCTCAAGCGGCATCGATCACGCGCAGCACGGCGTCGCGATGTTGCTCCAGCTCGGGCTGGGACGGCGCCTCTACGTTGAGCCGCAGCAGCGGCTCGGTGTTCGACGGACGCAGGTTGAACCACCAGTCGCCGAAGCGCACCGTGAGCCCGTCGAGCTCGTCCGCTTCGCCCTGCGGGAAGGCGGCGCGCACGCGCGAGAGCGTCGCGGCCACGTCGCCGACGCGCCGGTTCAGCTCGCCGCTCTGTGCGTAGCGGGCGTATGGGCGCCAGAGCTCCGACAGCGGTCGCCCCGCGCGCGCGAGCACCTCGAGCATCAGCAGCATCGCGGCCGCGCCGTCGTCGGCGACGTAGCCGGCCGGGAAGCGAAAGTAGTAGTGGCCGGAGAGCTCGCCTCCGAACACCGCCCCGCACTCGCGCATCACGAGCTTGATGAAGGCGTGGCCGACGCGGCTGCGCACGGGCTTCGCGCCGAGGGCGGTGAGCGTCTCCGGCACCACTCGACTCGAGCGCAGGTCGTAGACGATCGCGTCGCCCGGCACGGCACCGAGCAGCCCGTGCGAGACGATGGCGCGCGCGAATAGCGCCGTCGCCAGGTCTGCCGCGAGCGCAGCGCCGCGCTCGTCGACGAACACGGCGCGGTCGCCGTCGCCGTCGAAGGCGACTCCCAGATCCGCGTTCACGCGGAGCACCTCCCGGCGCAGGTCCGCGAGGTTCTCGGGCCTCGTCGGGTCGGCCTCGTGATTGGGGAAGCTGCCGTCGGGCTCGAAGTAGAGGCGGGTGACCTCGAGGGGCAGCTGGCGCAGCAGGGGCTCGACGGCCTCGCCGGCGATCCCGTTACCGGCGTCGATCACCACGCGCAGCCGCGGGCGCGCGGGAAAGAGGTCGAGCAGCGCGCGCGCGTAGTCCGCGGCAATCGCGACCTCGCGCACCCGGGCCTTCGCCGCCGGTGCGGGCTCTGCCGCGAGCGCCGCGGCCAGGTCGCGGATCTGCCGCAGCCCGGACTCGATCCCGATGGGGATCGCGCGCTCGCGGCACAGCTTGAAGCCGTTGTACGCGCCCGGGTTGTGCGAGGCGGTGATCATCGCGCCGCCGCGCGCACCGAGCAGCGCCGCGGCGAAGTAGAGCATCGGCGTCGAGACGCGTCCCACGTCGACCACGTCCGCGCCCTCGCCAAGCAGGCCGGCGATCGCCTCCTGGCGCAGCACGCGTCCGCTCTCGCGCATGTCGCGCCCGAGGGCGACAGGACCGCCGCCGAGGTGCTGCGCGAAGGCGCGCCCGATCGCGCGCGCGGCCGGCCCGTCGAGCGCGTCCGGGTAGATGCCCCGAATGTCGTACGCCTTGAAGATCGCCAGATCCACGGCGCGCAATGTCGCCGCTGGGCCGGGTGCCGGCAACGTTTGACTTCCCCGGGGCCGTTGCCGATCTTCGCTGGAGATGTTCGGTATCGGCATTCCCGAGCTCCTGATCATTCTCGTGATCGTGATCGTGATCTTCGGAGCGAGCCGGCTGCCGCAGATCGGCGAGGGTCTGGGCAAGGGCATCAAGAACTTCCGCGGCGCGCTGCGCGAGCCGCCGGAAATCGACGTGACGCCGCCGAAGGACAGCCCGAGCTCGACCGAGTCGCAGCAGCCAAAGAGCTAGCTGCTAGGAGCCGGCGCCGGGCAGCAGCTCGAGGCGATAGCGCTCCGCGGCCTCGGGCACGACGGGAACAAAGGCGGTGAAGCCGCGCACCGGCTGCCCGGCCAGAGCTTCCGCGCTGGCTGGCCCGTCAGCGAGCTCCGCGTCGTCGAGACGGCGCAGCAGCGCGTCGACGCCCGCATCGAGCGGCTGCCCCTCCGCGTCGAGCAACAGCGCGCGCACGCGCGGCGGCAGCGCCGCGCCTTCGGCGACCAGTGCGCCCCGCAACACGAGAACCGGCTCGCCAGCGGGGCCGCGTGCGTGGAACGCCTCGATCCCGGTCGCGACCCAGCCCGCTCCGCGCACGTCCTGCGGCGCCGAGAAGCTCGCGCTCCACCCGGCGTGCAGGACCCGCGCGCTCGCGGCGATCAGCGCTACCGACAGCAGCGACGCCGCGACGCCCGGGATCCACGCGTGCAAGAGCCCGCGCTTCGAAGCGCGCGGCAGAACAGGCCCGGCGCTCCGCGGCGCAGCCTCGGGCACGCGCGCCGCCCGCTCGTGGCGCGGCATCTCGTCGCGCGCGAAGCCCTGCCACGTCTCCGCGGTAGTCGGACGACGCGCCGGACGCTGCGGGCGCGGGTCGATGTCTCCCGCCACGGGCTCGGGCTCTCCAATCTCGTAGCTACGAGCGTCGGCAGCGGGTCCGATCGGCACGCCGGAGGGCGCTGGAGCAGGCGTTCCTGTCGTCTCCCATGCCGCGTTGGAGAGGTCCTCGGCGCGTTGTCCATCCGGATCCGCTGCCAGGCCTCCCTCGGGAAGCGCGCCAAACAAACTGGCATCGGCGGCGTCGGCTGCCAGCGGCGCGGCGGCCGCTTGCACAGCCCGCGGCGGCTCGCCGAAATCCGCCGCGGCTTCCGCGCTCGGGCGCGGCGCTGGCTGCGGCACGCGCTCTTCGAAGATGAACTCGGGATTGTCGAGCGCGCCGTCTCCCTCGGGCTCCCGCGCTTCGCGTCCGACGCCCGGATCGAATGGCGCGCTATCCTCGATCGCCTTCTCGGCGATCTCGTCGGGGCTTTCCCGCACGGGAGGAGGCATGACGTGGAAGCGGTGCTGGCAGCGCGAGCAGCGCACGCGCGCGCCCTTTGCCGGAATCCGCGCCTCGTCGAGCACGAAGCGCGTGCTGCATTTCTCGCACGTGATCGTCATGGAGTGACACGGCACCGCAGCTGCGCGGCGCGCCTCCTGCTGCGCGTCGGCAGAGTCCCCCGGCGCCTTGAGGCCGCTCGGTGAGGGAGCTCGCGGGCGCACTGCTGTCGCGCCGGCTGCTGATCGTGACCGGGAAGGGCGGGACAGGGAAGACCAGCGTCGCCTGTGCCCTGGCGCGCCTTGCGGCCGGGCGCGGCATCGACACGGTCCTCGTCGAGAGCGGCGAGAGCGGCGGACTGGCGGAGCTCGCGGTCGGCGTGGAGGGCGCAGCGAAGACGGGCGACGGGCGCATTCCAGTTCGCATAGCACCGCACCTCTTCTTTCTGCGGATCGAGCCCGAGGTGTCGCTCGCGGAGTACCTGGAGCTGCAGCTCGGCGCGCGCGCGCTGGTCGCGTTCGTGCTGCGCAATCCAGGCTTCCGCCGGCTACTCGGGGCGGCGCCCGGATGGCGTGAGCTGATCACTCTGGGGAAGCTCTGGCACCTCGAGACGCGACGCTCCGGCGAGCGCCCGCGCTTCGGCCTGCTGGTCGTGGACGCGCCGGCGACGGGTCACGGCCTCTCGTTCCTGTCTGCGCCGCGCGTCGTCGTGGAGACGGTGCGGCTCGGTCCGCTGCACCGGCACTCCGAGGCGGTGCAAGCGCTGCTCACGGATCCGGCGCGCACGCTGATCGTGCCGGTCACGCTGGCCGAGGAGCTGCCGGTGCGTGAGACGCTCGAGCTGCTCGAGCGCGTGCGCGCGCTCGGCCTGACGCCGGGTCCGGTGATCGCGAACGCTCTCGAGCAGCCCCCCGCCCTCCCCGATCCCGCGGGCGCGCTGGCAGCGCTGGCGCGCATCCCCCAGCCGTCCGGCGCGCCGGCACTGTGCGATCCCGCGGCGCTCGGCGCTGCCGTCGAGCACGCGGTGCGCCGCGCGGAGCTGCAGCGCGAGTTCCTGGCGGAGCTGCGCGCCGGCGCCGGCGTACCGGTTGCGGAGCTGCCCTACCTGGATGGCGGGGTGAGCGGACCTGACGACGTCGCGTTGCTCGCGGCGGCCCTCGACGGCTCGCTCGCGCGGGCGGCCGCGTGACACCGGAGGGCTGGCTCGAGCGCAGGGTGCTGGTGTGCGTCGGGACGGGCGGTGTGGGCAAGACGACCATCGCCGCGGCGCTCGGGATCGCGGCCGCGCGCCGGGGCCGACGCGTGCTCGTGCTCACGATCGATCCCGCGCGGCGGCTCGCGGACGCGCTCGGGGCCGGACCGCTCGACCACGAGGAGCGCGCGGTTCCGCGCGAGCTGCTCGCGCGCGTCGGAGTGCCCGAGGCAGGCTCGCTCGCCGCCACGATGCTCGACACCAAGCGCACCTTCGACGAGATCGTCGCGCGCTTCTCCCCCGACGCGGAGACGACCGCGCGCATCTTCCAGAACCCGATCTACCAGAACCTGACCGACGCGCTCGCGGGCAGCCGCGAGTACTCCGCGATCGAGAAGCTCCACCAGGTCGCCGGCTCCGACCGGTACGATCTAGTCGTGCTCGACACACCCCCCGCGCGCCACGCGCTCGACTTCCTCGACGCGCCGCGCCGCCTCACGGCGCTCTTCGACACTCAGCTGCTGCGCGTCCTGTTCCGGCCTGCGGTCGCGATGGGTCGCACCGGCTTTCGACTGTTTCGCTTCGGGTCCGCGACCGTGCTGCGCGCGATCGAGCGCGTGTCGGGCTTCGAATTCCTGACTGCGATCTCCGAGTTCCTGCTGGTGTTCGAGAGCATGCTCGACGGCTTCGCGCGGCGAGCGCAGGAGGCGCAACGGCTCTTGCGCAGCCCGGAGTGCGGCTTCGTGCTGGTGGCGGGTCCCGGCGCGGAGCAGGCGCGCCGCGCGCGGGCGTTCTGGACGAGGCTGGCGCAGGAACAGGTCCGCGTGGTCGGGATGGTCCAGAACCGGATCCGCAGCTGGGCCGGCGCGCCGGCCGCCGGGCCCGAGGCAGACGAGCGAGGCGCGGCCGAGGGCTGGCTCGCCACAGCACTCGAGAAGCACGGCTTCGACGGCGACGCAGTCGCGGCGGCGCGCGCGATCGTCGCTGCGGGCGTGCGACACCGCGCGCTGGCGCAGATCGATGCGGCGACCGCGAGCGCCCTCGAGTCCGACCTCGGACTGGACGCGCAGTCGGTGCGCCGCGTGCCGCTCTTCGACGACGACGTGCACGCGATCGAAGCGCTCGGCCGCGTCGCCGACTGCCTGGTGGGGCGCGCCGGTGGCTGAGCCCCGCGCGCCGGTCGCGCACTTGCTTCGCGGGGCCGAGGAGCTGCTGCGCGGGGCCGCGGAAGCGCTGGCGCTCGCGCGGGGTCGCCTCGAGACCGCCGAGTTCGACCCCTTCGCGCGCGCGCTCGACGCGCTCGGCGACTGGCTGGTGCGAGACGAGAGCTCGCTGCTCGCAGAGCTGCGCGACGCGCTGCGCGCGGAGCACGCGCGCTGGGAGCTACGCGCGGACGGCGACGCGGCAGCGCGCCGCATCGCAGACCTGCTCGCGGCGTTGCGCGAGATGCTGGATCCGGAGCTCGCGCCCTCGCGCGGCGGGGACGCGCGGCGTCGCGCCGGTCCGCGAGCGTGGCGGGCGACCCGCGGGCGACCGCGAGAGGCTCGTTGACCCTCTCTGGATCGCGGTGGGATACTCCGCCCCGATGACCGTCCTCATCAAGCGCTACGCGAACCGGAAGCTCTACAACACGGAGTCGAGCCGGTACATCACGCTCAAGGGGATCTCCGAGCTCGTCCGCGACAAGAAGGAGATCCACGTCATCGACAACGAGACCGGCGAGGACATCACGTCGTACATCCTGTCGCTGATCCTCGTCGACGATCAGAAGCCGCAGGGCGAGCGGCCCGCGGTGCCCGGGCGCGTGCTGACCGACCTGATCCAGCGCTCGAGCGAGGCGCTGTACGGTATGCTGCGCCGCTCCGTCGACGACGCGACCGACAACATTCAGGAGATGCGCCAGCGCTTCATGGGCGCGCCCGGCCGCGAGCACGAGGGCGCGGCAGACCTGTCGCGCGTCGTGCATCAGGCGGTCGAGCGCGTGCTCAAGCTCGTCGACCTGCCAACGCGCTCCGATCTCGAAGCGCTGAACAAGAACCTGGACCGCCTGGCGGTGGCGCTGGAGCAGTTCGAGCGCCGCGTCGCCGCCCTGGAGCGCCAGTCGTAGGAGTAGCCTTGGCCGCGATGGCTGTCGCCAAGCGGCCTCCGCACGCTGCGCGTGCTGCGCGCGCGGAGCGCTTGCCTTGGCCGCGATGGCTGTCGCCAAGCGGCCTACGCACGCTGCGCGTGCTGCGCGCGCGGAGCGCTTGCCTTGGCCGCGATGGCTGTCGCCAAGCGGCCTCCGCACGCAACGCGTGCTGCGCGCGCGGAGCGCTTGCCTTGGCCGCGATGGCTGTCGCCAAGCGGCCTCCGCACGCAACGCGTGCTGCGCGCGCGAAGCGCTTGCCTGAGCCGCGATGGCTGTCGCCAAGCGGCCTACGCACGCTGCGCGTGCTGCGCGCGCGGAGCGCTTGCGCTAGAAGACGCCGGAGCGGCGGCTCACCTCTTCGTCGAGCAGCGCCTGGATCGCCCCGCGGATCTCCTCTCGCGTGCGATTCACGTAGAGGGGGTCGTCCGCGCGCTCGGGCGGCACACCCTCGAAGCGCAACGGCGCCCCGAAGCGGATGCGCCACTGGCTCGGCAGCGGGATCGCGCCGAGCGGACCGAGCAGCGGGAACGTCGGCGTGATCGGAAGCGGCAGGCCGAGCACGCGCTCCGCGAGCTGCGGGCGCAAGAGGATCGGGTGCGCCTCCTCGGCGCCGACGACCGCGACCGGCACCACGCTGCAGCCGCGGCGCACGGCGAGGGAAACGACCCCACCGCGCCCGAAGCGCTGGAGGCGGTAGCGCTCGCGGAACGGCTTGAGCGCGCCCTTCTGCCCCTCCGGGAACGCCACCACGGATTCACCCGAGCGCAGCAGGCGCTCCGCATTCTCCCGGCACGCACGCACGCCGCCGATGCGAGCGAGCGCCGGCTGCACGAACGGCAGCGTGACGAGCCAGTCGGCGACCAGGAAGCGAGGGCGCTCGCGCCGCGGTCCCTCTCGCTCGACTGCGTGCGCGATCATCACGCCGTCCCACGGCAGGATGCCAGAACGGTTGGCGACGAACAGCGTCGCGCCGGTGTCGGGCAGGTGCTCGGCGCCGCTCACGGCGACTCCCCACCAGGAGTCGTACAGGAAGTCGAGCGCGCCGCGCGCACGCGCGAGGTACTGGCGGTCGAGCCCGAACGCGTCGACCTCCGGCTCCTGCGCCTCTCCGCCGATCCCACCGAGCCGCGCGCGCACGTCGTCGAAGAGCTGCATCGGGTCGATCTCGCCGAGCCAGCCGCGCAGCCCGTCGAACCAGGCGCTCGACGGCACGGCCGGCTCTGCAGCGTCGCGCGAGACACGCGCGCCGCGCGCGCCGAAGCGCGCGTCGAGCTGGGCGCGCAGAGCCGCCGCGGCGTCGCGCAGGTTCTCGAGCTCCGCCGGATCGAATCCGACGGGCTGGACGTCCTCGCTCATCGGTACCTCCGCAGCCGCCTGCTCACGACGAAGCTCATCCACGCCTCCTGGGTGCTCCAGGTCGGCTCGAAGCCGAGCTCCCGCGCGGCGCGCGCGGTGTCGACCACCCAGAGGAAGCGCAGAAAGTCGTAGAAGGCGGCGGGCGCCTGGCCGGTCTTCGACAGCTCGCCGAGGAAGCGCAGCCGATACAGCAGCGGATGCGGCACGCGCAGCGCGCGCTTGCCGGCCAAACGCAGCAGCGTGGAGAGCGGGAGCACGCCTGTGCCGGCCAGGTTGAAGGCGCCGCGCACGTCGCGCTCGAGCGCGAGCTCGACCGCGCGCAGCCAGTCCTCTTCATGCAGAAACTGCAGCAGCGGGTCGTAGCCCAGCAGGGTCGTGGGACGGTCACCCTCGAGGTGGGCGAGCAGCGGCGTCTCGACGGAGGGGCCCGCGAGCGAGCAAGGGCGCAGCGAGCTGACCGCGAGCGTCGGATGCCGCTCGGCGAACAGCGCGAGTAGACGCTCGACCTCGACCCGGTCGCGCACGGAGTGACCGCCCGGATCCCCGCGCAGCGGAGCACTCTCCTCCAGGTAGTTCGGATTGTCCGGCCGCGCGCCGTAAACCTGCGCCGTGCTGCTGAGCACGAGCTTGCCGACACCGGCCGCGGCGACCGCGTTCATCACGTGGAGCGAGCCGATCACCTCGAGCTCGTGCGCGTACTCGGGCTCCGGATAGGGCTGGGTGAAGAACGCGGCGTGCAGCACCGCCTCGCAGCGCTCCTTCGCGAGGACTTCGGCGATCGCGCTGTCGGCGGTCGGCTCGGTCAGGTCGACGCGGTGGAACGCGATCCGCCCCTCGAGGCGCCGCGGCAGGCGCAGGTCGATCCCGACCACATGAGGCGCATTGGGTGCGTCGAGGAGACGCGCCGCGATGCGACCGCCGGTGAAGGTGCCGAGGCCGGTGATCGCAACGCTGCGCGGCAGGCGGCGCGGGCTCACACTTCGTGTATGGAGCACGCCCGCAGGGGTGTCAACGCGGGGGACCGCACGAGTCTTGGCGGTGTACGCGCGCGGGCGGCCGCGCGCTACCGCCTTCGCTCCGGCGAAGCGCCCTCGCTGCGCGCGCGCTTCGCGCGCTTGCTTGGGGGGCCGTATCGTTCGAGGACTGCAAGCGCGCGAAGCGCGCGCGCAGCGAAGCGCAGGCGAGCGAAGGCCGCTTGGCGACAGCCATCGCGGCACAGACGAGCAAGCGCGCGAAGCGCGCGCGCAGCGAGGCGGCCTCCGCCGAGCGAAGCCGTAGCGCGGGCTCGCCCGCGCGTACACGGAAAGACTGGTTACCTTGGCGGCGTGGATCGACGTCCCCTCGTCGTGCGCGATGCGCGGTTTCTGGAGCACGCACTCGACGGCGCGCTGCATCCCGAACGGCCAGAGCGGCTGCTCGCGATCGAGCGCGCCCTGGAGCCGCTCGCAGAGCGCATCCGGCGCCTCGCGCCGCGCGCCGCCACCGACGAGGAGATCCTGCGCGCGCACGCCCGGGACCACCTCGAGCGGCTGCGCGCGCTCTCCGGCCGCAAGGCCAAGCTCGACGCGGACACCTACTCCGCGCCGACGTCCTTCGACGTCGCCCGCCTCGCCGCCGGCAGCGCGGCCGACCTGGCGCTGCGCGTCGCGCGCGGCGAGGCGCGCACCGGCTTCGCCCTGGTTCGCCCGCCCGGGCACCACGCGGAGAATGCGCAGGCGATGGGCTTCTGTCTGCTCAACAACGTGGCCGTGGCCGCGCGCGCGCTGCAGTGCGAGGCGCGGGCCGAACGCGTCGCGATCGTCGACTGGGACGTGCACCACGGCAACGGCACGCAGCACTTGTTCGAGCGCGAGCGCGACGTGCTCTTCGTCTCGCTGCACCAGTTTCCACTCTATCCCGGAACGGGCGCGCTCGACGAGATCGGGCTCGAGGCTGGCGCGGGCTCGACCGCGAACTTCCCGCTGCCCGCGCAATGTGGCGACGCGGAGTACGTCGCGGTGTTTCGCGACGTGGTCGTGCCGATCGTGCGCGAGTTCCGCCCCGACGTGATCCTGGTCTCGGCGGGCTTCGACGCGCACGCGCGCGATCCACTGGCGTCGATGCTCCTCTCCACGCAGGGCTTTGCAGCGCTCGCGCGCCACCTGCGGCGCGTCGCGGACGACGTCTGCGGCGGGCGCATCGTCGCTGTGCTGGAGGGCGGCTACGACCTCGAGGCCCTCGGTGAATCGGTCGCGGCGGTCCTCGAGGTGTTCGCGGACCCGGAGCCCGAGTGGGATTCCGACCCTGGCGAGACCGAGGCTTCACGCCGGCTGGTCGAGATCTACCGGGAGGCACACGCGGGGAACTGGCGCTCGCTGCGCTCTGCCCCCACCACTTGAGCCTCGATTCAGGCCCACCCCCAAGATGCAGGGGGTGGCCGACACCGCCCCGGAAGCTGAAAAAAAACGGGCACTTGGGGTTGACAGTGCAAACCACGCAGTGGTATCCAGTGGATCCGAGTGGGATCGGGTCCCACGGGATGGCACGCGCTGGGGGGGGTGGAGCCATTCCGTGGGACCCCCTTTCCCACCCCCTTGTGTGGAGTCCAGGAAGGGGATGTTCTCTGGGAGCTTCGACCACGTCCTGGATGACAAGGGACGCACCAGTCTTCCGAAGGACTATCGAGACCTTCTGGCGGGGCACAACGCCGAACCCTGGCTGACCTGCCTGCCCGACTGTCTGGCGATCTACCCGGAGTCGGAGTACGAGACCCTGCGCGGCGCGCTCTCGGCCGCGTCGAAGGTGAATGGATCGGTTTCGCGACTGCTCCGTCTCATCACGGGGATGGCCAGTCGCTGCCCCTTCGACCGCCAGGGACGCATCTTGATCCCACCCAAGGTGCGCGCCTGGGCCGGGCTTCAGCGCGACATCGTCTTCACCGGCGTGGGCAATCGGATCGAGATCTGGGACCGCGCGCGGCACCAGGCGGAGCTCGAGCGCATCCGCGACAACTTCGACGACTACACCAAGGACCTGAAGGACTTCGGGCTGTGATGGCGGAGCACGTCCCGGTGATGGTCGCGCAGGTGCTCGAGCTGCTGGCGACCAAGACAGGAGCGCGGCTCGTCGATGCCACGCTGGGGATCGGTGGACACGCCGAGGCGCTGCTGCGCCGGCTCCGCGGCGAAGCGACGCTCGTGGGGATCGACCGCGACGCCTCGATGCTCGCGCGCGCGGCGACGCGGCTGGCCCCGTTCGGCGCGTCCGCCCGCCTGGTGCACGCGCCCTTCTCGCGCCTCGCCGATGTCGTGCGCGCGCAGGGCCTCGAGTCCGTCGACGGAATCCTGCTCGATCTCGGCGTCTGCTCGGCTCAGCTCGACGACGCCGCGCGCGGACTCTCTTTCGCCGATGGCGCCGCGTCCGGACCACTCGACATGCGACTCGATCGGAGCTCGGGTCGAACCGCTGCAGAGCTGATCGAGGACAGCGACGAAGCGGAGCTCGCGGCGCTGCTGCGCGAAGGCGGCGTTCCGCTGGCGCGCCGGGTCGCGCGCGCTCTGCGCCAGAGCCGCCCCGCGACGGCCGGCGAGCTGGCCGCACTCGTCGCCGCGCTGCCGCTCCCGCGCCGACGTCATCACCCGGCCACGTTGGTGTTCCAAGCGCTCCGCGTGGCGGTCAACGACGAGCTCGGCGAGCTCGACCGCGTGCTTGCGGCAGCCGTCGACCTGCTCGCGCCGGGCGGCCGGCTGGTCGTGCTCGCCTACCATTCGGGAGAAGACGGCCGCGTCAAGCGCTTCCTGGCGGCGGAGCAGCGCGGCTGCGTGTGCCCGCCCCGCCTTCCCCTGTGCGCGTGCGGGCGCAAGCCGCGACTTGCTGTGCTGGCGCAGGCCGAGCGGCCGAGCGATGACGAGATCAGCCGCAACCCCCGCGCGCGCAGCGCGCGACTGCGAGGAGCGGAGCGGTGGTGAACGTTCGCCTGCAGCGCAGCGGACCCTGGGCGCGCGCTCTCCTGTACGGAACCGCGGGCGCCGTGCTCGGCATGATGGCGCTGGTGTGGACGCGCAACGAGCTGACGCGTCTGCGCTACCGCCTCGGTGATCTGGCGGAGCAGCGCGCCCTGCTCCACGCAGAGATCGAGAAGCTCGAGATCGAGCTCGCGGCGCTCGGTGCGCCGCAGCGCATCGAGACTCGCGCCCTGGCGCTCGGGCTGCGCTACCCCCAGCCGGGGCAGGTGATCCGCCTCGACGAGCCGGACGCGGGCGTGCGTCCGCAGCTGGCCGCGGCCCGGGCCGTGGTGGTGGCGCGCTAATGCGGGCGCGCGGCGGCCACGGCGCCGCCCGGAGCAATGGGCGTCGACTCGGCGTGCTCGCGGCAGTCGTCACCCTGGCGTACGGGGCGCTCGCCGCGCGAGCGGTCCAGCTCCATGCGGTCGACGCGGAATGGCTCAAGGCGCGCGCCGACGCGCAGCACGGGCGCACGCTGCGCCTCGAGGCGCTGCGCGGCGAGGTACGCGACCGCAACGGCCAGCTGCTCGCGGTCTCCGCGGACGTGCAGTCCGTCGCCGCCTCGCCGCGCCGGATCGCCGACCGCCGCGCGGCGGCCGCGGCGCTGTCGCGAGCGCTCGGCATCCCGCGCCGCGAGCTCGAGCGGCGCCTGGCGGGGGAACGCGGCTTCGTCTGGATCAAGCGCTGGGTGACTCCAGAGGAGGCGCGACGCGTGACTCGCGCCGCGGTGCCAGGTGTCACGCTCCATCCGGAGCGCAAGCGCTTCTACCCCAATCGCGCGCTCGCCTCGGCTTATCTCGGGTTCGCGGGTCACGACGGCACCGGGCTTGCCGGGATCGAGCTCGGCTTCGACTCGGCGCTGCGCGGCGCGCCGGCAGTCGTACCCGCGTCGCGCGACGCGCGTGGTCAGACGCTGCTCGGCTGGGAGCCCGATCCCGCAGCGCGCCTCGGCGCGCGCCTGGTGCTCGCGCTCGACGCCCGCCTGCAGCACTTCGCGGAGCAGGCGCTGGATCGGGCGCTCGCGCGCACTCGCGCGCGTCAGGCCACGCTGGTCGCGCTGGATCCGCGCACGGGTGACCTGCTGGCGCTGGCGGAGCGTCCGGCGTCGGATCCGAACCTGTTCTGGGAGCACCCCGCCTCGGCCTTTCGCTCGCATGCGTTCGTCGACCTGTTCGAGCCCGGATCCACGCTCAAGCCGTTCGTGGTCGCACTCGCGCTGGAGCAGGGTGTGGTCGGTCCCGACGACACCTTCGACTGCGAGAACGGCTCCTGGCGGGTGCGCGATCGCGTGATCCGCGACTACCGGCCGCACGGCGTGCTCTCCGTGCGCGACATCGTGCGCGTGTCGAGCAACATCGGCACCGCGAAGGTCGCCAATCGCGTCGGCTCGGCCGCGATCGTCGACGGACTGCGGCGCTTCGGCTTCGGGGAACGCAGCGCGAGCGGATTCCCCGGCGAGGCACCCGGCGTGCTGCGCGCGATCCGCGAGCAGCAGGCCGTGGAGCGCGCGAACCTGTCCTTCGGGCAGGGGATCTCGGTCACGGCGGTGCAGCTCGCGACGGCTTCCGCGGTGTTCGCCAACGGCGGCGTGCGCATACAGCCGCGGCTGGCGCTCGCGCTCGAGCGCGGAGGCGGGCGCTACGAGTGGCCGGTGCAGAGCGGTGTGCGCGTGGTTTCCGAGCGCACCGCCCTGATCGTGCGCGAAATGCTGCGCCAGGCGGTGGAGCACGGCAGCGGTCAGGCGGCGCAGCTCGCCAACGTCGCGGTCGCGGGCAAGACCGGGACGGCGCAGAAGGTGATCAACGGCGTGTACTCCGAAGAGCGCTACGTCGCCGCATTCGTCGGCATGGTTCCGGCGCAGGAGCCGCGCCTGGTGATCGCGGTGGTGCTCGACGAGCCGCAGAGCTTCCACACCGGCGGCGTGGTCGCGGCGCCTGTGTTCCGCGAGGTGGCCGGCTGGGCGGTCGAGCAGCTCGCGGTGCGCGGCGGGAGCGAGTGATGCGGCTCGACTCGCTGCTCTCGGGCATCACGACGCGCATCGAAGGCGCGCGCGACGCCGAGATCCGCGAGCTGGTCTACGACTCGCGCCGGGCCGGCCCCGGCGCGCTCTTCTTCGCCCTGCGCGGCGAGCAGGCCGACGGCCACGCGTTCGCGGCCGAGGCGGCGCGGCGCGGCGCGGCGGCCCTGGTGGTCGAGCGTGCGCCCGAGGCGCTGCCGGTCCCGATCGCTCTCGCGTTCGTCGCGGACGCGCGGCGCGCGCTGGCCGAGGTCGCCGCGCGCTTCTTCGGCGAGCCGGCGCGCGGCATGACGCTCGTCGGTGTCACCGGGACCAGCGGCAAGACCAGTACGGTTCGTCTGCTCGAGTCGGTGCTCGCCAGCGCCGGTCGCTGCGCGGGAAGCATCGGCACGGTCTCGCTGCGCTGGCCGGGTCACGACGAGCCGGCCAGGCTCACCACGCCCGAGTCGCTCGACCTCGAGCGCGCGCTGGCGCGGATGCGCGACGCCGGCGTCGACGCGGTCGCGCTCGAGGTCTCCTCGCACAGCCTCGCGCAGGGCCGGCTGCGCTCGCTCCGCTTCGCGGCGGCCGTGTTCACCAACCTGACGCAGGATCACCTGGACTACCACGGCGACATGGAGCGCTACGCCGAGGCCAAGGCGCTGCTGTTCGGCAGCGAGTACCTCGACGGGCCCGCCGTGATCAACGCGAGCGACCCGTACGGCGAGCGCATGGCGCGCGCGGCGCGCGACGCCGGGCGCCGGGTCGTCACGTACGCGCGCGGTAAGGACTCTCGCGCCGACGTGCGCACCGCGCACGAAGAGGTCGAGCTCGCGGGCTCGCGCGTGGAGCTCGCGTACGGCCGCGAGCGCCTGCGGCTCTCGATCCCGCTGCCCGGCGACTTCCAGGTCGAGAACGCGCTCGCCGCGAGCTCGACGGCGTGGGCCCTCGGGATCGCGCCGGATCGCATCGCCGACGGGATCGCACGCTGCCCGGCGGTGCCGGGCCGGCTCGAGCGCGTGGGGCACGCACTCCCGCTCGTCCTCGTGGACTACGCGCACAAGCCGGGCGCGCTCGACTTCATGCTCGCTCGCGTGCGTCCCTTCGTGCGGGGCAGGTTGATCTGCGTGTTCGGCTGCGGGGGGGATCGCGACCGGAGCAAGCGCCCGCTGATGGCGCAAGCGGCCTGCCGGCACGCCGACCTGGTGATCGCGACCAGCGACAACCCGCGGACCGAGGACCCCGCTGCGATCCTGCGAGCGGTCGCCGCCGGGCTCTCCGGCAGCCACGAGGTGATCGTCGACCGGCGCGCCGCGATCGAGCGCGCGATCGCGCTCGCCGCGCACGACGACGTCGTGGTGATCGCCGGCAAGGGCCACGAGGACTACCAGATCATCGGCAGCGAGCGGCGTCCGTTCGATGACCGGGTCGAGGCGGCGCGCGCGCTGGCGGCGCGGGGAACGGCTTCGTGAGCTGGACCGCCGGCGAGCTGGCCAGGCGTTGTGGCGGCGCGCTGCGCGGCGACGCCGGGCGCCGCATCGAAGGCGTCTCGACGGACAGCCGCACGCTGCGCGCGGGCGAGCTCTTCGTCGCCATCCGCGGCGAGCAGCTCGACGGGCACGACCACGTCGCCGCGGCGCTGGCACAGGGCGCGGCCGCCGCGCTGGTCTCGCGTGCGGAAGCCGCGCCCGCGGGTGCGATCGCGATCGTCGTCGACGACACGGTGCAGGCGCTCGGCCGGATCGCCGCCGCGGAGCGCGCCCGTTTCTCCGGCCCGGTGGTGGCGATCACCGGCTCGAACGGCAAGACGACGACCAAGGAGATGTGCGCCGAGATCCTCGCCGCCGCGGGGCTTCGCGTGCGGCGCACGCCCGGCAACCTGAACAACCAGATCGGCCTGCCGCTCTCGATCCTGGCGCTCGCACCGGGCGACGACGCGCTGGTGGTCGAGCTCGGCATGAACCACCCCGGCGAGATCGACTACCTCGCGGCGCTGGCGCAGCCCGACGTCGGCGCGATCACGCAGGTCGCGCCCGCGCATCTCGGGCCGGTCGGCGGGATCGAGGCCGTCGCGCGCGCCAAGGGCGAGCTCTACGACCGCATCCGCGCGAACGGCACCGCCGTGGTCAACGCCGACGACCCGCGCGTGGTCGCGCAGGCGCCGCGCTTCAGCGGCCGCCACCTGCGCTTCGGCGTCCTCGCGCGCGACGCCGAGTTCCGCGCGGAGGAGCCGCACGCGGAGCGCACAGGCACCCGCTTCCGGCTGGTCTCGCCCGCAGGCGGCGTGGACGTGCAGATCCCGACGCCGGGCCGGCACCTGGTGTCGAATGGCCTGTGCGCCGCCGCGTGCGCGTGGGCCACGGGCCGACTCGGCGAGCGCGCCCTGGCCGCGATCGCGACGGGCCTGGCGCGCTTCCACGCCGCCAAGCAGCGGCTGGCGCCGCACGAGCTGCCGAGCGGCGCGACACTGCTCGACGACACCTACAACTCGAATCCCGCGTCGGCCCGTGCCGCGCTCTCGGCGCTGCGCGACGTCGCGGGACCCGGACGTGCACTCGCCGCCCTCGGCGACATGCTCGAGCTCGGCGACGAGGCGCCCGCGCTGCACGCGGAGATCGGGCGCGCCGCAGCGGATGCGCGCGTCGACGTGCTCGTGGCCGTCGGCGAGCTCTCGGCGCACACGGCGGCCGCGGCGCGCGCGGCGGGCGTGCGCCAGGTGCACGAGGCGACCGACGCCGACGCCGCCGGCGCGCTGCTGCGCAAGCTCGTGGCGCGCGGCGACACGCTACTGATCAAGGGCTCGCGAGGGATGCGCATGGAGCGCGCCGTCGCACTGCTCCTCGAGGCGGACTGATGCTCTACCACCTGCTCTTTCAACAGCTCTCCGAGAGGTTCGCCGGCTTCAACGTCGTGCGTTACCTGACCTTCCGCGCGATCGCCGCCGCGCTGACCGCGCTGTTGATCAGCTTCGTCGTCGGGCCGATGTTGATCCGGCTGCTCGAGAACCGGCAGATCGGCCAGACCATCCGCGACGACCCGCCCGAGCGGCACCGCGCCAAAGCCGGCACGCCGACGATGGGCGGCGCCCTCATCCTGCTCGCGCTCGTCGCCAGCACGCTGCTCTGGAGCGAGTGGACCAATCCCTACGTCTGGCTGGTCGTGCTCGTCACGCTGGGCTTCGGCGGGGTCGGCTTCCTCGACGACTACCAGAAGGCGATCCGCAAGAACCCCAAGGGCATGTCCGCCCGCGGCAAGCTGTACTGGCAGTTCACGCTGGCGAGCGTCGCGGCGGTCTCGCTCTACCTCGGCACGCCGTTCGACGCCCAGATCTCGGTCCCGCTGTTCAAGAACATCCACCCCGACCTCGGCGTGCTGTACGTGCCGCTCGCGGTGCTGGTGATCGTGTTCATGTCCAACGCGGTGAACCTGACCGACGGCCTCGATGGCCTCGCGATCGGCCCGGCGCTGGTGTGCGCGGCCGTGATCGGCCTGTTCGCCTACGTCGCGGGCCACCGCGTGATCGCGGACTACCTGGAGATCAAGTACGTGCCCGGCGCCGGCTCGCTCTCGATCTTCTGCGCCGCGCTGGTCGGCTCCGGCCTCGGGTTCTTGTGGTTCAATACTTACCCCGCGTCGGTGTTCATGGGCGACACCGGGGCGCTGTCGCTCGGCGCCGCCCTCGGCACGATCGCGGTCGTGATCCGGCAGGAGGTCGTGCTCGCGGTCGCGGGCGGCGTCTTCGTGGTCGAGGCGCTGTCGGTGATCGTGCAGGTCGCGTCGTTCAAGCTCCGAGGGCGCCGCGTGTTCGCGATGGCCCCGATCCACCACCACTACGAGCTCAAGGGCTGGCCCGAGCCGCGCATCATCGTGCGCTTCTGGATCCTGTCGATCCTGCTCGGATTGATCAGCCTGTCGTTCCTGAAGCTGCGATGACGTACGCAGGCAAACGCGTGCTCGTGCTCGGTCTCGGCCGCTCCGGCGCGGCGGCGGCGCGCGTGCTCGTGCGCGCCGGCGCGCACGTCGTCGGCTACGACCGCGATCCGGCGCGCGGCACGGAGCTGCCCGGTGGCATGCAGCGCGCGAGCGGCGACGCGCCGCCCGCGTTCGACGCGTTCGACGCCGTGGTCCAGAGCCCGGGCTTCCCCGCGGCCGCGCACCCGCGCCTGCTGCCCGAGGTCGATCTCGCAGTCGAGTTCCTGTCCGCGCCGATCGCGGGCGTGACCGGCAGCAACGGCAAGAGCACCACCACGACCCTGCTCGGAGAGATGCTCGCGGAGAGCGGGCAGCGCGTGGCGGTCGGCGGCAATCTCGGCACAGCGCTCTGCGACTTCGTCGGCCTCGAGCTGGAGCGCGTGGTCGCGGAGCTCTCGAGCTTCCAGCTCGAGCACGCGCGGCGCCTGCACGCGGACGTCGCGGTGCTGTTGAATCTCGCGCCCGATCACTTCGATCGGCACGGCACACTCGAGGCCTACGGCGCCGCGAAGGCGCGCCTCGCCGAGCTGCAGCAGCCGGGCGACGCGCTGGTCGCGAACCTGGACGACGTCTGGGCGCGCCGCGTCGCCGCGCGCTCCCCGGCTCGCGTGGTGTACTTCTCCGAGCGCGAGCGTCCCAAGCGCGGCGCCTTCCTCGCCGGCCCGGACTTCGTCGTTGCGCACGAGGGCGGCGAGTGGCTGCGCCTGCCGCGCGCCGAGCTGTCGTGGGCGTGCCGCACGCCGATCCAGAACGCGCTCGCCGCCGCCGCCGCCGCCGCTGAGTGCGGCGCGCAGCCGGATGCGGTGCGCCGCGTGCTCGCGCGCTTCGCAGGCCTGCCGCACCGCGCAACGCTGGTCTGCGAACGCGCCGGCGTGCGCTGGATCGACGACTCCAAGGCGACGAATCCGGCGGCCGCGGCGCGCAGCCTCGGGGCGCTGGATGCGCCCGTGATCTGGATCGCGGGGGGCCGGAACAAGGGGCTCGACTTCGCGGAGCTCCGGCCCTTCGTCTCGCGCGTGCGCATAGCACTCTTGATCGGCGAGGCCGCGGGGGAGCTGGCCGCTGCCCTCGGCGGCGCGCTCGAGAGCGTCGCGGTCGGCAGCCTCGAGAGCGCCGTCGCCGAGGCCGCCCGCCGGGCGCAGAGCGGTGATGTGGTCCTGCTCGCGCCCGCGTGCACCAGCCTCGATCAATTCCGGAGCTTCGAAGAGCGCGGCGACCGCTTCGCCGCGCTCGCGCGCGCGCTGCCTGCGAGCGGAGGTGCTCCGTGCTGAGCCGACTCGGGACGCCACAGCTTCTGCTGTGCACGGCGCTCCTGCTCGGCATCGGGACCGTGATGGTCTACAGCGCAAGTGCGATGCGCGCGGAAGCGGAGTTCGGCAGCTCGACGGTGTACCTGCTGCGCCAGCTCCAGGGCATCGCGCTGGGACTCGGCCTCGGTGCCCTGGCGGCGCGCGTTCCTCTCGGCTGGCTGCGCCGCGCCGCTCCGTTTGCCTGGCTCGCGGGCGCGCTGCTCGTCGCGGCGACGCTGACGCCGCTCGGCCTGGCGCAGAACGGCGCGCAGCGCTGGCTCGGGTTCGGTGGCTGGTCGTTCCAGCCGCTCGAGGTGTGCAAGCTCGGCACCACGCTCGCGCTCGCGTGGTGGCTCGCGGGCGTCGAAGCGCACCTGCACGACTTCCGCTTCGCGCTGCTCGCGCCGGGCTTGATCGCCGGCGTGCCCGCCGCGCTGCTGCTGTTTCAGCCGGACTTCGGCGGCGCGCTCCTGCTCCTGCTCGCGGCGGGAACGCTCGCATTCGCGGCCGGCGCGCGTCTTGCGCAGCTCGCCGCCGTCGCCGCGCTCGCGCTGCCGGCGCTCGGCTACCTGGTGTTCGCCGCCTCCTACCGGCTCCAGCGCCTGGCGACGTTCACCGATCCCTGGGGCGATCCGCTCGGGCACGGCTACCAGCTCGTGCAGTCCCTGCTCGCGTTCGGCGCGGGCGGAGTTGTGGGCGTCGGTCTCGGCGCCGGCCAGCAGAAGCTCGGCTACCTGCCCGAGGCGCACACCGACTTCGTGCTCTCCGTCGTGGGCGAGGAGCTCGGCCTGGTCGGTGTGGTCTCGGTGCTGGCGCTGTACCTCGTGCTCGGGCTGTCGTCGCTGGCGATCTCTTCACGCTGCCGCGACCGCTTCTCGCAGCTTCTCGCCCTGGGAGCCAGTCTCCTGATCTGGCTGCAGGGTGCGGTGAACGCCGGCGTCGCGCTCGGCGCGCTGCCGACCAAGGGCACGACGCTGCCGTTGTTCTCGTCTGGACGCTCTTCGCTCACTGCGTCGTTGGTGGCGATCGGGCTGGTGCTCAACGCGGCCCGGCCCGCCCGGGGAGGCCGCGCGGGATGGCGCTAGTCGTGCTGATCGCGGGCGGTGGCACCGGCGGGCACGTGTATCCCGCGATCGCCCTCGCCGACGCGATCCACAAGGCGTGCCCGCGCGCGGCGGTGCGCCTGGTCGGCACCGAACGGGGCCTGGAGGCGCGCGTGGTTCCCAGAGCCGGTTGGCCGCTCGAGCTGGTCTCCGCGCAGCCGCTGCTCGGGCGCGGCTGGCGCGACCAGCTCAGCGGGCTGGTAGCGCTGGCGCGTGGAACCGCGCAAGCGCTTCGACTGCTGCGCCGCACCCGCGCGAGCCTCGTGATCGGAGTCGGCGGCTACGCCTCGGTGCCCGCGGTGCTCGCGGCAGTGTTGCTGCGCGTGCCGGTGGGGCTGCTCGAGGTCAACGCGAAACCCGGCCGCGCCAACCGCCTGCTCGGGCGCTTCGCGCGCGCGGTGTTCGTGCAGTTCGATGCCGCCGCAGACTGGTTCCCTGCCGGCCGCTGCGTCCGCACCGGCGTGCCGATCCGCGAGATCCCCGAGGCGCGAGGCGGCGATGCGTCGCGCGTGCGCCTGCTCGTGTTCGGTGGCAGTCAGGGCTCGCGCACGCTCAACCGCGCGATCACCGGGGCGCTCGACCAGCTCGCGGCGCGCGATGGCTTCCGTCTCACGCACCAGACGGGCCCGGCTCACTTCGAGGAGGTGCGCGACGCGTACGCGCGCGCGGGCGTGCTGGCCGACGTCGCCCCGTTCTACGACGACCTGCCCGAGCGCATCGCGCAGGCGGATCTCGTGGTGTCGCGCGCGGGCGCCGGCACCTGCGCAGAGCTGTGTCTGGCGGGCGTGCCGTCGATCCTGGTGCCGCTCCCGCTGGCGGACGCGCACCAGGCGGCGAACGCACGCGCGCTCGAGGACGCGGGCGCAGCCGTGGTGGTGAGCGACGCCGAAGCGGCGACGCGGCTCCCCTCCGAGATCCGCCGGTTGGCCCGCGATCCCGAGCTGCGCCGCCGCATGGCTGCGAACGCCGCGCGCAACGGTCAGCGCGACGCGGCCGCGCGGATCTGGTCGCTGTGCGCTGCGTGGCTGCCGCAGGCCGAGGGGGGCCGCCCGTGAAGCGCCGCGTGCGCCGCGTGCACTTCGTCGGGATCGGCGGTGCCGGCATGTCGGGCCTCGCCGAGATCCTGCACGCGACCGGCTACCACGTGACCGGCTCGGACGTGAAGGCGAGCGAGACGGTCGTGCGCCTGCGCGGGCTCGGCATCAAGGTCGCGCTCGGCCACGACGCCGCGAACGTCGCGACTCCCGACGTGGTCGTGTTCTCGTCCGCGGTGGCGGACACGAACCCGGAGCTCGCCGCCGCGCGCGCGGCGCGCGTCCCCGTGATCCCGCGCGCGGAGCTTTTGGCCGAGCTGATGCGCCTGCAGCAGGGCGTGGCCATCGGCGGCTCGCACGGCAAGACGACGACCACGTCGATGGTCGCGGCGGTGCTCGAGGCCGGCGGGCTCGATCCCACCACGATCGTGGGCGGGCGCCTGCAGCACCTGGGCGCGCACGCGCGGCTCGGCGCGGGCGACGTGCTCGTGGCCGAAGCGGACGAGAGCGACGGCTCCTTCCTGCGGCTGTGGCCCGCGTTCGTGGTCGTGACGAACGTGGATCGCGAGCACCTGGATCACTGGGGCGACTTCGCAGCGCTGCGCGCGGGCTTCCGCGACTTCGCCGATCGCGTGCCGTTCTGGGGCGCCGCGGTGCTGTGTCTCGACGACCCCGAGCTGCGCACGCTGCTGCCCGAGATCTCGCGGCGCGTGGTGACCTACGGCCTGCTGCCGCAGGCCGACCTGTGCGCCGACGCCGTGTCGTTCGAGGGCCTCGGCAGCCGCTTTCGCGCGCGGCGCGGGCGCAGCGACCTCGGGGACTTCGCGCTGCGCGTGCCGGGCCTGCACAACGTGCGCAACGCGCTGGCCGCGCTCGCGATCGGCGGGGAGTTCGAGGTGCCCCCGGCGCGCATGCGCGAGGCGCTCGCGGGCTTCCGCGGCGTGGCGCGCCGCTTCGAGCTGCACGGCGAGGCGCGTGGCGTGCTCGTCGTCGAAGACTACGGCCACCACCCGGCGGAGATCCGGGCCACGCTCGAGGCCGCGCGGCAGGCGCTGCCGGGCCGGCGCTTGCTGGTCGCGTTCCAGCCACACCGCTACACGCGCACGCGCGACCTGTTCGACGCGTTCGCCGACGCCTTCCACGAGGCGGACGTGCTGGTGCTCACCGAGGTGTACGCGGCCGGAGAGCCGAAGCTGCCCGGCGTCGCGGCCGAGCCGCTCGTCGCGGCGGCGCGCGAGCGCGGGCATCGCGACGCGCGCTTCGCGCGCGAGCGCGGGGACCTGCTCGAGCTGCTGGTGCGCGAGGCGCGCCGCGGCGACGCGATCATCCTGCTCGGCGCCGGCGACATCGGTCAGCTCGCCGAGCCGCTGCTGCGCGCGCTCGAGGGAGGAAAGGGCGATTGAACCGCGACTGCGTCAGGAGCTCTTGGCCCTGCTCGGGCGCCGCGCGCGCTTCGACGAGCCGCTCGCGAAGCACACGTCGCTGCGCGTCGGGGGTCCGGCCGACGCGCTGCTGCGCCCGGCCACGCGCGAGGAGCTTGCCCGCGTCGTCGCTCTCTGCCGCGACGCGGGTGTGCCGCTCGTGGTGCTCGGCGCGGGCTTCAACACCCTGGCGGCCGACGCCGGCGTGCGCGGCGCCGTGGTCCAGCTCCGGGAGCTGCGCAGGATCGAGACCGGCGAGCCCACGCGGGTGCGCGCGGAGGCGGGCGTCACCCACACCAGCGCGGTCCGGTTCTCGAGCGACGCGGCGCTCTCGGGTCTCGAGTTCGCGGTCGGGATCCCGGGCACGGTCGGGGGCTGGCTGGCGATGAACGCGGGAATCGGCGCGCGCGAGATGCAGCAGGTGGTGGACGAGATCGAGTGGCTCGACCCGGAGACCGGCGCGTTCGGCAGCACGGGCCGCGCCGAGCTGCGCTTCCGCTACCGCGGCCTCGAGCACCCCGCGCGGCGGATCCTGCTCTCGGCGCGCTTCCGGCTGGAGCCGGACGACCCCGCTGCGATCCGCGCGCGGATCCGCGAGCTGCTCGAGCTCCGCCGCGCGACACAGCCGGTCGACGAGCGCTCTTGCGGCTCGGTGTTCCTGAATCCGCCGGGCGACTTCGCCGGACGCCTGATCGAGGCCGCGGGCTTGAAGGGCGCGCGGGAAGGCGGCGCCGAGATCTCTGCGCTGCACGCCAACTTCATCGTCACGCGGCCCGGCGCGACCGCGGCCGGCGTGCTGGCGCTCGTCGCGCGCGCCCGCCGCGAGGTCGCGGCGCGCTTCGGCATCGAGCTCCAGACCGAGGTCAAGCTCGTCGGGGAGGCGCCGTGACCGCCGAGCGCCTGCGCGGCAAGCGGACCCGGCGCACGCCGCGGCGGCGCGCGGGCGCGCGTCGCCGCGTGGCGCTGGCGCTGCTCTTGCTCCTGCTCGGGATCGGCGGCGGCCTCGCGGCGAGCCGGCTGGTGCCGGCGCTCGCCCGCGCGCAGCTGCCGTCGCTCGGGTCGTGGCTTCGCGGCGAGCGCTTCCGGCTGCGCCACGTGGACTGGCTGGGACTGCGCACGCTCGACGGGCCTGCGCTGGTCGCAGCGCTCGAGATCGCGCCGCAAACCCCTCTCGTGGATCTCGACGTCTCCGCCGTGCTCGCGCGCCTGGCGAAGCATCCGCGCATCGCCCACGCGAACGGCGTGCGGATCCCTCCGGACCGGTTGCTGCTGTCCGTGGAGGAGCGCACGCCGATCGCGGTGCTCGCGGGTGGGAGCGCCGGAGTCGATGCGGGGGGCGCGCGCTTCTCGCTGGCGCCTGGCGAGGCTCTGGGTCTGCCGGAGCTGCGCGGCGAAACCGCTCGCGCGCTGCCGCTGCTCGTCGCCGCGCGCGAGCGCGGGCTGGCGCTGGCGAGCGTCTCCGCCGCGGCGCCAGGCGACGTGCGCTTCCGGCCCAGCGACCTCGAGGTCGACGTGCGCGTAGGCGTGGACCCGGCGCGCGCCCTCCAGGACTGGGAGCGCGTGGCGAAGACCGGGCTGGTCCGCGGCTACGGCGCGGGCGAAGTCGATCTGCGTTTCGCGAACGGCGCGGTGCTGCGCTCGTTCGCCTCGAAGGACGAGAAGGGGGGCAAGAGGGATGGGTCGCAATGAGGATCTGATCGTAGGTCTCGACATCGGCACCACGAAGATCTGCGCCGTGGTGGGGGAGGCGAACGGCGAGTCGCTGGACCTGGTGGGGATCGGCAGTCACCCGTCGCGGGGGCTGCGCAAAGGCGTGGTGATCGACATCGAGGCCACCGTCGATTCGATCCGCAAGGCGGTGGACGAGGCCGAGCTGATGGCCGGCTGTGAGATCAACGCGGTCTTCGCGGGGATCGCCGGCGGCCACATCGAGGCGCGCAACGAGATCGGCATGGTCGCGATCAAGGATCGCGAGGTGGGGCCGAACGACGTCAAGCGCGTGATCGAGCAGGCGCAGGCGATCGCGATCCCGGCCGACCGGGAGGTGATTCACGTGATCCCGCAGGAGTACGAGATCGACGGTCAGGATGGCATCAAGCAGCCGATCGGGATGTCGGGCGTGCGGCTCGTGGCCCACGTGCACATCGTCACGGCGGCCGTCACGTCCGCCCAGAACATCGTGAAGTGCTGCAACCGGGCGGGACTGAACGTGATCGACATCGTGCTCGAGCCCCTCGCCTCGGCCGAGGCGGTGCTCGCGCCGGACGAGACCGAGCTCGGCGTCGCGCTGATCGACATGGGCGGCGGCACCACTGACCTGGCGGTGTTCCAGGACGGGGCGATCAAGCACTCCGCGGTGCTCTCGCTGGGCGGCTACCACCTGACGAACGACGCCGCGGTGGGCCTGCGCACCCCGTTCGACGCGGCCGAGCGGCTCAAGCGCCGCTACGGCAGCGCCGCGCCGCGCTTCCTGCCGGCGGACGAGCTGCTCGTGGTGCCGAGCCTCGGCGGCCGCGCGCCGCGCGAGGTCTCGCGCAAGCAGCTCGCCGAGTTCCTGGAGCCGCGCGCCGAGGAGATCCTGACCCTGGTGCGCGAGGAGCTGTCGCGCGCCCAGTTCCTGGACCGCGTTCCCTCCGGCGTGGTGCTGACCGGCGGCTCGGCCGCGCTCGAAGGGCTTCCCGAGCTCGCGGAAGAGGTGTTCGGACTCCCGGTGCGGCGGGGCGTGCCGCGCGGGATCGGCGGACTCGCCGATCGCGTTCAGGGCCCCGAGTTCGCGACCGGCGTCGGCCTCGCGCTCTGGGGCTCGAAGCGCCGCACGCGGCCGCGTTTCCGCATCTACGACGGCTCGGCCTTCCGCAAGGTGCGAGCGCGCATGCGCGAGTGGTTCGCGTCAGAGCTTGGATAGTTCGAGATAGCTGTTATAAACAGGAGTGCGCGGCTCGAGTGAGCCGTGCACTTCATCGGGGGGTGGAGATGCTTCAGTTCGATCAAGAGCGCGAGCCTCGCGCTCGCATCAAAGTCGTCGGCGTGGGCGGTGGCGGCGGCAACGCGATCAACACCATGATCCGCACCGGGCTGGCAGGGGTCGACTTCATCTCCGCCAACACCGACGCGCAGGCGCTGGCGATGAGCCTGTCGCCGATCAAGATCCAGCTCGGCGAGCGCGGCCTCGGGGCCGGCGCCGAGCCCGGCATCGGCCGCAAGTGCGCAGAGGAAACGAAGGAGCGCATCGTCGAGCAACTGCGCGGCGCCGACATGGTGTTCGTCACCTGCGGGCTCGGCGGCGGGACCGGGACCGGCGCGGCGCCTGTCGTGGCAGAGGTCGCCAAGGAGCTCGGCGCGCTGACCGTCGCGGTGGTCACCCGCCCCTTCCAGTTCGAGGGCTCGGTGCGCCGGCGCCAGGCCGAGGAAGGCGTGGACGCCCTGCACGACGTGGTCGACACGCTGATCACGATCCCGAACGACCGGCTGCTGCAGATGGTGACGAAGGCCACAGCCTTGACCGACGCCTTCCGCCTGGTGGACGAGGTCCTGCTGAACGCAGTGCAGGGGATCAGCGACCTGATCACGGTGCACGGCATGATCAACCTGGACTTCGCAGACGTGCGCTCGGTGATGAACGAGATGGGCATGGCGCTCATGGGCACGGGCCGAGCGCGCGGCGAGAACCGCTCGGTGATCGCGGCGCAGGCGGCGATCTCGAACCCGCTGCTCGAGGACCTGTCGATCCAGGGCGCGCGCGGCGTCCTGATCAACATCACCGGCGGCTCCGACATGACGCTGCACGAGGTCCACGAGGCCGCCTCACTGGTGCGCGAGCAGGCGCACCAGGACGCGAACATCATCTTCGGCTCGGTCGTGTCCGAGACCGCCCAGGACGAGCTTCGGGTGACCGTGATCGCGACCGGCCTCGAGGATCGCGAGCGCACCCGGCGCCGCCCGACTGCGCCGAGCCCGTCGAACGTGACCCCGCTGCGGCCGCCTCCGCGCGAGGATCCCGGGGAGCGCGAGCGCGACCGCGTGGCCGAGCCACCGGCGAGCGCCAGCGCCGCAGTGCCGGGGGCCGACGGCTTCCTCTCGCCGTTCGACGAGGAGCTCGACGTTCCAGCCTTCATCCGGCGCGCGTCGAGCAAGCAGGAGACCTGGTAGGGGAGCGGCAAGCGCGCGAAGCGCGCGCGCAGCGAGGCGTAGCCGAGCGAAGGCCGCTCGGCGACAGCCGTCGCGGCACAGGACCGCGAAGCGCGCGCGCAGCGAGGCGTAGCCGAGCGAAGGCCGCTCGGCGACAGCCGTCGCGGCACAGGACCGCGAAGCGCGCGCGCAGCGAGGCGAAG
>CAYVQJ010000085.1:0-34813 GCA_964454165.1 uncultured Myxococcales bacterium | reverse complement strand
CCGAGCGAAGGCCGCTTGGCGACAGCCATCGCGGCAAAGGCAAGCGCGCGTAGCGCGCGCGCAGCGAGGGCGCCTCGCCCGAGCGAAGGCCGCTTGGCGACAGCCATCGCGGCAGAGACCACCTCAAGAATGCTCGTCGCGCGCCGACCCGCGACTCTGCATGCCTGCGCTCGATCGACGCGGCGTCGTCGTCACCCACGGCGCCCTGCTCTCGCTGTGCCTGCTCGCATGGCGGCTCGAGGAGCTCTACCTGCTCGAGATCCAGACGGGGGCGCTCGAGCTTCTGCAGGCGCTCCTGCCAGAGCTCGCGGCGGTGGTGGCGTTCGAGTGCGTCTGGCTCGTCGCGGGCGCGTTCGGCGGGATCGGCGAGCGAGCGTGGCGCGCTGGGGTGCTCGCGTCGCACCTGCTGGCGCAGGCGTTCCTCCTGGCCGAGCACCAGTTCTTCCTGCACACCGGTACGCGGCTCGATCCGACGCTGGTCTGGTACGCCGCGCGGCACGCCGGCTGGCTCGGCGGGCTCGTGGGCTCGGGTGTCGATCTGGCGCTCGTCCCGCGTCTGGCGCTCGCCGCGATGTGCGTGGGGCTCGGCTGGGCCCAGCTCCGGCGACACGTGACGCTCGGCTCGGCGCTCGGCGCAGCCGTGCCCGGCGCCATTCTCGTGCTCTCGGTCGGAGTCATCGCCGCCGTGCCCACGCCGCGCGGCGAGGCCGCTGCGCTCGGCGGGCGCGCGCTCGCGGGTCTGGGCGGCAGCGGGCCGAGCGTCGAGGTCGAGTCCGACGCCTGGCTGGCGGCGCACGTGCTGCCGATCTACGACCCACCGCGCGTGATCGCCGCGCCGCCGCGCCGGCGTCCCAACGTGGTGCTGCTCGTGCTCGAGTCCACGCGCGCCGACGCGGTGCCGCCGTGGGCGCGCCAGGACCTCTGGGTGCACGCGCCGTTCCTCGCCGACCTGGCCAAACGTGCGGTGGTGTTCGACACCGTGTACACCACGGTGCCGCACACCTCGAAGGCGCTGGTCGGAATCCTGTGCGGCATGTACCCGGTGCTGCGCATGCCGATCGTCGAGTCGGTGCCAGACCAGCTCCCGCTGCGCTGCCTGCCGAAGCTCTTGCGCGAGGTCGGCTGGCGCACCGGCTTCTTCCAGACCGCCAAAGGCGCGTTCGAGGATCGCCCCGGCCTGCTGGCCAACCTGGGCTTCGAGACCTGGCGCGTGCAGGAAGACCTGGGCGAGGCGTTCCAGAAGACCGGCTACTTCGGCATGGACGAGTTCGCCATGCTCGAGCCCGCCCTGCGCTGGATCGACGAAAACCCGGAGCAGCCCTTCTTCGCGACACTCCTGAGTGTCACGCCGCACCACCCGTACCACGTGCCGGGCGCGGAGCCGCCGGCGAGCCACGAGCTGGAGCCGAAGGCCTACCTGCAGGCGATCGCGCACGTGGATCGCTTCGCGGCCGCTCTCCACGCCCGGCTGGCGGACCGCGGCCTGCTCGAGCGCACGCTCTTCGTAGTGGTCGGCGACCACGGCGAGGCGTTCGGCGAGCACCTGCGCCGCCAGCACGACGTGGTGCCCTACGAAGAGGGCGTGCGCGTGCCGCTCTACGTCGCGGGGCCGGAGCAGTGGATCGGCGAGCCGCGACACATCGGCGGGCTGCGCCATCACGTGGACCTCGTGCCCACACTGCTCGACCTGGTCGGCGTCGAGTGGAAGGGCGAGCTTCCCGGGCGCGACCTGCTCGCGAGCGACGGCCACGAGAGCGTGGTCGCGTCCTGCTGGTACACCGACTACTGCATGGCGCTGCGCGCCGGCGACCTGAAGCTGGTCCACCACTTCGGGCGCCGCCCCACCGAGGTGTACGATTTGGCGAGCGACCCGCGCGAGACGCGCGACCTGGCGCCGCTCGTGCCCGCTGCTCTTCGCGAAGCCCTGGTGCGCCAGCTCCTGGCGTACCGCTACTCGGTGGACGCCTGGTACGCCGCCAACGCGCCCGGCAAGGCGGACCGCCCGATCGACCGGCGCTGAGGCGAGCCGCGCAGCAGCGCGCGCCCGGCGGAGGTCAGCGTGTAGCCGACCTCGTGGCTCTCGGTGAGACCGAGCTGCTTCAGCCGCCGCACGTCCGCCTTGAGCTCGAGCGTCTCGCGCCCGAGCCGCGACGCGAGCTCCGCCGCGCGCACGCGCGGGAAGCGCGCGATCATGCGCAGCGTCTCGCGCGTCCACGGCCCGCGCGCGCTGCGCCGGTCCATCGCGTCGAGGCGGACCGTGAGCGCGGCGCGACCGGCGGCGTTCGTCGCGACCGCCGGTCGGGGCGGCGCGGCGCGCCCCGCGTAGCGCAGCGCGACGCGGAACACCGAGGCGCCCGGCGCGCGCCGCGAGCTCCGGCCCAGGAACGCGAGCAGCGCGGCGCGATCGGCGAAGCCTGCCCGACGCGCGTCCGCGTCCCGGACCGCCGCGAGTGCTATGCGTTCGACGGCGCGCACCTCGATCCACTCGTCGGCGCCGAAGCGGTAGCGCCCCCCCACGCGCACGCGCGGCGCGGACCAGGCGCGGTAGCTCGCGCGAATCGCGCCGCTGCGCAGACCTGCGTGGAACCGACTCTGGAACAGCAAGCGCCGACCTAGCTGGGGAGCTTCACGAGCTGGCGGGCCATAATCACGCGCTGGATCTGGCCGGTGCCTTCGACGATGTCGAGCGCCTTCAGGTCGCGGAAGAGCTTCTCGATCAGGTGATCGCCGCGCCCGCCCACGAGGCCGAGCAGCTCCATGCCGAGCGAGGCCGCTTCGAATGCGGCCTGCGGCGCGATCGCCTTCGACATCGACGCTTCCAGGATGTTCGGCTTGGCGAAGTCGGCGAGCCACGCCGCGCGCCAGCAAAGCAGCCGGGCGGCGCGGAGCTTGCGGTGGATGCGCTCGAGGCGATCGCGCAGGCGCGGGTCGCCGGCGAGGCCGTTCTCGCGCGCGAAGCGCAGCGCCTCGTCGAGGGCGGCGCGGCCCATGCCGACGGCCTGCACCGCGACGAGCGGGCGCGTCGAGTTGAAGGCGGCCATCGCGCCTTTGAAGCCGGCGCGCTTCGCGTAGTGCTCCTCGCCGCCGAGCAGGTTCTCGGCGGGCACGCGGCAGTCGCGCAGCGTGAAGGAGGTGGACTCGTAGGCCTTGATCCCCATCTTGCGCTCGACGTGGAAGTTCCCGAGGCCGGGCATGCCGCGCTCCACCACGAACGCGCGGTGACCCTCGCGTCCGAGCGCCGCGTCCACCGTTGCCCACACCACGATCCAGTCGGCGCGGCTCGCGTTGGCGGCGAACATCTTGTCGCCGTGCAGCACCCAGTGGTCGCCGTCCTTGCGCGCGCTGGTGCGGATGCGCGCGACGTCGGAGCCCGCCCCCGGCTCGGTCATCGCGAACGAGCCCCAGCGCGGGCGGTCGGGCACGAGGAACGGGCCGAGGAAGCGCTGCTTCTGCTCGAACGTGCCCATCGAGAGCAGAGGCGGCTCGCCGAGGCCCGGACCGGGGAAGGACGCCGACACCGCGCGGTCCCAGTACGCCATCTCCTCGGCGATCACCATCTGCGCGCGCGTGTTGCCGGGGCCCGCCTTCGCTTCGGGAGCTTCACGCTTGCCGTTCCAGCGCGTGCGGCCCTGGCCCGTCTCGATCAGGCGCTGGAAGAAGGGATGGTCCGGCGGCGTAGGACGTCCGAGGCGATCGGCTTCGAGCCCGAGCGGGCGAAGCGTGGTGCGGCCGAGCTCGCGGATCACCTTCCAGCGCGCGCGCGTCTCGTCGTCGAGTGTGAAGTCCATCGCCATCTCCTCAGAACGGGAGGGCCGTGTCGGCGCTGCTGGCGAAGAGCGCCTGACCGGCATCCTCGCGCGCGGCGTCGACGCCGCCGAGCAGCAGGCCGAGCGCACGCGCCTCGCGCATCCATTTCTCGACCGGGTAGTCCTGCATGAAGCCGTGACCGCCCAGGAGCTGAAGACCGTTGGGCGTGACGAACATCGACTGCTCGCAGGCCTCGACGAATGCGGTCGCCGCGGCTTCGCTCGCGTCGTCGCCGCGATCGACGCGCGCGGCCGCCTCGTGCAAGAGCAGGCGCGCGCCGTCGACCGCGCTCGCCATGTCGGCGATCAGGAACGCGAGGGCCTGGTGGTGCGCGATCGGGCGGCCGAACGCCTCGCGCTGCTGGGCGTAGGCGCGCGAGTACTCCGCGGACGCGCGCATGGTGCCGACAAGGAGCGCCGAGACGTAGAGGCGCGCGCGAGCGAGGGCGCGGCGGGCCGCGTCCGGGTCGCGCCACACCGCCGCGACCGGAGCGTCCGCGAGCTCGAGCGCGGCTGCGCCCGCGGCGCGCAGACCCGCTCCACGCAGCTTCTCCAGCCGGATGCCTTCGCGCAGCGCGCAGGCACCATCGGGCATGAGCACGACCACGAGATCCGCGCGCTCCGCCGGCACCCACGGGACGGACAGGGTGAGCGTGGAGCCGGCCGCTGGCAGCGGCGCTCTCGACTCGACGAGCAGCGCGCGTGCGCCGGGAGCGTCGAGCAGCGGGCGCGCGAACGTGCGCAGCGCAGCCTCACCGCCGAGCTCCGCGAGCGGGTAGAGGGCAGGACCGAGCGGGTCGAGCGCGAGCGCAGCGCCCGGATCGCCGAACGCGAGCTCCTCGAGCACGAGCGCCTTGGGCAGCGCGCCGAGGCCGGCTCCGCCCTCCGACTCCGGCAGCTCTAGCGCGGCGAGGCCGATCTCGCGGAAGCGCCGCGCCACGTCGGCGGACACTTCCCGCGCAGCCTCGTGCTCGCGCTCGCGCGGTCGCAGCTCCGCGGCGGCGAAACTCTTCGCGGTCTCGCAGAGCAGGTGCAGCTCGTCGGGTAGCTCGAAATCGATCATGGGGCGATTGTATACGCGCGCGGCGCCCGCGAGTTGACACGTCTGCGCGTCGCGGCTTCCCTTCGATCGTGCGTCCGCTCCCCCTCCTCGCCGCCCTCTTCGCCGCGGGCGCGGGCGCGTTCGCCACAGCCGAAGCGCCCTTCGACCCTGCCCTGCTCGAGGCGCCGCACGCGAGCGACGGCGCGTTCTTCAACCCCTGGCAGCGCATGGACTGGGGCTTCTGGCGCTTCCTGCGCTGGCAGCTCGCGTCGAACGCCTTTGACAAGAGCGCAGATCCCACGATCCCCCGCGTCGCCAACGACGGCGCGAGCCTGGCCGGCCGCGAGCACTCCGGATCGATTACCTGGGTCGGGCACGCGACCGTGGCGGTGCACGACGACGAGGATGTGTTCCTGACCGATCCACACTTCGGGAAGCGCGCGCTCCTGCCGGGCCGCTGGGCCCCGCCCGGCGTTCCGATCGAGTCGATCCCCGCCGACGCGTTCGCGGTGATCTCGCACAACCACTACGACCACCTCGACGCCTGGACCGTCGAGGCTCTCCCCGACACCATCGAGTGGTACGTGCCGCTCGGCCTGGCGCAGTGGTTCCGCGACAAGGGGCGCGCGCGCGTGGTCGAGCTCGACTGGTGGCAGAGCGCGCGCCGCGGCCGCTGGACGATCACCTGCCTGCCGTCGCAGCACTGGTCGCGGCGCATCGAGCACGCGACGAACTCCACGCTCTGGTGCGCGTGGCTCGTCGACTCGGGCACGCGTCGCTATTTCTTCGCAGGCGACACCGGCTACTTCGGCGGCTTTGCGGAGTACGGGCGCCGCTTCGGGCCGATCGACGTGGCGCTGCTCCCGATCGGCGCCTACGAGCCGCGCTGGTTCATGGGCTACCAGCACATGGCGCCCGAGGAGGCGTACCAGGCGTTCCTCGAGCTGCGCGCGCGCTTCATGGTCGGGATCCACTGGGGCACCTTCGACCTGACCGACGAGCCGATCGATCTGGCGCCGACCGCGCTGCGCGAAGCGGTCGCCGCTGCGAACGGCGACGCCGACCGCGTGCGCGTGCTCGCGATCGGCGAGCGCTGGCGCGTTCCCGACGCGGAGGCCGCGCGTTGACGAGCAAGAGCGAAGCGAGCGGAGGCCGTAGCCCGCGGCCGCCCGCGGGCGTACACGGCTCAGACCAGCCGCCGCCGATCCCATGGGACGCGCTCGACGTGCTCTTCCTCGACGCGGGGAACACGCTGGTCTCGATGGACTTCGACTACCTGGCCATCGAGCTCGGCGCGCGCGGCTTCGCGACGAGCGGCGACGAGCTCGAGCGCGCCGAGGCCGCCGCCCGCCCTGTGATCTCGACCCTGCTCCAGCGGGGAGCCTCGACGGAGGCTCGCGAGATGTTCGAGCACTGGATCGGCCTCGTGCTCGGCGGCACGCCCCACGGACGCGGGATCGACACGGCCGAGCGCACCCGAGTGACTCGCGAGCTGGTCCCGCTGCTGCGCCAGCCTGGTCAGGCGCACAAGCTCTGGCGCCGCGTGATGCCGGGCGCGGCCGAGGCTCTCCCCCGGCTTCGTGCAGCGGGCTACCGCCTGTACGTCGTCTCGAACTCCGACGGAACGGCGGAGCAGTCCCTCGCGCAGTGCGGGCTGCGCGAGCACCTGCACGGCGTCTTCGACTCGCACCGGGTCGGCTACGAGAAGCCCGACCCGCGCTTCTTCGCGCACGCGCTGCGCGAGTCGGGTGCGGACCCGGCGCGCACGCTCCATGTCGGGGACTTGTACGCAGCCGACGTCGTCGGCGCGCGAGCCGCCGGCATCCACGCTCTCTTGCTGGATCCCTTCGGCGACTGGCCCGACGTCGACGTCGAGCGCGCCCCGACGCTGCACGCCCTCAGCGAGCGCATCCCGCCGCGCGCCTAGGGGCGCAGCAGCAAGCGCGTGAGCAACGCGCGCAGGCGGAGCGGGGAGACCGGCTTCGACAGGACCGGGAGCCCGCGCGCCCGCGCTCGCACCAGCGGCTCCGGCGCGGTGTCGCCCGTGATGAGCGCCGCGGGAATCGCCGCCCCGACGCGCGCGCGGATCGCGTCGATCACATCGACGCCGGTCTCGCCCCGGGCCAGGCCCCAGTCGACCAGGATCGCGTCGGGCGCGCGCGCGGCGCTGTCGAGGACTCGCCCGGCGGCTTCGCCCGAGCCGGCCACGAGCACCTGACACTCCCACGACTCGAGAAGCTGCCGCATGGCGTCGCGGATCGCCGGATCGTCGTCGACGACGAGGAGCAGGCGACCGGCTAGGCGCGCGGCCTGGACTGGCTCTTCCGCACGAACGGCCGCGCGCGCGCGCACGCTCGCTCGCGGCACGCTCACCAGGAAGCCCGAGCCGCGACCCGGCGCCGAGCGCAGCTCGATCCCGTGACCGAGCAGCAGGCACAGGCGCTGGACGATCGAGAGGCCGAGCCCCTCGCCGCGCGAGGCGCCCGACGCCAGCCGCTTCCACTCGCGGAAGACCTCGCGCTGCTCGGCGTCGGAGAGCCCGGGTCCGGTGTCCCAGACTTCGATGCGCACGTCGCCGCCACGGCGCCGCGCGCCCACCAGGATCTTGCCGCGCTCGGTGTAGCGGATCGCGTTGGTGACCAGGTTGCGCAGGATCCGCCCGAGGAGCAGCGGATCCGTCCTCACGTTCGCGCGCGTCGCCGAGACATGCAGCCGCAGGCCCTTGCTCGCGGCCTGCGGCTCGAGCTCTTCGGCGAGCTGCGCCAGCAGCGGAGCGAGCGGGACGTCCTGCAGCCGCGGCTCCACCACTCCCGCGTCGAGCTTCGAGATCTCGAGCACCGAGTTGAACAGGTCTTCCAGCTCGTCGGTGGAGTGCTGGATCTTGGCGAGAATCGCGGCCGCAGCGGGCTCCTTCACGCGCGGTGCGAGCGCCCCCACGAACAGGCCGAGCGCGTGGAGCGGCTGGCGCAGGTCGTGGCTCGCGGCGGCGAGGAAGCGCGACTTGGCCAGGTTCGCCTCGTGCTCCTCGTGACTCTCCGCCCGCAGCTCGGCGTTCTTGATCGCGAGCAGTGCCACGCCGGCGCGCTCCGCGACCGACTCGAACAGCGCCAGGTCCGTCGGCGTGTAGACATCAGTGGAGCGCTTCGAACCGAGCAGCAGAATCGCCGCCAGCTCGTCGCCGCGGCGGATCGGCAGCGCGACCGCGATGCCCCGCGCGCGCAGCGCGGCGCGCTCCTCGGCCCCGATCTCGCGCGCGCGGAGCTGTCCCTCTTCGAACGTGATGGGCTGCGTCCACGCGGAGAGCCGTGCGGCGAGCTGCTCGCCGACGTCGAGCGGCTCGCCGCCTGGCGCGCCGCTCGAGAAGCACGCGCTCCAGCCTTCGCTCGCGCGCTCCAGCACGTGGCAGCGCTCCGGGCGCAGCAACGCCGCGAGCTGCTCGCCAAGGAGCGTGAGCACTTCGCGCGCACTGCGACATGCGCCGAGCTCCCCGCGCAGCTCGTCGTAGCCGCGCGCGAGCGCCTGTCGTTCGGGGAAGAAGAGCCCCTCGATGCGGGGCCGCAGCCGCCGATTGAGCGGCACGACCGCCAGACCGACGCCGAGCGCGAGAGCCAGATGCGTCTCCTGCGCGCCGAAGCCCGACACGTCTCCCACGCGCGCCGAGACGATCGGTCCCAGCACGACCACGCCGCCGAGCAGCAAGAGCAACGTGATGCTGTAGGTCGCGGTGGCGCTGATCAGCCGGTCGACGTCGAAGGCGTTGTAGCCGACGATCGCGATCAGGAAGCAGATCGGAATCGCGTGGAGCATCAGGTTCGCCACCAGCAGCAACGGGTAGAGCAGCGGGTCCCAGAGCAAGGCCAGGCTGCTCACCAGGAGCGGTGCTACGCCCAGGTAGATGCCGATCGCGAGCTAGCGCACCTGGCGCCGCCCCGACGCCTGCGCGCGCCGATAGCTCGCGAACACCACGCCGATGAGCGCGAGGCAGGTCGCCAGATTCCCGACCATGGCGAGGGGCGTGCCGATCTCGCTCGAGAACGGAAAGCCGAAGGTCATGCTCACGTAGCCGATTCCGGGGATCGTGAAGAGCCAGGGCCAGAGTCGCGGTCTGCGCGACTCGCGCACCGCCTCCATCGGGAAATGGAGCATCGTCAGCAGGCCGAGCGGAGCGATGAGCATCCCGCCGAGCGCATACGCGAGCATTCCGGCGAGCGCCTGCGCGACCGAGCCGCCCCAGAACCACGACCCGTGGAGCGTGAGCGCTGCACAGGTAAGGAAGAACAGGCGCGGCGCGGTGGCTCCGCCGCCGCCGAGAAACGCGAGCGAGCCCGCCAGCGTGAAGCCGATCCCGCCGAGCAGGTTCGACCAGCGCGCCACCGAAGGGCTACGGACCTCTACGCCGAGCTCGCGTCCGTCGCGCAGCACGCGCAGCTCGACGCGCCCGCTGGCGTCGATCGCCGCGAGCACGCTCGCCATCGCGACCAGTCGCCCGGCGCCGCGCAGGTCGTGCTCGCCCGCTGCGACGAGCCGGTCGCCGATGCGGGCCTCGTTCAGGGTCGCAGAGTCGACCGGGGGAAGCGCCACGATCAGCGGAAAGTCGTCTGCGCCGGGCGCAGAGCGGACGTGCAGAGGCAGGTCGAAGAGGCCATCGCCGAAGAAACGGCCGACTTCGAGCACGAGGCAGACGCCGAGCAGGCCGACCACGGCCGCGAAGAGCACGCGATCGCCGCGAGCGAGCCGCTTCACCCGACCATTGTCGCATTAGTCTGACCGTGTACGGCGCGGCTGAGCCGCGCCTACGGCTCCGCTCGCCTTCGGCGTGCTGCGCGCGCTTCGCGCTTGCTTTTCGCATTCTCGCGTCCGGTTCTAGACTGAGCCCGCAGGAGGCAGCGCGCCTTGAAGATCCTCGTCTGCGACGACCACGCGCTGTTCCGGGACGGGCTCCGACTGGTGCTCGCCGGGCTCGAGCGCGACGTGGACCTGCTCGAGGCGGCAACCGCGGCGGAAGCCCTTCGCCTCGCCTCCGAGCACGCGGACCTCGAGCTGGTCCTGCTCGACCTCGGCCTCCCCGACGCCGACGGCCTCGCGCTGCTCGGCACGCTGCGCGAGCGCCATCCAGCCCTCGCGGTCGCGATCGTCTCCGCCTCGGAAGACCCGGACCGAATGCGCCGCGCGCTCGACCTGGGCGCCTGCGGGTTCATCCCCAAGTCCGCGAAGCGCGAGGTGCTCGGCCGCGCCCTCGAGCTGATCTTCGCGGGGGGCGTCTACGTGCCGCCCGCTGCCCTTCACCCGGGAACAAGCGCGAGTGACCTGCCGCTCACCGACCGCCAGCGCGAGGTGCTCGAGCTCATGACAAAGGGCCTGACCAACCGCGACATCGCGCGCGTGCTCGAGATCAGCGCCGCGACGGTGAAGGTGCACGTCGCCGCGATCCTCGACGCCCTCGGCGTCTCCAACCGGACCGAGGCCGTGATGGCCTGGTTCGAGCGCCAGCGGGACTGAGCGGTGTACGGGCGCGGGCGGCCGCGCCCTACCGCCTCCGCTCGCGCGTAGCGCTCGCTGCGCGCGCTACGCGCTTGCCTAGCCCAGCCGGGGGGCCGGCTCTAGCCCGTTCGGGCGATCCGCGCGCGCCCCAGAAGCGAGACCCTCTCGGCGAACACCAGAGAGGTCCCACCATGGCTCGACTCCGCGCTCTCGCTCTCGCACTCGCCGGTCTCGGCATCTCCGCGCTCGCGGAGCCGGCGTCGGCCGGGAACCGTGTTTCCGGCTGCGGCGGACTCAACGACAACGCCTGCGCCGTCTGGCAGGCAGTCCCTTCCTGCGACAAGTTCCTGTACGAGAGCGTCGAGTCGTGCGGGTTCCTCTGCGTGGAGTCGATCTGCCGCGATACGGGCCGCGGCGACGCGGGCGAGCAAGCTTGCACCCCGTACGTGCACCACGCCTGGCCGGATCTCTGCAAGTCCGGGAAGTTCGCGTATCTCGGGTGGTGCTACGCGTACGACGCGCAGGGCTACCCGTCGTGGTGCGGTGGCGACGCCGAGGCCGCGTGCTCTCTCGATCTCCAGCTCTTCCTCGGCATCACGAGCTGCAAGCCCGGTCACGTCGAGCAGGCCGGCCTTCCCGTCGGCACGTGCCGTCTGGTGGGTGCGGACGGCTTCCCGGTGTTCTGCGGCGACGCGAGCGAGCCCGCGTGCACCGTCGAGCTGCAGGTCCAGCTCGGCATCCCGAGCTGCAAGGCCGGGAACTTCGAGTGGTTCGGGACCTGCTACGCGTACGACACGGCGGGCTACCCGGCGTGGTGCGGCGACGACGGCGAGACGGCGTGCACGTTGGACCTCCAGGTGGCGCTCGGCATCACGAGCTGCAAGCCGAATCACGTCGAGCAGGCCGGCGTCCCCGTGGGCACCTGCCGGCTGGTGCTCGCGGACGGCTACCCCGCGTTCTGCGGCGACCAGAGCGAGCCCGCGTGCGGCGTGGACATCCAGGTCGCGCTCGGCGTGACGAGCTGCAAGGCCGGCCTGTTCGAGGCGGGGTTCCCGTTCGCAGGCACCTGCCAGGCGCCGGACCCGGACGGCTTCCCGAGCTACTGCGGGCGCGACACGCAGCCCGCGTGCTCGATCATCGACCAGATCGCGCTCGGCATCGCGCCGTGCAAGGCGGAGCTCGTCGAGCAGGCCGGCCTGCCGGTCGGCACTTGCCGCGCGATCGACGACGAGGGCTGGCCCGCGTTCTGCGGCGACCAGAACCAGACCGCGTGCGGAATCGAGCTTCAGGACGCCACGGGGAACCCGTCCTGCAAGCCCGGGCTCTACGAGGAGTTCGGTTTGCCGCTCGGGACGTGTCGCTACACGCCGGTGCCGGAGCCGGGGCTCGCGACGACCGCCGTCGTCGCGCCGACGGCCCCCGGCACGCCCGTGTTCGGCATCGCCGACATGCACGCGCACCCGTTCAGCAACGAGGGCTTCGGTGGCCGCCTGCTGCACGGCAAGCCGTTCTACAAGTACGGCGTCGCAGGCGCGCTCGACTCCTGCGTCTACGACCACAGCGCGTTCGGGCTCGGCGACCTGATCGGCAACGAGCTCGACAACGGCAACATGCTGTCCGGACACGAGGTCGGGGGCTACCCGGGCCTCGAGGACTGGCCCGGTCACAACCGCGGCACGCACCAGCAGATGTACCACCGCTGGATCGAGCGCGCGTTCCGTGGCGGGCTGCGCCTCATGGTCGTGCACGCCGTGAACAACGCGGTGATCTGCGAGATCACGGAGAAGAAGCTCGGCTTCGGCTGTGACGACATGGACGCCGTGGACCGCGAGCTCGGCCGCGCCATCGAGATGGAGGCGTACCTCGACGCGCAGAGCGGCGGTCCCGGTCAGGGCTGGTTCCGCATCGCGAGGTCGGCCGCGGAGGCGCGCTCGATCATCGAGAGCGGCAAACTCGCCGTCGTGCTCGGGATCGAGGTGGATTCGCTGTTCCGCTGCCCGGTCGGCCAGTGCAACGAGACGCACGTACGCAGCGAGGTCGCGCGCTATCACGCCATGGGTGTGCGCCACCTCTTCCCCGTCCACGTGTTCGACAACGCCTTCGGAGGGACCGCGCTCTACCACGGTGCGCAGTTCAACGCCGGCAATCGCTTGGTCAACGGCCAGTGGTTCCAGGCCGAAGACTGCTCCGCGAGCGGGTACGAGTACCAGGAGCCTCTCTCCATCGCGGAGCCGTGGCTCACGATCTTCTCCCTCCTGCCGTTCGCGCTCACGCCCGCGCACGGGCCCGCGGCGGCGCACTGCAACGCGCGGGGTCTGACGCCGCTCGGCGACACGCTGCTGCGTGAGCTGATGGCGAAGAAGATGATCATCGACGTGGATCACATGAGCTCGCGCACGCTCGACGGCGCCCTCGACCTGGCCGAGAGTCAGGCCTACCCGGTGGTCGCCGGTCACGCCGAGTTCCTCGACGTGACGCAGGGCGAGACGCGCTCCGAGAGGCGCAAGACCGGAGCCGAGCTCGACCGCATCCGCGACCTCGGTGGCATGGTCGGCGCGATCCTGAATCAGGGCAAGGCGAGCGAGCTCACCCCGTACGGTCCGATCGCCAACGACTGCGACGAGTCCGCCAAGGCGTGGGCGCAGGGCTACCTCTACGCCACCAACCGCATGCAGGGAGGCCCCGGCGTGCACGGGGTCGGGATCGGCTCCGACCTGAACGGCTTCCTGCACCTGCCCGCCCCGCGCTTCGGCGAGAAGGCGTGCAAGGGGAACGTCGCGCAGGCCGCCCTCCAGCCGGCCGGCGCGCGCGTCGTCTACCCGTTCCAGGCGCACGACGGCTCCGGCTCGTTCGATCGACTCACCACCGGCACCCGCAGCTGGGACATCAACGAGGACGGCATGGCGAACGTCGGGCTGCTGCCGGACTTCGTCCAGGAGCTGAAGGTGCTCGGCCTCTCGAATGCCGACCTCGAGCCGCTCTTCCGCTCCGCGGAGGCGTACCTGCAGCTCTGGGAGGCGGTCGATGGCACGGCCGACTTCGACGGCGACGGAACCTTCGACGCCGCCGACTCCTGCCCGACGCTTGCAGACGCCGGGACTGACACGGACATGGACGGAGTCGGCGACGCCTGCGACACCTGCACGGGGAAGCCGAACCCGCGCTTCGCCGGAGCGGCGGCGAGCCGCACGCTCGTCTCGGGTCAGCTCGACGACGACGGCGACGGTAGGGGCAACGCCTGCGACTTCGACTACGACAACTCCGGCGCGGTCATCACCGCGGGCGACTGGAACCAGATGAAGGTCTCGATCGCCAGGATCGTGAGCCAGAGCACCTGCGGCGCGGCCCCGACGAACACGCAGCGCTGCGGCGAGTTCGACCACGACGGTGCGGGCGCGGTGGTGACCGCCACCGACTTCAACGCCGCGAAGACGGCCGTCGGGAAGATCATCGCGTCCGCCTATCCGAAGTGCGCGGCGTGCAACCCGCCGTTCAGCGCGGCGCCGGGCGGTGCGGTGGCGGCGGTCGTCGGCCGACCCGTCTGCGCGGGGCCGGCGTGCGCCTACTGACTCGCGACGAGCTCGGCCTCGAGGTCCGGCGTTCGCGCGCGCACCACGCGTACGCGCGCGAACGCGCCGACCGGCGCCCGGCCGCGCACGCGCACGTGGCCGTCCACTTCGGGAGCCTGTGAAGGCAGGCGACCGACACTGATCCCGCCTTCGGAGCGGTCCACCAGGATCGTCGTTTCGGTCCCGACCTGCGCTTCGAGCTTCGCGCGGAGAACCTCACGCGCGAGCGCGGTGAGCGCGCGGAAGCGGCGCTGCGCCACGCGCGCGGGGACCTTGTCAGCGTGACCGGCGGCGGACGTGCCCTCCTCGTCCGAGTAGCGGAACACGCCGACTCGGTCGAAGCGCACCTCGCGCACCAGCGCGAGCAGCTCCTCGAAGTCCGGGTCGCTCTCGCCGGGAAAGCCGACGATGAAGGTCGTGCGCAGCGTCGCGCCAGGCAGGCGCTCGCGGATGCGTTCGAGGAGCGCGCGCTGGCGGCGTGCGGTGTCGCCGCGCCGCATCGCGCGCAGCATGCGGTCACTCGCGTGCTGCAGCGGTACGTCGACGTAGGGCAGCACGCGCCTGGCGCCCGCGATCGCGTCGAGCAGGTCGTCGCCAATCGCCGTCGGATACAGATAGTGCAGGCGGATCCAGTCGAGGCCGTCCACGCCGTCGAGCGCGCGCACCAGGTCGGCAAGAGACGGACGACCGGGCAGGTCCTTCCCCCACGAGCAGGTGTCCTGCGAGACCAGCCCGAGCTCGCGCACGCCCTGCCCCGCCAGCGCGCGGGCCTCGGCCACCACCGACTGCGGCGTGCGGCTCTGGAAGCGGCCGCGGATCGCCGGGATCGCGCAGAAGGCGCAGATGCGGTCGCAGCCTTCCGCGAGCTTGAGCCAGGCGCTGTGGCGTGGGCCGATCAAGAGCCGCGCGTCGCGCTCGTCCGGCAGGTGTGTGCGTCCGGGCTCGACGTACACGCCGCCGTGTCGGCCGGCCAGCGCAGCGCCGAGCACCTCGCCGATGCGCGGGAAGTCGCCGGTGCCGACGAAGGCGTCGACCTCCGGCAGCTCGCGCGCCAGCTCGCTGCCGTAGCGCTGCGGCAGGCAGCCCGCGACCACCAGCCCGCGCAGGCGTCCGCTCTCGCGCAGCTCCGAGACCTCCAGGATCGCCTCGATCGACTCCTGGCGCGCCGGTCCGATGAACGAGCAGGTGTTGATCACCGCGACGTCGGCGTCCTCGAGCCGCTCCGCGATCGCGTAGCCGCCGAGCGCGAGCGTGCCGAGCATGACCTCGCTGTCGACCTGGTTCTTGGCGCAGCCGAGCGAGCGGAACCAGACGCGGGCAATCGGATCGTGCGCCACGGCGGCGCAGAGTACCCCCCGAGCCCGGAGCCCGGTAGAGTCTGCGCGCCTGACACCTGGGGGTGGGATGTTGCGGCGCTTCGGTATGGCGTACTTCGGCGGCGCGGTCGGCGCGCTCGCGAGCTCGGTCGCGCTCTGGATCGCCGCCCGCGCGGGCCTCACGGCCCTGCTCGACGTCTCGATTTCGCCCTCCTTGAGCTTTGGCTGGCTCCAGTCGCGCCTGCTCTTCGGGAGCCTGTGGGGCCTCGGCTACCCGCTCGTGCTGCGGCGCGCGCGCTCCCCGCTGCGCGCGGGGCTGCTGCTCTCGCTCGCGCCGAGCCTGGCGCAGCTCTTCTGGTTCCTGCCCGAGCAGGGACACGGGATGCTCGGCGTGAAGCTCGGCGCGCTCACCTGCGTCGTCGTGCTCGGCGCTAACGCGGTCTGGGGCTGGACCCTCGCGCAGGTCGCAGGCGGCGGCGCGAAGCCGGAGCGAGCCGACTAGGGACGGCGCGATGCGCTACTCCTTCGCGCATGCAGCGTCGCGTGCTCGAGATCGCGGACGAGCTTCGCGCGATCGCGACCACCGGTTTGCACTTCACGGACGGAGAGTTCGATCGCGAACGCTACCAGCAGCTGCTCGCGCTCGCCGCGCGCCTGGGTTCGCTGGTGACCGGACACGAGCCCGACGAGCTCGAGCGGATCTACCGCTTCTCCGAGGTCGGCTACGTGACACCCAAGCTCGACGTGCGGCTCGCGCTCTTCCGCGACGAGCGCGTGCTGCTGGTGCGCGAGCGCTCGGACGGCCGCTGGTCGCTGCCGGGCGGGTACGTCGATGTCGGCGACTCACCGGCCGAGGCCGCGGCGCGCGAGACCGCAGAGGAGGCCGGCGTGGAAGCGCGCGCGGTCCGGCTCGCGGGCATCTGGGACCGCCGGCTGTACCCCGAGCTGCCGCCGCACTTGTTCCAAATCTTCACGCTCGTGTTCGCCGGTGAGCTGCTCGATCCGCGCGCAGAGCCGCGCGCGGGGAGCGAGGCCACCGACGCCGCCTTCCACCCGCTCGCCTCGCTTCCCGAGCTGTCGCACGGTCGCACCCAGCCGCGCTACATCGACGCCGCGCTGCGCAGCCTGCGCGACCCGGCCGCCCATCCCCACTTCGACTGAGGTCCCGATGCCCTCGATCTACCCGAGACTTGCCTACAGAGACGAGGTCGCGGCGCTCGAGTTCCTGACGCGCGCGTTTGGCTTGCGCGAGCGGCGCGAGCAGCGGCTGGAGAGCCCGGCCGGAATGCTCGCGTGGCTCGAGCTCGGCGACGGTGTCGTGATGATCTGCCGCGCGGGCCCGGGACACGACCTGTCGAGCCCGCTCGAGATTGGTAAGCGCACGAG
This sequence comes from uncultured Myxococcales bacterium, assembly GCA_964454165.1. GTDB lineage: Bacteria > Myxococcota_A > UBA9160 > SZUA-336 > SZUA-336 > CAYVQJ01. The sequence continues at coordinate 18,213 of CAYVQJ010000085.1, read as the reverse complement.
CCTGGTGATACTGCACGTCGACGACGTGGACGCGATCTACGAGCGCGCGGTCGCCGCGGGAGCGCGCATCGCGATGCCGCTCGCCGACCAGCCCTTCGGCCGCCGCTTCGAGGCGCTCGATCCCGAAGGCCAGCGCTGGAGCTTCTTGCAGGCGCCGCGCTAGCTATTGGCTCTCTCTTCTTCGGGCGAGCTCGCGCTCGTAGGCGCGCATCAGGTCGCGGTAGTCGAGCATGCCGAGGATGCGCGGCGGCGCGCCGTCTTCCGCCTCGGACAGCACGGGAAGCTGCGGGCAGCCGGAAGCGCGGAACAGCTCGTGCGCGCGGTACAGATCATCGTCGGGCAAGAGCGAAACCGGGGGCGCGCAGACGTCGCCCGCGACCACGAAGCTGTCGAGCTGGCGATCGTCCATCACGGGCCGGATCTGCTCGGCGGTGAGCAAGCCCGAGAGGCGGCCGTCGGACTCGACCACGGGAATCGTCGCGTCTCGCGCGGAGAGCAGCAGGTCGCGGAAGGCCTCGAAGCCCGCGCCAGGAGGCACCGTGGGCACGTCGGGCGTCGGGCGGAACACGTCGGCGACGCGCAGCTCCTCGAGCACGTTCAGCGTCATGCTCCCGGAGTGAGCGGGCGAGCGGAAGCGGTCCTTCACCTGGAACTTGTAGATCGAGTGTCCGCGCGCGAGCACGATCGCGAGCACCGAGACGAGCATCAGCGGCGGCAGCAGCGCGTAGCCGCCGGTCATCTCCGCGACCATCAGCATCGCGCCGATCGGCGCGCTGGCCACGCCCGCGAAGAAGCTCGCCATGCCGACGAGCACGAACGCCGCGGGGTGTCGGAAGATCTCGGGGAGTAGAGCGTTGCCGCCGAAGCCGATCGCTCCCCCGAGCATCCCGCCGATCATGAGTGTCGGGCCGAACACACCGCCGCTGCCGCCCGAGCCGATCGTGAGGCAGGTCGCGACGATCTTCGCCGCCGCGATCAGCGCGAGTGCTTCGACCGCGAGCTTGCCGTCGAGCGCGTGCTGTAGCGAGCCCCAGCCGGTGCCATACACCTCGGGGACAGCGAGGCCGAGCAGACCGACCGCCACGCCTCCGAGCATCGGCACCAGCGGCCGCCAGAGCGGCAGGCGCCGGAACACGCGATCGCGCAGCGCGTAGAACAGCCAGATGTAGCCGCGGCCGATCGGCATCGCGACCAGCGCCAGCAGCGCGTAGCCGGCGAGCTCGATCGGCGCGACGAGCGGGAACGCCGGGACGGCGAAGATGCGCGTCGAGCCCACGAGCAGTACGAACACCACGTACGCCGTGACCGACGAGATCACGCACGGGATCAGCGCGTCGGACTCGAAGTCCTCCTGGTAGAGCACCTCGATCGCGGTGATCGCGCTGCCGAGCGGCGCGCGGAAGATCGCACCCAACCCGCCGGCCGCGCCGGCGAGCAACAGGATGCGGCGGTCGCGCACGGAGAGCCCGAGTCCCTGAGCGAGCAGCGAGCCGATCCCCGCGCCGATCTGCGCGATCGGGCCCTCCTTCCCCGCGCTGCCGCCACTCGCGAGCGTGACGATGGTCGCGACGCCCTTCACCAGCGGCACGCGCGCGCGGATCAGCCCGCGCTGGTAGTGGAAGGCGCGGATCATCTCGTCGGTGCCGTGGCCCTCGGCCTCGGGCGCCGTTCGATACACGATCAAGCCGGACAGCAGACCGCCGAGTGCGGGAAGCAGGAACAGCAGCCACGCGCGCGGCTCGGACGCAGCCTTGCCGGGAAGGCTGAGCAGCCGATCGCCGGGAGGCGTGCTCGGAGCAGCGCCCGCGAGCACTCCCAACGTGAGGTGCGTCGCGGCCTCGAGCGCGACGAAGAAGAGCGCCGCCACGAGCCCCGAGCAGATCCCGGCCGCGATGCCGAGCCCGATCCAGCGGGTAGAGCTCTCGAGCAGCCGCCCTCGCGGTCCCGTGCGCGCGCGTCGCTCTGTCGCCAAGCCCTCTCCCGGGAGCGATCCCGCGCAAAGCCTAGCGTGGCTGCGTCGCTGCGGCGCAGGTCGGCGCGGGAGCTGGATCGCGGCCGCGGAGAGCGCGGCGCCCGGGGCTTACACTGCACTACGACGCGAGGAGGGCCGGTGGAGCTGCGCGTGGGCACGAGCGGGTTCGCGTTCAAGGAGTGGAAGGGGAGCTTCTACCCGGAGGTGATCGCAGCGGACGCGATGCTCACGTTCTACTCGAGTCGCCTGCCCACCGTGGAGATCAACAACACCTTCTACCGACTGCCGAAGGCGAGCGTGGTCGAGGCGTGGGCGTCCCAGGTCCCCGCCGGCTTCCGCTTCGCGCTCAAGGCGTCGCGCCGGATCACCCACTTCAAGCGCTTGAAGGACGCGGGCGGCGAGACCGACTACCTGCTGCGCACGTCAGCGGGGCTCGGGGACCGGCTCGGGGCGATCCTGTTCCAGCTGCCTCCGAACCTGCCGAAAGACATCGAGCGTCTCGACCGCTTCCTGGCGCTCCTGCCCGCGGGTACGCGCGCCGCGTTCGAGTTTCGCCACGCGAGCTGGCTCGACGAGGAAGTCTTCGCGTGCCTGCGCGCGCGCGACGTAGCACTCTGCGTCGCGGACCGCGGAGCCGACGGCGAGCCCGAGACCCCCGTCGTTGCCACCGCGCGTTACGGCTACCTGCGCCTGCGCCGTGAGGGCTACACGCCCGACGACCTCGCCGCCTGGGCCGCCCGCATCGCGGCGCAGCCGTGGACCGACGCGCTCGCCTACTTCACGCACGAGAAGGAGGGCCCTTCGCTCGCGACGCAGCTGATGGCGTGGAATGCGCGCTGAGACCGCAGCTTGCGTCAGATCCGCAGGAAGAGCTTGCGCCGATACATCCAGAACAGGATCAGCCAGTAGACGAGCGAGATGGCCCCTCCGCGCAGGAGTGGCTCGAACGGCGCGCCGGCGAGCTCGAAGCTGCTCCGTCCCAGATGCGTTCCCAGGTTCGCCGAGACGAACGCGGGCGCGAGCATGCAGAGACAGTACGCCGCAGTGGAGTTCATGCCGATCACGCGCAGCGGGAACGCCCACGCGCGGCGGCCCGCGATGTCGATCAGCGCGTAGAACGCCGCCAGCAGCAGGAAGCACCAGCCGCCGCTCCAGAGGGTCCAGCTCGGCGTCCAGATCCGCTTGACGTTCGGGCAGACACCGGACCAGTCGAGCGCGGCGCCGAGCACCAGGCCTGCCACGCCCACCAGCGCGAAGCGGGGTACGCGACCCCGGCGCGGCCGCGGCCCGCGCAGCGCACCGCCGGCGAGCAGGCCGAGGATCATGGTGCAAAGCGTCGGGATGAAGCTCGCCGTCGTGTAGCCGCCGCCGTGGTGCGTGAAGGGCTGCTGGCGCGGGAACAGGTTCAGGAACCAGGTGTCGAACGCCCACGCCAGGTTGCTGTTCATCTGCCAGTGGGCCGCGAAGCCGGAGAGGCCGTGCCGGTCCAGCCACGACGCCGACACGCCGACCGCCGCGTAGTCGAAGTCCGCTGCGGGCAGCGGATACGACGCGAAGGCGGCCCAGTAGCCGACGAGCAGAGACGCGAGCGCAGCGCATTGCCAGCGCGCGGAGCGGAACGCGAGCAGGAACAAGAAACCGTAGCCGAGGCCGATCTGTGACAGCGCGTCGGCGAAGGCGAAGTGCGTCCGGTCCTGCCCGACGCTCGAGAGGAAGACACCGAGCGCGACGAAGACCCCGGACCGCCAGAGCGCGTGCAACCCCATGCGGGCGAACGAGTCCCCGCGAGCTGCGCGAGCGGCGATCGAGAACGGCAGTGCGACTCCGACCAGGAACGTGAAGCTCGGCTGGATCAGGTCGTGCAACGAGCAGCCGACCCACTCGACGTGACTCTGCTGGCGGCAGAGGAAGCTCCAGAAGCGCGACTCGGGCAGCGCCGCGGCGACGGCGCAGAGCTGCAGCGCCTCGAAGATCAAGAGCAGCATCACGAAGCCGCGATACGCGTCGATCGAGGCGAGGCGCACACGAGGCGGCGCCGGTGGAGTTGGGGTCGGGTGCGGGACCATGACTGCGCTTCGTCTCGCTTATCGCTCGATCGCGGCGAGATCTGGCGTCCCCAGCGGGATTCGAACCCGCGTCGCCGGCGTGAAAGGCCGGTGTCCTGGGCCGTCTAGACGATGGGGACGCGCGCGGGCGGACGGTAACGGCGGGCGACGGGAGCGTCAAACGCGGGGCTCAAGCGCGCGCGTCGCAACTCCGATCCCGGAGCACACCTTCCCCGGGGACGAGCGGATGAGTCTGTCCACCAGCGTGCACGACGTTCGCATGCTGATCCTCTCCTTCCATCCGGTGCTCGTGATCGAGACGCCCGAGGAGGAGCGCGTGGACGGGCTGCTGGCCGCGGTCGCGGCGAAGAGCGGCCTCGCGCACTTCGAGTGGACGGTCACGCGCGGGCTGGTACGCGCCGGTGAGACGCAGCCGATCGCGGGCACCAGCGAGCCGCTGTCGCTGCTGCGCCATGTAGAGGGGCTCACCCTCGAGGCGATTTACCACTTGAAGGACTTCGGGCCATACGCCCAGCAGGCGCCGGTGGCGCGTAAGCTCCGCGAGGTCGCGCAGCGCTTCTCGCACACGCGATCGGCGCTCGTGCTCGGGGGCGTACGGGTCGAGCTGCCCGGAGACGTCGAGGCGCTCGCCGTGCGCTACGAGCTGGCGCTGCCGGGACCCGAGGAGCTGCGCGAGGTGCTGCGCACTGCCCTCGAGAGCTTGCGCAAGAGCGCTCGCATCGCCGTAGAGCTCGACCCCGATGATCTGGACGCGCTGCTCGGCGCCCTCTCCGGGCTGACGCAGAATCAGGCGCGCCAGGCGCTGGCGTGGGCTGCGCTGCAGTCGAACCGACTCGGGCGCGCGCAGATCGAGCTGATCCTGGCGCGCAAGCGAGCGCGGCTGCGCGACGCCGGCCCGCTGGAGTACTTCCCCGCCGAAGACAACCGTCACGAGCTGGCCGGCTTCGCGGGGCTCAAGCGCTGGCTCGAGCGCGCGCGCACCGGCTTCAGCCCGGAGGCGAAAGCTCTCGGACTGCAGCCGCCGCGCGGCATCCTGCTCGTCGGCGTACAGGGCTGCGGCAAATCGCTCGCGGCGCGCGCGATCGCACGGCTCTGGCGTCTGCCGCTGCTCCGACTCGACACCGGCTCGCTCTACGCGAAGTGGGTCGGCGAGACCGAGAAGAACCTGCGCGACGCGTTCCGCCAGGCCGAGGCGATGGCGCCGGTCGTGCTCTGGCTCGATGAGATCGAGAAGGGCCTGGCGACCGCGGCTGGCGGCGAGGGCGACGGCGGCGTGTCGCGACGTCTCCTCGGGGCGTTCCTGACCTGGCTCGCGGAGAAGCCGCCCGGCGTGTTCGTGGTGGCGACCGCGAACGACGTGTTCGCGCTGCCACCGGAGCTCGTGCGCAAGGGCCGCTTCGACGAGACCTTCTTCGTCGACCTGCCGTCGGCCGACGAGCGGCGCGCGATCTTCGAGGTGCACCTCGTGCTGCGCAAGCAGGAGCCCAAGGAGCTCGAGCTCGACGACCTCGTCGCCGAGAGCGAAGGCATGAGCGGCGCCGAGATCGAGCAGGCGGTGATCGCCTCGCTCTACCGCGCGCTGCACGAGAAGCGCGCGCTCGAGACGCAGACGGTCCTCGAAGAGCTGCGTGCGACGGTTCCGCTCTCGGTCTCGCGGCGCGAAGACATCGGGCGCCTGCGAACGCTCGCCCGCGAGCGCTTCGTGCCGGTCGCCTGAGAGGCGCTTCCTACCGACGCGCCTGCATGCAGGCGGCACAGAGGTAGTGCTCGGAAAGCCCACGCGCAGTCAGACCGACGAAGGCGCGCACGCTCTTCTCGACCTCGCGCGAGCAGTCGCCGCAGCGCTGCGGTCCGTTCAGGATCAGCGGCTGCCAGCCGACGACGTCGGGGAACTCGCGCCGCGCCGGCGCGGGCGCGGCACCCTGCGCTGGAGCTTCGGCGTCGTCTTCCGCGAGGTCCCCGTACACGCGCAGGCCGTGGCGCCGCAGACGCCGCGTCCAGCGCTCGCCCGTTCGGCCCGCCGTGCGCCCGGTGCGCTCGCCGAGGTCACCCAGGAAGTCACCGACGTTGTCGGTCACCTTCTCGACCACGTCGAACACGTCCTCGAGCACGTTGCGCACCAGGTTCGAGACGGGAACGCGCAGCTCGTCTGCCGCGCGCCGGATCGCCTCGTCCAGGTCCTCGGACACGCGCGTGTGTAGGACGCGCTGCATCCGGTCGTCGGGGGGCTTGCCCTCGTCCACGCGCTCCTTGCGGCGCTCGGCCCGCCGGGCCTCCCGCTCTGCCTGCCGCTGCTTTCGCTCGGCTTCCCATCGGTCGAAATCTTCTCGGTTCATGTGATTCATTGTATTACGTCGTGATACAGATCGGTCAAGGGGTTTTCTCGAATTATCTCTTGGCTACCTTCCGCGCTCGGCCCGGCGTTGTCGGAGCCGAAGCCTGAAAATCCTTCAGAATCAGAGGGTTGTGCTTGAGAAGCCGGGTCGGGATCGCGCTGCTCGTCGCATTGGCTGGACTCGGCTTCTGGTGGGCGACCTCCCGCGCCGAGTCGCCAGAATCTCCCGCACCGGCCCCTGCCCAGGTCGACGAGCGCCCGCTTCCGGCCGATCTGCTTCCGGACGAGCGCAACACGATCGAGGTGTTTCGGCGCGTTGCGCGCTCTGTGGTGTTCATCACCAACGCCGCGCTGCAGCGCGACTTCTTCACGCTCGAGATCATGGAAGTCCCGCGCGGCTCGGGGTCCGGCTTCGTCTGGGACGACCGCGGCCACGTGGTGACGAACTTCCACGTGGTCGAGGGCGGGAATCGGCTCTCGGTGACACTCAACGACGGATCCGCGCGCGAGGCGACGATCGTCGGCGTCGAGCCGGCCAAGGACCTAGCGGTGCTGCGCGTGGACACGCAGGGCGCCGCGCTCGAGCCGCTCGCGCTCGGCGACTCGCGCGAGCTCGTCGTCGGCCAGAAGGTGCTCGCGATCGGCAATCCGTTCGGCTTCGATCAGACCCTGACCACCGGCGTGATCAGCGCCGTCGGCCGCGAAATCCGCTCTCAGGCTGGCGTGACGATCGACGACGTGATCCAGACCGACGCGCCGATCAATCCGGGCAACTCCGGCGGCCCGCTGCTCGACTCCGCCGGCCGCGTGATCGGGATCAACACCGCGATCTACAGCCCGTCGGGCGCGTCGGCGGGCATCGGCTTCGCGGTGCCGATCGCGCATGCGCGCCGCATCGTCCCGCAGCTGATCGAGTTCGGGAAGGTCAAGCGCGCGGGCATGGGGATCCACGTGCTGCCGGACCATGTGGCGCGCCGCTGGGGTGTCGATGGCGTGGTGGTGCGGCGCGTGACCCCGGGCGGACCCGCGGACGAGGCCGGCCTGCGCGGGGTCGAGGTCGATGCGCGCGGGCGCGTGCAGTCCTTCGACGTGCTGCTGCGCATCGGCGAGCGCGAGATCCACGGCTACAACGATCTGTTCGCAGCGCTCGACGCACGCGAGCCGGGCGATCTCGTGACCGTTCGCTACCAGCGTGGCGAGCGCAGCCGCGACGTCTCGATCCGCTTGAAGCAGGTGGACTGAGCCCCGGCTACCGTCCCCCGCGCAGTGGAGCGATCACCTCGCGAGCCATGAGCTCGACGTGCTCGTCGGCCCACTCCGGTGGCAGCCCCGGCGGCAGCGTCCAGCCGTAGAAGCGCGTGATGGGAACGCGCGCGCAGAAGTCGCGAATGGCGTCGACGGCCTGCGCCGGCGTGACGATCATGACCCCGCGCGCGCGCAGATCATCGGCGTTGCGCGCGTGTGTCGCGACGGCCATGCCCGCCGCGGCGAACCACTCGGCGTACAGATTCATCTGGTACAGGAAGTGCTCACTCGCCTCCTGCCAGCGCCGTTCCGGATCGCGCGCCACCAGCAGCCAGGTGATGCCCGACGCGATCTCGTGCGCGCCGGGATCCTTGCCGAGGCGCGCCAGCTCGCTCTGGTAGAGCTCGGCGAGCGCTACGATCGGGCCGGTCGCAATGTACGCATCGCCGAGGCGCGCGGCGCGCTTCACCGCGGGCGGCGAGAAGCCGCCGACCCAGAGCCTGGGCGGGCGCTGGACGGGACGCGGATGCAGCTCGACGTCGGCGTAGCGGTAGTAGCGGCCCTGCGACGTCACGCGCTCGCCTGCGAACAGCCGGCGCAGCAAGGGCAGCGCCTCGTTCATGCGGCTCGCCCGCTCCGCGGCCGGAATCCCGAAGCCGGTGAACTCGCCTGGCCGGTAGCCCACCGCGACGCCGAGCTCGAGGCGCCCGTTCGATAGCACGTCGACGGTCGCGGCGTCTTCAGCGACGCGCAGCGGGTCGTGCAGCGGGAGCAGCAGCACACTCGTGCCGATGCGGATCCGCTCGGTCGTCGCGGCGATCGCGCAAGCCAACGGCAGCATCGACGGCGTGTACCCATCGTCGATGAAGTGGTGCTCGGACAGCCACACGTCGTCCCAGCCGAGCGCCTCGGCGCGCCGGATCTGCGCGAGGATGCCGCGATAGAGCGCCGCCGGGTCCTGCCGCCAGCGAGGCGGATTGCGGAAGTCGTACCAGAGACCGAACCGGATCCCGCGCACGCCGGGCCCCCGAAGTGGTAGGCCCGGTGGGGATCGAACCCACGACCAACGGATTAAAAGTCCGCTGCTCTGCCGGCTGAGCTACGGGCCTGCGAGCGCCGAGTATCGCGGCGGCGTCAGCGTTCGTCGATCGCTTCGAGCAGCCGGAGCGCTCGGATGCTGTTCGGGTTGCTGCTGCGGACCTGCTTCAGCTCCGCGATCAACGGCTTCCCTTTGGCGGAGGAGACTCCGTAGCGCAGCAGGCCGCACTCGATCCGCGACAGGCGGATGTCGACGTCGTTCGGGAGCTGTTGCTCCGCTGTGCGCAGCAGTTCCTCGCACTCGTCGTAGCGCCGCTGACTCTTCAACCCCTGCCCCAGGAGCTGGTAGGCGACCGCGAAGCGCGGCGAGCTGCGGATCACGGCTTCGAGCAGGACCCCGGCCTCGCGCGCGTCGCCGAGCGCGAGCTCCTCCATCGCCGTCTGGAGCTGACCGAGCGACTCCGGCGCGAGCGTGCCCTGCTCGAGCGCTGGCACGATCTGGTTCAGCATCGTCGACGCCAGCAAGTTCTTGCCGTCGATCTCGAGGGCCTGCGTCAGATCGGCCTTCCCTTGCGCGAGCTTTCCCTGGCGCAGCTCGACGGCGCCGATGTTGCCCCGCAGATAGGAGCTCGAGCGCAGCTCGTTGTAGCTGGCATCGACACCCGGCGTATCGATGAGCAGGCGGAACTGCGCGATCGCGTCGTCGAACCGCCCCAGACGGACCAGCGCGTGACCGCGCTGCGCGCCGGCTCGAATCCCGTTGGGAAAGATGCGGATCACGCGTTCGAAGCAGGCGATCGCCTCGTCGAAGCGCCCGAGGGCGTAGAGTGTGACGCCGCGATCCATCTGGAAGGCGGGGCTGCCTGCATTGGCGGCCGAAACGTGGTCGAGCGCGGCGATCGAGCCCGCATAGTCGCCCTTCTCGTAGAGCTTGCGGCCGTCCTCCTGGCAAAGGCGGGCCTCGCATGCCGCTGCGGTGACGCCCGGGGCGAGCTCGCCACGTGCCGCGAGGTCGCGGCAGCTCGCCACGCACGCGAGCTCGGCGCGCGCTTCCGGCGCGAGCCCCCACGCGAAGAGCGCGAGCCCGACGGCCGCGGCAAGCCTCATGCGCGACCCGCCGCGAACGGGTCGGCGCGTTCGATGATCGAGTCGCGCTCGGGGCCGACACCGATCAGCGCGGCCGGCACCTCGAGCTGCTCTTCCAGCCAGTGGACGTAGTCGCGAGCGGCGCGCGGAAGCTCGCCGAAGCTGCGCGCAGCCGAGAGCGACTCCGACCAGCCGGGAAGGATCTGGTAGATCGGCTCGCACTGCCCCAGACGAGTGAGGCTAGCGGGCAGGTCGCGCAGCACCTCGCCGTTCCAGCGGTAGGCCGTGCAGGCGCGGATCTCGGGCAGACCGGTCAGGATGTCGAGCTTGAGCAGCGCCAGGTGCGTGATCCCGTTCACGCGCACGGCGTACCGCAGCACCACGAGGTCGAGCCAGCCGCAACGGCGGATGCGGCCGGTGGTCGCGCCGAGCTCTGCACCGCGCTCGAACAGGTGCAGCCCCGCGGGACCGGTGTCTTCGGTCGGGAACGGCCCCCCGCCGACGCGCGTGGTGTACGCCTTGGCCAGCCCGAGCACCGCGTCCACGCGCGTCGGGCCGATGCCCGCACCCGCACAGGCGCCGCCCGCCAACGTGGTCGACGACGTCACGAACGGATACGTGCCGTGGTCGATGTCGAGCAGCGTGCCTTGCGCGCCCTCGAGCAGCACCGAGCGCCCCGCGCGGAGCTCGGCGTCGAGGACGACCCCGACGTCGTCGATGTAGGGGGCGAGCTTCTCGCCCCAGGCGATCGCGCGCACGTAGACCTCTTCGAGCTCGACCGGCTTCCAACCGTAGAACTTCTCGAGCAGGAAGTTGCGCTCGCGCAGCACGCGCTCGAGGCGCGCGGCCAGCACGTCCGGCTCGAGCAGGTCGCACACGCGCAGGCCCGCGCGCGCGACGCGGTCCTCGTAGGCGGGTCCGATGCCCCGCCCCGTGGTGCCGATCGCGCCGCGGCCGAGCGACTCTTCGCGCGCCTGGTCGACGGCACGATGCACCGGCAGGATCACGTGCGCGCGATCGGAGACGCGCAAGCGCTCCCGGCCGATCCGCAGGCCGCGCGCCTGCAGAGCTTCGATCTCTTGCAGCAGCACGTCCGGGTCGACCACCACGCCCGGTCCGATCAGGTTGAGCGTGCTCTCGTGCAAGATCCCGGACGGGATCAGGTGCAGCACCGTCTTCTCGCCGTCGACGAGCAGCGTGTGACCGGCATTCGGTCCGCCCTGGAAGCGCACGACGAGGTCCGCGCGGGGCGACAGGTGGTCGACGACCTTGCCCTTCCCCTCATCGCCCCACTGGGCCCCGACAACGACGACGTTCGGCACGCCCTAGATCACCTTCTCGCCGAGCTCGAGGAGCTGGACCTGCTCGATCCCCGTCAGCGCGGCCAGCGCGTCGATCACCGCGCGTCCCGGCGCCGGATCGACGTTGAGCAGCTGCAGCGCGGTACCGCCCTTGGGCGCGAGACCGAGCTGCATGCGCGCGATGTTGATCCCGGCATTTCCGAGCGTAGTGCCCACGCGACCGATCACGCCCGGAGTGTCCCGGTTCTGGATCAGGAGGGTCGGGCCCTCGGGCACCGCTTCCAGCAGAAAGTCATCGACGCGCACGATGCGCTGCTGCGTGCGCCCGAACAGGGTGCCCGACACGCGCGACTGGCAGTCGCGAGAGCGCACGCGTACGGTGAGCAGGCTGACGAAGTCCTGCTGCTCGGCGGACTTCGACTCGATCAACCGGATCCCGCGCTGCTGCGCCAGCAGCGGGGCGTTGACGTAGTTCACGCTGTCGCCGACCCACGGTTGCAGCAGCCCCTTCAGCACGGCCAGCGTGATCGGCTGCACGTCGAGTTCGCAAACGTCGCCTGCGTACTCGACCTCGACCTCCTCGACGCCCGGCCTGCAGCGTTGGCCCTGGAACAGGCCGAGCTTCTCGCCGAGCGCGATGAACGGGCGCAGGCGCTCGAGCTGCTCGCGCGACACCGACGGCAGGTTCACCGCGTTACGCACCACGCCGGAGACCAGGAAGTCGCGGACCTGCTCGGCGATGGCGATCGCCACGTTGAGCTGGGCCTGGCTCGTGGCCGCGCCCAGGTGCGGCGTGCCGATGAACTCCTCGCGCGCGAGCAGCGGGTGGTCCTTCGGGGGCGGCTCCTGCTCGAACACGTCGAGCGCCGCGCCCGCGACGATACCCCGCTCGATCGCGCTGAGGAGTGCCGCTTCGTCGACGATCCCCCCGCGCGACGCGTTCACGAGCAGCACACCGCGCTTCATCCTGGCAAAGGCCGCGGCACCGATCAGACCGCGAGTGTCCTTGGTCAAGGGCACGTGGAGCGTGATGGCGTCCGAGCGTTGGAGCAGCTCGTCGAGCGACACCAGCTCGAGGCCCAGGCGCTGCGCGCGCTCCTCCGAGACGAGCGGATCGTACGCAATCACCTTCATGCGCAGACCCAGCGCGCGATCGGCGACGATCGTGCCGATGTTGCCGAGTCCGACGACTCCGAGCGTCTGCCCGAACAGCTCCTTGCCGTTGAAGCGCTCCTTCTCCCAGCGTCCCGCGCGCAGACTCGCCGTCGCCTGTGGTACGCGCCGCGCCAGCGACAGCAGGAGCGCGATCGCGTGCTCCGCGGTCGTAACCGTGTTGGCTTCCGGGGTGTTCATCACGATCACGCCGCGTGCGGTCGCGGCACCCAGGTCGACGTTGTCCACGCCGATCCCCGCGCGCCCGATCACGCGCAGCCGATCGGCGGCGGAGAGGGCGTCGGCGGTGACCTTGGTGCCGCTGCGGATCACGAGCGCGTCGGCGCCGGGCAGCGCGGCCTTGAGCCCCTCCGCATCGAGCCCCGGGCGGTAGTCGATCTCCAGACCCGGCGCTCCGCGCAGGATCCGGAGACCCTCTTCCGACAGCTTGTCCGAGACCAGTACGCGCGACATCTCACTCCCCCGTGCGGCCGAGCTCCGACATGCGCTCGGAGATCACGCGGGTTCCCTGTCCGGGTTTCACGGGACAGCCCAGGTCGCCGAGCACGACTTCGAGCGCACCGATTCCCGCCAGCAGGTCGAGCCCGTCGATCCAGCCGATGTGACCGATCCGGAAGATCTTCCCTTCGAGTTGGCCCTGCCCGCCTGCGAGGATCACGCCGTGATCCTCGCGGATGCGGCGCACCAGCAGCTTGCCGTCGATCCCTTCGGGCACTCGCACCGCCGTTGCCGCGTTCGACCAGGACCGGCGCGCCAGCAGCTCGAGTTCGAGCGCGTGCACTGCAGCCCGCGCCGCCTCGGCGGTTGCGCGGTAGCGCGCGAATGCGTGCGGAAGCCCCTCGGCGAGGATGAGCTGCAGCGACTCGCGCAGGCCAACCAGCAGCGAGAGCGCGGGGGTGAAGGCCGTCGTGCCGCTGCGCTGCGCGCGCAGTTCGCGGCGCAAGTCGAAGTAGAAGCGAGGGCCCGCCGCACGCTCGAGCTTGGCCTCTGCGCGCGCCGAGAGCGCCACGAACGCCAGCCCGGGCGGGAGCATGAAGGACTTCTGGCTGGCGCCGATCACCGCGTCGACGCCCCAGGCGTCCATCGAGAGCTCGTGGACGCCGAGGGCGCTGATGGCGTCGACCACGAACAGCACGTCGTCTCGCTCACGCACGATCGCCGCGATCTCGGCGATCGGGTGGTGGACGCCCGTGGAGGTTTCGGAGGCCTGCGCGAACACCGCGCGCGTGTCCGGATGGCGCCGCAGCGCGTCTCGCACTCGAGCCGGTTCCGCCGGTTCACCCCACTCGAAATCGAGGAAATCGGGGCGCGTGCCGTACGCGGAGCACAGCTCGCCCCAGCGCTCCCCGAACTTTCCGCCCCGGATGACCAGCACGCGGTCACCGGGGGCTACCAGGTTGACCACGGCCGCTTCCATGCCGCCCGTGCCAGAGCTGGCGAGAACCAGGACGTCGCGCTGGGTCTGGAACACCGTGCGCAGGTTCTCGCGCACGTCGCGGAAGAGCGGCGCGAAGTCCGCAGACCGGTGATGCACAAGCGGCTGACTCATCGCTAGCAGCACACGCTCGGGCACCGCGACCGGCCCGGGCGACAGCAGCCGGATCTTACGCACGGCCTTCCGCCCTCCCGACGCAAATCCGGGGACGCTCGACGGCGCCCCCGTGGTCGGATCATGCCGCGCACCACGACAGCGGTCCAGTGACGCCTCGGCCGCCCCACCTGCCCGCGCCCCAGTCTGGCCCGGAAGCCGTGTGCTAACTTCCCGCCCCCGTGAACGAGCTGGCGATCCGACCGATCGCGCCGCCGGACGCGAGCGTCGCCGTTCCCGGTTCGCGCAGCATCACCAACCGCGCGCTCGTCTGTGCGGCGCTGGCCGATGGCGTGAGCCGACTGCGAGGGTGGCTGCGCTCAGACGACACCGACGCCATGCGCGACGGACTCGGGCGGCTCGGGGTCTCGATTGCAGAGGAGGGCGAGGGCCTGACCGTGCGCGGTGTCGCGGGTCGGTTCGCGATCCCGATGCGACCCCTCGACTGCCGCGCGTCCGGCACCACCATCCGATTTTTGACGGCCTGTGCGACGCTCGCGCCGGGGCGCGTTGTGCTCGACGGCGTCGCGCGCATGCGCGAGCGTCCGATCCAGGAGCTCGCAGACGCGCTCGGAAACCTGGGCGCATCGGTGCGCACCGTCGCCGGGTGCCCGCCGGTTACCGTGATGGGGGGAGCGTTGCGCGGAGGGCGCGTAGCGCTCGACGCGAGCCGCTCCAGCCAGTTCCTTTCGGCTCTGTTGCTGGTCGCGCCGATCGCGGACGGCGGCGTGGAGCTGACCACCGGGGCGATCGCCTCCCGCCCATTCGTAGACATGACGATCGAGACGATGGCGGCTTTCGGCGTGAACGTGGAACGTCCTGGCCCGCAGCAGTTCCGGGTCCCGGGCGGTCAGACCTACCGCGCGCGCAGCTTCCGGGTCGAGCCCGACGCGATGAGTGCGAGCTATTTCTTTGCTGCCGCAGCGGTCACGGGCGGGCGCGTTCGCGTCGATGGACTCACGCCTGCGTCGTGCCAGGGAGATGTCCGCTTCGTCGAGGTGCTCGAACGGATGGGATGCACGGTCGAGCGCGGAACGAGCTCGATCACCGTGCGCGGCCCGCGCTATCTGCACGGCGTCGATCAGGACCTCAACGAAATGCCCGACATGGCACCTACGCTGGCGGTGGTCGCCTGCTTCGCCCAAGGCCCGAGTCGCCTGCGCCGGATCGCACACCTCCGGCTCAAGGAGTCCGACCGACTGGAAGCGCTGCGCAACGAACTAGGTCGCCTTGGGGCCGTGGTGACCGTCACCGACGACGAACTGTTGGTCGCGCCGCCGGAGCAGGTCCGGCCCGCACGGATCCAAACGTACGACGATCATAGAATCGCGATGAGCTTCGCGGTCGCGGGTCTGCGCGCGCCGGGAATCGTGATCGAGAACCCGGGCTGCGTCGCGAAGACGTTCCCGGAGTTCTTCGAGCGCCTCGGCGAGCTGACGCGGTCCTAGCGCTCCGCCGGGCTCGCGGTCACGAGCCGGTACGGGGAGAGGTCGAGCACGTCGACCATCTGTCCGCCCGCGACGAGCAGGTAGCGACCCTTCGAGGCCACCCCGCGGTCTCCGCTCACCTGGATCGCGTCCAAGACGCGCTTGCCGCTGGCCGACGCAACCTGCAGGCCGCGATCGCCGAGCAGGTACAGGTGGTCGTGGTCGGCGGCGACGTCAGTCAGGACGCCGAGCGTCTCGCTATCGAGCCGCGCAGCGGGTACGGGCCTATCGCCGCTGCGTAGATCGAAGCCGATGACCGCCGTGTCGCCGAGGAGCCAGAGCGAATCGTTGCTGAGGCGGGCTCTCCGCACCTGAAGCCTGTCGCCAAGCGGGATCTTTGTTCCAGTGAGATGGCTGAGGAGCTGCTTGGGCGACGCGACCTCGAGACGCGTCGAGCTCACTAGATAGACACGGTCGCCGCGGACGGCCACGCCCACGTAGTCACCTTCGACGAGTCTGTGCGGAACTGGGGTCGCCTGTGCCGTGCGGAACGCGAACGCCCCCTTGCTTCCGACAGCCAGCAGCGTCGACCCGTGGGTCGACGCGTCGCGGATCACGCCCAGTTCGGGCGCTTCCCAGGCGCCGAGCCTTGTCGGCGCGCGCGCGGAGAACTCCACGATCTCCATGCCGTTTGCGCCGTAGGCCGCCACGCGATCGCCCGGTAGCACGCGCAACCCGGTCCAACGCGCGAGGTCGCGGCTACGCCGGTAGCGCGCCAGCACCTTCGGTTGCGCCGGACTCGCAACGTCGAGATATTCGATGCCTCCGCCAGCCAGCAGCACCGCACCCCGGTCGCCGCGCACGTCGATCGCAACGACGCCCTCCGCGTATTCCATTCGCGCGACGCGTGCGCGCGAGGTGGCCCAGGTAGAGACCGGCACAAAGAACTCGTGCCAGAACGCGTACTTCGAGTTGCCGAAGACCGTTCGATCGCGACCGTGAGCGCCCTTCAGTAGATGCTCCGCCGGCGCGTCAAAGGTACGGTCCCAGACCGGCTCGGCCTGGTCGCGCTGGAACAGCCTAACCCGGCACTGGGACACCAGCGTGCGCCCGCCGAACGTGCCGGGCGCGGGGATCTCCCGGTAGTCGACGTGCATCCAGGCAGCCTGGCCAGGATCGACGGACTCCTCCTGCGGCAGTAGCGTCACTTCGATGCCGACGCCGCGGTACTCGCGCTCCACGACGCTCGCGAAGCCGGCCCGAACCCGTTCGGGGTCGTCGACAGTCGAGGCCACGTCGACTCGCAACACGAGGCTCCCGATCGTCGTGGTGGAGTGCGAGCGAAGCAGGTCCAGCGTCGCGCGCGCTTCGGCTGCGAAGTCGCTGTCGGCGTGTTCGCGAAGGAACGCCTCGAGCACCTCCGAGGACGGCGTCGTGCCGATGGACTCTACGTAGTAAAGATCACCGCGAGCGCGCGCCTCCAGGGTGCCCGCGGGGAAGCGGCTCAGGAAGCGGCGGTAGGCCTCCGGCGAGTTCTCGACGCGCGCCGCCTCGAGGTAGAGCGGTTCGACGATCGGCTCCAGCTCGGCGATCAGTGCACTTCCGGCGAACTTGCGCTCGAAGTCCTCGAAGGCGGAGACGCCGGGCCGCGCCTTGACGCGCAGGAAGGCGATCCGCTGCTCAGCCTCGGTGGCGCGGCCGGAGCGGGGGTGGTCGCGGAGGAACTGGTGGTAGGCGGCGACGGTGTCTGCCCGCCTCGCGCCCTCCCACGACGAGTCGGCGCACCCGAACGACAGGAAGGACATCAAGAGCGCGAGCGGCGCCCCGCGAAAGATGACGAACACCGACGACCGCACGGCTTCCTCCCCGTCCCCACTCGGGGGTCCCCCGACCGTTCGGAGCGCTGGGCGGCTTACTTGAGCGGATCGCCGCAGGCAGAGCCCGCTGCGCACAAAGCAAAAGCGGCGCCGCTCCCGATGGGAACGACGCCGCCCAAGAAGACCCACCGCCGCGCTACTCTCCCACCGGGTCGCCCCGGCAGTACCATCGCCGAAGCGGGGCTTAACTTCCGAGTTCGAGATGGGATCGGGTGTGGCCCCCGCTCTATGGGCGGTGGGAAAATGGTTCGGGTAGCCCGGACGAACCCGGGCTTACCCAGATCCAATTCGGATCGGATCCGTGTGCTGCGCGTCTGCTGGCAATGCCCATCCCGCTGTGCGCACGCGCGCAAACGGGTTGAGGTCAAGCCTCACGACCGATTAGTACCGGTTAGCTCCACGCATTGCTGCGCTTCCACACCCGGCCTATCAACCTCCTCGTCTTGGAGGGGTCTTCTGCGGGCCGAAGCCCGAGGGAGATCTCATCTCGGGGTGGGCTTCCCGCTTAGATGCCTTCAGCGGTTATCCCGTCCGCACGTAGCTATCCGGCGATGCCGCTGGCGCGACAACCGGTGCACTAGAGGTGCGTCCATCCCGGTCCTCTCGTACTAGGGACAGCTCCCCTCAAATCTCCTGCGCCCACGACAGATAGGGACCGAACTGTCTCACGACGTTCTAAACCCAGCTCGCGTGCCACTTTAATCGGCGAACAGCCGAACCCTTGGGACCTGCTACAGCCCCAGGATGTGACGAGCCGACATCGAGGTGCCAAACCGCGCCGTCGATATGAACTCTTGGGCGCGATCAGCCTGTTATCCCTAGCGTACCTTTTGTTCGTTAAGCGACGCCGATTCCACATTCAAGCGCCGGATCACTTAGACCTGCTTTCGCATCTGCTCGACATGTCTGTCTCACAGTTAGGCTGGCTTATGCCTATACACTCGACACGCGATTGCCAACCGCGCTGAGCCAACCATCGCGCTCCTCCGTTACTCTTTGGGAGGAGACCGCCCCAGTCAAACTGACCAACTGCCATGGTCCCCCGCCTTGGTATAAAGGCCAGGGTTAGATGCCCCAATGTCAAAGGGTGGTGTCTCATTAGCGG
>CAYVQJ010000084.1:0-113943 GCA_964454165.1 uncultured Myxococcales bacterium | reverse complement strand
GCTGAAGACGGCCGCGGGCCAGTGCGGCTGCGGCATCGCCGACACCGACACCGACGGTGACGGCACCGCCGACTGCAACGACCTGTGCCCGGTGGATCCAGCGAAGATCGCCCTGGGTCAGTGCGGCTGCGGCGTGGTGGACACGGACATGGACGGCGATGGCACGGCCGACTGCAACGACCTGTGCGCAGCGGATCCCGCCAAGACGGCCCCCGGCGTCTGCGGCTGCGGCGTCTCCGATGCCGACACGGACGCCGACGGCACGCCGGACTGCAACGATCTGTGCCCGGCCGACCCCGCGAAGATCGCCGCGGGTCAGTGCGGCTGCGGCGTGGTGGACACGGACATGGACGGCGACGGAACTGCCGACTGCAACGACCTATGCGCCGCCGACCCGGCGAAGACCGCGCCTGGTGTCTGCGGCTGCGGCGTGGTCGAGTCGGCGACGGACACGGACGGCGACGGCACCCCCGACTGCGTCGACCAGTGCGTGAACGACCCGGCGAAGGCCGCGCCCGGTGTGTGCGGCTGCGGCGTCTCCGACGCCGACACGGACGCAGACGGGACGGCGGACTGCAACGACCTGTGCCCGGCCGACCCGCTGAAGACGGCTGTCGGCCAATGCGGCTGCGGCATCGCGGACACCGACACCGATGCTGACGGCACCGCGGACTGCCTGGACCTGTGCGTGAGTGACCCGGCGAAGACGGCGCCCGGCGTGTGCGGCTGTGGCGTGGTCGAGTCGGCGACGGACACGGACGGCGACGGGACGCCCGACTGCATCGACCAGTGCGCGAGCGACCCGGCGAAGGTGCTGCCGGGCCTGTGCGGCTGCGGCGTGCCCGAGACGCCCGGCTGCATCTAAGGGTAGGATGGCGCCCCGACAGGGCCGGTGAGGCGAACGAAGGGAGAGAGCTGTGGCGGGACTCGTTTTGGCGCTGGCGCTGCTGTGGACGGTCGGGGCGCAGGCCCAGTCCCAGTCCTTCTGGACCTTCGAATCGGGCCACGTGCGGCCGCTGGCGCTGTCCGCGGACCGGAGCCGGCTCTACGCGGTGAACACCCCCGACAACCGGCTGGAGACGTTCGAGGTCTCGGACGCCGGGCTCTCGCACCTGGGCTCCACGCCAGTCGGGCTCGAGCCCGTCGCGGTGTGCTTCGAGCCTGCGGGCACGCGCGTCTGGGTCGTGAACCAGCTCTCGGACGACGTGAGCGTGGTGGACACAACGGTCACGCCACCGCGCGTGGTGCGCACGCTCCTCGTCGGCGACGAGCCAATGGACTGCGTCGCGGCCAGCGGGCGGATGTTCGTCTCGACCGCGCGGCGCGGGCAGAACACCAACATCGATCCCGCGTTCCTGACGCCGGCGGTCAATCGCGCGCCCGGCCGCGCGCTGGTCTGGGTCTACAACCCTGCGAACCTCGGAACCGAGCTGGGCGGCACGCCGATCGAGGTCGTGGGGGACGGCACCAATGCCAGCGGCGACTCGATCTTCGGCGACTCGCCGCGACCGCTGGCCGTTAGCCCCGACGGGACGCGGGTCTACGTCGGGATCTTCCACTCGGGCAACCGCACGACCGGGATCCTCGAGGCGGTCACCACTGCGCTGACCGCCGGCGGCGTTGCTGGACCGGACACGCCGACCACCAACGTCGGCCTCGTCACGCGCCCGACGGCGGGGACGATCGTGCAACGCAGCGGTACGGCGTGGACGGACGACCTCGGCCGCAACTACGGCGCGCTCCCGCTCCTCGGCAACGTGATGCGGATGAATCTGCCCGACCTCGACGTGTTCGAGATCGACGCCGCCAACCCGACGCCGAGCGGCGTGCGCGTGCTGCAGAGCTTCGCCAGCGTGGGCACGATCCTGTTCAACATGGCGGTGAACCCTACGAACGGGACGCTCTACGTCTCGAACACCGAGGCGAACAACCGCCAGCGCTTCGAGGGACCGGGCACGTTCTGCGCGGCGCAGATTCCCGCGTGCACCTCGCTGCGGGGCCACCTGCACGAGACCCGCATCACGCTGATCAACCCGGGGAGCGGCGTGGTGACGCCGCGGCACCTGAACAAGCACCTGGCGCCTTACACGCCGGCCACGGACACGCCGGCCGACAACGAGCGCAGCCTGGCCACACCGCTCGGGATGGCGCTGAACGCCACCGGCAGCCGACTGTACGTCGCGGCCTTCGGCTCCTCGAAGATCGGAGTGTTCGACACGGCCGCGCTCGCGAACGACTCGTTCACGCCGAGCGCGGGCGATCACATCGCACTCTCCGTCGGCGGCCCGAGCGGGCTCGTGCTCGACGAGGACCGCAATCGGATGTACGTGGCGACACGCTTCGGGAACTCGCTCGCTGTCGTCGACATCTCTGAGTCCGTGTACCCCGGAACCGAGGTCGCCGTCGTGCCGCTACCGCACGACCCGGAGCCCCAGATCGTGCGCGACGGGCGGCGCTTCCTGTACGACGCCCGGGCCACCTCGAGCAACGGCGAGGCGTCCTGCTCGTCCTGTCACGTGTTCGGCAACTTCGACTCGCTGGGTTGGAACCTCGGCAACCCCGACGGCGCGGTAGCCCCCAACCCGAATCCCTTCGTCCCCGATACGCCCGTCCCGGGGCCGATCCCGCTGTCTTTCCACCCGATGAAGGGCCCGATGACCACGCAGAGCCTGCGCGGCATGGCCAATCACGGCCCGATGCACTGGCGCGGCGACCGCACGGGCGGCTCGATCGGCGAGGATCCGCTCTCGGAGTTCGAGGGGTTCATGGCGTTCAACGTGGCTTTCGAGGGTCTGCTCGGGCGCGCGACGCAAGCCACCGACGCAGAGATGATCGCCTTCACCAACTTCATCCTCGAAGTGCGCTACCCGCCCAACGCGTACCGCGCGCTCTCGAACGCCGACGTCACGCATGCGTGGGCGGGTAACCCGGGGATCGACCTCTCGCAGGGGCGCACGATCTTTCTCGGGAACTCGGATCCCGATGGGCCGGGCGGTTTGCCGATCGACGGCGCCGACGGGGTGGGTGCCGCCGTGGGGTTCAACAACGGCGCGGGCGCCTCCTGCAATCACTGCCACATGCTCGACGAGGTCGCGGGCTTCTTCGGCTCGGCCGGCGAGACCACGTTCGAAGGCGAGCCGCAGCACGCCAAGGTCGCGCACCTGCGCAACATCTACGCCAAGACCGGCTTCTTCGGCATGGCCTGCATCGGCATTCAGCCCGTTCCGGGCGGCGTATGCACGGGCGCGAACTTCGGCGACCAGGTGAAGGGCTTCGGCTACCTGCACGACGGCGCAATCGCCACGGTGCTGGACTTCGTGTCGGGGACCGCGTTCGCCTACCAGGGAAACGCGTCGCAGAAGCGGCGCGCGGTCGCCGAGTTCATGCTGGGCTTCCCGTCGAACCTGCGGCCGATCGTCGGACAGCAGATCACGCTGGACTCGACCAACGGGGGCGTCGTGGGAACGCGCATCGACCTCATGCTCACGCGCGCGCTCGCGGGCGACTGCGACGTGGTCGTGAAGGGGCGAGTGGGTGCCGCCGACCCGCCCGGGCCGCGCGAGCCGCGCGAGCCGCTCGGCTGGGTGATGTCTGCGGCGGACGTGTTCGACAGCGACCTGGCGACCGAGCTGCCGCTCTCCGACGCCGCGCTGCGCGCGCGGGCCGCGACGCCCGAGCAGGAGCTGACGTACACCTGCGCTCCCCCCGGCTCCGGCCCGCGGATCGGGATCAACCGCGACGAGGACCTGATCCGCGACGCGCAGGAGTGCGGCGACGTGAACGCCGACGGCGTGACCGCGCGCGGCGACGCCGACGCGATGCGCCGCGCGCTCGCAGGGCTGGCACCGCTCGGGGTCGCCGCAAAGTGCAACGTGATCGGGCCGCTCGACATGGCCGACGGCGACATGGATGGCGTGCCGAACGACTGCAACGTGGCCGACGTCGCCGTCGTGCGTCGCGCCAGCAACACGCCGGCGTTGCTCCCGCTCCCCTTGCAGGCTTGCCAGCGCGCGTTGTAAACGCGCTCTAGTGAACACGGTCGCGATCGCGGGCGCGTCGCTGGCGGGCTTGCGCGCCGCGGAGTCGCTGCGCCGGCTCGGCTTCGCGGGGCGCATCGCAATGGTCGGCGCCGAGCTGCATCGCCCCTACGATCGCCCCCCGCTCTCCAAGGAGATCCTGCAGGGAAAGTGGGGCGTGGAGCGCACTGCTCTGCGCAAGGAGGGCAGCTGGGACGCACTCGAGCTGGACTGGCGGCTCGGCGTGCGGGCGACCGCGCTCGACCTCGCCGCGCACGAGCTCGCGCTCTCCGACGGCGGGCACTTGCGCTTCGACGGGCTGGTGATCGCGACCGGCGCCGCGCCGCGCGCGCTGCGCGGACAGCCCGCGCTGGCGGGCGTTCACCTGCTGCGCACGCTCGACGACGCGCTCGCGATCCGCGCGGCGCTCGAGCAGGAGCCGCGCGTGGTCGTAGTCGGGGCTGGCTTCATCGGCGCCGAGGTCGCGGCGAGCTGCCGCTCGCGCGGCCTCGACGTGGTCGTGATCGAGGCGCTGCCCGTTCCCCTCTCGCGCGGGCTCGGCCTGGAGATGGGCGCGCTGTGCGCGGCACTGCACCGCGATCACGGCGTGGACCTTCGCACCGGAGTCGGCGTCGCGGCCATCGAGGGCGCGGGACGGGTCGAGCGCGTGCGCCTGTCCGACGGCAGCAGTGTCGCGGCCGATCTGGTCGTGGTCGGGATCGGCGTGACGCCGGAGACCGCGTGGCTCGAAGGCTCGGGCCTGCGCCTGGACGACGGCGTGGTCTGTGACTCGAGCTGCACCGCCGCTCCGGGCGTCGTGGCCGCCGGCGACGTCGCGCGCTGGACCAACCCGCTCTTCGACGGCGAGTCGATGCGCGTCGAGCACTGGACCAATGCCGTCGAGCAAGGCGCGGCCGCTGCCGCGGCGCTGCTCGCCGGCCCCGGCGCAGCCGAGCCCTTCGCCAACGTGCCGTTCTTCTGGTCCGATCAGTACGACGTGAAGCTCCAGTTCGCGGGGCGCTCCGCGCCCGACGACGAAGTGAGGGTGGTCGACGGCAGCCTCGCCGAGCGCCGCTTCGTCGCCCTGTACGGCCGCCGCGGCCGCCTGGTCGGCGCGCTCGCGTTCAACCGCCCGCGCCTCGCCATCACCTACCGCCGCCTGATCGCCGCGCAGACGAGCTGGGAAGATGCTCTGACGTTCGCGGCGAAGCCGAGCTAGCGGAGAAGCGACTCGAGCTCGAACACGTGCGGATCGTCGGCGTCGAGCGCGCGCAGCTCGGCCGCCAGACGCAGCACGTAGTCGAGATTGGCGCCGCTCGGTCCGACGGCGGCGCGTACCTGGCTTGCGATCGCCGCGAGCGGAGCCGGGCCGAGCCAGTTGGGATTCGCCGGCGTGGCGATCCAGAGCAGGCCTTCGATCGGGGCTCCATCGTCGTCGAGGTGCAATGCGACGGGTCGCCGCTCGTAGCCGCCGCGCTCGCGGTGATCGAGCGCGTCCAGCACCGCGCGTTGCGAGCGCGGGTCGAGCCGGTAGGCCGCGCCCGCGCAGCGCGCGTCCGGCTGGTCGATCAGCGTAACCACGCGACCCGGAGCGCCCGGCACGCCGCGGTGGTCCGTCGAGCCTTGCCAGAAGCGTCGCGCGAGCCCCGTCACCGCTGCGGGTCGCCGCTCCGCGAACTCGAACGACGGCCGCCAGATCAGCGAGCCGTAGCCGAACAGCCAGACCTCGTCGTGGCTCAAGTCTGCCGGCGATGGCCCCAGGAGCTGCCGCTCTCGTGCGTGACGACCTGCCAGCTCGTGTCGTCGACCTCGCGAGCGCCCCAGCCATACTCGATCTCGAAGCCCGACGGCGTGCGCAGGTAGAACGACACCATGTGGTCGTTGGTGTGGCGCCCGAGCGTCTGCGCGATCGGCACCCCGTGCTCGGCGCACAGGTCGAGTGCCTTGCCCACGTCGTCGAGCTCGCGCACCTGCAGCATGAAGTGGTTCAGCCGCTTCGGCAGCGGCGCCTGCGCGAACGCCAGCGAGTGGTGGCGCGGGTTGGCGTGCATGAAGTGGAGCTTGAGCTCGAAGTTCGGCGCCGGCCGCAGGAAGATGTAGTCGCTGATCCGGAAGCCGAGCGCGTCGCGGTAGAAGCGCAGACCCGCCTCGGCGTCGGGGATCACCAGCACGGCGTGGCCGATGCCGAGCGAGCCGGTCAGGAAGCCCGAGTGCGCGCGCGACGGGCGGAACGGCTGCTCGAAGCGCACGCGTGGGCCGTAGTAGATCTCGTGCGCGACGCCCGCCGGATCGACCACGTCCACCAGCCCGCAGACGCCGCGGGCCTCGAGCTTTGCGGCGTCGCCGTCGCGCACGGTCGCACCATGCTGCTTCAGGCGGTCGACAGCCTCGGCCAGCGCCTCCTCGTCCGGTACCTCCCAGCCCAGATACGCCACGTCGTCCGCGGCGCCCGGATGCAGCGCGATCCGCCAGTCGTACTCGTCCATGCGCAGGAAGAGCGAGCCGTCGTCGCCGCGCCGCCCGACCTCGAGGCCAAGCACGCGCGTCGCGAGCTTCTCCCACTCCTCGAGCTTGCCGACGGAGAGACCCAGGTAGCCGAGCTGCGAGATTGCCATGCGCGGATTTTGCCTTTCGCGCTCCCTCGGTGTAAAGCGCGCGAGGTGTCGCGCTGGAAGCAGATCTACCGCGTGGTGTCGCGCATTCCGCGAGGGCGCGTGGCGACGTACGGGCAGGTCGCCGAGCTCGCGGGGCTGCCGCACGGCGCCCGGGAGGTCGGCTGGGCCCTGGCGGCGCTCGTCAGTGACCCGACCTCGGTGCCCTGGCAGCGCGTGATCAACGTCCGCGGCCAGGTCTCGCCGCGCCGCTCCTCCGCCGGCGACTTCGAGCAGCGCGACCGACTGGAGGCGGAGGGCGTCCGCTTCGACGCCCGCGGCCGGGTCGATCTCGACCGCTACGCCTGGAGACCCCGTGCGCGAGTACAATCGCGCAAGACACGGAGGCGGCGATGACGACGATCCTGAACGAGGAGGGCACCGGGCACGCGAAGGGCGCGCGCGTCGACGGCGAGTCGCTCTGGATCCCGCTCGAAGAGCTCGAGGTGGCGTCCGGCTGGACCTTGAAGCCCGAGGGCGCCTGCCGCGGCTCGCTCTGCGTACCGCTGCCGCGGGGCCGCGAGGCCGAATTCGTGCGCGGCGCCGGCCCCGAGCGCAGCTTCGATCTCGCCGCTCTGGCGCGCCAGCGCAGGCAGCCGCTGCTGCGCACGACGTCGGGCGACGTGTGGTCGATCGGGGAAGCCAGCGGGGACCGGCGCGCCGCGCTCGCGTCCCTCGAAGCGCCCGACTTCGAGCTCCCCGACCTGGACGGCCGCACGCATCGCCTGTCCGATCACCGCGGCAAGAAGGTGATCGTGGTGAGCTGGGCCTCGTGGTGAGGCTGCCGCATGGACCTGCCCGGGTGGCAGGCACTGTACGCGGAGCTCGGACCGCAGGGCTTCGTCCCGATCACCGTCGCGCTCGATAGCGCCGGAGCCGACGCAGCGGGCCCGTGGATTCGCGCCGCGAAGCCCACGCATCCGTCGCTCGTGGATCGCGAGCACCGCGTCGCGGCGCTCTACGACATGCTGAACGTGCCGATCGCAGTCTGGATCGACGAGCAGGGCCGGATCGTGCGCCCGCCCGAGCCCTCGAGCGCCTTCGACGGCTTCCGCGCGATGGACCGGAAGACGTTCGCGCTCGCGCCCGACGTGATCGCCGAGTACGGGCGACGCCGTGCGGTGTACCACGACGCGATCCGCGACTGGGTGCGGCTCGGGGCGGAGAGCCCTTACGTGGTCGCGCCCACGGAAGCGCGCGACCGCCTGGCGGCGCCGAGCAACGACGACGCGCGCGCGACCGCGAGCTTCCGGCTCGGCCAGTGGCTTCACGCACACGGCCGCGCGACCGAGGCCGCGCCGTTCCTCGAGGAAGCCGTGCGCCTGCGGCCCGAGAGCTGGTGCTTCTTCCGGCAGCGTCTGGCGCTCGGCGACCCGATGGCCGCGGGCGGTCCCGAGTTCTGGGGGCGCGTCGACGCGCTCGGCGAGCGCCGCTACTACGCCCCCGTCCGCATGCCGGGGCTGGACGACTGAAGCCCGACGAGTCTGGCGCTCTCGTCCCATAGCCGCCGCGAGAGCTCGCGGTCGCGCGACGCGTCGTTCGAGCGGTGCTCGCGCAGGTCGTAGAAGTACTTGCCCGAGACATCCTTCACGTCGGGCGACGAGGCCAGCCAGATCGACGTCTGCGCGCCCTTCTCCGGCGTGCGGAAGAAGAGCCCGAGGATCGCGGGCAAGAGCCCGAGCAGGCCGCCGTTGTTGCGCCCGAGCCCGGTTCGCACTGTGCCCGGGTGGAGCGCGTTCACCGTCACGCCGGTCCCCTCGAGCCGCCGCGCCAGCTCGTAGCTGAACAGCAGATTGCAAAGCTTCGACTGGCCGTAGACGGACATGCTGCGGTAGCGCTTCGCGTTCTGCAGGTCGTCAGGGTCGAGCGTTCCGAAGCGGTGCGCGTCGGAAGCCACGTTGACGATCCGCGCGGGCGCCGACGCGACGAGGCGCTCCAGCAGCAGCCGCGTGAGCAGGTAATACGCCAGGTGATTGGTCGCGAAGGTCGCCTCGAGACCGTCGTCGGTGAGCTCGCGGCGCACGTTCACGATGCCAGCATTGTTCACGAGCACGTCGATCCGGGGGCAGCGCTCGAGCAGCTCCACGGCGACGCGGCGCACGTCGGCCTGCTTCGAGAGATCGGCCAAGAACACGTCCACCCTCGGCTCGGCCGAGCCGGAGCGGATCTCCGCGGCCAGCGCGTGGCCCTTCGCCGCGTCGCGGCAGACGATCGCAAGCGCGGCTCCCTTGCGCGCGAGCGCCTTCGCGGTGACGCGTCCGATCCCGGACGTGGCCCCGGTCACGACTACTTGCTTGCCATCCATCTCGCCCACGGCGGAGGTCCTAGTGTCCCGTGCCTGAAGTTCGCTTGAGTGAATCGGGCGCGTGCGCGGCGAGGGTGCCCTGGCAGAAGCGGGCGATCGTCTCGAGGATCTGGTCGGCGGTCTTGGTCCAGACGAACGGCTTGGGGTTGCGGTTGCCATGCTCGATGTAGTGCAGGATCGCCTGCTCCAGCTCGAAGGTGCTGCGGTGCGCGCCGCGCTTGAGCCACTGCTCCGAGAGCAGTGCGAAGAAGCGCTCGACGAGGTTGATCCAGGAGCTGTAGGTCGGCGTGAAGTGCAGCTGGAAGCGGGGATGGCGGGCCAGCCAGCTCCTCACCTTCTCGGTCTTGTGCGTGGAGTAGTTGTCGAGGATCAGGTGCAGGTCGAGCCCGACGGGCACGGCGCTGTCGATTCGCTTGAGGAAGTCGAGGAACTCCTGGGAGCGGTGCCGCCGGTAGCACTTGCCCAGCACGGACCCCGAGGCCACGTCGAGTGCGGCGAACAACGAGGTGGTGCCGTGGCGTCGGTAGTCGTGGCTGCGCCGCCCCGGCTGGCCCGGACGCAGCGGCAGCATCGGCTGCGTGCGATCGAGCGCCTGGATCTGCGACTTCTCGTCGACGCACAGCACCATCGCCCGTTCAGGTGGGATCGTTGGAGAGCCGGAAGCTCTCGACGCGATGCGGCTGCAGCGAGAGCGTCGCATTGCGCGGCGTCGCCTCCAGCGTGAGCTTCACGACGCGCTCCACCTGCTCGTCGCTCATGCTGCGCGGGGCGCCGGAACGGGGTGCGTCGGACAAACCCCGGAGCCGGTCGCGCAGGAAGCGCGCCCGCCATTCGCCGACCGTCACGGGATGCACGCCGAGCTTCTCGCCGACGGCCTCGTTCTCCGCTCCCGCGGCGCAGCCGAGCACGATGCGGGCGCGCAGCGCCAGTTGCTGGGCGATCTCGCGCTGGCGCGTGTAGCCCTCGAGCACGCGACGTTCATCGTCCGAGCGCGAGAGCGGGGCCTTGGGTCGTCCTCGAGCCATCGGTGGTCCTCCATGAGAGCAGCTCGCATGGGGGACGGGCCAGACTCGAAGTTAATTCACCCAACTTCAGTTGCGGGACACTAGGAGCAGCCGATCGAGGTGCTGAGGTATGCACCCCACCATCCGTGCATCGGACGTCCCCCAGTCTACGGCGCATACTGGCAGGCACCGGCAACCGCCGATTCACAGACCGGTCGACCGATTCGTTCGCCGCCGCTGCCAAGCACATTAGACCAGCCGGTGCCGACACTGCACGCTGCGCATTTCGGATACGTTGTACTAATCACCTTCCCCACGGCGCCCTTTGCCTGGTTGAAGTCGCCGGCACTCACGGCCGCTCCCGCCTGATCGTGGTCGAACTCGCCACAGCGTTGGTTATCCGTGGGTGCGGCACCGCAATTCGACGCAGATACGAGTTTACCTACAGACGCCTTAATCTGATTGAAATCAGCCGCAATGATCACAGCACCGGCATTATCGTAGTCGAAGTCACACGAGTTACCGCGGCCATCCGCATCGTCATCTGCCTGGCCACTCATGCGCGTCCGGTTCGCGCCGGGCGTACCCTGCAGTCTCAGATTAAAAGTGGACGTGCACGTGTCACATGCGGAGTCGACCCCGTCCATATCTGGGTCCGTGCCGAGATCGGCGAGAGTGGCGCACGCGTCGCAGGCATCTCCCAGCGCATCCCCGTCGAAGTTCGCTTGCGACACGTTCGCGATCGTGCGGCAGTTGTCCGTCCCGTCTGGAACTGAATCCCCGTCCGAGTCACTCAGCAGTGGGTTGGACTCATCTCCTGTCCCGGGGCTTCCGTCCGGTCCCAGAAATTCGATCCCATCAACGATCCCGTCATTGTCTGTATCAGCATCGTCCGGGTTAGTTAGGGAGGATGTCAGCTCAGTCTTGTCGGTTAACCCATCCCCATCGGGGTCGTCGCACGCATCCCCAGGCCCGCCCCCGTGGCGGTTCACCTGGTCGCTGTTGTAGAAGCTCGGGCAGTTGTCGCACGCATCGCCGACCTGGTCGTTATCTTGATCCGCTTGCCCTCCGTTCGACACAGACCTGCAGTTATCGTCGCAGGGGGGCGGCGGTACACCGCCAGGTCCCTCTGACATCCCGTTCAGACAGGCGCATCGAGGATTTTCCGGGGCGACTTCAAACGACGTCGCCGTGCAAGCGCCACCGATGCAATCACCATTGCTGCAGATTCCGTCGCTGTCGCTGTCGCCCAACATGCACAGGCAATCCGGCGCCGGAACTTCGTAGAACGTCGTGCACCTGCCGTCGAGGCAGGCCCACACCTGGGGAGGCTGCTCGAAGTACGGGCACTGGCACGGTGCACCGTTATTCGGTGGTACGCTTGGGATCGGATCGAGAGCGCAAAGGCACGTTGTTCCAAGTTCGCGTCCCATCCCACCCCGAAGCGCGGCACACTGAGAGACCGTGATCGTCTCGTTCCCCTCATCGCTGGCGGCGAGGGAGAGCATGGTGTCGTCAATGAACTGGGAGAACGGCAGCCCAGCGAACAGCCAGCCGATGCCCGTAGCTACGACGTTTCCGAGACCAGATTCCGGCGGGCTGTACGGAAGCGAGCCGGCCTTTACGTACAGCACACGGCTTCCGTCGGCAGCGTCGGCCAGGCACATGTCCGTCCCCGGGCACCAAGTAAAGTCCCACCCAGAGACAACTACGATCCAGCCATCGTACCCGGGGGTGCAAACCTCATTGCTTACAGCGTCGATGAACGTGCAATAGGGGTCAGTAAAGGTCCCAACTGGAATGGGATTCGTGAACCAGATACAGCACGCTGAGTCTTGCCAGGTCACGGAGAAAGGGTCGTCATGTACGAAGACAGACTCGGCCCACACGCGAGCGTCCCCCCACTGAAGTGGCGTGGGCGCGTTTGGAACTAATCCGATAACGCCGAAGCTCGTCAACGCAGGGAATTGTCGCCCTCCGAGGCCCGGAAGCCGCAGCCCGTCGATCCATGGGTCAGAAGTGCATTCGGCGCGAGCGCTCAGCGGCAACAACGCACCGATTGCGAAGAGGAGGACGTAAATCACCGCTCGGAGAGTCCCACGCAATTCGGGCCGTCGGGCGCGCCGAGGCGGACGATCAAGGGGCGGGGTTCCGCCGTGGTCGGTGTCTCCGGAGGCAGTGACATCACCAACTTCCACAGGTCGCGGGCGGGGAGGTTGCGGTTCTGGTCCACGATCCTCTTGAGCTTGTCCTCTGTCACACCCACCGGCGCTGGTGCTGGTCCGTACATGCACTGGCGCCCGGCTGTGTATTCCCACGTACCCTGCGAAATCCCGCCGAGTTGGTAGAGGTCAGCGACGTACGCTCGATGCTGGTCGATCTCGCTCGGGGACATCCCGGCACCGAGGCTTCGTAGGACCTGCTGCCGGTCGCTCTCCGACAACGCCTCTAGCTCGATCGGGTCCCCGCTGCGGCCGACGATAGTGGCGCTACGAAGAACCCCCCTCTTCGGAAGCGTGAGCTCTCTTGGTCGAGGCGCGGGGGCAGAGGCTGCGCCGCTTGAGGTGCTGAGTGCCGCCTTCGGGAGCTGGGGGCCCTGCGGCTGATTGTCTTGTGCCGACGCGAATCCACCGCTTAGCGTGCCCAGCGCGGCAGCGACAAGGTACACCCGCAGATCGCGAATCAGTCCTCTCTCCATTCCCTCTACCTCCCGGCGCCCGGTCATTTCCTTGATGCCGCCGAGTGCCGACCGACGCCATGCGGCCTCGATCTGGCTCTGCAACTCTTGTCGCGAGTTCAAGTGAGAAAGTCAAGCTGCAATTCGGTGGCAACCTGCCGTTCCAAGGCCACCGTCCTGGCACGGCCGCAAGGCTCGAGCCTCGCATCGGAGCTGCCGCCTCTCTAGGCGCGGCCGCCCTCGGGGGCGAGGGTCGCGGCGTCGAGGTGAGCGGTGCAGTTCAAGACACGGATGGCCCAGGGGGGAGCGCTCTCGGCGATCGTCAGTGATGTGTTGCCCCAGCCGCGCGGGGTCGGTGCAGCGTCGGGCCGACGCAGGTGGCGCTCGACGAATCCGGCGCAGACCAGACCGTGCGTGATCACCGCGAGATTCCCCGGCGTGGCGCTCGCGACGCGCGCGACGCGCTGCCAGGCTGCATCGACGCGCCCGAAGAACTGGGCCCAGGTCTCGCCACCGGGCGGTTCGTAATCGGGTCCGAACAGGTCTGGCGGCAGCTCGCTGTACGGTCGGCCGCGCACGTCGCCGAAGTTGCGCTCGCGCAGCAGCGGATCGACTTCGATCGGCACCCCGAAGCGCGCCGCGAGCCGCTCCGCGGTCATGCGCGCACGCGCGTAGTCGCTCGACAGGATGCGCTCCACGCCGAGCGGCTCGAGCCGCTCCGCGAGGCGATCCGCCTGTGCGATCCCGCGCTGCGAGAGCGGCGTGCCCGGGTGCTGCAGCACGCGCGCGGCATTCAGCTCCGTCTCGCCGTGCCGCGCCACCAGGATCGACATCGACGACAGCCTACCAGCGCGCGTCGCGTCACGCCGCGTCGAATGCGATCGGCAGGCGCGCCAGCACGCGGAAGAGCGACGCGCCCATCTCGAGCTCGGCGTCGGGTGCCTGCAAGCGCAGGTTCTTGGTGCGCGCGAGCAGCGTCCCGATCGCGATCTCGGCCTCCATCCGCGCCAGATGCGAGCCGAGGCAGAAGTGCACGCCGCCGCCGAAGGCCAGGTGCTCGTTGGGCCGGCGCCCGACGTCGAAGCGATCCGGCTCGGGGAACTTCGCGGGATCGCGATTGGCCGCGGCGAGCATCGCCATCACGGTCGCGTCCTTCGGGATGGTCTTGCCGCCGATCTCGAGGTCCTCGCGCGGGATGCGCACGGTGAGCATGATCGGTCCGTCGAAGCGCAAACACTCCTCGACGGCGGCCGGCAGCAGCGTGGGCTGCGCGCGCAGGCGCTCCTGCTCTGCGGGATTCCGGATCAGCGCGAGGATGCCGTTGCCGACGAGGCCGATCGTGGTCTCGAAGCCGGCAACGAGTAGGCCCGAAGCGTGCGCGAGCAGCTCGCTCGGCGAGAGCCGATCACCCTCTTCCTCCGCTGCGATCAGGTCGCCGAGCAGGTCGTCGATGCGCGAGCCGCGGCGAGAGGCGATCCGCTCCTCGAAGTAGCCCCGCAGCGCGCCGGCAGCCTCGAGCGCGTCCTTGACGACGTCGGGCGGCTGGAACGGCGCGGCGAGCAAGTGGGTGGTGCGCGTGGTCCACTCGGTGAAGCGGTCGCGGTCGGAGGCGGGCACACCCATCATCTCGCAGATCAGCGTCGCAGGCACCGGGAGTGCTAAGTCGGCGATCGCGTCCATGCGACCGCGGCGCAGCGCGGCATCCACCTGCTCGTGCGCGATCGCCTCGATGCGCGGCCGCAGCCGCTCGACCGCACG
Source organism: uncultured Myxococcales bacterium (assembly GCA_964454165.1). Taxonomy (GTDB): domain Bacteria; phylum Myxococcota_A; class UBA9160; order SZUA-336; family SZUA-336; genus CAYVQJ01. Next base: position 99,532 of record CAYVQJ010000084.1, on the reverse strand, counting down.
CGGCGTGAAGGCCCTGGAGACGAGCTTGCGCAAGCGCGTGTGCGCCGGCGGGTCGCGCTGCAGCATGAACTCGTCGACGAACTGCTCTGGCATCGCGGCGCTGCGCATCGTGGTGCCATCGGAGCGGCGCACGCCGGCGCCCGAGTGGCGCAGCAGGCGCACGCAGTCGTCGTAGCGGGTGAGCCGCCAGACGCCGAACGGCGTGGCGTTGACCGGATCGAGCTCGCGCAGCCGGGCCAGCGCGGGATACGGATCGCGCCGAAACGCGGGGTCGACGGGGTTAGCGCCCTTCCAGGGATCGTCGGCGAGGGGGGTGGTCATCGCGAGAGCCTACCGCTCCGCGCGTAGACTCGCGCGATGGCCCGACCTCTGCGCGTCTACCTGGCCGGGCCCGACGTGTTCTTTCCGAACGCGCGCGCGGTTCGCGCCGCGCGCGCGGGCTCGCGATCGGCGCGGCGAACGAGGCGAAGATCCGCTGCTGCCAGCTCCTCGTCGCGAACCTGTCTGCGCGCCGCGGCTCAGGACGCTGCGCGTCGCGCTCGGCGCCAGCCGCCGGCCACGAGCAGAGCCCCGAGCGCAAGCGCGGACCAGAGCGCGAGCGCAGGAACCGGCACCTCCGGGAAGACGAACTGAGCAGGTGCTGTGGTGAGCGATCCCAGCACGGCGTCGACCACCATGGCCGCGACGTTGACGGCGTGGTTGCGCGCGCCCTGACTCGCAAGCGACGTCGACGTCGGCGGGGCGCTCAGCAAGTCCCCCGTGTTCGCATCGACGGACGTCGCGGCGACGTCGGCTGCGTGGTCCACCGCGCCGTGGTTCGCCGAGTTCGGCGCGGACGAAAGCAGCGAGCCGTTGACGGCGTCGACGAGCGTGGCGTTCGCGTCGGCCGTGCGGTCGATCGCGCCCTTCGAAGTGCCGAGCGGCGGCGCCGAGAGAAAGTCGCCGTTCACCTCGTCGACGACCGTCGCCGCGACCTGTGCGCTCTCGTCGCTCGGACCCGGCCCGCGCCCGGTCAGCGCGGGCGAGACCGCGAGCAGGTTGCCGGAGACGGCGTCGATCGTGAGCTGTGCTGTGCGCGCGGACTCGTCGGGTGGCACCTCCTGCGCCCCGGCGGGCCCGTGCGCCACCAGGAGGGCCGCGACGAGCGGCGCCAGACTCCGACCCGCAAGCGCGATCCCACTCATTGCAGAGCCCCCTCCTCGTAACGGATCCCGGCCTCGGTCATCCACTCCTGGACGCGCGTCCAGAGCTGCTCCCCGCGCATCGAGCCCTTGATGGCCAGCGTTCGCACGTCGACAGGGACGTCGTCGGAGCCGATCTGCGCCAGCAGCTCCGGATGCCCGGACTCGTACTGGCGCGCGGCTTCGTCGGAGATGGACGCGACGTCGGTGACCTGGTCGCGAATGTACGCGAACGCCAGTGACCTCTGATCCGACGCCTTGCCCAGGCGCTCCTCGTAGCCACTCGCACGCGCCTTCGCGACGAAGAGCTTGAACGTGACGAGCTGCTCGAGCGCCTGTCGTCGCGCGGCAGGCAGGTCGTCGCTCGTGATGCGCAGGGGATAGCTGCCGAGCCAGGCGTTGAACTCACCCACGCGGACGTACGGCCCGGCGCTGGACGCGACGAGCGTCTCGTCGTCGCTGCGACCCTGGTAGCGCAGGCGCGAGACGTCGTCGCCGTACAGGCTCGCCGCCGACGGCGCGACCACCGGCGTGATCGCGACCTCGGACCCCGTGGCAGCGGCGCTCGCTTCCGGTCCCGGCATAGCACTCGGCTCACAGCCCGAGAGCGCAACGAGGAGCGACAGCGCCGGCGCAGTGAGCCGACGCCGTGCGCTCACGGATACGCCGCGCAGAGCGTTGCGGAACAGGACACCGCGACCGCCGAGCATGCACCCGCGCACAACCCGGGCCCGGTACCCCAGACCGCCAGGAAGTTCGGCGGAGGCGGCCCGAGCGCCGCCGTCGTCCACATGTCCATGCACGCGGGACCGATCGGTCCGGCGAGCAGGGTGCTCGCGATCCCGGTGAGCGGGAACGGCGCGATGGGAGAAAACAGCGTGACCCAGCCAAAACCGCCGGCGAATGCGCCCGCGAGCACCACACCCGGGAAGCCGCAGATCGCGGCCCCGCCCCGCGCCGGGCTGAGCAACGCCACGCTCGCGAGCGCCAGAGCCAGAAAGGCCGTCCTGACCGTCGACATGTCGTTCCCTCCAGAAGTGGAGTGTGGTCGACGAGCAAGCGCGTGGCGCAACTATTTTCGACTTCGAGCGATTACGCGCCGCGTCAACTACGCGCCGGAAGCGCGACGCACCAGCGCGGCGGGGGGGCCGATGCTCGTGAGCCAGAGCTGGTGCATGGCGCGCGTGGCGCCGACGTGGAGCAGGCGGCGCGCGAGTGGCGTCGGCGGGAAGGCCTCGTCCGAGACGTCGACCAGCACCACGTAGTCGAACTCGAGGCCCTTGGCCTGCTCGATCTCGGCGACCTCGACACCGGGGGTGAAGCGGAAGTCGTACTGCTCCACGCGGTGCAGGCGCGGCACCTCCGCCTGCACGAAGCCGTCGTGGTAGAGGGCCGCGGCTGCCGGCGACGCGGCGAGCACCGCGACCGAAGCGAGGGGCTCGGCTCGCGCCAGCTCCTTGAGCGCGTCGGACAGGAACGCCACGCAAGCGCCGGGGTCGTGGAACTCGAACAGCTCGACGGGTGGACCGTGCCGGGTTGCGCGCGGTGGAGCGTCCTCCTCGGCGAGATCGCCGAGCAGCGCGTGTGCGAAACGCACGATCGGCTCGGTCGAGCGGTACGAGACGCGCAACGTGTCGACCTCGGCCGCGGATGCGCCGATCTCGGCGAGCAGCTCCTGCCACGACTCGAAGCCGCTCTCGGTGAACACCTGCTGCTGCGCGTCGCCGGCCAGCGTGGCGCTCCCGCGCTCGTCGAGACACTCGAGCAGCAGGCGCAGCTCGAGCGGAGAGAAGTCCTGCGCCTCGTCGATCGCCAGGTGGCGATAGCGCAGCGGCCGGTTCAAGCGGTCCGGCAGCGGGCCGATGCGGAGCTGCCAGGCGCGCAGCAGCAGCGCCTCGTCTTCCGCGTCGAGTGCAGCCTCGACGACCGGGTCGCCGTCGGCGAGCGCGTTCAGCTCGTCCACGCGCTCGCGGCACCAGTCGACGGCGCGCGCGAGCTCGTCGCCGCGGAAGGCGTCGGGCGCGCGCTCACGGAAGGCGCGCGCGAGGCGGTCGCGCACGGTGAGCGCGCTGGCCCAGTCGTCGATCACCTGCTCTGCCGTGCGCTCGCCGGGCGTGTCCTTGATGTGCTCCTCCAGCACGCGCGCCAGGACCGGGTGCAGCTTCAGGCGCCGCGCGGGCGTCGGCGTGTCGTCGCGCACCTCGCGCGGCAGCTCGGGAAACAGTCGCCGGCGCTGCGCGTGCGTCCAGGCCTCGAACGTCGCGACGCGCGCGCGCCGCACGCCAAGCGCGGGCAGCACGTTACGCACGTACTCGCAGAGCGCGGGCGAGAAGGTCAGGAACTGCGTGGCCGGTGAGTCGACGCGTTCGTCCGCGTACGCCAGCCACGCGATTCGGTGTAGCGCGACGGTGGTCTTGCCCGAGCCCGCGCTGCCGCGCACGACCACGATCCCCGAGTCGGGCCGCGCGATCGCCTCGAACTGAACCGGGTCGATCAGCGCGGAGATCTCGGGCAGGCGCTTGTCGCCGCGGCGGCGCCCGCCCCCGGTGTCGGTGCCCAGCCGCCGCCCGCGGCCCTCCGCGGCGCCGTACACGCGCACCGCGCTGCCCTCGCCGCCGCCGAGGTGCGCGCTCTCGCGCTCGAGCCGGCGCCAGCCGTCCGAGGCGCGCGGGTCGAGCGAGAACGATCCCTCCGGCGCGTCCACTCGCTCGAGGCGGCCGTGCGCGACCGCCACGGTACGGCGCGCGGAAACGACCCCTGCGTGCAGCCGCCCGCCCATCTCCTCTTCGTACTCGTCGCCCTGCTGGTAGCGGTAGAACACGCGCGAGATCGGCGCGTTGCGCCAGTCCACGATGCGCACCCCGGCCTCGATCCGCGTGGCGCGGCCCAGACACAGATCGCGCTCGCCGCGCTCGTCGCGCAGCCGCAGGTGCGCGAAGTACGGCGCGTCGGGATCCACGCCGAGCGTGCTCTCGCGCGAGCGCCGGAGCTGCGCGAGCAGCGCCTGATAGCGCTGCCACTCGTCCTCGAGCGCCAGCCGGTCCTTCGACTCGTCGCCCGAGACCAGCGAATCGCGGATGCGCACCAGCTCGCCGACCACCGCGGCCTCCGAGGGCGGACGCGGTCCCGTCGAGCGGCGCAGCACGCCGAGGACCTGCTCGAGCAGCGCGAGCTCCTCGGCGACGATCGGATCCACGTCCGGTACTGTAGTCTGGCGGAAGCATGAAGCCGATCGACGCCGCACTCCTCGAGCGCATCGCCGCCGAGCACGGCACGCCGGTGTACGTTTACGATGCCGCGTTGATCCGCGCCCGCGTCGCCGAGCTGCGCGCGTTCGACGTGATCCGCTACGCGCAGAAGGCCAGCTCGAATGTGCACGTGCTCGAGCTGCTGCGCAGCCTCGGCTGTCTGGTGGACGCGGTCTCGCTGGGCGAGATCGAGCGCGCGCTGCGCGCGGGATGGAGCGGCGCGGGCCAGCCCGCGGGCATCGTCTACGCGGCAGACGTGCTCGACGCCCGCACGCTCGAGCGCGTGATCGAGTGCGACATCCCGGTGAACGCGGGATCCGAGGACATGCTCGCGCAGCTCGGCCGACGCCACCCCGGCCACCGCGTCTGGCTGCGCGTGAACCCGGGCTTCGGGCACGGCCACAGCCGCAAGACCAACACCGGCGGTGAGTGGAGCAAGCACGGCATCTGGCACGCCAATCTGCGCGACGCCTGGAAGCACGTCGACGAGCACCGGCTGGACCTGGTCGGCCTGCACATGCACATCGGCTCCGGGACCGACGTCGAACACCTGCGGCGCGTGTGCTCGGCGATGGTCGAGCTGGTGCGCGCGTCGGGCCGCGACCTGCGTGCGATCTCCGGCGGCGGCGGGCTGCCCATCCCTTACCACCCGGGCGAGGCGCGGATCGACACGCGCGAGCTGCACCGGCTCTGGGACGCGGCGCGCCACGAGATCGAGGGCATCGTCGGCCACCCGGTGTCGCTCGAGATCGAGCCCGGGCGCTACCTGGTCGCCGAGGCCGGTTTGCTGCTCACCGAGGTGCGCGCGACGAAGCGGACGGGCGGCCAGCGCTTCGTGCTGGTCGACGCGGGCTTCAACGATCTGGCGCGGCCGGCTCTCTACGGCAGCCACCACGAGATCTCGATCGTCCGCCGCGGGGCAGGACGCCTCGACGGTCCCGGCGAGCCGACCGTGGTCGCGGGACCGCTGTGCGAGTCGGGCGACGTGTTCACCCAGAGCGAAGGCGGCGTGGTCGTTCCGCGCGAGCTGGCGCGCGCCGAAGTCGGCGACCTGCTGGTGCTGCACGACGCCGGGGCCTACGGCGCGGCGATGGCCGGCAACTACAACTCGCGGCCGCTCGCGCCCGAGGTGCTCGTCGACGGCGAGCAGGCGCGCCTGATCCGCCGCCGCCAGCGCATCGAGGAGCTGCTGACCCTCGAAGAAGTTTAGCTACACAAAGAGCAGCACGAGCGCGGCGAGCCGATCCACGAAGCGCTCCCAGGGCCCGCGTGCCGCCAGCGACGCAGTATCGATGCGCCGCGCCTGCGTGCGGTCGCGCTCGAAGCGCTCGCGCAGGCGCGCCGGCACGCCCCCACCCTCGAGGATCAGGTTGACCTCGTAGCTGTGCTCGAAGCTCTGGCGGTCCAGGTTCGAGGTGCCGACCGTCGCCCAGGCGTCGTCGTACAGCCCGACCTTGGCGTGCATCATGGCCGGCTCGTACTCGTAGACTGACACGCCGCACTCGAGCAGGCGCGGCAGGATCGAGCGCACCGCGCGGCGCAGCACGGGATGGTCAGTGCGCCCCGCGAGCAGCAGCTCGACCTTCACCCCGCGCCGGCTGGCGTCGGCAAGCGAGTCGAGCACGCGCCGTCCCGGCGCGAAGTAGGGGCTCTGCAGACGCACCTGGCCGCGGGCCTCTTCGAGCGCCGATAGCAAGAGGTCGCGCATGCGGCGCCGGCGATAGGACGGGCCGTCGGCGAGCACCGCGCAGCGCACGTCCCCCTGTTTCGGGCGCTCGCCCTCGAGCAGGGCGTGCCAGGCGATGTCCGGACCGTCGGCGCGGAACCAGCTCTCGAGGAACACCGCCTCGAGGTCGCGCACCGCGGGCCCTTCGATGCACAGGTGTGTGTCGCGCCAGCCGGCGTTGCCGGGCCCGATCCCACCCCAGTACTCGTCGCCGATGTTGAGGCCGCCCGTGAACGCGATCGCGCCATCGATGACCAGGATCTTGCGGTGGTCGCGGCGGCGCGGCGCGAAGCGCGGCCACACGCGCCAGAGCGGGTTGAACGCGACGACCTGCCCGCCGGCGGCGCGCAGCCCCGCGAGCGCCGCGTCCTCGAGCCCACGGGAGCCGAGCGCGTCGTAGAGCACGCGCACCTCGACGCCGGCGCGAGCGCGCTCCTCGAGGGCGTCCAGGAAGCAGGCGCCGATCCGGTCGGCGCGTAGCGTGTACGTCTCCAGGTGGATCCGGGACTTGGCCGCCTCGACCGCCTGGAGCATGGCGCCGAGGCCGTTGCGACCGTCCTCCAGGACCGCCACCCGGTTCCCGTCCGTGAACCGCAGGGCTCGCGAGCGCACCCAGCGGCGGACGGCTCTGGGGCGCCAGACCAGCCCGTGGCGCCGCAGCCCGGCGCGCAGGCGCCGCCCCACGGGTCCTCGGGGGTCCGCTCGGGCCGTCACACCTATGACATCGTCCGGCCACAAGATTTCCCGCGACACCAGACCCCGGTTTCGGTTACTGTACCCATGAAGGTTGGGGTTTCCGTTTGCGCGGGACCCCGCCCGATTCGCGCGCTTCTGGAGCTCGCGCTTTCCCTGGAGGGTTACAGGGAGATGCAGGAGCGTGCGAAACCGGTGGAATCATCTCGTTGGGCTATTCGTCTGCCTTCTTGCCCTTGACCCTTCGCTCGCGCGAGCGCTGTCGCTCAGCGACGTAAACGGCAGCCCGGGGACCTTCTCCGCCGAGGGCAGCAACCTCAGCTTTTCGGACTTCTCGGTGACCGTGACGGGCACCCGGAGCTTCGACATCGATCTGATCGAGATCGAGTTCGACCACGACGGCTTCCGGCTGGTGGGCCCCATCGTCGTCACCCGGGGAAAGACGCTCGACATCGTCCTCGACTACACCGTGACCTCGAGCGACCGAATCGTGGCGGTGGAGCTCGCATTCACGGGCTTCGCTGCCGGCGGCAACTCCTCGGCTTCGATCGCGGAGACCATCGACGAATTTCCCGGGGTGGCGCTCGGCGTGTTCGACACCCGCACCTCCACGCGGACGAGCGATAGCGCGAGCCTCGGCGACGGCGCGAACACGCTGCACGTCACCAAGGACATCCTGCTCGAGAGCGTCCGGCGACGGCGCCACGAGGACCAGGGCAATCACTACGGCTGGGAGCGCGGCGAGCACCACGGCTGGGACGGCGAGGTTCCGCCGGGGTGGCAGCGCCATGCCCGCGGCTCGGAGCACGATGGGGACGGCGATGATGAGTGGGACCACGACGGCGATTGCGGCGGCGAAGGCGATTGCTGGTGCAACTGGCGCCGCTTCATCCGCAACCGGGACGGGATCGGGATCGGGCACGGGATCGCGCACATCAGCGTGATCGAGCAGCGCTTCATGACCGACTCGGATCCGATTCCGGAGCCGTCTTCGGTCCTGCTGCTCGGCCTCGGCCTCGCTGGCCTCGCCGCCCTGCGCCGCCGCACGAGTTAGCGCCTCCCCCTGCGTACGAGGTTCCGCCCCGCAGCCGGGAAGCGGCAGCGCGTCCTTTGCCCGCGCGTAGACGCTGACACTAGACTGCGCAGCCCGGCCATCGCCGCGCGGAGACCCGATGCAGCCCGCTGACCACACCCCGGCCCCGCGCTCCACGCTGGTTCTGGCGCGCTTCGTGGTGCGCAACCGCAACGCGATCGGCGCGCTGATGGGGCTCGTCACGCTCTTCTTCGCCTACCCCATCGCGAACGGCGTGTTCACGGCAGTGGGCAAGGCGCTGCCGGGTCCCGCTGTGCGGCTGAACACGAACGCGCGCGACCTGTTCCCCGAGCACCCCTTCATCCACGCCCAGGACAAGTTCGCGGGGCGCTTCGGCAACTCGACACTGATCGCGATCGCGATGGTGGTGAAAGACGGGACGATCTTCACCCCCGAGAACCTGCAGAAGATCGACCGCATCACCAAGTCGCTCGACGGCTGGGACTACGAGGCGCACGGCGACGAGCGCCGCGCCCTGCGCGCCGAGCTGCGCGACGCGGGCATGCTCACGCCCAAGCAGATCGATGACGCGCTCGACGACAAGTACCCGAGCTACCCGATCAACCACTACTACATCCGCTCGCTCACGCACGAGAGCACGCGCGTGGTCGACATCGAGCCCTCGGGCGCGATGATCGGCGGCTTCCTGATCGAGGAGATGCCGCAGACGCAGGAAGAGGCCGATCTGGTGCGCACGGCGGTCCACGAGAAGATCCCCTTCGTGCTCGGGAACCTGGTCTCGACCGACGAGAAGGCGGCGCTCGTCACGGCCGGCTTCGTGACGGACCGCCTGGACCACCGCGCGATCTTCCAGGCGGTGTTCGACCACGTGATGAAGATCCAGGCCCGCGAGTCGGACGGGAACACCGAGGTCTACGTCACGGGTATCCCGATCCTGACCGGCTGGATCCTGCAGCACGCCAAGGAGATCGTGATCTTCGTCGGCCTCGCCGTGGTGGCGATCTTCGCGCTGCTCTGGCTCTACTTCCGGCGCGGCCACGGCGTGGCGATCCCGCTGATCTGCGCCGGCACCACGGTCGTCTGGGGCCTCGGCTTCACGGGCTGGGCGGGCCTGACCTTCGATCCGCTGATCCTGGTGATCCCGATGATCATCACGGCGCGCGCGGTGTCGCACACGGTGCAGATGGCCGAGCGTTTCTTCGAGGACTACGAGGCGATCCACGACCAGTTCGACAACGAGCACGACGCCAAGCTCCACGCCGCGACCACCGCCATGGCCGAGCTCATGATCCCGGGAACGCTCGGCGTGCTCACCGACGTGGCGGGGCTGCTGATGATCCTCGTCACCACGATCCCGCAGATGCGCAGCCTCGGCATCTTCGGCGCCTTCTGGGTCGGCGCGATCGTGTTCACCGTCGAGCTGATGCACCCGATCCTGATCTGCTGGTTCCCGCCGCCGCGCGACTGGCACCACTTCGTGCCCAGGTTCATGATCCGCTTCACGCGTGCTGTCGGGAATCTGACCACCGATCCGTTCGGCAAGTGGGCGGTCGCGGGCGTCACGGTCGCGACCTTCGCCGTGTCGGCGTGGATCACGTTGTTCTACTCGCAGATCGGCGAGGCGGCTCCCGGGACCACGCTGTTCTGGCCGGATCACCCGTTCAACCAGGCCGCGGCCGAGATCACCAAGAAGTTCGGCGGCGCCGACGCGCTGATCGTCTACGCCGATGGCGACCGCGACGGCTCCGCGAGCGACCTCGAGCCCCTGGCGCTGATGGAGCGGCTCGAACGCGAGCTCACCACGCGCGCCGGCGCGCGCGGCGCCATCTCGCTGGTGCCGATCATGCGCACCGTGGGCTCGCAGCTGCGCTACGGCGATCCGAAGTTCGAGACGCTCCCCGAGGACACCGGCCGCGTGCGCGGCACGATCTTCCAGGTGCGCAACGCCAGCCCGCCCGGCGCGCTCAACCTGTTCCTGACGCCGGACGGGCGCGCCGCGAGCACCACCGTCTTCTTCCCGGACCACAAGGGCGAGACGATCCGTCGCGCCGTTCAGATCGCGTCTCGCTTCGTCGAGGAGAACCCGCTCGGGCTCGTCGCGATCCGGCTCGATCCGAACCACGCAGCCCCCGACACCGGCGCGCTCCACCCCGAGGCGCTCAAGGACTTCCTTTACTACGTGCTCGGCCCGGTGCTGCCCCGGCGCGCGCATACGCTGCGCGTGCGGCTGCGCCAGGAGGACGGCAGCTACGTCGACTCCGCGGTGAAGCAGGTGCAGGCGGACGGCGCCCCGCCCTGGCTCGAGGACTTCGGCGCGAAGGCGACGCAGCAGTACGTGCAGGCGAAGGACGAGGTCCGTCCCGGCGAGGTCTTCACCTGGCCGAAGGAGCTCGAAGCCTTCGACGCGTCCGCGGTGGACCAGTGGTGGGAGGAGCCCGAGCTCGGCATCCGCGCGGTCGCGGTCGAGACGAACCGGCTCCTGGTGCAGGACCTGAAGGGGCGCGAGCCCGATCCGGTATTCCAGCCCACGCAGTCCTGGGCGCGCGGCGTGCAGTTCACCATGGCTGGCGGCCTGATGGGCATCCTGGCCGCCGTGAACGACGAGGTCGAGCGCGCGCACCTCGCGAACATCTCGTTGATCTTCCTGGTGATCTTCGTGATGCACTCGCTCACGTACCGGTCCGCGATCTCCGGCGGGATCATCCTGCTCCAGATCATGACCGCGACGCTGCTCTCGCTGGCGTACATGGCGGTCGCCGGGCTCGGCCTGAACGTGAACACCTTGCCCGTCCAGTCGGTAGGCGTCGGGATCGGCGTGGACTACGCGATCTTCATCGTCGATCGCATCCGGCAGGAGGTGGTCTCGACGCGCGGGGACATCGACGAGGCGATCCGGCGCGCGATCCGCACCACCGGCATGGCGGTCACGTTCACCGTGACGACGGTCGTGGGCGGGATCGTGTTCTGGAGCTTCTCGACGCTGCGCTTCCAGGCCGAGATGGCGTGGCTGCTCACGATCCTGATGGTGATCAACATGCTCGGCGCGATCACCGTGGTGCCGGCCTTCTACTCGATCCTGCGCCCCAAGGTGGCGTCGTCGCTGCTCGCCGCGCAGGCCGAGGAAGACGCCGCTAGTAGCCCTCCGGCCGATACACGCGCAGAGGACGATGCTGCCGCACGAACTCCGGCTGCTCGCTCCAGCGCCGGCCAGCCGTGAGCCCGCCGTCGACGACGAGCGTCTGACCCGTCACGAACCCCGCAGCGTCGCTCGCGAGCCAGAGCACGGCCTGCGCGATGTCGTCGGGCTCACCCGCGCGCGCGATCGGCTGGGCGCGTGACATCGCGGGCTTGGCCTTCGCGATGCCCGCGTCAGGCCGGCCGACGGTGTTGGTCGCGAGGGGAGTGGCGATGAAGCCCGGGCAGATCGCGTTCACGCGCGTGCTCTGCTCGGCGAGCTCGAGCGCCGCCGTGCGCGTGAGCTGGATCAGCGCGGCCTTCGCGGCGCTGTAGGCGTGCGGGCCGAAGCCACCGACCTGCCCCGCCACGCTCGCGATGTTGACCACGGCCCCGCCGCCCGCCGCGCGCAGCGCCGGCGCGGCGTGCTTCATGCCGAGGAACGGCCCGCGCACCAGCACGGCGAAGGTCACGTCCCACTCCTCGACGGGCGTGCTCTCGAGCGGCCCGAGCGCACCGCCGAATCCCGCGTTGTTCACGAGCACGTCCAGGCGCCCGAACGCGGCGACGGACGCTGCCACGGCCGCCCGCACCTGGTCCTCGCGGCTCACCTCGGTGCGGCAAAACGCCGCGTGCTTGCCGAGGCTCGCGGCCACCGCGCGCCCGCGCTCTTCCTGCAGGTCGGCCACCAGGACGCGAGCGCCCTCCTCCACGAACAGGCGCGTGGTTCGCTCGCCGATCCCGCTCGCGCCGCCGGTGACGAGCGCCACCTTGCCTTCCAGACGACCCATGCGCCGATCTGACCAGCCGGCTGGCAGTCCCGTCAACCGTGCCACCAAACTGCGTAGGCCCCGAACCGGCGCCGTCAAGCGCTTGACGGACCACGGCCGGTGCCGAGGCTCTGTCACAGAGGAGGAACGAGAACATGTCATTCGGCGTCACCTTCGAGCCATTCGATGCGCTTCGCCGCCTGCAGGACGAGCTAGAGCAGGCGCTCGAGCGCGAGGTGGGCTGGTTCGCCCTCGGGCCTTCCGGCCGTGGAGTCTTCCCGCCCGTGAACGTGTTCGGCGGGAAGGACGAGACCGCGCTTCGAGTGGAGCTCCCCGGCGTCGCGCAGGAGTCGATCAAGGTGGAGAGCAACGGCGACACACTGACGATCTCGGCGAAGCGCGACGTACCGCACCCGGCGCAGGGCAGCTTCCACCGCCGCGAGCGCTGGTCGGGAGAGTTCTCGCGTTCGCTGCGCCTGCCGCCCGAGTTGGATCCGTCGCGCGCGGCGGCCAGCCACAAGAACGGCGTGCTCACGATCCGCGTGCCCCGGCGCGAAGAGGCGAAGCCGCGCCAGATCGCCATCCAGGCAGCATGACTGACCTGAGATAGGAGACCAAGATGCAGACCGAAGTGGTTCCCGTGAAAAAGCAGGAGGTCTCGAAGCAGGAGACCACGCGCCCCGGGCGCGTTTACATGCCCAGCGTAGACATCGCCGAGACCGCGGAGGCGCTCTGGCTCTGGGCCGACGTGCCGGGCGTCGACGAGAAGTCGGTGGACGTGCGGCTGGACAACGGCGTGCTCACGCTCGAAGGGCGCGTGGACGTCGGCGACTACGCCGACCTCGCGCCGCTCTACACCGAGTACAACGTCGGGAACTGGCAGCGCAGCTTCCGGGTCGGCGAGACCGTCGATCTGGACCGCATCCGAGCCCGGGTGACCGATGGCGTGCTCGAGATCGAGCTGCCGAAGGCCGCCGCCGCCCGCGCCCGCCGCATCGAAGTTCGCGCGAGCTGACCCGCTTCCGTTCGGTCGGGCCTCCGTCTAGGCTCTCGCCGACGGAGGCCCGAGCGATGCCCTACGCGAGCGGACGGATCTATCACGACGCGGACTCGCACGTGATGGAGACCCCGGACTGGCTGTTCCCTTTCGCCGACGCCGCGCTGCGCGAGAAGCTGCGCCCGCTCGACGTCGCGCGGGTCAAGCCCGGCGAGGAGAGCTTCATCGACGTCTGGCGGCGCCGGCACCGCGACCCGGCGTACCGCGCCGCCGACGAAGCCGAGATCATGCAGCGCAAGAACTGGAGCGCGACCGGGTCCTTCTTGAAGGAGGACCGCTCGCGCGCGCTCGACCTGCTCGGCTTCTCGAGCCAGCTCGTCTTCAACACCTTCCTGAACGGCGCGCTCTGCCGCGCCGAGCGTGGCGATGACATCGCGTACAGCTACGGCATGGCGCGCGCACACAACCGCGCGCTGGCCGACTTCTGCAGCGCCGATCGCCGGCTGCTGCCGACGCTCTACGTGCCGCTCCGCGACCTGGCGCAGGCACCCGTAGTCGCGCGCGAGGCGATCGAGCTCGGCGCCGCTGCGCTGCTGGTCGCGTCCGCCTGCCCGAAGGGGCACTCGCCGAGCCACGTGGCGCTCGACGCGGTTTGGGCGCAGGCGCAGGAGGCCGGCATCCCGATCGTGTTCCACGTCGGCGGCGGAGGCGAGCTGCTCGACCCGAGCTACTTCGAGAACGGCCTGCCGCGCGTCACCGACTTCCACGGCGGCGACGAGAACTTCCGCTCCGTCGACTACATGGCGATCCCCTATCCGGTGATGCAGACGCTGGCCACGCTGATCATCGATGGCGTGTTCGAGCGCTTCCCGCGGCTGCGCTGCGGCGTGATCGAGCAGGGCGCCTCCTGGCTGCCGGGCTGGATGCGCCAGCTCGACTCGGCGCAGGACGCGTTCATGAAGTCGGAAGAGCGCCTGCGGAAGCTGTCGCTGCGGCCGAGCGAGTACGTGCGCCGCCAGATCCGCGTGACGCCGTACCCGGCGGAGGACGTTGGCTGGATCACCTCGCAGGCCGGCGACGAGGTTTGCTTGTTCTCGTCGGACTACCCGCACGTCGAAGGGGGCCGGAATCCGCTGCGGCGCTTCGAGGCGAGCCTGGCGGGAGCCTCCGAGCAGGCGAAGCAGCGCTTCTACTGCGACAACTTCGTGGACCTGATGGGGACGGCGCTCGCGCGTTGAGCGCCTACGACGCGATCGTCGTCGGCGCGGGGGCGATGGGCTCGGCGACGGCGTGGCAGCTCGCGCGCCGCGGGCGCTCGGTGTTGCTGCTCGAGCAGTTCCAACCCGGCCACGCGCGCGGCAGCTCGCACGGCAGCGCGCGCATCTTCCGCGTGGCGTACCGCGATCCCCGCTACGTAGCGTTAGCACTCCAGGCGCTGCCACTCTGGCGCGAGCTCGAGTGCCTGGCCGGCGAGACGCTGCTCGATCAGGACGGTCAGCTCGACCACGGCGCGCCGGCGGCGGTCGACGCAATCGCCGCCAACCTCCGGGCTGCCCGTCGACCCTTCGAGCGGCTGTCGCCCGCAGAGGCCGCGCGGCGCTGGCCCGGGATGCGCTTCGGCGCCGCGGTCGTCTTTAGCCCCGAAGGCGGGCGCTGCCGGGCGCAGGCGACCGTCGCGGCGCTGCAGCGGCTGTGCTCGCGGGATGGCGCCGAGCTTCGCTTCGGGGAGAAGGTGCTCGCGTTGCGCATCGACGGCGACGGCGTGCTCGTGACGACCGCGCGAGGCGAGGATCGCGCGGGTACGGTCGTCGTCGCCGCGGGGGCCTGGGTCGGAATGCTGCTCCGGGACCTCGTCGCGTTGCCGCCGCTCCGCGTGACGCGTGAGCTCCCGGCTCACTTCGCGCCGCGGACTCCCGACCAGCCGTGGCCGGCGTTCATCCATCACGGCGGTGCAGACGCGGCAAGCGCCGCCAGGCACCTCGGCTTCGCGACCTACGGGCTGCTCGCGCCCGGCCTGGGCGTGAAGGTCGGAGAGCACGGCGCGGGCGAGGCGTTGCATCCGGATGCGCCGGGCGGGATCGATCGCGGGCAGCTCGCGCGACTGTCGCGCTACGTCGCGGAGTGGTTCCCCGGGCTCGACCCGACGCCCGTCGAAGCCACGCCCTGCCTCTACACGAGCACACCCGACGAGCACTTCCTGCTCGACCGCCGCGGCCCGTTCGTGGTGTGCTCGCCGTGCTCGGGCCACGGCTTCAAGTTCGTGCCCGCGATCGGCTGCATCGCCGCGGACCTGGCGCTCGGCGGCGCGCAGACCGAGCCGGCCTGGCGTCTGCCCGAGGCTCAGTACACGCAGGGATGATCGCGCTGGTCCTCGGACCAGACGGGGGGACCGTTGGCGAGCTCCGCCTCGACCCGCCCCTGTCGTAGCGCGATCCACTGGCGGACCGGCACGAGTGAAGCCGTGAGGTCGCCCGTGTACGGCGTGATCAGCGCCTGGATGCGATCGATCTCCGCCAGATAGCGCACCGGATTCCACACCGACTGCGCCAGGTAAACGAGACGCGCGATGAACGCGATCTGGGTGTCGAGCTGACCGTACAGCCGGCGCGCGAGCGTCGAGCGCGGCACGACGGCGGGCGCGTTCACCGCGTCCTCGTAGAAGGCGGGATTGCCGCGACCCAGCACGTCGTCGATACCCCACGGCAGGAAATGAAAGCGCCCCTGGCCCGGGCGCAGGTAGATCCAGAAGTTGTTCTGGTTGTTGGTGTAGCCGTCCCAGTCCCCGATCAAGGCGCTCGCGGCCCAGAAGTCGATGAACGCGGGCACGTCCACCAGCGCCTCGACTGCCGGCAGCACCTGTCCGTCGGGGAGCTGGAGCGCGTCGACCAGCGCGTCGAGCTCGGTCGTGTCGGCCGCTGCTGCACCTTCGATCTCGAAGGTGTTGCGCCACTCGCCGGGCCAGAAGTCGGAGAGCGTGCCCTCGTAGAGCTTGCCGGCCGCGCTCCCGAAGGCGCGCGTGAGGAACGGCGTCTTGTACTCCTCGACGTGCACGTAGAGGCCCAGGTTCTCGCCGTTCACGCGTACGTTCGCGAAGCTGCAGCGCCCGACCGGCAAGCCGGCGTCGGAGAGCATCATCGCGCCGAGGCACTGCTTCAGGTACGTGGGGTCCTGGCGCGCGTTGTTGAGCGTCATCGAGCCGAGGCCGTTCAGCGTGCGGCCGCCGACGTACTGGCCGAAGTCGAGCTTGAGCGCGGGCTTCGTCACGGAGAGCGACCCGACGAAGCCCTTCTTGCGGATGCCGGTCTGCGGGACCGTGACGCCGTCCACGCGCACCGTCGCGGGGAACCAGGTGTAGGGGCTCGGAAACGGCCCGTCGCCGCAGGTCGGCGAGTAGAGATACGCGTAGATGTACCGGGTCTGCGTGCGCAGCGTGTCGAAGTCCGCGGGCGACATGGTGACCTCGATGTCGAGCACGCGCGTCGGGTCGAAGTAGATGTCCGCCGAGGACGCCGGAGGCGTCGCTGCGAGACACACGGGCGCGATCGCGGGACCGAGGCCGGCGAGCGTCGTGCGCTGGAGCACGCTCGCGTCCGCCACGCTGCAACGGCCGTCGTTCACGACGCCGCACTTCGACACACCCGGGAGCGGCGCCAGCGCCGACGCCAGCCAGGCGCGCAGATCGGACGCGTCGTTGGCGGTGACCGCGCCGTCGTCGTTCACGTCGCCGCACTGGCAGGCGTCGCCGCGGCCGTCCGACCCCGCGCCGCCGACCACTCCGGTATCTCCCTGGCCGGGGTTCCCGAAGACGGGGCAGTTGTCGTCGCAGCCTGTCCCGGCATTCGTCGCGCAGGGCGCGTCGCCGGCGATCCCGGAGAAGTCGCCGTCGTCGGCGACGCCGTCGCCGTCCTGGTCGGGCAGCGGGAGTCCCAGGCGCAGCGCGGAGAAGTCCTGCGTGACCGCTCCCGCGGCGTAGAGGTTCGGCGCGCCGAACGAGCTCGAGACCGCGTCGTTGTAGCTCGCCGAGCTCGGGGCGACGATCGCGCTCGGATCCGCCTCGAGCCGGAAGGTCTCGCGCGAGTTCACGCCGGCGCCGGCGATGGCCTCGCCCACGGGGCCGAAGACCCCATTCCCGGCCGCGTCGCGGATCACGAGCTGCCAGTCGTCGTGCGAGGCCGGAAAGTCGAGGGCGCTCACGAGCGCGCCGCCGCCCGCCGTCCCGGCCCGTGCCTGGATCCACCAGTCGCCGGCCGCGGGGTCGTAGCCCGCGTCCTCGGGCACGTCCTCTGCGATCGTGATCAGCGTGCCCGCCGCGAGGTTCCCCCAGAGGGGGCTCGAGGAGAGTGTCAGGCGGGTCCGGAATACGCCCAGCTCGTAGAAGTCGAGCGTCCAGCCCCGGACGTCCAGCCCATCGCCGATCGCGACCAGCTCGAGCCAGTCGCCACCATTTCCGAGGCTGCGCCCGAAGAACGGATCGGCCGCCTGACCACCCGATTCATCAGCGGCTGCGGTGCCTCCGTACAGGTAGTTGCTGGCGCTGACCGCGTTCAGCTCGTTCAGGATCAAGCGCGCCGCAGCCACCGGCAGGGGCACCATCAGCACACACGAGATCCACAGCCAACGCAGCATCCAGCACCCTAGAACGTGTTTCAGGCGCGCGGATCTTACGCCCTTCCCGTAGTGCCGGGAACTCCCCACAGGCGGGAACTTTCCCGAGATCGCGGGCGCGCTGCCTAGAATGGCCGCGGCGCCGGACGCCGGAGGCAGCATGAAGTTCGGGATCTTCTACGAGCACCAGATTCCACGCCCCTGGGACGAGGGCAGCGAGTACCGGCTGCTGCAGCACTCGCTGGACCAGATCGAGCTGGCCGACGGGCTTGGCTACGACTACGCGTGGGAGGTGGAGCACCACTTCCTGGAGGAGTACTCGCACTCGTCGGCTCCCGAGGTGTTCCTGGCGGCGGCGAGCCAGCGTACGAAGCGCATCCGCCTCGGGCACGGGATCGTCCAGCTCACCACGAACCATCCGGCGCGCGTGGCCGAGCGCGTCGCGACGCTCGACCTGGTCTCGCACGGGCGCGTCGAGCTCGGCATCGGCGAAGGCTCGAGCGTGACCGAGCTGCATCCGTTCGGCCGCAAATTCCGCGACAAGCGCGCGGTCTGGGAAGACGCCGTGCGCGCGACGCTGCCCATGTTCTGGAGCGAAGGCTGGGAGTACCACGGCGAGTACTTCGACTTCCCGCTGCGCAACGTGCTGCCCAAGCCGCTGCAGCGCCCGCACCCGCCGCTCTGGGTCGCGTGCTCGCAGCTCGACACGATCGAGATGGCGGGACGCCGCGGCCTCGGCGTGCTCGGCTTCCAGTTCATGAGCGCCGACGCCGCGAAGGCCTGGGTGCACTGCTACTACAACGCCTACACCCGCCGCCTCGAGAAGCTCTGCGACTACCAGACCAATCCGCAGATCGCGGTCGTGTCCGGCTTCATGTGCGCCGAGACCGACCAGGAAGCCGAGCGCAAGGCCGAAGGCTGGACCTTCTTCCAGTTCGCGCTGCTCTTCTACAACCGCCACGGCCCGGTGAAGCCCGGCACCGTGAACCTGTGGAACGAGTACCTCCAGTGGAAGCAGTCGCCGGAAGGCCAGCGCCGGCGCGGGACCGCGCTGATCGGCTCACCGGCCACGCTGCGCGAGCGCCTGCATCGCTTCGAGGAGTCGCACGTCGATCAGGTGATCCTCTTGAACCAGGCCGGCAACAACACGCACGAGGACATCTGCTCCTCGCTCGAGCTGTTCGGCCGCGAGGTGATGCCCGAGTTCCAGGCGCGCCACCCCGAGCTTCTCGCCTGGAAGGAGCGCGTGCTCGCGCGCGAGATCGAGCTCGAGGAGATCGACGTCTCCCACTACAACCTGCCGAGCAACCAGACCCCGACGAAGCCGGAGCCGAAGGCGTCAGCCAGCGCGTAGCCGCCGGACGAGGCGAACGCCCAGCCAGCCGATGCTGACCAAGGCGGCGACACCGAGCAGCGCGGCATAGGCGAGGAGCGCGCGGGCGCTCTGCCAGGGGCCGATGCGGCGCATCTCGACGAAGCTCGCGTAGAGCGCGTCGCGGGCGAAGACCAGCGTGGAGTCGTCGAGGACGCCGCCGAGGATGCGGAAGCGGTCGCCGCCGAGGGGTTGCAGCTCGAGCTCCTGGCCGATGATGGGCATGTAGCCGACCAGGTGCCCGTCCCGCGCCGTCACCTCCACGTTGAACAGCAGCTCGAGGAAGCCGAGCCGCGGCGGCACCATGTCCGCGGCGCGATACGTGCCGCTCCACGCCGAGAGCGCGCTCACGTCGGGCGTCGGAGCGGAGATCTTCTCGGCGCCGGCGACCAGCGCGAGCGCGCGACGCGCGGCGCGGTTCACCGGATCGTGGTCGTTCTTGTTGGCGAGCACCGCCACGGCGGCGCCTTGCGCGGGCAGGAGTAGTACGCGCGCGGCGACCCCCGGGAGATCGCCATCGTGCCAGACCTGCTTGCGGGCACCCCGCTCGCGAACCATGAAGCCGAGGCCGTAGCCCTCGTCGTGCGCCGGATGCGATCTCGCCTGCAGCCGGAGCATCTCCGCGAGCGTGTCGGCACTCAGGATGCGGACGCCGTCGAGCTCGCCGCGCCCGAGCACCATGCGCGCGAACCGCGTGAGATCGCGCGGGGTCGTGACCAGCGACCCGGCGGGATTGACGACGCTCTCGAACGGCGCGCCGAGCGGCTCGTCGCCGCCGAAGTAGCCACCGTAGCCGCGCGCGCTCCTGGCCGCGAGCTCCGGAGCGCGGCGGAAGCTCGAGCTGCTCATGCTGAGCGGCGCGAACAGCTCGTCGCGCGCGAGCTCGGCGAAGTCGCGCCCAGCCGCCTGCGCGGCCAAATAGCCGAGCAGGCCGTACGCGTCGTTGGCGTAGATGATCTTCTCGCCCGGGGCGCGGATCGTGCGGAGACCCTGCGCGAGGAACTCGACGAGGTCGGGCGTGCCATCGTCGGCTTCGAACTGGATACCCGCCCAGCTCACGGGAATACCCGAGGTGTGCGTCAGCATCTGGCGCAGCGTCGCGTCGACCGGCGCGCCTGCCGCGTCGCGGATCCAGCGCTCGGACGGCAGGTGGCGATTCGCCGGCGCATCGAGCTCGAGCGCGCCGCGCTCGACCGCGCGCATCACGAGCGTGGCCGTCATCAGCTTGGACACCGACGCCCCGCCGAACACCGTGTCCGGGGTCGCTTCGCGTCGCGCTTCTACGTCCGCGTATCCCGACGCGACCTCCGCCGCCAGCGCCCCGTCCTGGACCAGCGCAAGAGAGAGCGCGGGAACCCCGCTCCGCTCCCGCTCCTGCTCGAGAATCGCGCGGAGCTCGGCGGCGAGATCGCCGCCGGTCGCCGCCGCCACGGGGGCCGCGAGCGCGAGTCCGAGAGTCGCCGCCAGCATCCGCTTGCACATGAAAGCTCTCCCCTGCACCCCGGCCGCGTCGCTCGACGCGAGCACGCGCCCGGCGTGGCTGCGACCGCATCGTGCAAGCGCCGGGCCCGCCCGGGTAGGATCTTCGCGATGACCCTGCGCGTGCTCACCCTGAACATCTGGAATCGCAGCGGGCCCTGGCCGGAGCGCGCCGGGCGCATTCGGGCCTGGCTCGACCGGCTCGATCCCGATGTGGTCGCGCTGCAGGAGGTTCTACGCGGACCCGGGCTCGATCAGCTCGCCGTGCTGTTCGAAGGGCGCCCGTACCACCTCGACTTCCTGAAGGCGGTGGACTTCTGGGAGGACCGCTCGTTCGCATTCGGCAACGCGATCGCCAGTCGCTGGCCGATCCGCGAGCGCGAGGAGCTCTATCTGCCGATGGCGGACGACGAGCGCCGCGTCGCGCTCTCGGTGACGATCGACGCGCCGTTCGGTCCGCTGTGCATGAACGTCACGCACCTGGCCTGGCGCGGGCACCACGGCTTCCTGCGCGAGAAGCAGGCGGCCGCGGTCTGCGCGCTCGCGCTGCGGCGGCGGCCGCGCGGCGGCTTCCCGGCCGTGATGGCCGGCGACTGGAACGGCGAGCCTGACTCTGCGGAGATCCGCTACGTGACCGGGCTGCAGTCACTCGACAGCCGCAGTGTCTACTTCATGGATGCGTGGCGCTATGCGGGCGACGGTGGGCCCGGCATCACCTGGTGCAACCGCAACGACTACGCGCGCGTCGGTCAGGAGCCCGACCGCCGCATCGACTACGTGTTCGCAACGCCGCCGCGCCCCGACGGCGTCGGCCGGATCGAGCGCTGTCAGGTCGTGTGCGACAGCGCCGACGCCGGAGTCTGGCCCTCCGACCACTTCGGCGTCTACGCGGAGTTCCGAACGACTCCCGCTTGAGCCTGAACGGCTATCCCACGTGCTTGCGGACGAACTCGCCGATGCGGGCGACGGCTTGCTCGGCTTCGGGGACCGTGGGGCCGAAGAGCTGCCAGACGTGGATCAGGCCGTCCCACTTCTCGAGCGTCACGTCCACGCCGGCGGCCTTCGCCTTCTGGGCCACGCGCGTGGAGTCGTCGAGCAGGAGCTCGCGCGTGCCGACCTGGAGCAGTAGTGGCGGAAGTCCTCGAAAGTCCGCGTGCAAGGGTGCCGCAAGCGGATTGCGCGGGTCGTGCGCCGCGTAGTGGCGGCCCATCTCGCGCAGGCCCGCGAGCTCGAGCAGGGGATCGTCGGCGCCGCCCGGCTGGGCCGAGGCGCCGGTTCCCTCGAGGTCGGTCCACGGCGACAGGCAGACTCCCGCCGCGGGGAGCGGATCGCGCCCACCGCGCAGCGCGAGCAGCGTGGCGAGCGTGAGCCCGCCTCCGGCCGAGTCGCCCATCACTGCGATACGACCGGCCGGGAGCCCGCTCGCGAGCAGCCAGCGATAGGCGGCGGTCGCATCGTCGACCGCGGCCGGGAACGGGTGCTCCGGCGCGAGCCGGTAGTCGATCATGAGCACGCGCGTCTGCGTCGCCCGCGCAATGCGCGACGCCAGCTCTCGGTGCGTGTTCAGCGAGCCGATCACGTAGCCGCCGCCGTGCAGGTACAGCACGGCGCGATCGCTGCGGCTGCCGGGGACACTCACCCACTCCGCCGCGATGCGCCCGACCTGGACGGGCTCGCGCACGACGTCCGCCGGCACCGGGAACATCTGGACGAGCGCCTCGAAGCCGGCGCGCATCTCGGCGAGCGTCGGGTTCTGCGGCCGCGGCCGCGCGACGAGCATCTGAACGACCATTTCGTGTTGTGAGCTGGGCATCGGGATTTCCTCCGCTGGATGCGTTGTGGGCTAGAGAGTGCCGATGACGGCGTCGGGTGCACCGTCCCACGCCTGGCGCTCGGCGCCGAGCGGATCGTGCTCCACCGAGCACTTTTCGCCGAGCAGCATGGTGGCGCGGCGCGCTGCGTCCCAGGCGGGCCAGCGGCCGAGCGACGGTCCACTCGGATCGCCGCTCTTCGCGAAGGCAGTCCACGCCTCCTGCATCGCCCGCGAGAGCGCGTCGGCCGCCGGGCCGCGTCCGAAGAAGTCGGCGAGCACCGGCGTCTTGTCGTGGATCCCGAACAGCGGCCCGAGCTCGACGGCGTGACAGGCGCCGAGCATCCCGCCGAACGCGGGCGAGGGCCACGTGACGAGATACGAGTACAGCCGGCGCTCGTGCGCGGCCTGCGCTTCGAGCATGCGCTGTGCCGGGACGCGGAACACGCGGTCGGTCTCGAATGCCATGAACAGCTCGCGCGGCGTCGTGCTCTGTCCGCGTGCCGCACGGGCGGTGCGGTACGCCGACACGATGCTCTCACCGCCAGGCGCGCGCGACGCGCAGAGCGGTCCGAGGCGCGCCTCGTCCAGCGTCTGGAGCGTGGGGTCGATCGCGCCGAACAGCTTCCACTCTTCGCTCGTCGCGCCGACGAGCAGCGCGACGCCGCGCGCCAGCCCGCGCCGCACTGCCTCGATCGCGCTGGTCGGCAGCTCGTCGCCGTCCACGCACGGCTGGAACGGCATCGCGCCGATCTCCGGGTCCTGCTGGCCCGGTCCCGGCACGAGCTTGGGCTGGAGCGCGAGCAGCGTCGGCACGTCTAGCGCGCGCAGCACGGCGGCGTCGCGCGTGCCGAGGATCCCCGCGCAGCGCTCGGCCACCTTCACCGCGCGCCCGAGCGAGCTCGCGGTGTTGGTCGCGCCGCTCTGCGGGATCGCCTTGTGGAACAGGCCCGCCGCAGCGGGCATGCCGCACAGCGACCCCACGCTCATGCCGCCGGCCGACTCGCCGAAGATCGTCACGTTGTCGGGATCGCCGCCGAACGACGCGATGTTGTCGCGCACCCACGCGAGCGCGGCGATCTGATCGAGCAGCCCCTCGTTGCCGCACGCCGGGATCGCGCCGTTCGTGAGCTCGCGCAGATTCAGGAAGCCGAGCGGGCCCAGACGGTAGTTGATCGACACCATCACGCAGTCGCCTCGCCTCGCGAGGGAACCGTCGTAGTCCTCGAGGAGCTGCGTGCCGGAGCCGATCGTGAAGCCACCGCCGTGGATCCAGAACAGCACGGGGCGCTGCGCGCCGTCGAGCGCGGGCGTCCAGACGTTGAGGTACAGGCAATCTTCGCTCTGCGGGCCGTCGAGCTTCAGGATCGGCAGGATGTCGATGGGGATCGGGTTCTGCGGCGCCGCGGGCGAGGCGGTCTGCGCGCGCCGCACGCCGGACCAGCGCTCGGGCGGGGCGGGCGGCAGCCAGCGGCGCGCTCCTACCGGCGGGGCGGCGTACGGAATGCCCAGGAACACCTGCATGCCGCCGCGCTCGAGGCCTTCAAGCTTGCCCTGCTGCGTAACAACGATCGGGTTCATCGGCTCCTCCCTCGGGCGATCCTACACCGCCGAGGCGTCGCCCAACGTGTGGAATGCAGCAGGTCCGACCGCATGGGCGAGCGCCTCGGCGAAGCGCTCGAACGCCGGCCACGCCGGGTCGAGACCCGCGCAGAACGGGTGCGCCACGGTGACCCACGGAGCCTCGGGCGAGCGGGATTCGTGCGCGCGCGCCTCGTCGAGCCAGCGCGCGAAGCACTGCTCCGGGGTCTCACGCCCACCGAGGCGCGGGATCGTGTTCGTGGCGTCTACGCGACGCCAGGTAAACGCCGCGCCCGCCAGCCCGCGAGTGTGCCCTTCCGCGGTCGAGACCCACGCGATCCCGTGTGCGGCGAAGAGTTCGGCGCTCGCGTCGGTGAGCTTGCCTCCGGGCGGGCGGAACCCGCGCGGCGGCGCGCCGAGCAGCTTCGTCAGCGCGTCTACGCCAAGCGCAAGTAGACGCTCCTCCTCCGCGGGCGCGAGTGCTCCCCACTGCTCGTGCTGCCACGCGTGCAGCGCGACCTCGTGCCCGGCACGCGCGATCGCCCGCACGGCGTCGGGAAAGATCTCCCCCGCGTGGCCTTCGACGAAGAAGGTCGCGCGCACACCGAGACGCTCGAGCAGTGCCAGGATGCGCGGCAGCCCGACCGCCAGCGCCGGATGCGCCGGATCGAAGTCACCCTCCGCGATGCCGCCGAGGTTGTCGAACGACAGACAGATCATCGTCGAGCCGAGAGCCTACCTCGCAAGCGCGAAGCGCGCGCAGCGAGGCGCAGCCGAGCGAAGGCCGCTTGGCGACAGCCATCGCGGCTCAGGCCGGACCTCAAGGCGCGAAGACGCAGCGCCCGGGGACGGCGGTCTGGCAGACCGGCCGCCCGAGGCGAGCTCCCGGGCCGATCACATTCGACCAGCCAGTGCCGACTGTGCAGGCCGTGCACTTCGGGAAGTTGGTGTTGATCACACCGCCTGCCGCAACGGCCGCCTTCGACAGGTTGAAATCTCCGGCGCTGACCGTCGAACCCATGCCGTCGTGATCGAACTCGCCGCACGGCTGCGTGGCGCCCGATCCACCCTCGGCCGTCGTGGCGCCGCAAGTGTTCAGCGCAGTGAAACCCGAGCTCGGAAGCAGCGAGAACTTCATGTCGTTGAAGTCCCCGGCGGTGATCGCAACGCCCGTGTTGTTGTAGTCGAAGTCGCAGCGGTTGCCGCGGCCGTCCGCGTCGTCGTCGCGCTGGTGGCTGACGAAGGTGCGGTTCAGCACCGGCGTCCCGGCGAGCTGCGGGTTCCCCTGGTTGGTGCAGGTGTCGCACGCGTTGTCCACCCCGTCCATGTCGGTGTCCACGCCGGCGTTCACGACCGTCTCACAGGCATCGCACGCGTCGCCGAGCGCGTCTCCTTCGAAGTTCGCTTGGTCGGGATTGAACCTATCGGGGCAGTTGTCACCCCCGGCGCACACGTAGACCCCATCCATGTCGGGGTCCTCGCAGTCGGGCTCCAGCGTCACGCAGCGCTTGACGCGGTTCAGGCAGGTGTTTCCCGCACCGCAATCCGCGTCGCGGATGCAGTCCTGCGTCGGCGCCTCGCTGCACGCGCCGATCATCGGGCAGTGCAGGAGTTCGACAGCGGCCGAGAAATCCGTGTCGCTCGGCGAGAGCACGTCCACGTCCAGGCCCGTGAATGTGGCCACACCGTAGAGCGTCGGGGCCGAGGTTCCCGTCGCGAACCGGTCGGGGACCTTCGCCCGGGCGTTGAGCGCAGGGACATTCGCCACACCGCCGATCGTCGCCGTGGTGCGCACGTCGTCCGCGCCGGTGTTGCCTTCGCAGTCGCCGCCGGTACAGAACGACGATCCCCCGAGAGGATCGTTGCACGGTCCGGGATCCGGCGCGGGCGCGCCGACGAGCGAGCTGTCCCCGGGGCAGCCGGGGGTTCGGTTCGCTCCGCCTCCCCAGCCCGAGGTGCGCAACGGCGCTGTCTGTACCGACCCAGCGCTCCCCTCGGGCCAGGTGATCGCGCCGGCATTCTCCGTGATCACGGGTCGCACGCTCTCCGTCGCCTTGTCGAGCACGCCGGTCACGTTTCCCGTGGCAGCGCAGCACGGCGGACCGGTCGGATCGACGGGAAACACCGTTCCGACCGCGTAGCTGCCGTTTTCCAGGGGATAGCCACCCCAAGCTGCGATTCCGACCGCTGCGCCACTCACAAGGCCTAGAGCGCCGGTGTCATTCGGAGCTGGAGCGCCCCCCAGGTCGGGATCGCGCACCTCGGTTGCGGCAGCGCCGGTCGTCACCAGCAGCGCGAGCGGCGCCGCCAGTGCTCGTCCGAAGTGGGTGACCAGGCCGAGGCGCCCGGGGCGGGTCGGGTTGCACCTGGTCTCGAGCTCGAGCTCGGCGAAGCCGTAGGTGTTGTAGCCGACCGGGATCGCGAGCGGGTTGTGGGCGGTCGGCTCCGGATAGATGTTGTTTCCGTTCTGGTCGCCGCAGTTGTTGTTGGCGCAGTCGGAGTCGAGACGGCAGGCGCCGCCGATGCCGACGCACAGCCCGCTCGCGAATACGCCTACGCAGGAGCGGCAGAGCTGTGCGCCCGGGCACGCCGTGCCGGCGCCGGCCGGGTTGCAGGGTTGCTCGCTGTCGCTACAGCGTCCGGTGTAGAGCGCACAGTCGCGGCCCACGGTGCAGCTGAGCGCCAGGTAGCCGCTGCAAAGGCCGCCCACGCAGGTCGAGCAGATGGCCTCGGGATCGCCGCCCATCCAGCAGCGCTGATCGATCGCGGGCAGCCACACGTGGCTGACGACGCTCGCGACCGCGACCAGATCTCCCGCGCCCGCCGGGCCATCGACGAACGACTCCAGCGCGAGCTGAGCTCCCGCACGTACGTCGAGGCGAAGCACGGCCTCGAGCGCGAGCTGCTCCAACGTGTGCAGGTCGTAGTTCAAACCGCAGTGCGGCGGGCAATCCGCGACACCGTTCATGTCGACATCGAGGTTCGTCGTGAGCGACCCGGCTGGAAGGAAGTCGTTGGCCGGAACGTCCTGGGTCCAGATGTATCCGATCGAGTTGGCCGTCGAGTTCCAGCAGCTCTGCCCATTCGGCAGGTTGTCGTCCGTCGACCAGCCCGTCGGCGTGTCGCACCACAGGGTCCAGATGTGCGCGTTCGCCGCAGCGCCCGTCAGGGTCTTGTCCGACCAGGTCGGATCCTCCCAGTAGGAATCCGCCAGCAGCGAGAAGCGGCGGATGCTGCCGCGCCCGGGTTCCAGGGCCCCGATGTCGTACACCTGCGTCGTGCGCAGCTCGACGATCGGACCCGCGGGCGACTCGCGCTGTAGCGACGGCGAGATCGGGGGATTCTCGAAGGACGAGCGCGCTCCCGTCAGCGCCTGGCCCGCCTCGAGACCGCAGTTGAACGGCCGGTCCGTAGGCGCGACGAGGTTGAAGCAGAGCCCGCCGGAGATCGAGGGTGCGTATGCGAACTCGCTGTCTCCGTCGGAACAGACACCGATGGTTCCGCCGCAGCGCCCGGCGTTCGTCTCGAACGTTGCAAGAGTGTCGTCGGTGCCCTGGCAGGCGCACCCGCTGCAGTCTCCGCCCGGGCATTGGCTGGTGTCGCAGGTGCCCGCGAGTCCCTTGTTCGTACAGTCGAGGTTCACCAGGCAGCCGACGTTGCCATCGGCGGTGCAGAACCCGGCGCCGTTCGGCCACAGGCACGCGGCATTGTTGCCGAGCGTGCAGCGCCCGGCGGGCACGCGGTCCAGGTCGCACGCAGCGTTCGTGGGGCACAGCACCCCGTTGCGGTCGCGGCAGCCCGTCAGGTTGATGTTCCCGGCGACGATGGTGAACCCACACGCGTTGGTGGCGGTCACGTCCACCAGGTTGTTGCCGCGCGCAGTCCCGGCGCTGCCGTCGACTGCCTCGTAGGGAACCAGCGCCGCGCCGGCCGGCGCGCTCATTGCGATCACGAGGAGCGCGATCAGGACTCGACTCACTGCCGCTCCGGCTTCAACTCTCGTTACGAGAGTGGTCGGACCGAGCAGCACGTGACGCGGCTAGGTCGACCGTTTCTCCTTGTCCAGCCACTCGTTGAAGCGCGGGCTGCGCTTCTGCTGGAACGCGGCGACGCCCTCGCGCGCGTCGGGATGGTGGTCACTGACAGCAGTCTTCGCAGCGATCTCGTCGCAGGCCTGCGCGAACGACAGCTCGGCGGCGTTGTAGATCGAGCGCTTGAGCAGGCGCATGGCGACCTGCGGTCCTTCGGCGAGCTCGCGCGCGAAGTCGAGCGCGCGCTCCAGGAGCTTGTCCGGCGGCGTCACCTCGTGGACCAGGCCGAGCTCGAGCGCCTCGCTCGCTGAGACGATGCGCTTGCGCATCAGGAAGTCCAGCGTGCTCGCGACGCCGAGGAGCTGCACCAGCAGGTACTGGCCGCCTTCGTCGGGCAGCAGGCCGAAGCGCAGCGTGGCGCTGCCCATGCGCGCGTCGGCCGAGGCGATGCGGAAGTCGCAGGAGAGTGCCAACGAGAAGCCGGTCTGGATCGCCACGCCGTTGATCGCGGCGATCGACAGCTTGTCGAGGTTGCGCACCGCGACGTTCAGCGCCTGCGACAGCGCGCGCAGCGCGTCGTAGGTGCCGATCGCGTTGCGGTGGCCCTCGTGGATCGGCGGCACCAAGCCCGGGCCGGCGCCCTCGCGCCGGTGGCCCGAGATGTCGTCGCCCGCCGAGAACGCGCGTCCCGAGCCGGTGAAGACCACCACGCGCACGGCGTCGTCCATCTGCGCCTGGGTCAACGTCTCGATCAGGTCGCGCTTCATCGGGTAGGTCATGCCGTTCAGCCGCTCGGGCTCCGCGAAGCGGATGAGCGCGATGCCCGGCTCGTGAAGCTCGAGCTCGAAGCCGGTGAGCTTCCCTTCGCGCACGCTCATGGATCGAGCCGAGCCGTGGCGTAGCCGCGCACGACCTCCTGGCCGTTCTGGTTCGTCGTCACCACCTCGAGGTCGGCGAGCGCGACGCCGTTCTCGTCGCGCAGCGTCTCGACCTTCGCGCGCGCCGTGAGCGTGTCGCCCGGCCAGACCTGCGAGACGAAGCGCACGCCGTAGCGCGTGAGCCGCCCGTCCCCGACCCAGTTGGTGAGCATGCGCGCGGTCAGGCCCATGGTGAGCATCCCGTGCGCGAACACCGTCGGATAGCCCGCGACCTTGGTCGCGAACACCTCGTCGCTGTGGACCGGGTTGTAGTCGCCGGACGTCCCCGCGTACATCACGAGCTGGGTGCGCGTGAGGTTGTCGACCACGACCTCTTCGCGCGCGCTGCCCACCTCTAGCTCTTTTCGCTTGAGCGCCATGACTGCCTCCTACTTCTGCTCGATCACGCGCTCGGTGCGCACGCCGACGCCGCGCGCCCGCACCACGAGCTGGCCCTGGGGGTCGAAGAACTCGGTCACGGTCTCGGAGAAGTGCAGCTTGCCGCCGCGCTTCCCCTCCTTCTCCCAGCTTTTGCCCGGCTTGGTCTCGGCCCGAAGAACATCTCCCGGGTGCAGCGGCCGGAGGTACTCGAAGTGCTGCTCGGCGTGCAGGCCGCCGGCGGCCGCGCCGCTCGGCCGTCCGCCGCCGCCGCCGCTCGACTCGGCCGGCGCGCGCCGCACCAGGCCGGTCGGCTCCCTGCCCGACCCGAGCCAGGGCTGGTCGATGCGCGGCCGCAGCATCCAGTCGGGATCGAACTGCGCCGACGACTGCGTGAACGTGGGCGGGGCGATCAGCCCGCCGACCTCCGTCTTCTTCGCGTGGTCCTCGTCGTAGTAGATCGGGTTGGGATCGTTGACCGAGCGCGCGAACAGCGCGATCGCTCCCGCTTCGATCGGGAATTTCTTCACGGCCATCACATCACCCCGAAGTCCCACGACTCACCGGCGTGCAAGCGCTTGAGCACGTTCTTGGCGATCAGGATGCGGTGCACCTCGTCGGGGCCGTCGGCGATGCGCAGCGTGCGCGCGCCGCGGTACATGCCCTCGAGCGGCAGGTCCGAAGAGACGCCCGCCGCGCCCCAGACCTGGATCGCGCGATCGGCCACGCGCTCGAGCGCCGCCGGTACGAAGATCTTGATCGCCGAGATCATCGTGCGCGGGTCCACGCCCGCCTCCATCTGGTGCGCGCAGTGCAGCGTCATGAGCCTCGCGCTCTGGATGTCCATGTACGAGTCGGCGATGAAGCCCTGCACGAACTGCTTGGTCTCGAGCTTGCCGCCGTGCACCTCGCGGTCCATCGAGCGGCGCACCATCAGGTCGAACGCGCGCCACATCTGGCCGACCGAGCTCATGCAGTGGAACACGCGACCGGCGCCGAGGCGATCCTGAGCCGCCTGGTGCCCGCTGCCGCGCCGCCCGAGCGCGTTCTCCACGGGCACGCGCACGTTCTCGTAGAGGATCTCGCAGTGGTCGCCCTGCTCGTGCCCCCACACCGGCACGCTGCGCACGATGTTCACGCCCTTGGTGTCCATCGGCACGATGATCTGCGTCATGCGGTCGCGCGAGCCGCTGTCGTCGTCGCCCTCGGTGCGGCACATCACGATCGCGAACGCGGCGCGCCGCGCGTTGGACGTGAACCACTTGTGCCCGTTGATCACCCAGTCGTTGCCGTCGCGAACCGCGCGCGTCTGGATCGCGTACGGGTCCGAGCCCGGCTGGTTGGGCTCCGTCATCGAGAAGCACGACTCGATCTCGCCGCGCACCAACGGCTCGAGGAACTGCTTCTTCTGCTCGGGCGTCCCGTACTTCACCAGGATCGTCTGGTTGCCGGAGTTCGGCGCCTGGCAGCCGAAGAGCGCGCCCGAGAACGGGCTCCACGCCGTGATCTCGTTCATGTAGGCGTGCTTCAGGAACCCGATCCCCATCCCGCCGTATTCCTCGGGAAGGTGGGGCGCCCAGAGGCCGGCCTGCTTGACCTTCGCCTGGATGCCGCGGAACAGGTCGCGGCGCTTGTCGCCGCTGCCGTACCGCAGCGAATTCTCGTTGGGGATGATCTCCTTGGTGACAATCTCTGCCGTGCGGAGACGGATCTCGTTGATCTCGTCCCCGAGCCCGGTGACCGGCGCAACTTGCATTGGGGGCCTCCTCTCGTCGTTGCGCTCATTGTACTCGTCCGCCCTGTCGGGGCGGACTTTCCTCGCGCGCCGCGCGGAGGAACACTCTCGGCGTGCTTCCGGTACTGCTCGAGATCCGCGGGGTCGCCATCCAGTCCTTCGGGCTGATGCTCTCGCTCGCGTTCCTCGCCGGTGGGCTCGTGATGCACGCAGACTTCCGGCGCAAGCAGGTGCCGGCGGAGCTGGCGTGGTGGATCGTGCTATGCGGCCTGGTCGGGGGGCTCGTCGGTGCGCGGATCCACCTCGCGTTCCAGCACCCCGAGGCGTTCGCGGCCGATCCCGTCGGCTTCGTCGCGAGCGGGTCGGGATTGGTCTGGTACGGGGGGCTTCTCGGTGGAGTGCTCGCGACCGGCTGGCCGATCCGCCGCTACCGCGTGCGCTGGCTCTCCGCCGCTGACAGCGCCGCGCCCGCCCTCGCGGTCGGGCTCGCCATCGGGCGGATCGGCTGCCACCTCGCGGGCGACGGCGACTGGGGGACCCCGACGCAGCTCCCGTGGGGCGTCGCGTACGTGAACGCGGTCGCGGGCTGGCCGCATCCGGCCGGAGTGCGCGTGCATCCCGCTGCCCTCTACGAGCTGCTCGCGCTGCTCGCGATCGCAGGCGCGCTCTGGCGGGCGCGCTCCCGCGTCGCGAGGGACGGCGAGATCTTCATGCGCTATCTCGCCCTCGCCGCCGCCGCGCGCTTCGCGATCGAGTTCGTGCGCACCGCCCGGCCGCTGGCGCTCGGGCTCAGCGAGGCGCAGTGGACCAGCGCGCTTCTCGCGACACTCGCGTGTGTCTGGCTTGCCAGCACGGACCAACGACGCCGGAGCCCGGGACGCGCGCGTGGCTGAGCGCCGCGCGCGGGCGCTGCTCTGGATCGTCGCGCTGCACGCAGCGCTCTCCGCCAGCGCGCTCTCCACGCGCACGCACGACCCGTTCGAGTACCCGAAGGTCGTTCTGCTCCACACCGCAGCGCTACTCATCGCAGGGGTCGGCGCGTGCGCGTGGCTCTCTCGCGCTCTCTCCGCGACGCGCCTGGACGCGGAGTGGCGCCGCGATCCCCTGTGCTGGGGCGTGCTCGGTCTGCTGCTCTCGGCGCTCGCGTCGACCATCTGGAGCGAGAGTCGCTGGACCTCGGTCGTCGGCGCGGATCGGAGCTGGCTCGGCCTGGAGAGCGTGACCGCCTACGCTGTGCTCTTCTTCGCCACCCGCTCGTGTGCGGAGAGCCGGCGCGCCCGCCGCGTGCTCGTTGCCGCCACGCTCGCGGGAGCGCTCGTCGTCTGCGCCTACGCAGGCGTCCAGGTCGTCCGCCTCGACCCGCTTGCCTGGGACCCGGACTTCGGGATCCGCCCGATCGGGACGCTGGGCCGGCCCAACTTCCTCGGCGCGTACCTCGCGACCGTGTACCCGCTCGCCGCCTGGCTCGCGCTCGCGTCGTGGCGCACGGGCAGGAAGGGCATGGCGCTCGCGGCCGTCGCACTCGCCGTGCTCTGCGCGCTGCTCTGCGCGCTCTCGCTCACGCGCGCGGTCTGGCTCGCGCTCGGGGCCGCACACCTATCGCTCGCCGTGGGCTGGCTCTGGGCCGGTGAGCGCGCTGCCGCGCGCGCGCTGGTGGCGGCGATCCCGCTCGCCGCGGGCGGCCTCGCACTCGCCGCGCTCCCGCACGGCGCTCCGCTCGGCGAGGCGTTGCCGTTCGCCGGCGAGCGCCTGGCGTCGCTCGCGTCGCTCTCGGACGAGCCTCGCATCTACATCTGGCGAGCCGCGCTCGCGATGTTCCTCGACCAGCCTGTGCTCGGCGTGGGGCTCGACGCGTTCGGCGTCGGCTTCGACCGCTATCGCGAGCCGGGCTACTGGCTGGTCGAGTGGAACGGCAACGCCAAGCGCGCGCACGCTTCGCTGCTGCAGATCGCGGCGACACAGGGAAGCGTCGGGCTTGCCGCGTATGCGGCGCTCGGGTTCGCGCTGCTCCGGACGCTCCGCCGCGCAGTCCGAGCCGGACCCGAGGCCGCCCTCGCGATTGCGCTGGCAGCGGGGCTGATTGCCTTCGTCGTACAGGGGCTCTTCAGCTTCACGGTGATCGCGCTCGGCACGCTCGCCACGAGCTACGTCGCGCTGCTCTCGCGCGTCGGCGACGCAGCGCGCTTGGAGACGCCCGCGCCGCGCGCGACCCTCGCACTGCGCGCGCTGCAGTCGCTCGCCTGGGGACTCGTAGCCGTCGCGCTCGCCGCCGGGGTGGCGGTGCCGCTGCGCGCGAACGTGCTTCTGGCGGACGGCGAGCGCGCGCTCGCGCTCGGCGCAC
The DNA here is from genome assembly GCA_964454165.1 of uncultured Myxococcales bacterium. Classification (GTDB taxonomy): domain Bacteria; phylum Myxococcota_A; class UBA9160; order SZUA-336; family SZUA-336; genus CAYVQJ01. The sequence goes on along the minus strand of CAYVQJ010000084.1, from coordinate 66,440 downwards.
CGGCAGCCGCCGTCGAGCGGCTCGAGCACGCCGTGGCGCTCGATCCTCGCCACGAGAGCGCCTGGGTGCTGCTCGGCGCGGCGCACGAGCAGCTGGCCAGCGGCGCGGCGGGCGGCGCGCGCTCCCACCTCTTGCGGGCGCGCGAGGCCCACGCGCAGGCGCTTTCGCTCGCGGAGCGCGGCTACGCCTGGTCGAATCTCGCACGCACGGCGCAAGCCCTCGCGGCGCTAGCCCCGGCGGACGCCGCCGTCCACGAGGCACGCGATGCCTACGACCGCGCGCTCGCGCTCGATCCGGCGAACGCGAACATCCTGCGCGACGCCGCAAACGCCGCGCTCGCGCTGGGCGACCTGGAGCGCGCGCGCAGGCTCGCCACCCGCGCCGCCGAGCTCTACCCGAGCTTCGGTCCCGCCCATCTCACGCTCGGGCTCGTCGCGCTGCGCGAGTCGAGCTTCGAGCGCGCGCGTGAAGCGCTGCAGGCCGCGGCCGACGCAGAGTGGCAGCAGGAGCGCGTGACAGGCCCCGCGGCCGCCCGCCTCACCCTCGCGGGCGCGTACTTCCTGCGCGACGAGCTGGAGCACGCGCTCGCCCTCGCGGAGCAGGCGGTCGCAGGCAATCCCGCGGACCACTCCGCATGGACGCATCGGGCCGCCGCGCAGGAGCTGCTCGCACGGCGCTCGCGCGAGGAGGCGAAGACGGCTGCACCGGAGGAAGCGAGCGCCGCGCTCCTCTCTCGCGCGCGCCAGCAGGAGACCGCTGCGCTCGCGGCGTACCGGCGCGCGGCTTCACTGGAGCCGCGCAACCTGGTGGCGCGCCAGGGCGTGGAGCGTCTCGAGCGGCAGGCCGCCGGGACGCGCTAGGCGAGCGGTGTGCTCCGCCGCCGCTGCCAGAGCAGCCACGCTCCCACGCCCCCGAGGAGCGCCACGAGCGCCGCAACGGCCGCCGCGCCGATCACCGGAATCGAGACCGCGGCGGATACCACGAAGATCTGGACCGGCGGCGATACACCCACCTGCCCGATCGAGTCGGTCGCCTCGGCCGTCAGGCTCACCGGAATCCCCTGCGTAGCGCCGCCGCCTTGCGGAAGTGGCACCGCGTAGATAATCGAGAAGCCGTTGGCGCCGTCGGTGTCGGCCCCGACGATCTGGGTTCCTTGTCGGAACACGACCAGCGGGATCCCGCCATAACCGAGCTGGACGCTCGCCGTCATCGTGAGGCCCTGGCCAGCGATCACCTGGATCTCGGGGGGTGGGGCGACCAGCACGACCTGCGGCCGGGTCTCGGGGCCCGTGGCGGTGAACGAGCTCGCGGTTGTCGTCACGGACTGCGGCAGAACCATCGCGTCGCGTGCCGTCCCTGCGACGGAGTACACCCTGGTCGGTGCGCCGGGCACAGTCGGGATCACGAAGACGAACGGCGACGCCCCGGTCTGGGGTGTGCCGGAGAGGCTGCCATCGACGAGCGCCTGAGCGGTGATCGGTGGCAGGCCGCCGAGAACCGTGACCGTGGCACTCACCGAGCTCCCGGCGGGCACGGCGCTGGCCGAGAGATTCAGGGCGGCTCCGATCGGCGGTACGATCGTCACCGACGAGCTCTGCGAAACCACTTGACCCGCCGAGTCGATGGTCTGCACGCTCAGCGTTCCGGTCGTGAGCGGGCTCGCAGACGGCGTGTCGAACACGAGCGTGAACGGGCCGGCGCTGCCTTCAACCGTGTCGACGAGCAGGTCGTCGAAGCGAAGCTCAGCGACGAAGGGCGGAAGTCCCCCCGTTAGCGTCGACGTCGCGCTGATCCCCGTCCCTGCGATCACGGCGGACAGCGGGACGTCGACGGTCTGTCCGAGGGGCGCCACCACGGTGAGCGTCTGCGGCGGGGTGACATAGGTCAGGCCGTCCCAGTCCACCGCGAGTACGTCCAGCTGGACATTCGACGTCTGAGACACCGACAGCGGCGTGTAGAGCGCCGTGGAGGCCCCGGGCGGGATGGGCGCCGAGGTGAAGGTGACCCCGTCCGACCGGAAGTCGAGCCGGCGCACCAGGAGCCCGGTCGTCGACACGGTCGCGGTAAGCGAGACGGAGCCACCCGAGAGGACGAACGTCTGCGGCGGCGCCTCGAGCGTCGCCGTTAGATTCGGCAGGAACTTGACCACGAGGTGCCCGCACGCCGAAACAGTCGCGGGCGGGCCCGGAGCGGGGTCGGCATGAGGCGGGCTGCACCCCGTGCAGTAGCCGTGGCCGGCAATCGCGAAGCACACGTTGGGTGCGGCAAAGGAGAGACCGAGCGCGGAGAGCTGCAGCGGGTGCAGCACGGGCCAGCCTTGCGGGTTCGGTGCACCCGGAAGCGCGCGGATGCCATCGGAATGCGCGATCTCGGGGTTCACCGCCTCCCAGGCCGCAGCGCCGGGCGGCAGCCGAGAGGGATCGCCGCCGGGTTGGAAGGCCCCGAGGATGTCGGCGACCTGCGCGTTGACGAGCGGCGCGCCGTCGGCCAGGTCGGCGTTGTTCGTCGCGATGAAGCCGACCTGCGGCGACTGGGCCGGCCCCGCGGTCGTGACCACCGTCGCCGCGACCTCGATTCGGTCGCCGTCCTGGATCACGACCGGGGTCGTGGTGGTAAAGAAGACCAGCGACTCGCCTGGTCCATACACACCCTGGGCCTGAGCCTCGTTGGTGAGCAGCGCTCGAGAGGTGGGGCTGACCACCGTCGTGATCGGCACGGGTACGCCGTTGAGCGTGATCGCGTCGATGTTCGGATTGAAGCCGGCGGGAGCGATGATCGCCCCGGTGAATCCGTCGGCGATCGGAACGACCAGGTCGGCGGTGCCGCTCACGCTGAACGAGCCGGTCAAGCCGTCGAAGCTGAGGTCGGCCCCTAGCTCGACGTTGCGCCTGCCGCCCTGCACCGGGCTGTTGCAGCCGCCAAGCACGAAGGGCGACGCGGCGAATCCGGCAGCGAGCAGCAGGGCGAGCACGACCGTCGCACGCGGGAGGCTCCGGCGGCTTGGGATCGGGGCACGCATTGGGGCCCGCCACACCATTTTCGCCAGCCTACATTACAGTGGTCCGGCGTACGACGCTCGGGATCTTGCGCCTTTGGTCCGTCCCAGCCCCGCGCGGGGAGGGGGGCAGCCGCTTGCCGTACCTGAACGTTCCAGGGGCGGTCGGGGTCGAAGCTCTCGAGATGTGGAGCTTCCTGAGACCCCGAAATTTGCTTTCCGCGGCTGCAGTCGCGCTCTTGCTCTGGCTGTTGCCGACCGGCGCGGCTCGGGCGGACGACGACGAGGCGCTGGGGTTCGAGCGCACGCCCCCGCGCCTGTCGCTGGCAGACGGCGAAGTGTCTTTCTGGCGCAGTGGCGCCGCGGACTGGGCTCCAGCGCGCACCAATACCCCGCTGGCCGAGGGCGACGAGCTCTACGCCGGCGACGACTCCAACCTGGAGATCCAGATCGGCGGGCGTGCCTTCGCGCGAGCCGGCGAGCGCACGCAGCTGGGTCTCCTGACGCTCGAGCCCGACTACCTGCAGCTCCGGCTGGCAAACGGTACGGCGTCGCTCGATCTGCGCAGCCTGCCCGCGGGCTGGACGCTCGAGGTCGCCACGCCGCACGGCGCCTTCACGATCGAGCGCACCGGCTACTACCGCTTCCACGTAAACGACGACACGACGCGCCTCTCCAGCCGCCGCGGCGGCTTCGCGAACGTGACCACGGCGAGCGGCGCACAGGCGACGATCGCGCCGAGCGAGCAGGTCGTGATCTCGAGCACGGACGATCCCGTGCTCGAGACCTACGCGGCGCCGTACCTCGACGACTGGGACCGCTGGAACTACGCGCGCACCGACGCGCAGATCGAGGCGCAGAGCTCGCGCTACGTGCCCGCGGGTGTGTACGGCGTCGACGATCTCGATCACTACGGGAGCTGGCGCGTGGTTGCGTCGTACGGCCCCGTGTGGGTGCCGCGCGTGGTCGGCGGCTGGGTGCCCTACAGCGCGGGCGACTGGATCTACGACCCCTACTACGGCTGGACGTGGGTGGACGACGCGCCCTGGGGCTGGGCCCCGTTTCACTACGGGCGCTGGGTATACGTCGATCGCTTCTGGGCGTGGTGCCCGGGCCCGCGCGTCCGGCGCGTGTACTACGCGCCCGCGCTCGTCGCCTTCTACGGCACGCCTACGTTGTCGATCGGCTTCGGTCATCGCTTCGGCTGGGTCGCGCTCGGCTGGGGCGAGCCGCTCGTGCCGTGGTGGGGACCGTCGCACTGGCGCCACCACGCGCGCTGGGCGGGCTGGGGCGGACCGCGCGTGGTCAACAACGTGGTGATCCATCACACCACGATCGTCCACGTGAAGGAGATCTCGAAGTACTCGCACGCTTCGCACAAGGGCGCGATCGTCGCCGTCGATCGCGGCGACTTCGGCCGGCGTCGAGTGCACGAAGCTCGCCTCGCGAAGCTCGATACCGCGAAGCTGCGCCCGATCGGCGAGCGCGACTTCGGCGTCCGGCCGAGCCAGCGCAGTCTGGTCGGGACCGATCGGCGCGCGAAGCGGCCGCCGCGTGGCGACGTCGAACGCGCCGTCGTCGCGACGCGCGAGCCGCGCCGGGCCGCGGTCCCTGAGCTGGATCGGCGTAACGAGGCCGAGACGAAGTCGCGCCGCTCGCGTGCGGACGTTCCAGGCGAGCATCCCCCTGCGCGCGTGGTGCCGCGCGAGCCGCCTCCCCGCGGGCAGGAAGCGGCGGAGCGTCCGCCCTTCGGCCGGCACGGCGCGGAGAAGCGAGCGGCCCCTGCGCCGCCGCCGCGCTTCGACGATGTGCGCGAGCGCCGCGCATCCAGCCGTCGCGCGCCGGAACCCACGGCAGCGCCCGAGCCGACGCAGCGGGAGCGGAGTCGCTCCGAGCGCCAGGCAGAGCCCACGCGCTCCGCCCCACCCGAGCAGCGCGAGGCACGCGCTCCTGAGCCGCGAGAGCAGCCGCGGCCCTCGCGGGAGCGCAGCGAGACGCGGACGCGCGAGCGCCAGCCGCAGAGCGAGCTGCCGGGCGAGCCGGCGAACCGCGTGTTCCGTGCGGAGCCCCGCGAGCACAGGGAGAGACGGCCCGAGTCCGCGCCGCCTGCAGAAGCCTCCACGCCGCCCGACGAGCCGGAGCACCGCTCGCACGATCGCCAGCGCGAAGACAAGGAGCCGCGCGGCCGCGGGCACTGAAGCACCCCTCCGAGGCGCATCCCGCTGATAGGATGCGCGCATTCACGGAGGAGGCCTCATGCCGGCGCTCGAGATCCACGGCAGCTGTGATCCCCGGTTCAAGCGCGTCCAGGAGGTGTTCGCCGCGCACTTTGCACAGGGCGAGGAGACGGGGGCGTCGGTCTCCGCCGTGCTCGACGGCAGAACGGTAATCGACCTCTGGGCCGGTCACGCCGACGCCAGCCGCACGCGACCCTGGGACCGCGACACGCTCGTGAACGTGTTCTCGACCACCAAGGGCATCACCGCGCTCGCGGCGCTGCGGCTGGTCGAGCGCGGGCTGCTCGATCTCGACGCTCCCGTCGCGCGCTACTGGCCGGAGTTCGCGCAGGCCGGCAAGGCCACCCTCCCGGTGCGCTGGCTGCTCTCGCACCGCGCCGGACTGCCAGCGGTGCAGAAGCCGCTGGCGCCCGAGGCCCTGTACTCGTGGAGCGCCATGACCGAGGCGCTCGCCGAGCAGAAGCCCTGGTGGACGCCCGGCACTCGCCACGGCTACCACGCGCTGACGTTCGGCTGGCTCGTGGGAGAGGTCGTGCGCCGCATCACCGGCGTGTCGGTCGGCACGTACGTGCGCCGCGAGATCGCCGGCCCGCTCGGCGTCGACTTCGAGATCGGCTTCGGCCCGGGCCTCGACGCGCGCGTCGCAGAGCTGATCCCGGAGCCGATCGACCCGAACCTGCCCAACCTGTTCGCGGAGCTGATGAAGGACCCGGAAGGCGTCGCGGCCAAGGCGTTCACGAATCCGCCGTTCGCGCCCGAGATGGCGAACTCCCGCGCCTGGCGCGCCGCGGAGCTGCCTGCCGCCAACGGCCACTCGAACGCGCGCTCGCTCGCCCGGATCTACGGCGCACTCGGGCGCGGCGGAACACAGGACGGTGTCGAGCTGCTGCGCCCCGAGACGATCTCCCGCGCCTGGGTCGAGCAGTCGAACGGCCCCGACGCCGTGCTGCCGCTCACGACGCGCCTCGGCCTCGGCTTCTTCATCTCGACGGACGCAGAGAAGCTGGGCCCCAACCCGCGCTCGTTCGGTCACGGCGGCGCCGGCGGCTCGCTCGGCTTCGCCGATCCCGACGCGAAGCTCGGCTTCGGCTACGCGATGAACCAGATGAAGAACGGGATCTGGCTGATCGACCCGCGGCCCAAGGCGCTGTACGGCGCGCTCTACGACTCACTGTGAAGCTGTTGCGGATCTACACCGGGGCCGACGGCGAGTCGCACTTCGAGGACGTGGACGTCCCGCTGGTCGATCGCGGCGCGATGGGCCGGATCTCGAGCGCGTGGAAGGCGTCGAGCGTGATTTTCCGCGAGACCGACGGCGACTACCTGCTGGACTGGCACAACGCGCCGCGCCGCCAGCTCGTGATCAACCTCGACGGCGAGGTCGAGATCGAGGTCGGCAGCGGCGAGAAGCGACGACTCGGCCCCGGCTCGATCCTGCTCGCCGAAGACACCACCGGCCGCGGCCACATCAGCCGCTCAGTGGACGGAAAGCCCCGCCGCTCGCTCTTCATCCCTCTCGACTGAGGCGAGGAAGAAGCAAGATGCTGCAGGCGCACTGGGAACGGCTGATCGCGCGGCTGACCGATGCGGAGCGCGTACGGAACGTCGCGGAGCTGCGCACGCTTTGCGTGCCCGCCAACACGCCACCGTGGCGCGACACCGGCGTCCGCGTCGCTCGCGGTGAGGAAGTCAGCATTCTCGCCAGCGGACGGGTCGTGATCCTGGCCGACGCCGGGCTCTGGTCGCGGCCGCGTTACGCACTCTGGGCGCGAGTGGGCGGGCGCGGCCCGATCTGGAGCGGGCAGGCCGACACGCAGACCTTCCGCGCGCCCCACGACGGGCCGCTCGAGCTGGCCATCTATCAGGGCGAGTGGTCGTCGCGCGACGGCGCGCTCGCGACGCCGGCCGAGGCGTACGCTGCGCTCTCCGGCGAGCTCGAGGTGGTGATCCTGCGCTGGCGCGGGAGCGCGCGCGCCGGGCTCGAGGCGCTGCGGCGCGTCGCGCCCGAAGAGCCGCGGATGGCCGCCGAACTCGCGCGCCTGGTCGCGCCGATCGAGGCGCCCGCGGGCTGGGAGTACCTGTGGTTCCTGGGCCAGAGCGAGACCTACCGCTCGATCGACGTCGACGGTCGCCCCGGCATCGCAGCGCACCTGCGCGACGACGTCGCGATCCTGCGGCGTCCCGTCGACTTCGAGCTTGCGCCCGACACGCAGGTCGCGTGGCGCTGGCGCGTGCGCGAGCTGCCGTCCTCCAAGCCCGAGGACCAGCTCCTGCAGCACGACTACCTGTCGCTCGCGGTCGAGTTCGAGAACGGGCGCGACCTGTCGTACTTCTGGAGCGCCTGCCTGCCGCCCGAGACGCACTTCGCCTGCCCGATCCCGCAGTGGACGCCGCGCGAGACGCACCTGGTAACGCGCAGCGGCAGCGACGGGCTAGGCGCGTGGCAGCGCGAGCAGCGCGCCCTCTGCGCCGACTACGCGCGCGCGATCGGCGCGCCGCCCCGGCGCGTGGTCGCGATCTGGCTGATCTCCGTCGCGCTGTTCCAGCACGGCGAAGGGGCTGCCGAGTTCAGCGACATCGAGCTCGCGAGCGGCGGCCGGCGCCTCCCGATCGCCTGAAGGGGCTGCTCGCTACCTTCGGTGCAGATCCAGAAGGGCTGCGATGATGGAGCACGGGCTGAGTCAGAAGCGAGCGGCGTACCGGCGCCGTCTCGAGGAAGCGGTGAGCGTGGTTCGCGAGCGCCTCGGCGCGCGCTCGGACGTCCGCCGCGTGAGCCTGTTCGGCTCGTATGCACGCGGGCGCGCGGATCTGCTGACCGATCTCGACATCCTCGTGGTGATGGAGACGAGTCTGCCCATCGCCAAGCGCCTGGAGCAGCTCTATTCGCTTCTCGCGCTGTCGGTCGACGCCGATCTGCTGTGCTATACGCCCGACGAGTTCGAGCGGCTGCGCTCCCTTCCGTTCCTCCGGCACGCGCTGGCCGGCGAGGTAGTGCTCGTTGAGAAGGACCCCGCATGAAGAGGGCAGGCGCTGGCTCGAGCAGGCAGTCGAGGACCTGCGCTGGGCGCGCGCACTGGCCGAACAGGGCGGCTATCACATCGCCTGCTTCCTCGCGCAGCAGCTGGCCGAGAAGGCCCTGAAGGCGCTGCGCTACGCGCAAGGTGAGGAGATCGTCCTCGGCCACTCCGTCGAGCGGCTCTGCCACGAGGCTGGAGAAGCCGAGCCGGCGCTCCGAGAGCACGTCCTCCGTTGGGCGATCCTCGACGGCTACTACGTTCCGACGCGCTATCCCAACGGACTGCCCGACAGCATCCCCGCGCGCGTCTATACACGCGACGCCGCGGCGACGGCGGTCGACCTGGCCGCCGAGGTCGTAGGGTTCGTCGGCGGCCGGCTCGGCGCCTAGGCCGCCGTTCGGCTCGCTCTAACGATCCCGCCTCCGGCGACGTCTATCTTGTCGTCGGTTGGGAGGGGGCTTGCCGGAGACGCGCGACCACGGACGACCGTTCGATTCGGCGCAGATCGCGCAGGCGCTGTCGATCGCGCGGCGACAGGTCGAGGCCGTGCTGCGCTACATCGCCCCGCCCGCCGATCGCGAGGACGTCGCCTCGCAGGCCATCGAGCGGCTGTGGGCGCAGCGGGGTAGCCTGCGCGTCGATGGCAGCTTTCCGGGCTGGGTGTGCCGCATCGCGCGCAACGCCGCGTTCGACTACCTGCGCGCGCGGGTCGCGCGCCCGCATGCGCGTGCCCTCGGCGACGATGCGGATCCCAGCGACCCCGAGCGCGAGCTCGGCTGCGCCCGGATTCGGCGCGCGCTGCTCCAGGCACTCGCCGAGCTCCCCGAAGCGCAGCGCGAGATCTGGATCTTGAAGGAGATCGACGGCTTGTCCTACAAGGCGATCGCGGAGACCCGGGGAATCAGCCAGAACACGGTCGGCCCGTCGCTTGCGGCTGCGCGTGGGCGGCTCGTGCGAGAGCTCACTGCGCTGGGCTTCGCGCCGTGAGCCCACGACGACTCGCGGCGCCCGTCAGCGAAGACGAGGCGCTGCTCCTGTCCGCGTTGCTCGACGGCGAGCTCGCGCCCAGGGACCGCGCCATCGCCGAGCGGCTCCTCGAGGAAAGCCCGGAGGCCGCCCTCTGGCTGGAGTCGAGCGCAAGCGTCGGCGAGCTCGGCCGCGACGTCTGGGAGGAGCACGGCGCGCTTGCGCGCGTCGCTGAACCTGGTCCGGCCTACGCGCACGTCGCGTTCCGGCTCGCGGAGCCCCGGGTCAATGGCACGGCCTTCCGCAGCGGCCGCTGGCCCCGCGACGACTCCTCCGACACCTGACCCGGGGTAGAGTGCTCCCGGAGGCGACTCCGGGAGGACTCCGATGGAGCTGAAGGACGTTCGCTACGAGACCGACGGGGCGGTCGCGCTCGTCACGCTGGCGCGCCCGCGCTACCGCAACGCGCAGAGCTGGCAGCTGCTCGACGAGCTCGACGTGGCGCTCGACAGAGCACAGCAGGACCGCGCGATCCGCGTCGCGGTGGTGCGCGGCGAGGGCGACCACTTCTCGGCCGGACACGACCTGGGCACGCCCGAGCAGATCGCCGACTACAAGGCGCGCGGCACGCCGCGGGTCGGCATCGAGGAGTACGAGGCCTTCCGCAAGTACAACCTCGATCTCACGCTCAAATGGCGAAACCTGCCCAAGCCCACGGTCGCGATGGTGAGCGGCTACTGCATCTACGGCGGCTGGATGATCGCCGCCGCGATGGACGTGATCTTCGCCTCGCCCGACGCGCGCTTCCTCGCGGGTCAGGTGGAGTACTTCTCGATCCCGTTCGACGTCGGCTTCCGCAAGGCGAAGGAGCTGCTGTTCGAGAGCCGCTTCATCGACGCCGAAGAGGCGCGCGCGCTCGGCTTCGTGAACCGCGTCTACCCGAAGCAGGACCTGGAGCGCGAGACGCTGGCGTGGGCGCGCCGTGTCGCCGAGCAGGGCTACGGCACGCTGCGCATGGCCAAGCTCGCCACCAACAAGATGCACGACCTCGTCGGCTTCTCCGCAGCGATGGAGTCCGCCTTCGCCGACTTCCTGGTCACCGCCCACATGGGCGGCCACCCGCGCGAGCGCCCCGCGGAGCGCCGCCTCCCGGGCGTCGACCTCGCGCTCCGGGGCACGAAGGGCGATCGCACCAGGTAGCGGCTCGCGGGATCAGGACGAGAGGAAGCCGTAGACCTTGCCCTTGGGCATCTCCTTCACGCGGCGGAAGAACTCCGTCTCGGTGATCTGCGTCGGCCAGTCGAGGTTGATTCCAAAGATGTAGCTGTCGCCCTCGGAGACGAACGCAATGGCCTCGAGGCGAAGCAGGTAATTGAGGTCGCGTACCAGCGCCTTTTCCGGGTTCCTGAGCGCGTAGAAAGGCGCCGCTCTTTTCGAGAGTGCGCTCAGAGCCAGGCTACCCTCGTCGAGCAATAGGTTCAGGAGCTGCACGTGACGCGCAGACATGACGCGCTTTCGCGGTGACCGAAGCCGACCGAAGAGATCCGCAACGGTGTTGCGGTACAGAGCCTTGGCGACGTGGAGACGGATCTCGCCGAAGAGCCGCCGGCACTGCGTCTCGATCCCCTTGAGCGCAAAGCGGAGGAAGGGCGTGAGATCGTGGCCCGCGGCGCGCGTATCGTTGAGCGCCTGTAGATAGGCCGGCTTCTCCTCGTAATAGTAGTTCGACATCGCGATGAACAGCGTGTCGCGCAGCCCGACGCGCTGCAGCATCAGCGCTTCGAGCGCGCGAGCAGTGCGGCCGTTGCCGTCGAGGAACGGGTGCATCGCCACCAAGTGGTAGTGCAGCGCCAATGCCTGCACGAGCGGATCGTGTGCGCGGAAGCCCGTGGCTGTGGACTCGACGAGTCCGCGCAGCGCCTCGGCGCACGCCTCGCCGCCCTCGACGCCGCGGTGGCGCGGCGTGCCGAAGGTCACGTTCTGGTCGCGGCCGCGGAGGATGCCCGGCGGACAGTGGTCGTCATCGCAACCCGTAACGAGACGGCGGTGCACGTCGTAGATCAGCGCTTCGTCGATCGGGCGATCGCTCGGCAACTTCGCAATCCACCGGTAGGTGGCGACGGCCGCCGCGGCCTGCCGCTGCGAGCGCGTTGCGAGGTTCTCGGGTGTCTGCCGGAGCGCGGCCTCCAGCTCCATCTCGGTGAACTCGGCGCCCTCGATGCGCGATGTTCCCGCCACCTCGCGCTTGAGCTGGATGCGCTGCAGGTCGTCCGCCCAACTCCGCTGGTAGGGGATCTGAGTCAACGCCAGTAGCGCAGCCTTTGCCTCGGAAAGCGGCTGGAGCAGGGTCGCGGGGTCGTAGCCAATCCAGCTTCGAGGCAGCTCGTAGAGGACAGCCATGGCACAATCATGTTCCGCTTCGTTTCCAAGTCAAGGCAGGGCCGAGGACAGAATTACCATTAGCTATTTCAGGTACTTGATCGATGATATGCGCTTGGCCTCTGTGAGCTCGGATCCAACTTCGTTTCCAACCCATTGCCGGCCGGGGGCTGCGGTAGCTGCCTGGTTGGCACTGCACCTGTGCCGTCTCGATGCGACGGCGGAGGTCCCGGGGACCTGGAGGCCGGCATGGGGATTGCGTCAGCCTGTGGCGAGGAGAAACCAATGGTCCAGCATGTCGAGAGCTCGGAGTTCGAGGATGGTGTGATCGAGCGGCCGGAGACCACGCTGCGGCTCGTGAAGAGCCTGCTCTTCATTCTGATCTACCAGGTCGTCGAGACCGTGCTGATCACGCTGGTCGCGTTCAGCCTGATCGTCGCATTCGTGACCAAGGCGCCGCCGAGCGAGCGGGTGCGGCGTTTCGCCAACCGCGTGCTCGCGTATGGCTACCGTATGGGGCGCTACGTGACGTACAACGAGGAGCGGGCGCCCTTCCCGTTCGACGACTTCCCGGAGGAGATCGAGCCGTGACCAGCCCCGTCGCTTACGACCCGTTCCTGCCCGAGCTCCGCCGCGATCCGTATCCGCACTTCCGCGAGCTGCGCGACCGCGCGCCCGTCCACTTCGCGCCGGGCGCCAACGTCTGGTGCGTGTCGCGCTACGACGACGTGCAGAGCGTGCTGCGGCGCGACGACGTGTTCTCGTCGCGCGCCATGTTCATGATGCTGATGAACAACGGCCAGGACGCGATGCCGCCGCTCTCGTGGCCGGTGGTGCGCTTCCTCGGGCTGATGTTCCTGCGCACGCGCATGAATCCCTTCACGTTCGCGTCTGCGCGCAACCTGATCGCGGAGGACGGCGAGCGGCACACCGGGCTGCGCGCTCTCGTGAACCGCGGCTTCACGCCGCGGCGGATCGCGTCGTGGGAGAAGCGCGCGCAGGAGGTCGTCGACACCTGCCTGGAGAAGCTGCGCCGCGGGCAGGGATTGGAGCTGGTCGGCGAGCTGGCGATTCCGCTCCCCGTCACGATCATCGCCGAGATGCTCGGCGTGGAGCCCGAGCGCCAGCGCGACTTCAAGCGCTGGTCGGACGCGATCATTCACAACGCCACCGGCGCCGGCCGCGCTACGCCCTACTCGCTCGAGTTCAGCCGCGCGCTCACGCAGATGATCTCGTACATGAAGCGCATCGCACACCAGCGGCGGCGTGCGCCGACGGACGACCTGGTCAGCGTGCTCGTCGGCAACCAGGCAGGCGAGGTCGGGCTCAGCGACCGCGAGGTGGTGCAGTTCGTCGCGTTGCTCCTGGTCGCGGGGAACGAGACGACGACCAACCTGATCGGCAACGCCGTGCGCGCGCTGCTGCGCCACCCGGAAGCCCTCGCGCGCGTGGCCGCCGATCCGGCGCTGGTGCCGCAAGTGATCGAGGAGACGCTGCGCTGGGATCCGCCGATCCAGCTCGTGTTCCGCAAGGCGCTCGCCGACGTGCAGATCGCGGGCACGTGCATCCCCAAGGATGCGATCGTCGCCGCACTGATCGGCTCGGCCAACCGCGACGAGCGGCGCTTTCCCGATCCCGACCGCTTCGACCTGGACCGCGACACACAGGGGCACATCGCGTTCGGCTTCGGCAAGCACTTCTGCCTCGGCGCGTCGCTCGCTCGGCTCGAGGCGCGCGTGGCGCTCGAGGCGCTGGCGCCGCACCTGCCCCGACTGCGCGCGGTGGGCGAGCCCGAGCTGGTGGACTCCTTCCTGGTCCGCGGGCCGAAGCACCTGGAACTCTCCCCGGCGTAGAATCGAGGCTCCTCTCGAGGGGAGGGCTTCGATGGTCACCGGAAGCTGCGTCTGCGGTCGCTTCGCGTTCGAGGTCGACGGCCCGTTCCACATGATGGGCCACTGCCACTGCAGCTTCTGCCGCAAGCTGCACGGCGCCGCGTTCTCCACCTTCGTCGGGGCGCCAACGGCGGGCTTCCGCTGGAAGAAGGGCGACGGCGCTCAGGCGTACTACGAGTCGTCACCCGGAGTGAAGCGCGCGTTCTGCGCCGTCTGCGGCTCCAAGCTCCCGGGACCTCCGCACGGCGACGCCCTGTTCATGCCGGCCGGCCTGCTCGATGGCGATCCCGGCGTGCGCTCCATCGCCCACATCTACGTCGGCTCCAAGGCGCCGTGGTTCGAGATCCAAGACGGCGTGACGGCGTACGACATCACGCCGGCCGGCTGGGCCGACCCCAAGCTACCGACTCCGCCGCGACCGAAGCTCGCGCGCACGGGGACGATCGCGGGGAGCTGTCTCTGCGGGACCGTCACGTGGGAATCCGACGGCGTGCCGCCGCGCATGGGGAGCTGCCACTGCTCGCGCTGCCGCAAGGCGCGCAGCGCAGCGTTCTCGACACAGATCTTCGTGACGCACCAGGCGTTCCGCTGGCTCTCGGGCAAGGAGCAGGTGAAGGAGTTCTTCCTGGCGGGCGCGCAGTTCTTCGGGAACTCGTTCTGCCGCCAGTGCGCTTCGCCGGTGCCGCGCGTGTTCCAGCAGGCGCCGCTGGTGCTGATCCCCGCGGGCGGCCTCGACGACGACCCGATTGCGCGGCCCATGGCGAACATCTACGTCGGCTCGAAGGCGCCGTGGTACGAGATCAGCGACGGGCTGCCGCAGTTCCAGGAGATGCCGCCGTCGTGAGCCTCAGTCCCGGCGGCGCCGGGCGGAGCGGCCCAGCGCGACGAGGAACATCACCGCCTTGCCGGCGGCGTGAGGCGAGAAGAAGTCGACGACCTCGCCGTCCAGGAACGTGAGCCCGGTCGCGCCGAAGCCCTGCGCGTAGCTCGCCAGGTACGCGCGCCCGCCCGCGATCCCGCCCTCGAGCTGCGCGGCACGGTAGCCGCGGGCGCCGAGCTGCACGAGCACGGACTCGAGGTCGCACAGCGAGTAGAGGTCGGCGCAGGCGTCGGCACCGAGCGGCTGCCCCAGTGCGAGCCGGCCGGCCTCGCGCCGGAAGTGCCCCTCGCGCAAGAGCTCGAGCGCGCGCTCGCCGCGCCGCAGGTAGTACGCGCCTGGGGGCAGACCCTCGACGGCGTGCGCGATCAGATACAGATCGAGGAGCGAGGCGCCCCACTCGGCGAAGTCGGAGGGCGCGCCTGCCGCCGCCGCGTCGAGCACGCGCGCAAGTTCTTCCAGCGAGAGCGACGCCTGCGCGTCGAACTCGCGAGTCGAGCCGCGCCGCAGGATCACGGACGCGAGCGGCTCGGACGGGGCCGCATCGGCTGCGGTGGATGGCAGCGGGAAGAGCTTCCCTCGTGCCGGCGGATCCGCCCGGAGCGGGGCGGCCGCGGCCCGCCAGCGCGAGGCCGCCTCTGCGTCCGGCAGCGACGTCGCGGCGTGAGCGGCACGGATCTCCGGCTGGTCGAGCTCGTGCCGCGAGAGCGGCTCCGTCTCGAGCTCGAGCGGAGCCGGCCTCGGCGCGAGCGAAGCCTCGTCGCCCGCGCCGATCGCAACCATAGTGAGCGCACCCTCGCGTTCGGGGTCGAGCGCGAGCAACGCCTCGACGTCGCGATCGGCGAAGCCGAGCACTAGCCGCGGCGCGAGGCTCGCCACGGCTCCGAGCGCTAGCAGGTTCGCGTGCAGCGTGCCCGCGTCCCAGAACGCGTGGCGATAGGCGCGCGCGCGGTACTTCCAGGCATTGCGCCACCACGTCGCGCCCGAAACGAGCAGCGCCGGAGCCCGTGCCAGGTGCGGCTCGCCGCCGCTCGCCGCCACGCACGCCCCGCGCCAGTCGCCCGCACGCAGCCGCCGCAGCGCGAAGTCGTGTGGGCCGAAGTGATAGACGCCCGCATCGAGCCCGGGAAGCGCGCCGCACACCAGGTAGAGGTCCACGTGGTAGAGCGCGCCGGTGTTCGGATACGCGCGCATCTGCCTCTCGCCGCCCGGGACGCGCTTGCGCTTGGTGACGCCCGCCGAGAAAAGGAGCAGACGCGCCAGGGTCGCGAGGTCGGGAGTCGCGCTCGCACACGCGGAGGACTCCAGAGGCGCGAGCGCACGCAGCGCCGGGACGCTGCCCGGATCGAGCGCATGCGGCAGCGCGAGCGCCTCGAGCCCGCGGTAGAGCTTCCAGGGAATCGGCTGGTTCTCCCAGTCGAGCCCCTGGGGACCCGCGCGCAGGCGCGCCTCGTCGTGGCAGGTGGCGGCGTGGTAGGTGCGGATCGCTTCGGCGTCGCGGTCGCTCATCCTTTCTCCAACGCTACCCGACTCCGCGCGCAAATGGACGCGTTCCCCAAACCAGCGCGCACGGCGTAGGCTGTGGCGACGACGAGGAGACGCGCATGTACCAGGAGATCCTCTACGAGGTCGCCGAGCCGGTCGCGACGATCACGCTGAACCGCCCCGAGAAGCTGAACGCGCTCACCGGGCGCATGCTCTCGGAGCTGCGCCACGCGCTCGCGGCGGCGGAAGGCGACGCTCGCGTCGTCGGAATCATTCTCACCGGCGCGGGGCGCGGCTTCTCCGCGGGCGCCGACATGCGCGGCCTCTCCGCCCAGGCCGCAGCCGGCGAGGCGGGAGGCCGCGGCTTCGAGGGCGATCCTGCGCTGGAAGCCAGTCCCGGCGATCCCTCGCTGGGCCCCGATTTCCAGGTGACGTTCGGCTACCTGCTCTCGATCCGGAAGCCGCTCGTCGCCGCCGTGAACGGACCGGTCGCCGGACTCGGCCTCGCGATCGCGGCACTCTGCGACCTGCGCTTCGCGAGCGACCAGGCGCGCTTCACCATCGCCTTCGGACAGCGCGGCCTGATCGCGGAGCACGGCGCGAGCTGGATCCTGCCGCGCCTGCTCGGCCCGTCGCGCGCGCTCGACCTGCTCTGGAGCCCGCGCCGCATGGACGCCGTCGAGGCCGAGCGCATCGGACTCGCGAACCGCGTGTTCCCCGCCGAGAAGCTGCTCGCCGAGACGCGCGCCTACATCGAGGAGCTCGCAGCGACTACCTCGCCGACGTCGCTCATGGTGATGAAGCAGCAGGTCTACCGTCACCTGATGCTCCCGCTCGGCGAGGCGATGCGCGACGCGAACCGGCTGATGGCAGAGAGCGGCCGGCGCCCCGACTTCAAGGAAGGCGTGGCGAGCTTCCTCGAGCGCCGCCCGCCCCACTTCGCGCGCATCGGCAAGTAGCGACTCACCGGCGCGTCCTCCGCCGCGAGACGGGCGCTAGATTGGAGCCGATGGAGAGCCCGGCCGATCCGCGCGCCGATGCCGCGATCGCGGCCGCCGTGCGTGACGAGTCCGCGGTGCTCGCCGCGTACCTCTTCGGCTCGCGCGCGCGTGGCGAGCAGCGTCCGAAGAGCAACCTCGACGTGGCGCTGATCCTCGCGCCGGGCGCGGAGCTGACCTTCGCCGACCGCGAGAGACTTCGCCTGGCCCTCGCCCGAGCGACGGAACTACCCATCGATCTCTCGCTCGTCAGCGACCAGACGCCCGTGCTCGCCTTCGAGGTGATCGACGGCGGCCGGCGCGTCTTCGCCCGCGACGCGGAGGCCGCCGACGTCCAGGAGGAACGCCTGCTCCAGGTCTACCTCGACACCAACCACCTGCGCCGCGTGCAGAACCACTACCTGCTCGGACGGCCGCTGTGACGATCCGCCGAGCATCGATCGAGGCGCGACTCCGCGTGCACGAGGTGCTGCTGCGCGCTCCGGACCGCTTCGAGCGCTTCTCGGCCGAGATCCTCGCCTGGCTCGACCACCGGAACTAGGCGTTGCCAGCATAGAATGGCTCGATGAGGATCTCGCTGGCCTTTACGGGGATGGCGCCGATCGCGAGCACGCTGCCGGCGCTGCGGGAGGCGGATCGCGCGGGGCTCGACGGCGTCTGGGTTGCGGAGCACGTGGGGTTCCACGACGCGATCGTCCCCGCGACGCTGTACCTGCGGGAGAGCGAACGGCTCGAGGTCGGCGTGGTGGGCCTGTCGACAGCAACGCGACACCCCGCCACGACCGCGATGGAGCTCGCGTCGCTCTGCGAGTGCTTCCCGGGGCGCGTGCGCGCGGCCGTGGGAACCGGCGATCCGGGGCTCGTCGCGAAGCTCGGGCAGGCGATCGAGGGTCCCGCCCGCGCGTGCGAGAGCTTCGTGCGCGCGCTCCGCGCCGCGCTCGCCGGGACCGAGATGAACGTGTCGTACGAGCGCTACGCCTTTCGCGGCTTCAAGCTCGCGCACGCGACCGGCGCGCCGCCGCTCGACCTGATGGCGATCCGCCCGCGCATGCTCGGCACCGCGGCGCGCGTCGCCGACGGCGTCTCGCTCTCGGTCGGCGCGTCGCGCGCGTACCTCGCAGACAGCGTGCGCGAGATCGAGCGCGAGCTCGCCGCTGCCGGCCGCGCGCGCGGCGACTTCCGCATCACCGCGTTAGCACTTGGTGTGATCGCGAAGGATCTCGACTCCGCGCGCAAGTCGGTGCTCCCTCTGTTTGCGATGGCCGAGCCCGGCATGGCCGAGTACCTGGCGCGCGGCGCGATCGCACCCGGCGCGCTGGTCAACTCCGCGCAGAGCGGCGGCCTGTTCGCCGCGCTGCGCGTCTTCACGCCCGAGGTGATCGACGCGATCGCGCTCGTCTCCACGCCCGACGGCCTCGGCGACGCGCTCGCCGCCTACGCCGCCACCGGCATCGACGAGCTCTCCGTCGCGCTCTTCGCCGCGCCCGACGAGCACCCGGCGCTCGTGCGCGCGCTCGCCGACGCCCGCCCCGCTGCAGGAGGACAACGATGACCCCCGACGAGAAGCGCATCCGCGAGCTGCACGACGGCTTCATCGCCGCCAACTGCACGGGCGAGACCGCGTTCCTGCGCGCGCACATGGCGCCCGGCAAGGACGCGCTCACCTGGTGGAACCTGAACCAGTCGAACTACTACGGCGTCGATCACATCTGCGAGCTCTGGGACATGCTGCGCAGCGTGTCTCCGGGCAGCAAGCCCGCGAAGAGCATCGCGCGCGACGAGCGCGTCAGCGTCTCCGGCGACGCCGCATGGGTCGCCTACCTGCTGCACTTCGAGGCCGACTTCGGCCCGCTGGGGCGCGTCTCCCAGGACGCCCGCTGCACCGAGGTCTGGCAGCGCCAGCCGGGCGCCAGCGACGACTGGCGCATGGTCCACTTCCACTGCTCCAACCACGTCCCGGGGCAGATGGGGGGAAGGTAGGCAGAGAGGCTCGCCTGCGAGGATTTGATGGCCGGCGCCTTGCTCGAGCGTATCCTTGCGATCGTCACGGAGGGGCCGAAGCACGGGACTCACAAGCTCGCCCTCCTACTCGCGATCCTCGACAGCTGCGTCGAGGGGGCCAGCGCGGACGGCGTCCCTCCTCCGCACCTTCGGAGTGTCGATCTCGCTCGGCGGGTGATCGGCTTGCACTGGCGGCACGCGCTGCCGTTCGTCCGCGCGGACGGCTCGGCGATCACGCTCGCGCAGGTCAACGCGAGTGCCAAGGGGCCGCACGTATACCTTCGAGCAGTCGCCGACCTGCGCAAGGCCAGCGGAGCGGACGAGACCACGCGGATCGAGCAGGCAATCGCAGCATGCGGGCCTGAGTACGAGCGGGCGGTCGAACGCGTCGAGGCGGCCCTGGTCAAGAACCCCATCCCGCGGCTCCAGACGTTGGGTCGTCAGAAGGCGAGCTTCCTGTACGAGCCGCGGCCAGCCCGGACTTCGTCGGGGACGAAGTGCACGCTCGAGCTCTTGCCCGGCGCCGCCGACGACCTGCTCCAATTCTCGCCGGCGCTGCGACCGCTGATCGAGTTCGAGTTCGGGCGCAAGGTGGCCGCGCTGAACGGGCTCGACCGCGAGCAGGACCGGCTCCTCGCTCACCTGTTCGGCGCACCCCGAGAGGTCGCGTCGCTGGAGCTTCGACGCGACCTACTCAGCCTGCAAAAGGGCCAGTGCTTCTACTCCGGCGCGACCCTCCGGATGTCGGACGCCCACGTGGATCACTTCATTCCCTGGTCGCGGCACGCGCTCTCGACACTCGAGAACCTGGTGCTCGCGCACGCACGCCAGAACACCGCGAAGAGCAACCACCTTCCGGCCGAGAAGTTCGTTCACCGTTGGGCAGGCCGCTTGCCGAGCCAGAGCGCGCGACTCGCGGACATCGCGCTGCGACATCGCCTGGAGTTCGCGCCGAAGCGGACGATCGCGGTGGCCGCGAGCCTCTACAAGCACCTCGCTCTAGATGCCCCGCTCTGGGCAGGCGGGAGTTCCTTCGAACTCGCTCAGCCCGAACGGATCCTACTCGCCCTCCACTCGGCGCTGGGAGGGCACTGACACGAGCTCTCGCGCGTCGTGGCCCCGTACTCGGCGGCTCAGCCTTCGTCCTCCACCATTGAACGAGCCTGCTCCCATAGCGCCACGAGGCCGAGCTCGCGGGCCCAGCGTTCGATGTAGACGCGGTCGAGACGCGACCCGCGGACAGAAAGGATCCCTGCCACGTCTTCGAGCTGGCGCTCGGACCCGCCCGCGGCTGCCCATTCGAGCTTCGAGAGGATCACGTCCTCCGGCGTCGACCTTCGGGCCGGTCGCAAGATCGATCACGTTGAACTGACGGCGCAGGCGCATCGCCTTCGATCACCAGATCGATGTCGCGTGTCGCCCGGTCCATCCCGTTCGCGCTGCTCGCCGTCGAGCCAGTGAGCATACAGGGAACGCCGGCAGCATCGAGAAAGCCCACCACGCGGCGCAGCAAGTCCGCGTGGCTCACGGATCGAGCAGCGGCTCCCCGGCGTACGCGGCGCGGAAGAGCTCGTCACCCAGCCAGAGGCGCCGGAGCGCTCGCTGCACGTCTCGCTCGTCGTAGTCGGGATGGCGCATGCGGATGCCGCAGGCGACCAGCTCGCGTCCTTCGTCCGCCGCCTGCAGAGCGCAGAGCAGCCGTTCGGACAGGCTGCTTCGGCGCAGGATCTCGAGCTGGACGCGGTGGGCCTCGGGCGAGGTGTCGCGGGAGCGCATGCGATCAGGTCCGGCTGCGCTTGCCGAAGGTCTTCTCCTGGTAGGCGCGCGCGGCCTCGCGGCTGGCGGGGTCGAAGGCGTTGGCGAGGAGCGCGTCGCCGTCGGCGAAGGCGGTGAAGCCGGCGCCCATCGCGCGGGTGACGGCGTTCGTGTGCTCCTTGGTGATGATCACGGGGACGCTCGGCTTGGCGAGGAGCGTGTCGGCGAGCGCGCGCACCTCGGCGTCGAGGCGCGCGGCGGGGACGACGCGGTTCACCACGCCGAGCGCGTGCGCCTCGGCGGGGGTGAAGCGGCGGCAGGTCATCACCAGCTCCTTGGTCATGGCGGGGCCGATCTCGCGGACCAGGCGCGGGATGCCGCCCCACGCCAGCGGGATGCCGATGTCGATCTCGGGGATCGAGAACACGGCGTCCTCGGCCGCGACGCGCAGGTCGCAGGCGATCATCAGGACCAGGCCGCCGCCGATCGCGTAGCCCTGCACCTGCGCGATCGTGATCGCGCGCATGGACTCGAGCGCGTCGGCCATGCGCAGGCCGAGCTGACCGACCTCGCGCCGCACGTGCCACGGCGCGTTCGACGCGGGGTTCGCAGCGCCGACCGGCGTGTCGCGCAGGTCAGCGCCGGCCGAGAACGCGCGGCCCTCGCCGCGCACGATCACCACGCGCACGTCCGCCTGCTCGTCGAACCAGCGCGCGGCACGCGCGATCTCGCGCAGCATGGTCGCGCCGATCGCGTTCAGCCGGTCGGGACGGTTCAGGATCAGGTGCCCGAGCGGCCCCTCGGTCTTGACGACGATCGTCTCGAATTCCATGCGCGCCCCTTCCTTCGGTCTGCTCGGGGCGAGAATATCACCGACGGAACGGGCGAAGGCGGTACTGACCATTCCTGGCCCATCCCGGCCGCTCACTGGCCAGTGAATCTCCGCAGCCCACCAGGGCGGCCAAGCGGCAAAGGCGCCAGCGGCTGGCCTGCATCTTGCTGTCAGGCCGAGAGTGCATCAAGATGCCGTCGTGCGCACGACGCTGACCCTCGACGAGGACGTCGCCCGCGAGCTGCGCGCCGAGATGCGCCGAACGGGGAGCTCCCTCAAACAGGTGCTGAACGCGGCACTGCGGCGTGGCCTGCGCATGGGCGAGAAGCCCGGGCGGCGAGCTACGCGCTTCAAGGTCGAGCCGTTCTCCAGCCCCTTCCAGCCCGGCGTCGACCCGAGCCGGCTGAACCAGCTCTCGGACGAGCTCGAGGTCGAAGAGTTCACGTCCGGCGTCGAGCGGAGTCGAGGGCGGCGCTGATCCTTCCCGACGTGAACCTGCTCGTCTACGCCTACAACGACGCTGCGCCGCAACACGAGCGAGCGCTGGAGTGGTGGGAGTCGAGCCTATCGGGCAGCGAGCGCGTCGGACTCGCCTGGGTCGCCATTCTGGGATACCTGCGCATCGCGACGAGCAGGCGCGCTCTCCTCGCTCCCGTCACCCCGGCCAAAGCGCTCGGACACGTGCGGTCGTGGCTGGAGCGGCCTCACGTGGAGATCGTGAATCCGGGCTCGCGTCACCTCGATTTGCTCGACGGGCTGGCGGCGGCCGTCGGGACGCTCGGGACCCTGGCCAGCGATCTCCACCTCGCCGCGCTGGCGATCGAGCATCAGGCAGAGCTCCACTCGAACGACGGCGACTTCTCTCGCTTCCCGGGTCTGCGCTGGCGTAACCCCCTCGCCTGAGCGCCGGCCCCTCACAGGCCCGCGTCACGGAGTGCTTGCTCGGCGGCGGCGCGAACCTCGGCGAGCTCGGCCCTTCGCGGGCGCTCGCGCGCGACGCGCCTCTCCGCCAAGAGGTGCTCCCAGGTCACCCTCGCTCCCGAGCACGAACTCCTTCGCTCCCGCGAGGACCGACGCCAGGAACGAGTCGCGCTCTCGCCGCTTCGCCGCGAACTCGACTGGCGTATACGAGACGGGATGGATCTCGCGGCCGAGTTCGGCGTGAAGGCGCCGCAACACAGGCGCGAGTCGGCGCAGACCGATGCCGCCGACGACCATCAGGTCCACGTCGCTGGTCACCGCGTCTTCACCGCGAGCGGCCGACCCGTAGATGAACGCAGCGTCGATCTCCGCCGCGAGTGGCTGGAGCGCAGCCTTCACGCGCGGCACGAGGCCCGTCGTCTTGGACAGCAGCGCACAGAGATCCGACAGAAACGGGCAATCGGGGTCGGGTTGGTAGTAGACGCGACCCGCGTCTCGCCGGCGCCGCAGGATCCCGGCGGAGGACAGGCGCGCGAGCTCGCGCTGGAGACTCGAAGCGGGCACACCGAGGTGGCGCGCGAGATCGCTCAGGTACCACCACCGACCTGGATTCAGGAACAGCGCGGCCAGCAGCCGCCCGCGCACACCAGGGAACAGGGCTTCGTCGAGCGATCTACGCACCCTGCGTAAATTGCTACGCAAATTGCGCAGGATGTGCCAGCCGCCTCTACTGGCTCATGTACCAGCCGCCGTTCGGGGACAGCACCTGGCCGGTCACGAACTTGGCCTCTTCGCTCGCCAGGTAGACCGCGGCCCAGGCGATGTCGTCGGGCTCACCGAAGCGGCCCATCGGCGTCTGCATCGCGATCAGCTGGCGGTACTCGGCGAGCGGGGCGGTCATGTCGGTGTCGATCCAGCCCGGCGCGATCGCGTTCACGCGGATCTTGCGCGTGACGACCTCGCGCGCGAGCGCGCGCGTCAGGCCGAGGATCCCCGCCTTGGCGGCGCAGTACGCGGGCGCGCCGCCGCCGCCGGCCGTGCCCATGATCGAGCCCATGTTGATGATCGACCCGGAGTCGTGGCGCGCCATCAGCTTGAGGCCCTCGCGGCAGCAGTAGAAGGTGCCGTCGAGGTGCACCGCGAGCATGCGGCGCCAGTCCTCGTCGCTGGTCTCGATCGTGGCGTCGGTGTGGGTGCGGATCGGGCCGCCGGCCGCGGCCTCGGCGGCCTGCTGCAGCCCGCGCTCGCGGAAGAGCTTGGCCTTGTCGGGGTCGCTCTCGATCCCGCTGATGCCCGCGTTGTTCACCAGCACGTCGAGCCGGCCGTGCCGGCGCGCGACCTGCTCGAACATGCGCGCCACCGCGCGCGAGTCGGAGACGTCGGCCGCGATCGCCTCGCCGCCGACCTCCGCGGCCGCCTTCTCCGCCGCCGCCTGCGACAGGTCGTTCACGATCACGCGCGCGCCTTCCTCGGCGAAGCGCACTGCGATCTGCGCGCCGAGACCGCGGGCTGCGCCCGTCACGAGCGCGAGCTTTCCCTCGAGGCGATTCATGGCTCCTCCGGCGTGGATCGCGGCGATCCTATCACTGGAGGGGACAGGCGGGCGGCGGCTCGAGCGGCGCGCTCGGAGCGGCGTCGCCACCGACCGGTGCGGCGCCCGGCGCGACCACGAAGCTCGAGCCTTCGCGCGCGCGCGCCGCGCACGGCGAGCGCAGCAGCGCGGATGGGTCGGCGAAGCCCGCGGGCAGCACGGCGAGCTGGCCCGACAGGTCGGCGTCGGGCGCCGTGATCGAGATCTCGCCGCTGATGCCGAGGCTGTTGCGAGCATCTACGACACTGTCGGGTGTCGCCAGAAACTGGCCCGAGACGATGCGGATGCTGCCACCGTCGCCGAGGTCCGCGCCTGCGCGGATCGTGCCGCGGTTGAGCGCGACGATCTCGGGGTCGATCTCGATGTCGCCGCCGCCGCCCGCTCCCGCGGCCACGCTGGTCTCGATCCGCGAGTCGAGCAGGTAGACCAGCTCGGAGGCGCGGATCGCAATGCCGCCGCCGACCGAAGCCTCGGCGCTGGTCGTGATCCTGCCGTCGCGCAGCAGCCGCACCTCGGTCGCGCCGTCGATCGAGACCGACCCCGCGCCCCCGGCGCCGAGAGAGCGCGCGCTCACCTCGCCGCCGTCGGTGATCAGGAGGGAGGGTGTCGTGATCTCGATCGTGCCGCCGTCGCCCGTGGCCTCGGGCTGGGAGAGCGAGGTAATGCCCGAGAACTCGACATCGTCCTGGCGCCCGGAGATCGCGATCGACTCCGAGGCCCGCACGACGATGCGGCCACCCGACCCGGGCGCCGTCCCTGCACTGCGCGTGCTCGAGTCGATGCGGGCGGTACCTTCGAGCACGAGACGGCCGACCTGCACTTCGATGTCGCCGCCCGACCCGAGGCCGGCGGTCTGCGCCACCAGTGCGCCGCCATCCGACATCAGGAGCAGCGGGGCACGCACGAAGATCCGCCCCCCCGAGGCGTTCAGCTCGGCGTTGCTGAAGACGGCGCTGCGCTGGCCGTTGACGTCGCGGCTGCGCACCTGCACGGACTCCGTGGCCTCGATCGAGATTTCCCCAGCGCGACCGCCGAGCAGGTTCGACGTGCTGATCCTCGCGCCACCCTCGAGCAGCACGCGGTGCGCGCGGATCGCCACGTTGCCGCCGTCACCGAGCCCCGCGACGACGAGTACGCCGAACTTCAGCCCGCTCCCTGCGAAGATCCCCGTGTCTTCCAGGCCGAGCTGTGAGAGCACGAGATCACCGGAAAGCTCGATGCGCACGTCGCCACCGGGTTGGTTTCCACGCGTCTCAGCTTTCAACTCGGCGTCGCGAATCGCGAAGGAGTCGGCCCAAACGAGGACATCGCCCGCACCCCGTTGAATCGAACCCAACGGACTCGTCGGGCTCTCGCCGCTGGACGAGACCACTGCGCCGTTTTCGATCGTGACGTTGCGCCCGACGGCGGGCCCGCTCACGGCAATCGAGTCGGACGTCGCATCCAGCGGCGACACCCATACTGGAGCGCTGCCTTCCGAGGCGACCGCGACCAGCGCGATGCGCCCGTCCTGCGCCCACAGGTAGCCCGTACGCACGCCGTCGCTCGCGATCGTCACGTCGCCGCCGACGAAGCCGAGCGGCGCTCCCACAGGCGTGCGCAACAGGTTGCCCGCCAGGTTCACCTCGATCGGCGCCGGATCGGAGGAGAGAAAGCCGAAGGACTCGGGGCTTGCGACCGCAAGCGGCGGGAGCGGCGCGTCCGCGCGCGCTGCGAACGTCTCCCCGCTGGCGAGACGCAGCTCGTCGGCAGTGCTGACCCAGAAGCCGCCGCGCACGTCGAGCCGCGCGGTCTCGCCGAACACGACGCCGCTCGGGTTCACGAGGTAGACGCTCGCGCCGGGGATACTGCTGCGCAGCGTGCCGTCGATCTGCGACGCCGCGCCTCCCGTAACGCGAGCGATCACGTGCCGGACCTCGGCGGGCCCGCTGAACGCCGCGACGCGCCCGACTTCGATCGAGAACACGCCGAAGCTGTGAAACAAGTTGCCGTCGCGTTGCGCACCGAGCTCCGGTCCGATCAGGTAGTCCACCGGACGACCGTCGAGCGTCCCGCCCGGTACCGGGCCCGCGGTGCCCAGCGAGCCGTCCAGCGTGACTTCCGCACGCGCGAGCATGGCCGCGGTCGAGAGCGCGAGCCACACAGCGAGCCCAAAGCGCCGCGGAGCCATGGCCGCAGTATATGCGTAGAATGGGCCGATGCGCGTCACCGCGCTCGCGCTACTCGCGATGACTGCGCTCGCGCTGGCGACGGACGCGCGTGCTCGCGATTCCCGCTGCGACAAAGCGTCGAATGCGCCGCTCGCACCCGCAGCGATCCCACCCGACGCCACGCGCGCGACGCTCGAGGGCGCGGGTGCGGAGGCGTGGCGGCGCGGCGACGCGCGCGCCGCGATCGGCGCGTGGCGCGCCGCGATCGCGCTCGGGCAGGAGCGCGGCGAGCGGGACGGGGAGGCCGACACTTCCCTGCGTCTGGCGCGCGGCTGGCGCTCGCTCGGCGAGCCGGAGCGCGCGCTCCAGGCTCTCGCGGACCTGCCGCCGGTCCCCGGAAACGACGCCGCTCGCAACGCGTGGAACGCGCGCGTGGAGCTCGAGCGCAGCGCCGCTCTGCGCGCGCTCGGACGCCACGAGGACGCGCGCACCGCCGCGGAGCGCGCGCTCGCCGCGGCGCGCGAGTCTCACGACGAGGCGTTGCTCGCGCAGTCGCTGGGCGCGCGAGCCGCGGGCACCCACGCCGCCGGCGTAGACGCGGAAGCCGACTGGCGCGCAGCGATCGCCGCGGCCGAGGCGGCAAGCGCGAACGCAGCCGCGCTTCGCCTCGGCCACGCGCGCGCGCTGGCCGAGACTCGCGCCGTCGGCTCGGCCCGTGACGAGCTCCTCGCGGCGCGCGGCGAGCTCTCAGCGCTCGAACGCTCCGCGGATCGCGCGCGGCTCTTCGAGCACGCGGCGCTCACCTGGCGCCTGCTCGCGGCCGCGGAGTCGGACTCCGGCCGTCGTTCGCGCGACCGGTTGGCCGCCGCCGAGGCGCTGCGCAGCGCACTCGACGACGCGAGCGCGCTGGGAGACGCCCGGCAGCGCTCGTTCGCGGAGGGAGGGCTCGCCGAGATCTACGACGAGGAGGGCCGGGGCGACGAGGCCGAGCAGCTCGCGCGGCGCGCGCTGTTCTCGGCGCAGGCCGCCAACGAGCCCGAGTCCGCGTGGCGCTGGCAGCGCCTGCTCGGTCGCCGGCTGCGCGCGAGCGGACGAGTCGATGAGGCGCTGGTGCAGCTTCGCGCCGCCGGGCGGACGCTCGCGAAGCTCGGGGCACGCGCTGCGCCCGAGGGCGACCCGTTGGCCCGTGGCTTCGCCGAGTCGGCACGCGTAGAGCTCGTCGATCTCCTGCTCGAACGGGCAGCGTTCACGGAGGATTCCCAGGCGCGCTCCGCCTTCCTGTTCGAGGCCCGCGACGCGCTCGAGCAGTCGAAGGCCGACGAGCTGCGCGACTACTTCCGGGACGAGTGTCTCGCGTCGGAGCGGCGCGTCGCTCCCGAGGCGTTTCCGTCGACCGTCGTGGTCTATCCCGTCGTCCTGCCCGATCGGACCGAGCTGCTCGTGAGCCGCGCCGACACGATCCGCGCGATCCGCGTGCCGATCGGCGCCGCCGAGCTCGCGGCCGACGCGCACGCGCTGCGCGCGCTGCTCGAGAAGCGCACAACGCGCCAGTACCTGCCGCTCGCGCAGCAGCTCTACGACCGCCTGCTGCGCCCGCTCGAGCCCGTCCTCGCGGAGCCGGGCGTGGAGACGCTCGTGTTCGTGCCGGGCGGGCCGCTGCGCATGCTGCCGCTCGGTGCGCTCCACGACCGCGAGACGGGGAAGTTCCTGATCGAGAAGATCCCGGTCGCCGTCGTCCCCGGCCTCTCGCTGGTCGAGCCGCGTGCGCTCGATCGCGAGCGCGCCCGAGTGCTGCAGGCGGGGCTCTCCGAGAGCGTGCAGGGCTACCTGCCGCTCCCCGCGGTCGAGGCGGAGCTCGCCGCGGTGCACGCTGCGTTCGGCGGCACGACGCTGCTCAACCGCGCGTTCGTTACCTCAGCCGTCGAGCAGGCGGTCGAGTCGCAGCCCTACGGGATCGTGCACATCGCATCGCATGGCGAGTTCCACGGCGACCCGGCGAAGAGCTTCCTGCTCACGTGGGATGGGCGGCTCGCGCTCGAGCGCCTGGCCGACGTGATCAGCGTGACGCGCTTCCGCGATCAGCCGCTCGAGTTGCTCACGCTCTCCGCCTGCGAGACTGCCGCCGGGGACGAGCGCGCGGCACTCGGCCTCGCCGGCGTGGCGGTGCGCGCCGGCGCGCGCAGCGCGCTCGCCACGCTCTGGTCGATCCCCGACGAGTCGGCTGCGGAAGTCGTGAGCGAGTTCTACCGCCAGCTCGCGCAGCCGGGGACGTCGCGCGCGCAGGCGCTGCAGCGCGCGCAGGTGTCGGTGCTCTCGCGCGTGGAGTACCGCCACCCGGGCTACTGGGCGCCGTTCCTGCTGATCTCGAGCTGGCTCTAGCTTACGAGCACGGCGGCGGCAGCGGTTTGGCGTTGGTGCACTCCTGCGCGAGCGTCCCGCGCGGGGGTACCGCGACGCCGCGGCGCAGGTACGCGAGGGTGCGCAGGTCGCAGGCGCTGGTCGGGCTCACTACAGCGCACTTCGCGAGCTCTGCGCAGCTCGCGCCCAGGCCGACGCCCGCGAGGATGTTCCGCAGCCGCGTGACGTCGAGCCCGTCGATGATCCCGTTCAGCGTGAGGTCGCCGCACTGGCAGGCGTTGGCGATTCCGTCCGGGTCGATCGAGTTCACGCCGCCCGCGTCGAGGCCATCGTCCGGGAAGTACAGGCAGTGGTCGCACGGATTCAGGAAGCCATCCATGTCGGTGTCGGGCAGCGGCGGGGCGGCGTTCAGGTTGATCACCACCTGGCCGACTTCGGAAGAGACCTCGTCGACGCCCTTGAACTCGTAGGTGCAGCAGTCCCAACCGGGACCGGCCGCGGCCGAATAGGTGAAGTCCATGAAGTCTGTCGCAGGCGGCTCCGGCGTCAGGAAGCTGCACGTCCCGAAGTTCGCCCCTCCCGTGCCCGTGTCGAGGAAGCGGTAGTTGTGGCCCTCGTCGACGAATAGGATCTCGTTCGTGGTGACGAACGACTGTGAGCTCGGAACCGTGACCTCACTCATCACTGGAGGGGGGTTGCTCGCACCGTCGACCACGAGCGACAGTGCGCCGGTCCCGCCGCTCGTGGTGATACTCAGCGTGCAGACGGCTCCGACGCGGCTCGAGGCGTTCAGATAGCACTGATACACGTCAGCCTCGAGTCGACCGTTCTCGCCGCTCACGACCCACGGATTGAACTCGCTGCAATCGATGGCTCCGAAATAGGGCGTACCGCCGCAATCGGTCAACGTGAAGCTGGCGCTGAGCCCAGGAGTGGTGGACGTCGCGCGCGCGAACACCAGGGGACGCCCCGGCAGCGATTCGAGCGAGACCGAGCGGGTGAACACCTCGCCAGCGAAGGCCACGTTCAGGCTCTCGCAGAACGGGGTGTCGGGACCGCTGCCGCAGGCAGAACAGGCTTCGCCGCGTCCATCCATGTCGGTGTCGGCCTGGTCGGCGTTCCAGGCGAGCGGGCAGTTGTCGCAGAGGTCACCCACTCCGTCGTGGTCGAGATCGCGTTGCTCGGTGTCTGGGGCGTTCGGGCAGCCGTCGTTGGCGTCGCACCAGCCGTCGCGGTCGCTGTCACACCCAACCGGCGTTGCCAGGAAGATGCCGAACGTGCCGTTCGCGTCGTTCAGGCCCGCCCAGAACGCGAGCTGCCCGTGGCCGTTCAGGCCGTCGCCGACGAAGTAGATGCTCGAGATCGCGCCGTCGCCGAGAGCGTCTCCTGCGCCGGTGACGCGGTGCGCGGGCGACGTCCCGACGACGATGGCGCCGCCGTCGAAGCCGGCTGCGGCGCCGGCGTCGTTCAGGCTCAGGTTGCCGACCGACGAGAACGCGTTGAGCTGCCGCAGCGTGGTCCCCGCGCGCACGAAGGCGGCGCCGTCGCCGCGCTGGAAGAGCAGGCTGCCCGAGTCGGCGAGCCCGCGCGGAGCGTAGGCCCCGGGCGACGGCGGCGTGAAGCTCGACTGATTCACCACGACGGGGAACGGCGCGCTCGCGCCGAGGAAGAGCTGCGCGGCCGCGCCGACACCGCAGCCGAACGCGACCCCGCCGGTGTCGTTCGTCTGCACCTCGCCGGCGCTCGACGCGCACGCCGCCAGCGCCGGCTCCAGCGCGTAGCTGCGGTAGCGGCGAAGCTGCGCGCCCTGCAGGAACACCACGTCGTCCGCGTCATTCAGGTCGGGCAGCGGAGTCGTCAGCGGGCCCGCGTCGTTGGTCACGTTGTGGAGGCCGAAGCGTCGATTCCAGATCGCAAGGAAGTGGGGCGCCATTCCACTCGTTTCGCGACCGGAGAGCAGAACCGTACCGGCGCCGTTCAGCGCTTCGGTCCAGACGAAGCCGGCGAAGGGGTCGAAGTCCGTCGCGACCGTGAGCGGCGGCTCGCCCCGGGGAAGGAACGCGACCGCCTCGTTGCCCGAGCCCGTCACGCTGAACGCGACGTCCCCACGGTCGTTCAGGGCCGCCCAGCCGGCGTTCCCGAAGTAGGGTGTGCCGTTGAAGTCGAGGATCTTGCGGACCGTGTACTCCGGCGACTGAGCGGCGCCGTAGTACAAGAACGCACGGCCCTCGTCGCCAGCGGGAACGTCGAAGAAGGGGGCTCCAGCGAGCATGTCCGCGAAGCCGTCCATGTTCACGTCGCCCGCGCCGGCGACCAGGTGACCGAGGTTGGCGTTGAGCTGATCGCCTTCCATCACCCGCACCGGCGTGGTCGCGAGCCCGCCCGGTCCGCCGAGGTGCAGGTAGATGCGACCCGCGTTCGTGTCGCCGCCGTCCTCGAAGATCGCGCCGATCAGCGCGTCGGGATAGCCGTCCAGGTTCACGTCGCCGGCGGCCGCGACGCTGTGGCCGAAGGTCGCGCCCGGCTCCGAGCCGTCGCGCGGCCAGCCCGGCTCGGCGACGAGGCCCGTCGCCGAGCCCAGATACACGTACACACGGCCGCTGTCGGGGCCGCCGGCGCCGTCCTGGCCAGAGGCGCCGATCGCCACGTCAGCGTAGCCGTCCAGGTTCACGTCGCCGATCCCGGCGACCGACACCCCCAGGTAGGCGAAGTTCTGATTGCCCTCGACCTGCCAGCTCGCGCCGGTCGTGAACGCGCCGGTCCCGCCGAGGTACACCCACGCGCGGCCCTCTTGAAGCTGGTCGTTGTTGGCGTAGACAGCGCCGACGATCACGTCGGCGTAGCCGTCCATGTTCACGTCGCCCGCGCCTGCGACGGTGTAGCCGAACCACGCGTCGCTCAGATTGCTCTCGACGCTGAAGCTCGGCGCAGCGAGGAGTCCACTCGCCGATCCGCGATACACCGACACGCGACCCTCGAACGACTGCCCGTTCGTGTACCACGCGGCGCCGACGATCACGTCGTCGAAGCCATCCATGTTGGTGTCGCCGGCGTTCGCGACCGGATAGCCGAAGAGGTCGTAGACCGCGGTGCTGGTCAGGACCTGATTCGCCGCGGGCGGGATCGCGAGCCCCGTTGCGGAACCGTGATAGACGTAGACTTGGCCCGGCGAGACGGTGTCCGCATAGTGGTTCGCGCCGACGATCAGGTCGGCGTAGGCGTCGCCGTTCAGGTTCGCCGTCGCGACCGAGATGCCGAACTGGCTGTAGCTCGAGCTGAAATTGCTCCAGCCGGGGGCGACTCCCGGACCGTTCGCCGAGCTGTAGTGCACCTGAACCAGCCCGTGCGAGGACTCGCCCGAGATGATGTCGAAGGTCGGGGCGCCCGCGATCACGTCCGAGTAGCCGTCGCCGTTCAAGTCGCCGCCCGCCACGGCGTAGCCCATGAAGGCCACTGGCTGGTCCGACTGGACGCGCCACTCAGGAAGGCTCACGGCGGGCGCGGCGGCGGCGACGCGCGCAACGGACGCGATCCCGATCGCGACTACCCAGCCGAGTCGGCTCAACCGATCTCCCTGTCCCCCGGGCACCATATCAGAGCACCTCCGCGTTCGCGTGCATGAAGCTACCGTGCGCCGCGGGCCCGCGACGCACCGTGAAGCCCTTCACACGGCGCTTTGACGGCCGCGCGCCCTGTCGGTATAGGCAAGCGCGAAGCGCGCGCAGCGAGCGCGCCGCGCGAGAGCGGAGGCCGCTTGGCGACAGCCATCGCGGCCAAGGCGTGCTCGCCGCGCCTCACATCGGAGGAAGGGTGGCTGAGACACACGCGGTCGTGATCGGCGGCAGCCTGGCGGGACTCTGCGCCGCGCGCGTGCTCGCCGGCGCGTTCGATCGCGTGACCGTGGTCGAGCGCGACGCGCTGCCGCAGGGCCCGGTCGAGCGCAGTGGCGCGCCGCAGGCTCGCCACGTGCACGCCATGCTGATCCGCGGCCAGCGCGAGCTCGACGCGCTGTTCCCCGGCTTCAGCGCCGACGTGCTGGCCGGTGGCGGCCTCTCGCTCGATCTCGGTTGCACGCTGGCGCAGCTGCGCATGCCGCAGGGCTGGATCGAGCCGTACGTGACGAACATGCCGGTCTTGTGCGCGAGCCGCGCGCTCTACGAGTCGGTGGTGCGCGAGAAAGTGCGCGCGCAACCGCGGATCGAAATCACCGACCGCACCGAGGTCAGCGGTCTCGTCTCCGCGGGCGCGCGCGTCGCAGGCGTCTCGCTGCGGCCGCGCGACGGCGGTCCCCCACGTGAGCTCGCCGCGGACTTCGTCGTCGACGCGGCGGGTCGCTCGTCCAAGGCGCCGGCGTGGCTGGAAGCGCTCGGCTTCACGCCGCCGGACGAGACGGTCGTCGACTCGCGCGCCGGCTACGCCACCCGCTGGTACGCCTTCGACGAAGGCTCCTGGCCCACCGAGTGGTGGTGGCGCGGCGCGTGGATCGATCCGCGGCTCGACGAGCCGCTGCGCGCGGCCGTGCTGATGCCCGTCGAGGGCAATCGCTTCATCGTGACGATCGTCGGCTTCCCCGGCACCTACCCGCCCGGCGATCCCGAAGCCTTCGAGGCGGAGCTCTGGAAGCAGCGCTCGCCGATCGTGGCCGAGGCGGTCAAGCTCGCGCGCCCACTCGGCGACGTGTATGCGCACCGCGCGATGTCCAACCGCTACCGGCACTTCGAGCGCGCGCGCACGCTGCCGGCGGGCTTCGTGGTGATCGGCGACGCGCTCTGCGCGTTCAATCCCGTCTACGGCCAGGGGATGACCTCGGCCGTGCTCGCCGCCCAGACGCTCGGACGCTGCCTGCGCGGCGCCGATCCGCACGGACCCGAGCTGCCGCGCATGGCGTATCGCGAGCTCGCGAAGGAGATGCGCGGCGTCTGGAACATGGCGACGGGAGCGGACTGGGGTGTGCCCGGGACACTCGGCGACCGCCCGCGGGGTGCGGCGTTCGCCGGCCGCTACATGCAGGCCGTCGGCGAGCTGGTGAAGCAGGACTTCGCCGCGCGCAAGCTATTCCTCGAGGTGATGCACCTGCTGCGACCCGCGGAGGCGCTGTTCGCGCCTCGAATGGCGGTGCGCGTCGCGCGGGCCGCTGCACGCGCCTGGTGGCGTGGAGGGTCCCCCGCGGTCGACTCGCGCTATCCGCCGCCGCTCCCCTCCGGGCCCCTGCGCGCGCTGCCCTGAGCGGGCCCCGGGTTTTACACAACTTTACGCGGGCGACATCGGGCCTACGGGCCGCGCACCCACACTTCGGAGCGACGGGCGGAACGCCCGCACCAACCCGGAGGACCCCATGACCCAGCCCACATCGTCCACGATCCCGATCGCGCGCCGCATCCTCGCGCGCGGAGCGACCGCCACGCGCGCGCTGGTGGTCGTGATCGCAGCGGGAGCGCTCCTGGCACCC
Source organism: uncultured Myxococcales bacterium (assembly GCA_964454165.1). Taxonomy (GTDB): domain Bacteria; phylum Myxococcota_A; class UBA9160; order SZUA-336; family SZUA-336; genus CAYVQJ01. Next base: position 32,537 of record CAYVQJ010000084.1, on the reverse strand, counting down.
GGCATCTCGGGCGCAAGTCGCGGCTGGCGCCACCGCGATCCCGAAGCGATGAAGCAGCACGTCTCGATGGCCGCCGACTGGCTCCTGTACAAGGTGGACGCCACCGACGAGCAGAAGTCGAAGGTCACGGCGATCCTGGAGCGCACGATCGACGACCTGCAGGCGTTCCACCCGGAGCACGGCGAGCTGCACACGCAGGTGAAGAGCCTGCTCACCGCCGAGGCGATCGACCGCGACGCGATCGAGCGCCTGCGCAGCGAGCACCTCGAGCGCTTCGACCGCGCTTCGAAGCGGATCTCTGCGGCGCTCGCGGACGTGGCCGAAGTGCTCACACCCGCGCAGCGGCTCGAACTCGCGGATCTAGCTGAATCCTTCCACGGCCACGGTCACTAGAAACGGTCACAGCGGCCCGGCAAGCGCGCGAAGCGCGCGCGCAGCGAGCGCGTCCGCGCGCGAGCGGAGGCCGCTCGGCGACAGCCGTCGCGGCATGGACGTAGAATGCTCGCCGTGCCCGAGCGCGTGCTCGTGATCGACGACGACCGCCGGCTCGCCGAGATGCTGGTGCGCTACCTCGGCGAGCACGGCTTCGAGGCGAGCTCCTGCCTGACCGCGTCGACGGGGATCGAGGCCGCGCGCCGCGGCCCGGTCGACGCGGTGGTGCTCGACGTGATGCTCCCCGACGGCGACGGCTTCGACGTCTGCCGCAGACTGCGCGCGGAGTCGGACGTGCCGATCGTGATGCTCACCGCGCGCGGCGAGGACACCGACCGCATCGTCGGCCTCGAGCTCGGCGCCGACGACTACCTGCCCAAGCCCTTCAACCCGCGCGAGCTGGTGGCGCGCCTGCGGGCCGTGCTGCGACGGCGTTCGCCGCGGGACGCACATGATCAGCCCGTGCTGCGCTTCGGCGACCTGGAGATCGACCGCGACGCGCGCGCGGCCCGCAAAGCCGGACGCCGCTGTGACCTGACCGGCTACCAGTTCGAGCTCTTGCGCGTGCTGGCCGAGAGCGCGGGGCGCGTGCTGAGCCGCGAGCAGCTCATGGAGCGCGCCAAGGGCGAGACGCTCGAGGCCTTCGATCGCTCGATCGACGTCCACGTGTCGCGGATCCGGGCGGCGATCGAGAGCGACCCGCGCCACCCGGTGCGCATCAAGACGCTGCGCGGCGTCGGCTACCTGTTCACGCGCAGCGAGGACGAAGCGTGAGACGCCGGCTGTTCCTGCACATCTACCTGGGCTTCCTCGGGATCACCGCGCTGGTACTGGTGGTCTCTGCGTACGTCGCGTGGCACTGGCAGCCCGACGAGGTGCCGCCGCAGCTCGCCGAGATGGCGGCGCTGGTCGGCGAAGCGCTGCCTGGACCGGAGCGGCCGGCCGATGAGCTGCGCACGGCGCTGGCGGAGCGCGCGCGCAAGCTGGGTCTGCACCTCTCGCTCTGGGACGCGTCCGGCGAGCGCCTGGCGTACGCCGGGGATCCCCTTCCCGCGCCACCGCCGCATTCCGGCGACACCACCTGGCTACCGCACCAGCACATGACGGGGACCGGCGTCGCGGTGCGGCTCGCGGACGGCCGCTGGCTCGGCGTGGCGTTCGATGGGCGGCCCTGGCGGCGCGGCGCGCCCCCGTTCGTCTGGCTTGCGGGCTTCGGGTTGCTCACGGCCGCCGGCGCGTATCCGGTCGCACGGCGCATCGCGCGGCGCGTCGAGCGCCTCGATCGCGCGGTGAACCAGCTCGGCGCGGGCGACCTGTCCGCGCGCGTCGCGGTCGAGGGCAAGGACGAGGTCGCCGATCTCGCCCGGAGCTTCAACCGCGCGGCGGAGCGCATCCAGACCCTGGTTGGCGCGCAGCGGCGCATGCTCGCGAGCGCGTCGCACGAGCTGCGCACGCCCCTCACGCGCCTGCGGCTGGCGGTCGAGCTGCTCGGCGCCGAGCGCCCGGAGCTGCGCGCGGAGGCCGAGCGCGATGTGGGCGAGCTGGATGCGCTGATCGACGACCTGCTCCTGGCCGCGCGGCTCACCACGCTCGAGCGGCCGGCGACGAGCGAGTCAGTCGAGCTGGCCAAGCTCGCGGCCGAGGAGTGCGCGCGCGCCGGCGCCGCGTGCGCGGCCGAGCCCGTGGTCGTGCAGGGCGACGCGCGCCTCTTGCGCCGATTGCTGCGCAACCTGCTCGAGAACGCGCGCCGCCACGGCGGGGACCGCGAAGTCGAGGTCTCTGTCGTCCCGCGCGGCGGTGAGGGCGGTGCGCTGCTCCGCGTGGCCGATCGCGGCCCGGGCGTTCCCGAGTCCGAGCGCGAGCGGATCTTCGAGCCGTTCTATCGTCCCCCCGGTCACTCCGAGGCGCGCGACGGCGGCGTCGGCCTCGGGCTCGCGCTCGTGCGCGAGATCGCGCGCCAGCACGGCGGCGACGCGCGCTGCCTGCCGCGCCCCGGCGGCGGCAGCGTCTTCGAAGTCGAGCTCGGCGGCGCGACGAGCGGCTGAGCCCGAACCGCGTCCGCTACTCTCCCGGCGATGCGATCGAAGGCCACGCTCGAGCTCGAGCGAATCGACGCCGCGGCCGCGCGCGAGCGCATTCTGATCGCAGCGCACCGGGGGGGTGACGTGTCGGGAGACGACACACCGCAGAAGATCGCCGCGTTGCTCGACGCCGCTCGCGTACTCGACGCGCTCGGCGCACCGTTCGCGCTGATCGGCGGCGTCGCCGTCGGCATCCACTCCGGCACCCCGCGCGCGACCCTCGACACCGACCTGGCAGTGCGCTCGAGCGTCGACCGCGCCGCGTTGTCCCGGTCGCTCGCCGCGGCGGGGTTTCGCCCGGTCGGCGAGTTCGCGCACAGCTCGAACTTCCGCCATCGCAGCGGCGAGCCGGTCCAGCTCGCGTTCGATCCGGCCTTCGACCCGATGATCGAGCGCGCGGAGCGCGTCGAGGTCGCGGGCGCATCGATCCCGCTGGTGCGCAAGGCGGACCTGATCGCGATGAAGCGCCGCGCGGCCGCGGATCCCGCTCGCAGGCGCAGCAAGCGCCTGCGCGACGAGGCGGACGTCGAGCTCTTGCAGGGCGACGTGCCCGATCCCGACGAGGGCTGGTAGTCGCGAATGGTCGCCGCGCTCGCTTCGCTGCTGGCGACGCTCCTGCTGGCGTCGTACGCCGAAACGGTTCGCGCAGACGAGCCAGTCGTGATCCTGCTCTCGTGGGACGGGACGCGCTGGGACTATCCGGATCGCGCGGAGTTCCCGGCGCTCGCACGGATGGCGCACGACGGCGTGCGCGCGAAGCGGCTGGTGCCGGTGTTCCCGACCAACACCTTTCCCAATCACATCACGCTCGCGACCGGCGCGCATCCGGACCGGCACGGCATCGTCGGGAATGTGTTCGTGGACTCCGAGCGCGGCCGCTACAGCTACTCGAACGACGCGAGCTGGATCGAGGCCGAGCCGCTCTGGGTCGCCGCGGAGCGCCAGGGCGTGCGTGCCGCGAGCTTCTTCTGGGTCGGCTCCGAGACGGACTGGCGCGGCGTGCGCGCGACGTACCGGAAGGCCCCCTTCAACGACAAGCTCCCCGAGTCCGCCAAGGTCGATCAGATCCTGGAGTGGCTCGCGCTGCCCGAGCCCGCACGGCCGCGGCTGGTGCTGTCGTGGTGGCACGGCGCCGACGACGTGGGCCACGACAACGGTCCCGACGATCCGGCCGTCGCCCTTGCACTGCGCGAGCAGGACGCGGAGCTCGGTCGCCTGCTCGCCGGGCTCGACGCCCGCGGGGCGTGGGCCTACACCACGCTGCTCCTCGTGAGCGACCACGGCATGGCTGCGTACAACGAGCAGGTCGACGCACTCGGGCCGCTCGCTGCGCTCGGGATCAGCGCGCGGCTGATCGGCGGGGGCGGCACGGCGTTCCTCGACCTCGACGATCCCTCGCGCCGCGGCGAGGCCCTCGCCGCGCTCGGCAAGGTCGAAGGCCTGCGCGCGTACGCGAGCGACGCTCTGCCGGCGGAGCTGCGCACCTCGCACCCGCGGCGCACCGCCGACATCGTCCTGCTCAGCGAGCCGCCGCGCGCCGTGCTCCAGCTCTCGGTGGTCCAGAGCACGCTGATGCCGCTCTGGGCGCTGCTCGGCAATCGCCGCGGCATGCACGGCTACCTGCCGGAGCATCCTGACATGGGTGCGGTGTTCTTCGCGCTCGGCCGCGGTGTGCCGGCGGATCTCGAGCTCGGCTCTGTGCGCGCGCTCGACGTCGCGGCGACCGCGGCGCGCCTGCTCGGCATCGAGCCGCCGCGCGACAACGAGGGAGCTCCGATCGCGGGTCTCGGCGAGCATCTCGGGCGGTGAGCTCGCTCCTCGACGGTCTGCTCCCGCGCTGCGACTTCCACGAGCACCACGAGATCGCGGCGCGCGCCGAAGCCGCCGACGCCTACGCCGCGCTGCGCAGCGCGGATCTGGGTGGTCCGGTCGTGCGCGTTCTCTTCGCGCTCCGCAGCTTGCCGGCGCTGCTCACGCGCGGGCGCGCGGCGCCCGCCGGGCGCCTCGGGCTCGAGAACTTGCTGCGGCTCGGCTTCGCCTTGCTCGGCGAAGACCCGCCTCGCGAGCTGGTCTTCGGCGTCGCCGGACGTCCCTGGAGCTTGCGGCCGCAGACCCTCTCCCTCGACGCCGCGAGCTTCCGCAAGCCGCTCCCGCCGGGGACGGTGCGCGTGGCCACGAACTTCGTGATCACCCCGCAGTCGGACGGCATCGTGCGGATCTCCACCGAGACGCGCATCGCTTGCGCCGATGCCGCCGCGCGCCGGCGCTTCGGGCTCTACTGGCTCGCGATCCGCGCCGGCAGCGGCCTGATCCGGCGCGCCTGGCTCCGGAGCATCCGCACCGAGGCGGAGCGGCTCGCTAGAACGACAGTCCCGCGAGCAGGAAGCTCGCCATCCCGAAGTAGATGATGATCCCGAAGATGTCGACGAGCGTCGCGATGAACGGCGCCGACGCGTCCGCGGGATCGAAGCCCATTCGCCTGAGCGCGAACGGCAGGAACGCGCCCGCCAGCGCGCCGAAGGTGACGACGCTGAGCACGCTGCCGAAGATCAGCAGCGCCACCAGCCAAGCACTCGACCCGAAGCCCGGTGCGATCCACTCGCCGAAGATGATGCGCAGGAAGCCGATCGCGCCGAGCCCGCCGCCGAGCGCGACGCCGGTGACCAGCTCGCGCCGCATCACGCGCCACCAGTCGCGCATGCGCACCTCGCCGAGCGCCATCGCGCGGATCACCAGCGTCGACGCCTGCGAGCCGGTGTTGCCGCCGCTCGAGATGATCAGCGGCACGAAGGTGGCGAGCACGACCGCACGCGCGATCGCCTCCTCGAAGAAGCTCATCGCCGCCGCCGTGACCATCCCGCCGACGAACAGCGCCGCCAGCCAGACACCGCGCTTGCGCAGCATCTGCGCCAGGCCGATCTCGAGGTACGGCGCCTCGAGCACCTGCACGCCGCCGAACTTCTGGATGTCTTCGGTCGCCTCTTCCTGCACCACGTCGACGATGTCGTCGATCGTGACGATGCCCTTCACGCGATTCTCCGCGTCGACCACCGGAATCGCGACCAGGTCGAGCTGCGCGAAGACGTTGGAGACGATCTCCTGGTCCTCGTCCTCACGCACGGAGACCACGTCGGGGTTCATCACGTCGCGCACGCGCTTCTCGGGCGACGCCGAGAAGAGCTCGCGGAAAGAAACCACGCCGAGCAGATGCTGCGCCTCGTCGAGCACGTACACGTAATAGATCGTCTCGAGCTGCTCGCGCGCCTGGCGGCGCAGGTAGCTGATCGCCTCGTCCACCGTCATGTCGGGACGCACGCGCGCGAAGCGCGTGTTCATCAGCCCGCCCGCCGCGTCTTCCGCGTAGGCGAGCAGCGCGCGCACCTCGCGCCGCGTCGCCTCGTCGACCAGCGCGAGCAGCCCCTCGGCCTCGTCCGCGGGCGCGGCCTGCACCAGGTCCGCCGCGTCGTCCGGCGGCAGCAGTCGCATCCATGAGCGGCGCTCCTGCGGGGCCAGGTCGAGCACGAGTGCAGCGTGGTCGCGCGCGGCGAGCGCGAGGAAGAAGTCCTCGGCCTCTTCGCGCGGGAGCAGCCGGAACCCCTGCAGGCGCTCCTCGCCCGACAGAATGCTCCAGATCTGCTGCAGATCCTCCGGAGACAGGCGCTCCTCCGGCGCCTCGGCCGCCTGCACCATCGTCGTCCTCCCGTCGCCTTGTTCGGTCTAGCGGAGCGCGAACCCGAGCAGAGCCGATAGCTCGTCGAGCGCCGCCAGCGGTTCGTTCACCTTGATCGTCGCCATCCCGAGTGCGCGCGCGGCCTTCAGGTTGCCGCCGATGTCGTCGAGGAATACGGCAGCCGCCGGCTCGACCTCGAGCTCGCGGCACGCCAGCTGGTAGATACGCGGATCCGGCTTGCGCAGGCCCACGACGCTCGACTCGACGAAGGCGTCGAACAGCGGCCGGAGCTGCGCGCCGGCGCCCTCGTCTCCACGCTCGCGCACCCAGTTGTTGGTGAGCGCGCCCGTGCGCAGCCCGCGGGCGCGGATGCGCGCGATCGCCTGCAGCATCGCGGGCCGCGGGCCGGAGGACTCGCCGATCCGCTCCATCATCCTCCGCGCATCGATCTCGCGCCCCGCGGCGCGGCAATCCAGCTCGAACGCGCCGAAGAACTGGTCCAGCGCGAGCTCGCCGCGCTCGAGCCGCGACCATGCCCCGTTTGGCGCGGTCGACGCAACCACGCGGTTCACGAACCCGTCGGGAATGCCCTCGGCCCGCTCGAAGCGCGCAATGGCATGAAGCGGAGAATCCAGCACCACTCCGCCGAGGTCGAAGATCACCGCGCGCCACTGCATCGGCGCGCAGACTACGTCACAAGTGACCCAGGATCGAGTCGCGCCGGCACAGCGGCTTCGAGAGCACGAGCTGCAGCAGCCCCAGATGTCTCTCGGCGAAGCCCGCCTCGCAGTAGGCCAGATAGAACTCCCAGAGCCGCAGGAACGGCTCGCGATGCCCGAGCCGCAGGACCGCGCTGGCGTTCTGGCGCAGGCGCTCGCGCCAGCGGCGCAACGTCTCGGCGTAGTGGGGCGCCAGGTCTTCGAGGTGCGAGATGCGCAGGTCGGTGGCGCGCGCGAGCGAGGCCCCGATCGCGCCAAGCGAAGGCAGCTCGCCCCCCGGGAACACGTACTTCTGGATGAAGTCCACGCCACGCCGGTAGCGCGCCCAGTCGCGATCGCCGAGCGCGATCGCCTGCAGCCCCATCGCGCCGTCGGGCGCGAGCCGGGTGGCGCACGCGCGGAAGTACTCGTCGAAGTAGCGCACGCCCACGGCCTCGATCATCTCGATCGAGACCAGCCGGTCGTAGGTGCCGCGCAGGTCCCGGTAGTCCTCGAGCAGCAGCGTGATGCGGTCGCCGAGGCCGGACCGCGCGATGCGCTCGCGCGCGACCTCGTGCTGCGCCCGCGAGATCGTCGTGGTGGTCACCCGGCAGCCGTGGTGGCGCGCGGCGTGCAGCGCGAAGCCGCCCCAGCCGCTGCCGATCTCGAGCACGTGCATGCCCGGCGCCAGCGCGAGCTTCCTGCACCAGCGCTCGTACTTGGCGACCGACGCCTGCTCGAGCGTGGCGTCGGGCTCCTCGAACACGCCGCAGGAGTACGTCAGGGTGGGATCCAGGAACAGCTCGAAGAAGTCGTTGCCCAGGTCGTAGTGCGCGGCGATGTTGCGACGCGCGCCCGCGCGCGTGTTGCGCTCGAGCCAGAGCGAGGCGCGCCGCAGCGGTCGCGTCACGCGCTCGAGCCAGGAGTCGAGCGCGCTCCACGCCGCGCGGTTGCGCGCGACCAGGCGCAGCAGCGCGGGCAGGTCGTCGCAGGTCCACTCGCTGCGGATCCACGACTCGCCCGCGCCGAGGCCCGCGCCCTCGCGCAGCACCGCTCCATAGAAGGCGGGGTCGAGCACGCGCAGTCGAACCGGGTTCGGGAACTCGGGCGTCGGCGCGCCCGCAGTGAAGATGCCCTCGGCATCCTCGAGCACCACCTGCCCGTGCTCGATCCGCGCGAGGACCGAAGTGACCGCGCGCCTCGCCGCGCGCGCGAGCCAGCTCCTCCCGGCCCGAGTGCCCAGACGTTCGGCCTGCTCCGCCAGCGACTGATTCATGGCGCCTCCGCGCCTCTCCCCCGCATGCATTCTGCTCTGAAACCCGAAATCCCAGGTGGACTTCTTCCAGCTCGGCCCCGAGGACCTACTTCATCGGGACGCGGCGCCCGATCGCCGACATCATGCGGTCGACGTGGTCGCTGTAGACCGCGTCCGCACCCATCGCGAGCAGGCGGGCGAGGTCGGGCTCGGTCTGCAGGTCCCAGGCAAAGACGCGCAGATCCGCGGACTGGAAGGCGCGCACGAGCGCCGGAGTCCAGTCCGAGCCGTGCAGGTTCACGGCGTCCACGCGCGCGGAGCGCAGCAGCTCGGAGCGGCGTGGCGCGCCGCCGTCGAGCTTGTGCACTCGCGTGGAGTCCACCAGCCGCACCTCCGGCGCGAGCGCGCGCCAGCCCGCGACGACCGTCCAGCTCGGATGGCACAGCCAGAGCCGCTCGAGCGCGCCGGCGCCGCGCGCCACGCGCACCGCCTCGGCGGCGGCGTTCGGATCCTTCACGTCGAGCGAGAGCTCGAAGTCGGCGCCGCAGGATCGGTAGAGCTCGGCCAGCGTGGGGACGTGCTCGGGCAGCTCCGCGCGCGCCACGTCGTGGATGGCCCGCGCGCGCCCCGCGCCGCGCACGACCCCGTCGTGGTCGAGCACCGCGATGCCGTCGCGCGTCAGCCAAACATCGGACTCGAGGCCGCTCGCGCCGAGCCCGAGCGCCAGCGCGAACGCCGCGAGCGTGTTCTCGCGCTCGAGCGCGCTCGCCCCGCGGTGCGCAAAGCCGATCGGCGCAGGCATGCGCCCCACCGTAGCAAGCGCGAAGAAGCCTGGGCCGCGATGGCTGTCGCCAAGCGGCCTCCGCACGCTGCGCGTGCTGCGCGCGCTTCGCGCTTGCTGGGCCGCGCTGGCCGTCGCCAAGTATGCTCTGCAGATGCCGCTACCGAAGCAGGGCTTGCCGCGTGAGACCGTCGTCGCCGATCTGGAGAAGGCGCGCGAGAAGGACGTGCGCTGGCGCGAGGGTCGCGCCTTCAGCCTGGCCTACAGCGCCGGCGACGAGGTGAACGAGCTCGCCCGCCAGGCCTACGCGGCCTACTCGAGCGAGAACGCGCTCAACCCGGACGCCTTCCCGAGCCTGCGTCGGTTCCAGACCGAGGTCGTCGAGAGCGTCTCGGCGCTCGTGCACGGGGGCAAAGACGCCGCCGGGTTCATGACCAGCGGAGGGACCGAGAGCTTGCTGCTCGCGGTGCGCGCCGCACGCGAACGGGGCCGCGAGGAGCTCGGCATCCGCGAGCCGGAGATGGTGCTGCCGACCACTGCGCACGCGGCGTTCGAGAAGGGCGCCGACTACTTCGGCGTGCGGTCGATTCGCATTCCGGTAGGCCCCGACTTCCGCGCGGATCCCAAGGCGATGGCGGCGGCGCTGACGCCGAACTGCGTGCTCGTCGTGGCCTCGGCGCCGTCGTACCCGCAGGGCGTGATCGACCCGGTGGCGCAGGTCGCCGAGGTCGCAGCGATCGGACGCGTGAACTGCCACGTGGATGCGTGCATGGGCGGCATGGTGCTTCCCTTCCTGGAGAAGCTCGGCCAGAGCGTGCCGGCGTGGGACTTCCGCGTGCCGGGCGTCACTTCCATCTCCGTCGATCTGCACAAGTACGGCTACACGGCCAAGGGGGCTTCGGTGCTCGTCCACCGCAACCGCCAGCTCCGGCGCCAGCAGACCTTCACCACCGACAACTGGCTCGGCGGCCTGTACGGCTCGTCGGGCGTGCTCGGCACCAAGTCGGGCGGAGCGATGGCAGCCGCGTGGGCCGTGCTGCGCTTTCTCGGCGAGGACGGATACCTGCGACTCGTCGCTTCCGCGCGCGCGACCACGCGGCGCTTCCTCGAGGGCGCGCGCGCGATCCCGGGCCTGCGGGTGCTTGGCGACCCCGACGTCACGCTCGTCGCCTTCGCCTTCGACGACCTCGACGCGTTCGCGGTGGGGGACGCGCTGTGGCGGCGCGGCTGGTGGGTGGACCGCCAGGGTCCGCCGCCGAGCCTGCATCTGACGATCAACGCCGTGCACGAGCGCGTGATCGACGCGTTCCTCGTTGAGCTGCGCGCCGCCGTCGACGAGGTGCGCGCAGCGCAGACGCGCGGGAAAAGCGGAGCCTACGCGTCAACGGAGTAGAGCTCAGCCGCGCACGCCCACCGAAGCAGCTCAACCTGTAGGCCGGTCCAGCAGCTCGGCGAGCAGCACGGTCGCGTAGCTGCCGGACGGCAGCGCGAACTCGAGCAGGAGCGCGTCGCCGGCTGCCTGCACCCCGACCTCTCCCGGCCGCACCCGCAGCGCGCGCCGCGTGCCCTGCCCGAGCTTGCCGAAGCGCGCGAGGTCCTCGCGCGCGATCCCGGCGTCCGCGAGCGCGCGCTCCTCGCGCGCCAGCGCGCCGGCGAGAGGCCAGCGCATGTCCGGGCCGAACATGGGGCCGGTCGGGCTGATCTCGAAGCTCTCGACACGGCGCGCGGCGTCGGCCAGGTCGTCCGTCGTGAAGAGCCCGCCGCTGTCCTCCTTGCGCAGCAGATCGCCGGGCAGCGCGCGGTCGAGCAGGCCGTCGCGCACGCGCCCGGCGGCTACCGAATTGAACAGCGCAGATTGCAGCGCGGAGACCAGCAGCCGCCGCTCGAAGCGCTGGCGCGGCGGCGCGCCGCCCTCGAGCAGCCAGCGCCGCGCGCGCTCGGCATTGCGCCCGTCCGCGCCGAAGCGCTGCGGCCCGAAGTAGTTCGGCAGACCCACGGACTGGATCCGCGCGAGCAGCGCCCGCGCGCGCTCGTCGTCACCCGGCTCAGGGCCCGGCAGCCGCAGCGCGAAATGGTTCCCGCGCGCATGACCCGTGCGCAGCTTGTGCGGATGGCGCGCCGCCTCGAGCACACGCACACCGGCCACGCTGCCTCCCAGCGCCAGCGCGCGCGCCGGATCCACCCGCTCGAAGCTCGCCCACTGTGTGGTCACCGCGTGGCGATCCTTGAGCCCCGCCGTACCCGCCGCGCGCGCGTCGGCATCCAACGCCTGCGCCAGCGCGCGAACGGCGTCGGGAGTCGTGAGTGCCGTCTTCTCGAAGCGCACGAAGCAGTGGCCGCCCTCGCCCGCTGGCGGGTAGGCGGGGAGCTCGTCGACCTGGAAGTCCGCGGGCACGGCCGGCGCGCCTGCGCGCACGCGCTCGAGCCCGTCCGTGATGCGCGGCAGCTCCTGCACACCGGGAGGATCGCGCGCGCGCGGCTACAATGCCGCCCGGAGGGAACGCATGTTCATCGCGATGAACCGCTTCCGGATTCACGCCGGCCGCGAGCCCGACTTCGAGAAGCTCTGGCGCGAACGCGAGTCGTACCTGGAACAGGTGCCCGGCTTCCGGGAGTTTCGCCTGCTGCGGGGCGCCACCGCGGACGGCATCACCCTGTACCTGTCGCACTCCGTCTGGGGCTCGCGCGCCGCCTTCGAGGCGTGGACCCAGTCCGACGCCTTCCGCAAGGCGCACCAGCAGGCGCGCTCGCCGCAAGGCACCGTCGACGGTCACCCGTCGTTCGAGGGCTATGACGTGGTGCTGGAATCGCCGGCGCAGACCTGACGCCTTGCCGCGATGACGGAAAGGGCCGAGCTCGAGGTCGTACGCGCTGTTGGGGGCGCGCTCGAGATCCGGATCGCGGGAGCCTGGAGCCTGCAAGGCCCGCTGCCGTCCGCCGCGGCGCTCGAGCAGGCGTTCGCGGCGGGCGCCCCCAGTGCAGTGCGCTTCGACGCACAGCACCTGGCGAGCTGGGACAGCGCGCTGGTCTCCTTCCTGGTGCGCGCGCTCGACCTTTGCCAGCGGCGCGGCGTCTCGGTCGAGGACGACACGCTTCCGCCGGGGATCCGCAGGCTGCTGGCCCTGGCGCGGGCCGTTCCCGAGAAGGCCGACGCGCGCGGCGCCGCGGAGGGGTCGTCGTGGGTATCGCGCTCGGGGCTCGCGGCGCTCGAGGCCGTCGGGGCGACCCGGCGCGCCGTCGAGTTCATCGGCCTGGTGACTCTGGCGCTGGGGCGACTGTGCGTCGGCCGCGCGCGCTTTCGCGCTGTCGATTTCTGGCTCGAGCTGCAGCAGGCGGGGGTCCAGGCGCTGCCGATCGTCACGCTGATCAGCTTCCTGGTCGGCACCATCATGGCGTTCGTCGGGGCGGTGGCGCTTGCCCAGTTCGGCGCGACGATCTTCGTAGCGAACATGGTGACTGTCGCGATGGTGCGCGAGATGGGCGCGATGATGACCGCGGTGATCATGGCGGGGCGCACCGGGTCGGCGTACGCGGCGCAGCTCGGCAGCATGAACGTGTCACAGGAGATCGACGCGCTGGTCACCATGGGTCTGCCGCCGATCGAGTTCCTGGTGCTGCCGCGCCTGCTCGCGCTGTCGCTGATGCTGCCGGTGCTCTGCGTCTACGCGAACTTCGTCGGGATGCTCGGCGGGGCGGCCGTCGCCGCCGGCATGATGGACCTGTCGCTGGTCCAGTACTGGGAGCAGACCAAGGCGTCGATCTGGCTCTCCGACTTCTTCATCGGGGTGGGCAAGAGCGTCGCGTTCGGCGCGATCGTGGCGGTCTGCGGCTGTCTGCAGGGCATCACCGCGGGCCGCAGCGCGGCGGCGGTCGGCGATGCCGCCACGGGCGCCGTGGTCACAGCGATCGTCGCCGTGATCGTCGCCGACGGCATCTTCTCGGTGCTGTTCCACATACTGGGGATCTGACGTGCCGGCACGCGAAGCGCACATCCGGATCGCGCGGCTCACGCTGGCCTACGGCGACTTCGTGCTGCAGCGCGAGCTCGACTTCGCCGTCGCGCGCGGCGACGTGTTCGTGATCATGGGCGCCAGCGGCTGCGGCAAGAGCACGCTGCTGCGCCACATGATCGGCCTCTCCGAGCCCGCGGCCGGCGAGGTGTTCTACGGCGACGAGAGCTTCACGCGTGCCGAGCCCGAGCGGCGCGAGGCGCTGCTGCGCCGTGTCGGCGTGCTGTACCAGAGCGGCGCGCTGTTCTCCTCGCTCACGCTCGCCGAGAACGTGGGTCTGCCGCTCGGCGAGTACACAGCACTGCCCGACGACGAGATCCGCGCCGTCGCCGAGCTGAAGCTCGCGTTGGTCGGATTGCGCGGCTTCGAGGACCACTACCCGGCGCAGATCAGCGGGGGCATGCAGAAGCGGGCCGGGCTGGCGCGCGCGATCGCGCTCGATCCCGAGGTGCTCTTCCTCGACGAGCCGTCCGCCGGCCTCGACCCGCTGACCTCGCGGCGCCTCGACGACCTGATCCTCGAGCTGCGCGACAGCCTCGGCGCCACCGTGGTCGTCGTCACGCACGAGCTGCCGAGCCTCTTCGCGATCGGAGACGACAGCGTGTTCCTGGACGCCGAGAGCCGCAGCCTGATCGCGCGCGGCAAGCCGCGCGAGCTGCTCGAGCGTTCGACCGACCCGCGCGTGCGCGAGTTCCTGACGCGCGGCGGCTCGCGCGCCGAGCCGGCGCTCGGCGCATGAAGCGCTCCAACCCGACGCTGATCGGCGCGTTCGTGCTCGGCGGCGCCGCGCTGGCGATCGCCGCGGTGATGATCTGGGGCTCTGGCTGGCTGTTCCGCCCGTCCTGGCGCTACGTCTGCTACTTCTCGGGCTCGGTGAACGGGCTCGCGGTCGGCGCGCCGGTGAAGTTCCGCGGCGTCGAGATCGGCGCCGTGCGCGAGATCCGGCTGCGCTACGCGCAGCAGCCCGACGACCGCCGCATTCCGGTGTTCATCAACCTGGACGAGCGCCGCGTCGAGGAGCTCGGCGCCGGGCTGACGCCTTCGCCGGACATGATCGCGGGGCTGATCGATCAGGGCCTGCGCGCGCGGCTGGAGACGCTCTCGATCGTGACAGGCGTGCTCTACGTCAACTTCGACTTCCACCCGGAGGTCCCGGTGCGCATGGCGCAGAGCGAGGACTCGGAGTTCCTCGAGATCCCCACCGCGCCCACGCCGCTCGAGGAGGCCGCGCAAACGGCGAGTGAGATCCTGATGCACCTGCAGAAGGTGGACGTCGAGGGGCTCACGCGAAACGTGGCCGAGCTGGTGCAGGGGCTGAACGACGTGGTGCGCTCGCCGAGCCTGCGTGCGTCGCTCGACTCGCTGCCGGAAACCCTCGGCTCGCTGCGGCGACTCGCCACGAGCCTGGACGCGCGCTCCGGGCAGGTCGCGGCCAGCGCGGAGGATCTGGCGGCGGAGACGCGACGCACCCTGGTGTCGCTGCAGGCCACGCTCGACGCGGTCCAGGGGCTGGTCGCGCCGGACGCCCCGCTGCCGGTACAGCTCGGCGAGACCGTGACCGAGCTCGGGCGTGCCGCGCGGGCGCTGCGCGGGCTCGCCGACTACCTGGAGCGCAACCCGAACGCCGTCGTGTTCGGCAGGCCGGAGAGCGCCGAGTGAAGGCGGCAAGTCTGACGCTGGCGGCGCTGCTGCTGGCGAGCGCGGGGTGTAGCGCCTTTGGACCGCGTCCCGACCGCTCGCGCTTCTACACGCTGACGCCGCTCACCGACGTCGCGGACGGCGACGCGGGTCGTACGGATCTCTCGCTCGGGCTCGGGCCGATTTCGCTGCCGGAGTATCTCGAGCGACCCGCTCTGGTGACCCGCGTTGCTGCGACCGAGATCCAGCTCTCGCCCCACGCGCGCTGGGCCGAGCCGCTGGAGGAGGGGATCGAGCGCACGCTGCGCCTGAACCTGGCCGCACTGCTCGGACCGCGCCGGCTCGTGAGCCATCCCTGGCCGCCGTCCCAGCGCCCCGACTATGCAGTCGCCATCGACATCACGCGCTTCGAGCTCGACGCGCGTGGAGACGCGCTGCTCGGTGCGCGCTGGACGCTGCGCGACGGCAGGAGTGGCGAGGTGTTCGCTGCGCGAGAGACCTCGCTCGCCCTAGCTGCGGGCGCCGGAGGAACCGAAGCTGGTGTCCTGGCCCTGTCGCGGGCGCTCGCGGGGCTGTCGCACGAGATCGCCGCTGCGCTGCGCGCGCTCGTGGAGGCGCAGTGAGCCGCGACGAGGCCGCGCTCGCGGCCGCGCGCCGCGCCCTCGCGGAGCAGCGCCGCAAGCTGGAAGGCGTACACCTGCGCGACTGGTTCGCGCGCGATCCCGCACGCGGCGAGCGCATGGCGCTCGAGGCCTCCGGCCTGTACCTCGACTACTCGAAGCACCTGCTCGACGACCAGACGCTGGCCCTGCTGGTCGAGCTCGCGCGCGCCGCGGGTCTGCGCGAGCGCATCGAGGCGCTGTTCCGGGGCGAGAAGCTGAACACGACGGAGGGGCGCGCCGCGCTCCACGTGGCGCTGCGCGCGCCCGCGGGGCTGCGCATCGAGGTCGACGGCGAGGACGTGGTCCCGCGCGTGCACGCGGTGCTCGAGCGCATGAGCGCCTTCGCGAACGCGGTGCGCAGCGGGGACTGGAAGGGGCACGGCGGACGCCCGATCCGCAACGTGGTGAACCTGGGGATCGGCGGCTCGGACCTGGGTCCCGCACTGGCATACGACGCGCTGCGCGCGTTCGCGCACGAGCGGCTCGCCTTCCGCTTCGTCGCGAACGTGGACCCCGTCGACTTCGCGGAGGCGACGCGCGGTCTCGACCCCGCCGAGACGCTGTTCGTCGTCTGCTCGAAGACCTTCACCACGCAGGAAACGCTGGCCAACGCGCGGGCCGCGCGCGCATGGCTCCTCGAAGCTGTGCGCGAACCGGATGCGGTCGCGCGCCACTTCGTGGCGGTGTCTACGAACAAGAAGGAGGTCGCGCGCTTCGGCATCGATCCCGCGAACATGTTCGAGCTCTGGGACTGGGTTGGCGGGCGCTACTCGTTGCCGTCGGCGGTCGGGCTGTCGCTTGCGATCGCCATTGGTCCGGAACGCTTCCGCGAGCTGCACGCCGGCATGCACGCGCTCGACCTTCACTTTCGGAGCGCGCCCTTCGAGCGCAACCTGCCCGTGCTGCTGGCGCTGCTCGGGATCTGGTACTCGGACTTCCTGGGCGCCGAGACGCACGCAGTGGTGCCGTACGCGCAGGCGCTGCGGCGCTTCCCGGCGTACCTGCAGCAGCTCGATATGGAGAGCAACGGCAAGCGCGTGCGCACGGACGGCTCGCCGGTCGACGGCACGACCGCGCCGATCGTCTGGGGCGAGCCCGGCACCGCTGGCCAGCATGCGTTCTTCCAGCTGCTGCACCAGGGCACACGCCTGGTTCCCTGCGACCTGATCGGCTTCGCGCGCAGCGCTCATCCGATCGGCGACCAGCACGACCTGCTCGTCGCCAACCTGTTCGCGCAGGCGCAGGCGCTCGCGTTCGGAAAGACCGCGGCCGAGGTCGCCGCGGAGGGCGTGCCCGCCGCGCTGGTCCCGCATCGGACCTTCCCCGGGAACCGACCGTCGAACCTGATCCTCGCGCAGGCGCTCACGCCGGCGACGTTCGGCGCGCTGGTCGCGCTCTACGAGCACAAGGTGTTCGTGCAGGGGACGATCTGGGGCGTGAACTCGTTCGACCAGTGGGGGGTGGAGCTCGGCAAGGCGCTCGCGCAACGCATCGCCCCGGAGCTCAGTGCGACCGCGGAGCCCGCCCCGTCTCACGACTCGTCGACGAACGCCTTGATCCGCCGCTACCGGCGCCTGAAAGGGTAGGCATGCCAGAGCGCGTCTGCGTCGTGACGGGAGTCGGGCCGGGGACCGGAGCCGCGCTGGTGCGGCGCTTCGCGGCCGACGGCTATCGCGTCGCGATGCTGGCCCGCGACGTCGCGCGACTCGACAAGCTGGCCGCAGAGATTCCGGGAACGACGGCGTTCCCCGTCGACGTGGCGGACCTCGACGCGCTGCGCGGCGCACTCGCGAGCGTGCAGACTCGACTGGGCGCGCCCACGGTGCTGCTCCACAACGCGGTGGCAGGCGGCTTCGGCTCGTTCGAGAGCGTGACGCCCGAGGCGTTCGAGCAGCGCTTCCGCGTGAACGTGACCTCGCTGCTCGTGATGGCGCAGATACTCGCGCCGGGGATGATCGCGGCCGGCGGAGGCGCGATCGTCGCCACTGGCAACACCTCAGCTTGGCGCGGCAAGGCTGCCTTCGCGGGCTTCGCGCCGACGAAGGCCGCGCAGCGCATCCTGGCAGAGTCGCTCGCGCGCGCCCTCGGACCCAGGGGCGTGCACGTCGCCTACGTCGTGATCGACGCGGTGATCGACGTGCCGTGGACGCGCAGCGCGTTCCCCGACCGCCCCGACGAGTTCTTCATCCGCCCCGCCGGAATCGCCGACGCCGTCCACCACCTGGTGCACCAGGAGCGCTCGGCCTGGACCTTCGAGCTCGACCTGCGGCCCTTCGGCGAGAGCTGGTAGCGCGGCGTCGCGTCACGCGGCCGTGGCGATCTTGTTGCGCAGCACGAACTCGCGCACGAGCGCCGCGAAGGCCTCGGGCTGCTCGAGCTCCGCGAGGTGCCCGGCGCCAGGAAGTGTGGCGAGGCGCGCGTCGCGGATGCGCTCCTGCCACGCGGGGCCGTGCGCCGCCGGCACCACCACGTCCTTCTCGCTCGTCACCACGAGCGTCGCGGCGCGGATGCGCGCCAGTCGCGACGCCACGCCCGTGTCCGGGATCGGCCACAGGAACTTGGCGCTCGCCCGCAACGCCAGCAGCTCTGCGATCAAGCCCTCGACGGGATTGGCGTGGCCGGCGAGCAGCGCGGACTCGCGCAGCGTCGGGTCCGCGAACAGCACGCGCGTCGGCTCGAGCGGATGCTGCGCGAAGGGGTCGACGCCCGGCGCGTCCTCCAGCCACATCCCGAGCGGGTTGACGAGGACGAGCCGGCGCACGCGCTCCGGGAAGATCGCCGCGAGCTCTGCCGCCATCCAGGCGCCGATCGAGATCCCGACCACGTGCGCGCTCTCGAGGGAGAGCGCTGTGAGCAGATCGCCGTGGTGCAGCGTGAGGTCGAGCGGTCCGCGCTCGACGCCGGCCAGGTCGTCTTTCGCCGGACCCCAGCCCGGCGCGAACGGCGCGATCACGTCGAACGACTCCGCCAGCAAGGCGAGCGCGGGCTCGAAGCCCGCGAGGCCGGCGAGGTGATGCAGGTAGAGCAGCGGCTCGCCCTTGCCCGCGCGGTAGTAGTGGACGGTGCGTCCCGACGGCGAGACGCGAAGCGTTCGAAGCTGCATGACTAGCGGCCGCCCGCGGCGGCGCCGCGTTCGATCGCGCGGGGCGCGACGCGCGCGTGTTCGGGGATCGGCCGGGGCGACCAGCGGTCGTCGTACTCGCGCCAGAGCGAGCGCAGCTCGGGCATCACGCGCTTGGCGAACAGCTCGGTGTTCTGCATGCACTTCTCCTTCGGCATGTCGCCGATGTGCTGCAAACACACGACGTGCCCGATCTGGAGCTTGCGCGCGACCGTCTGCATCTGCTCGATGCAGCTCTCCGGGCTGCCCGCGACGATGAAGCCCTGCTCGACCAGCTCCTTCCAGGACAGCCGGTTGGCGAGCACCGTCGAGGACGCCGCTCCCGCGACCTGCGTCGCCAGACCGGCGCGGATCGTCGCCTCGGTGCGGTAGCCCGGCGCGTCGGCGAAGCCCGGCCAGATGTGCAGGCAGCGCTCGAAGAAGTAGCGCACGTGCGGCTCGTACAGCCGCTGCGCCTCGTCGTCGGTCTCGGCCACGCAGATCTGCTGCGCGAACGCCGCCTGGTACGGGTTGAAGGGCTTGCCGAGCTCCTCCATGCGCCGCCAGAAGCCGTGCATCAGCTGCTCGCCGCGCACGTAGCCGCTGAACGACAGGTAGCTGTAGTTGTAATCCTGCTCGGCGCAGAAGTCCCAGGTCTCGATCGAGCCGCCACCCGGGACCCAGATCGGAGGCGGGTTCTGGATCGGCCGCGGCCACAGGTTGACGTAACGCAGCTTGGTGTACTTTCCGTTCCAGGCGAACACGTCCGGGTCCGCCCAGGCGCGGCGGATCAGGTCGTGCGCCTCGCGGTACTTCTCCCGCAGCGTCGCCGGGTTGGCGCCGAACGCGTAGTTGTCGTCCATCGAGGTGCCGACCGGGAAGCCCGCAATCAGGCGCCCGCCGGAGATCACATCGACCATCGCCATCTCCTCGGCGACGCGCGTGGGCGGGTCGTAGAGCGCGATCGACTGCCCGAGCAGCAGGATCGCCGGATCGCGCGTGCGCCGCGCCAGGGTCGCGGCCATGAGCTGCGGCGACGGCATCAACCCGTAGGCGTTCTGGTGGTGCTCGTTGATACCGAGCCCGTCGAAGCCGAGGTCACCCGCGAACTCGAGCAGGTCGAGGTAGTCGTTGTAGACGCGATGCCCTTTCACGGGGTCGAACAGCCGCGAGTCCACGTCGACCCACACGCTGCGGTGCTTCTCGGCGAAGTCCGCCGGCAGGTGGGGCCACGGCATCAGGTTGAACCAGTGGAACTTCATCGGGCTCCCCCTCGTTCGGCGAGCATCGCGGGGCCGAGCGCAGGCGAGGTATGACCGCCGTCATACGACCACGGACCGGCCACGTGACGACCCGGAAGCGCGCCGTACAAGATCAGGAGCGCGAACACTCCGACGTAGAGCATGCGAAGGCCACGCCTGCCGTCCGGGCACTGCGCGACGCCCATCGCGAGGAGCAGCCAACCGAAGCCGGCAACGGGCGCCAGTGCGAAGGTCACGGCGCAGAACCCGAGCAGAAGCGGGTCGCGCCAGGCCGCGGGTCCGCCCGCGCGCGGCCACAGGAAGGCGACAGCGACCGCGCTCTCGAGCAGCGCGGTCACGGCCGTCGCGCCCACGGCCAGCCACTCGAAGCGCTCCGGCAGCTCGACCCCCGTGAGCGCGCCCACGGGTGCAAAGTCCACGTGCTGCTCCAGCGGAGCGCGCAGCGCTCCGAGCTGCTCCGCGGAGACGCCGCCCACCAGCGAGGTGATCCACTCGAAGCGTCGGTCGAGGAGCAGCGTCACGCGGAAGAAGGTGCCGTCGGCAAAGTCGCTCGAGAGCGCGAGCTTCCAGAGCACGGCGAACGCGAACGCGAGCCCGACGAGCAGGCGAGCGTTGGTCGCCAGGAACTCGCGCGGCTCGGACGCGCGCAGCGCGAGACCGGCGGCGAGGCACCAGTACGCGAGCAGATAGGCGTGGTTGTCGGGGAAGGGCCAGTCGAGCGCGACGCGCGCTGCCGCAAGCGCAGCGAGGCCGAGCCAGAGCGCGGGCCGACGCAGCGCGCCCGGCACCAGCAGTCCCGCGGCCGCAAGCACCAGCACGAGCGGACGCAGCGTGGAGTCGCCCACCGGGCGCAGCAGCAGGTCGAGCAGTGTGAGCCGCAGCGCCAGGTCCACGGGGTCCGCGTCGGCCAGACCCGAGAGGGCAGCGCGCAACCCGCGCCAGCCGCCGTCAGAGCTCACCGGCCTCGATCCTCGCGCCCGCGAGCAGCACTCCCGACGGCGCGAGCCCTGCTCCGTAGCGCACGCCCCAGACCTGGATCTCGATCGCCTCGAGCGGGCTTTCGTCGCGCGACGGGCTCGCGGCGATGCGCCGCGCGAGCGCGCGCAGGTGGCGCTGGCTGGGAAACGCCGCTGCGCGCATCACCTCGCGGAGTGCGTCGGGCGGGAGCGCGGTCTCGCGTCGCACCCCGCCGCGGAGCGCGAAGGCGTGCAGGTGTCTGCGCGCCAAGATGTCGGTCGTCGAGAACATCCCGAACCCGCCACCGAGCCACGGGGCGAGCTGCGCCTTGTGGGCCAGCGCGATCTGGGCGCAGGCGACCGCCACGAGCAGCGCTGCCGGGACGAAGCGGAGCCGGCCTCCGCGACTCACTGGGCCGGGGGCACGACGATCACGTAGCTGACCTCCCCACCGTTATAGGCGCGCTGGTACCAGTTGCTGCCGCAGCGGTAGTAGGTCTCGCTCCCCACCATGGTCTTGGTCATGCTGCAGTCCAGCGTGTCGACGTCGGAGGCCACGATGACGACCGCGACGCTCGTTCCGTACCCTGGATAGCCGTAGCCATACCCGTAACCGTAACCGTGCTCCTCGTAGTGCTCGTCGGCGTAGTGCGCATACTCCGCGCGGCGCTGCGAGCCATAGTCCTGCCAGTCCTCCCGGTTCTCGTCCTGGTGCTGCTGCCAGTCCTCTCGGGCGTCCTCGCGCCCGCCCTCGGGCTTTTGAGTCGGCTGCTCGGGCCGCTGGGTCGGGCGCTCTGCCGGCTGCGTAGAGGGGCGCTGTGCGGGCTTGGTCTGCGACGGACGGGTGGCGGCCTTCGGGCCAGGTTGGGTCACGCCCGTGCTGGGGCGAACGGCGCCGGTGCTCGGTCGGGTCGCGCCGGTGCTCGGTCGCGACGAGCCGAGCCCGCCCGACGAGGCCGGTCCGCGCCGCGACATGTCGCTCGTGCGCGCGCCCCCGGTCGGGCGCCGCGATGCGCTGCTCGTGCGCCCGCGACTCATCGATCCGCTCGCGGCCGGTCCGCGCTGCGAATAGCCGCCGCTGCGCCCGCCCCCGCGGCCTCCACCGCCGCCGCGCCCGCGCGCCCACGCGTCGTCCGCGACGAACGCCAGGAACAGCAAGAGCGCGGGCCAGCACAGGGCCCGAACCAGGCGCGGGATCACCGCTGCGCGCCTTCCGAGGCCGGCGCGACGCGAATCCGTTCCGCTCCCTCGGCAGGCTCGTGCGCGAACAGCGCGTCGGGGAGGTCGGGCGACATGTTCCAGCTCGCGAAGTTCGCCGCGAACTGCGGCTGCCCCTCCGCGAACCGGTAGGTGACGACGATCCGCTGGAGCAGTGGCCGCTCGCCGGTCGCGACCCAGACTTCGTAGTCCACCTCGTCGGCCCGCACCGCGAGGTGCTCGCAGGGCACACTGCCGACCCGCTCGTTGGCAACCAGGCGAACGCTCGAGGCGCGCGTGACCGTCTCCGGCAGGTCGCTCGCGAACAGCTCCTTCAAGGGGATCCGCAGGCCCAGCTCATCCACCGCGTAGTCGAGCGCCTCGTCGACCGTGCCCTGCTTGGGCACGGACGCGTAGACGTTCTCGTTCAGGTCGAACGTGGTGATCGCGCGCCCATCGATGAGCAGACCGCGGCGGGCGCCGTCCCGCGCCTCGGCGTCGATGCGGAAGCCGTCGGGGCGCCGCAGCGCGAGCTTCCGGCTGTCGCCGAACTCGACTTTCTGGCCGTCGGGTTGCACCACGTCGTAGGCGGTCTGGAGCGCAACGGTCAGCCGCGGCGTGCTCGCCAGGAATGTGGCCATGCGCAGCAGCGTCGCCCTGGCCTGCGCGTCGGCCTCCGGTGCAGGAGCCTCCTGTGCGCTCGACGCGTTCGCCGCCGCGAGAGCGGCGACCAGCGAGAGTGCGGTCCCGAACGTCCGTGTTCTCACGACTACCTCCCCATTGTGGACGCCGGTGTCTAACGCTTTGGTGGGAAGCGCTCCAGCATGCGCCGCACCGCCTCGCGGATGCGGGCCTCGCGCTGCTCGGGCGCGGCATCGGGGACGATCTCCGCCTTTGCGGTCCCGCGCCAGATCAGCTCGCGACTGCGCGGGTCGAGGACATCGAGCATCAGCGTCCCTACCTCGAGCTCGAACACGTAGGTGTGACTGTAGCCGGGCCGGCTCCAGTGCCGGTAGCCGACACCACCGTAGTAGTCGTCGATCGTGGTCGCCTCGATCCTGCGCTCGAGTGCTATGTGATACGCGACCAGAAAGTCCGCGTGGGCCTCTCCCACCTTCGCCAGGCCGCGCGCGCCGAGCTCGCCCTCGACCGCGCTCCGGATGCGGGCGTCGAGCAGCGCGCTGTCCAGGCGCGGATCCCCGGAGACGGGCCGCGCCTGCGGCAGCCATGCCCACGCGTGCAGGCGTGAGAAGTCGGCATCGGGTTTCCAGTCGGAGGACACCTCGATCGCCGCGCAGCCCGCGAGCGCGAGGGCAACGCAGCCGAAGATCGCACTCCGCTTCACGGCGCTCCTGGCGTAGCCGACGCTGGCGTGGGCTGCTCCCAGCCGCCGCCGAGCGCGCGATACAGCTCGACGATCGCGAGCTGCTCCGCCAGCCGGCTCTGCGCCTGGGCGACCTCCACCGGAAACAGCTGCTGCTGGGAGTCGAGCACCTCGAAGTAGCCCGCGAGCCCGCCGTCGTAGCGCACGCGCGACAGGCGCACGGACTCCCGCGAGGCCTGCACCGCGTTGTCGCGCTCGACGCGCTCCAGCGCGAGCTTCTCGCGCAGCACCAGCACGTCGGACACCTCGCGGAATGCGTTCTGCACCACCTGCTCGTAGCGCGACTTCGCCTCTTCCCAGGCGCGCTTCGACGAGCGCCAGCGGTAGAAGCGCAGGCCGCCCTGGAAGATCGACCCGGTCACGCTGCCCGCAATCGCCCAGACCTCGTCGCCTTCGGCGTCGGTCAGGTTCGACAGCTCGTCGCTTCGCGTGCCGAAGATGCTCGTCAGCCCGATCTGCGGCAGGAAGTCGGCGACGGCCACGCCCACCTCCGCGTTCGCGGCGCGCAGGACGCCCTCGTACTCCTGCACGTCGGGGCGGCGCTCGGCTGCAACACCGCGTGGGGCATCATCGATGCCGCGCTGCACCTGTTGAACCGGCGCTCCGAGCGGGGGCGCCTGCACCGGCTCGCGCAGTCGATCCGGGCGGCGCCCAACGCGGTGCACGCGCTCGCGCTCGTGCGCCGCGAGCTCAACGAGCGCATCCCGAGCATCGTGCGGCCCGAGTCCCGGGCTGCGCTCGAGCACGAGGTGCTCGAGCGGCTGCGTAGCGCGGAGCTCGCGCCCAATCGCTTCTCGCGCGCGGACGCGTGGGCCGCGCTCGCGGTGTTCTGGCTGGTGTTCCTGACCGCGCTTCCCGCCGTGGTGCCGTTCCTCGTGTTCCGCGACGCCCAGCTGGCGTTGCGCGCGTCGAACGCCGTGCTGATCGCCTCGCTCTTCTACGTGGGCTGGCGCTGGGCCAGCTACACCGGGGCGAGCCACTGGTGGACGGGGCTCACCGTGCTCTCGCTCTCCGTCGCTCTGGTCGGCGTGGCGATCGCGCTCGGCGGCTAGAACCGCACGGGAGGTCGTGTGAGCTGGCTCCTGGTCTTCGTCCCGATTGCGCTCTCGATCGCGATCGGCTCGAGCGCACAGGTTCAACAGCTCGCCTCAGCCAGGTCGTCAGTCTGGATCGCGCCCACGCGCCCTCTGCCGCGACTCGATGATCTCGTGCAGCACCTGGGAGTCGATCAGCAGGCGGGCTTCCGCGCCGTAGATCAATTTGTAGCGGCGACCGCCGACGCTCGCGGTGCGGTCCTCGATGTCGCTCACGCGGCGTGGCTCCTGTCCGGGCTCGGGGTCGGATGCGAGTTGATACACGGAGTCGGGCCTGACCTCCGGCCGGGAGACGAACAGCACTCCCGGACCGCGGTCGAAGCTCACGCGCAGCCAGTTCGGGCCAACGTCGACGAGCGCGCCCGGCGTTTCGGGCTCGAGCACGAGCACCTGATCGGGTCGGGTCGCAGTCCCGTCCCCGCTGAGCTCGTGCGCGACGATCCGGTCCGACACGTAGTAGCTCGCCCGGCGCAGCTCGTCCGGCTGCAGCGCAAAGTTCTCGCGATGCGCGCGCTGCAACAGAACCTCGGGTGGGGTCGCACAGGCCGACGCGACGAGGCACGCGAGCGCCAGGGTCCAGCGCCTCCACTCTCTGCGGATCACTCTTGCCTCCTGGGCGGTTTGCGGCGCGATCCTAACCGCTCGCCGAGATCGTGCACAGCGGCTGGACTCGCGCATCCGCGGGGGTGCATGATCGGCCCTTCGAAGGAGGTCCCATGCCCCGCAGCACCGCCGCGCTCTCGGGAGTTCTCATCGTCGCGCTGCTCCTCGCACCCGGGCGCGCGCCCGCGCAGGCGCAGTGGGACCAGGCCAAGGTCACGGCGATCGCCGAGCAGTTCGCCGCGTCGCTGAACGACCTGCAGATCACCGTGCGCAAGGACCCCACGCTTCCCGGCGGGTCGATGCGCGCCGCGCAGTATCAGGCTCGCGAAGATCTGCGACAGTTCGTGAACACGATCGAGCGCCTGGCCGCCTCGCTGAAGGCGGGCGAGGGCCAGGAGGAGACCCTGCCGATCTACCGCCGTGCCGAGCAGCACCGGCGCGACGCCGCCGAGGCCGCTCGCCGGGCCGACATCCCGGCCGCGACCCTGGAGAAGATCGAGAAGTCCCGCGTGATCCTGGCGCAGCTCGCACCGTACTACGCGGACGTCGCCGCGCAGTAACGCACGTCGTTGGAGGCGGCCGGTCGCGCCCGCCGATGCTACTCCGCGCGGTAGGGCTCGCGCACGCCGATCTTGAGGAGCTGTCCCTCGAGGAGCCGACCGCTCGGAGGGATGCCGTTGGCGATGGCGGTGCGGTGCACGTCGTAGACGTTGCCGGTCCGCGCCGACAGCTCGACGATGCTCTCGCCCGTTTGCGCGCGCACCAGCCGCATGCGCTCGACCTCGATCGACGCGCGCTCCTCGGCGGTGAGCGGGCGGAAGCTGCGCAGCATCACGCGCGCGAGATCCAGGTATTTCGCCACGAGCTGCGTGGGCGCGGCGGCGGAGAGCCGATACACGCTCCCGTCAAAGGCGATCCAAGCGACCTGGCCTCCGATCGCGGCGCCCGGCGCTCCCACACGCCCCCGCACCACGTAGGCGTTGCAGCATGTCGTGCGCAGCGCCTGCGACTCGGTGACCTCGGCGCCGAGCTCGGCAACCAGGCGCGCCACGCCCGCCTCGGCGGCAGCACGCGGGTCCTCGCCGCGTCCCGCGTACTCGAGCGCGAAGCGCGCATCGCGCGACGGCGAGAGCGCCACGACGGCGCTCGGCGTGTTCGTGACCTCGAACCCGATCGGGAAGCTCACGGCGAAGCCGAGATCCGGGTGCAGGAAGCGCGAGCCTTGCAGCACGCCCTCGGTAGGATCCTGTCCGAGCAGCAGGCCGTCGAGATGCAGCAGGAATGCATCGCGCGATGCGTGCGGCGCCTTCACGGGAGCGGGGGTGAGCGTCGAGGCGAGCATCGCGGTCGACGCAACGCGGTCGGTCGAGCCCGGGTGCGTGTCGAGGAAGGTCGGAATGCGCGACGAGCCCATCTGCAGCCGATCGATCGCGTCGAGCGATTGCAGGAAGCGCGTGATCCCGTTCGGGTCGTAGCCAGCGGCGGCGGCGACGCGTTGGCCACCGGCGTCGGCGGCGCGCTCCTGCTCGCGGCTGTACGCCGCGATGCTCGCCGCGCGCGCGAACCCGAGCGAGAACGGATTCAGGCGCTCGACGTACGCCTGCCGCGCCGCGGCGTGGCGCTCGGCCGCGTGGGTGATTTCGTGCGCGAGCACGTTGGCCAGCTCGTCCTCGCTGCCCGCCAACGCGAGCAACCCGCGCGAGACGTAGATCGCGCCGCCCGGCAGCGCGAACGCGTTGGGGCTCCACTGGTTCACCACGTGGAAGCGGAACAGGAAGTCGTGCGATCCCGCGTGGCGCGCCAGCTCGCGTCCGAGCGAGTCGACGTACGCGGTGAGTCGAGCGTCGCGCACCAGCCCGAGACCCGCCTCGACGTCGCGCGCCGCCTCCTGTCCGGCGCGAGCGTCGTCGGCCTCGCTCGCGAGCACGACCGTGCGCTGGGGGGGTCGGGTCGCGGTCGGCTGTCCCGCGCAGCCCGCCAGCAGGACCGCGACCAGTGCAAGTGCAGCGCGCAGGGCGTCAGCGCGACGGCGCATAGCGGAGCTCGACGGCGATCTTGACGAGCTTGCCCGCCTCGAGCGGTGCGCCCGCTTCGAGCGCGTTCGCGACGGCGACTTGCTCGGCACTCCACGCGCTCTTCGTGCGCGCGACCAGCGCCGCCGCATCCTCGCCGCCGCGCGCGCGCTCCAGCGCAAGGCGCTGCTCCACGATCGCCGCGCGATCCGCGGCGGACAGCGCGCGGAAGCTCTGCGCGGCGGTGTGGAGCGCTGCGTCGTGCACGGGAGCGCGCGCATCGCGCACTCCGGCGACGCGATAGACCCGGCCCGCGAGCGCGATCCAGGTGAGCTCCAGGCGCGAGTCCTTCGCGTCGAGCGCGAGGCTCGCGGCGCGCAGCCCGTGCTGCTCGCGCTGCTCGATGCGCGCGAACAGGTTCTCGCCCACGCCGTCGGCGCGCGCGCCATCGAGCGGATCGTCGCCTTCGACCGAGAGCTGCAGCGAGACCAGGGCCTCGCCTTTGGGCTCGGCGGCGGCGACGACTTCGGCGCTGTTCGCGGTCTTCCAGCCGCGTGGGAAGTCGATCGCGAAGGCGAGATCGGGATGCAGGAAGCGCGTCTCCACGAACGCGCCCTGGCTCGCGTCGGGGCCGACCAGGAGACCCGAGAGCTGCTCGAGGAAGGCCGCCTGCGACGCCGCCACCGGAGCCGCAGTCGCTCGCTCGAGACCGGCGGCATGCTTCTCGGCGTCCGCCACTCGCGACGGCAGCGACGGGTGCGAGTCGAAGAACCCGGGTCGGCGCATCTCGCCGCCGCGGCGCAGTGTCTCGTCGCGCTCGAGCGCGCGCAGGATCGGCGCCATCGCCGCGGGATCCCAGCCCGCTCGCGCCGCGATCTCCATCCCGAGCTGATCCGCCTCGCGCTCCTGCTCGCGGCTGTAGGGTGCGAGCACGAGCCCGCTCGCCAGCGCGCCGACGCTGCCGATCAGGTTTCCCGCAAGGCCGAACGTCGCGGTGCGCAGAATCGCGGAGGGCAGCCCGAACGCGAGCGCGAACGGCGCCTGCGCGCTGGCGCGGCTGACGGCATGGCGCGCCGCGACGTGCGCGACCTCATGCGCGAACACGCACGCGACCTCGTCCTCGCGATTGGCGAGCGCAAGCAGGCCGCGCGAGACGTAAGTCGGGCCGCCGGGCAGCGCGAACGCGTTGGGCTCGAGCGCGTCGACGACGCGGAACGAATAGGAGGCGTCGCGGCGGGGCGACGCTGCGGCCAGCCGCGCGCCGATGTTCGCCAGATACGCCTCGAGCCCGGGCGCGCGGTACAGACCCATCGCGCGCTCCACCTCGACGGCGCCCTCCTCGCCGAGCTTGCGCTCCTGCGCGCTCGATACGAGCACCACCTCGGGACGTCCGGTGGCCGGGTTGCGCGCGCAACCCGCCAACGCCGCGAAGGCGAGCGCGAGCACCCGAAGCGGGCGGGAGCGCGTCACTGCGTCGTTGCTGCCCCGCCGCGGAACTCCGCGAGCCGCACCCGGATCCGCTCGGCCCAGAACGCGAACGCCTCGTCGACGTCGCTCCACTTGTCGGTCACGCCTCTGAGCCTGCGCGCACCGACCCGATGGTCGACACCCGCCATCAGGCGCTCACCCGTCACGGAGTCCTTGATCTCGGCCTCGGCACCGGCTTCGCCGACGGTGAGCGAGCTGTCCGCCGCGAGCCCCCCGATCTTCGACAGCGTGTTGAGCTGCGGAATCACGGTAGCGACGATGTCGAGCGCCACGTTCGAGGGCTCGCCCGAGGTGATCGCCGAGCGAAGGGTGAGGACGCCGGGCCCGGGCTTATCCACGATCGTCCACTCCTGCGCGAGCTTCTCGCGGAGCGCGGCATGCAGCGAGTCGACCATGCGCTGCTGGTCGTCGCGCGGCAGGCTCTTCATCTTCTCGCCGCCCCAGAGCGCGACGGGCTCGATCTTGATCGCCTTGTACCCCGAGAGGTCGAGGCCTGGCTTGACGTAGACGAGCTGCGCCGGGCCGTCGAGCTCCTTGCCGGGCTGGAGCTTCGAGTAGTCGCCGAGGAAGCCCGACGTCTGTGGCGCCTCGCGCGTCGAGCGCGTCGCCGCGCAGCCCGCGGCGAGCAGCGCCGCGATCGCGATCGCGCACACCGTCACTCGCCGCTTCGAAGCAACGCGAACCGTCATCACCACCTCCCGGGGAGCCCCGCGCCCCGCACCCTTATACTCCGCGCCGATGCTGGACGCCCGGTTTCTGCGGCCGGCGCTGCTCGCGCTCGCCGTGGGAATCGGGCTCGGCTGCGCCGAGCCGCGCGCCCCGGAGCCCGCGGGCTACGCCGGGAGTGCGAGCTGTGCGGAGTGCCACGCCGCCGAGATGGCGGCCTGGCGCGCCTCGCACCACGCGCGCGCGATGGCGCCCGCTGACGAAGGCGCGGTGGCCGGGGACTTCGGCGACGCGTCGTTCGAGCACTTCGGCGTGGCGTCGCGCATGCTCCGGCGTGACGGGCGCTTCCTCGTGCGCACCGAGGGGGCGGACGGCCAGCTCGCGGACTTCGAAGTCGCGTACGCGTTCGGCGTGTTCCCGCTCCAGCAGTACCTGGTGCGTTTCCCCGACGGGCGCCTGCAGACGCTCGGGATCGCGTGGGACGTGCGTTCGCGCGAGGCGGGCGGACAGCGCTGGTACCACCTCTACCCCGACGAGCGCCTGCTCCCCGGCGATCCACTCCACTGGACCGGGCGAGCGCAGACCGCGAACACGATGTGCGTCGAGTGCCACGTGACCGGCTTCCGCAAGGGCTACGACGCCAGGGCGGACCGCTTCGACACGGGCTGGAGCGAGCCGACCGTGGCGTGCGAGGCGTGTCACGGGCAGGGATCCGCGCACGTCGCATGGGCGCGCGCTCGAGGCGATCGTGAAGACGCGCGACTTCCTGTGCAACTGCGCGAGTCCGGCGAGTGGCACCTCGCGCCCGGTGAGGACACCGCGCGGCGCGACCCGCCCAGGAGGGCGCGCGTCGAGACGGAGACCTGCGGGCCCTGCCATGCGCGGCGCGGCTCGCTCTTCCACGAGCCGGCGCGCGGTCAGCCGCTGCTCGACGATCATCGATTGGCTCTGCTGGAGCCCGACCTGTACTTCGCCGACGGCCAGCAGCAGGACGAGGTATACGAGTACGGCTCGTTCCTGGAGAGCCGCATGTACGCGGCGGGAGTCACATGCGGCGACTGCCACGAGCCGCACGGGCTCACGCTGCGCGCCGAGGGCAATGCGCTCTGCGGGCAGTGCCATCGGCCCGAGCGCTTCGACGCGCGCGAGCACCATCACCACGAGCCGGGTGCTCGGGGCTCCGCCTGCGTCGACTGCCACATGCCGGCGCGAACCTACATGCAGGTGGACCCGCGCCGGGATCACGGGTTTCGCGTGCCGCGCCCGGATCTCTCGCCAGCGCTCGGCGTGCCGAACGCCTGCGCCGGCTGTCATGCGAAGCGCGGCGACCGCTGGGCCGCGGACGTAGTGCAGACATGGCGGGGCGACGCACCGGCGCGAGAGCACGCGTTCGCAGCGGCCATCGCCGCGGCGCGGCGCGGCGCCTCCGATGCGCCCGAGCGGCTGCTGGCGCTGCTAGCCGATCCAGCCGTACCGGCGATCGCACGTGCGACCGCGCTCACGCTGCTGGCTCCCTTCGCCGACGAGAGCCGGCTGCCGGCGCTCGAAGCCGCCGCACGAGATGGCGATCCGATCGTGCGCCACGCGGTCGTCGCCGCGAGCGGGGAGCTCCGGCCCGAGGCTCGCCTCGCCTTGCTCGCACCGCTCCTGCGCGATCCCGTTCGAGGCGTGCGCATCGAGGCTGCCTCTGCGCTCGCAACCCTGCGCGCGTCGCTCGAGTCGACGGATACGCGCGCGGCACTCGAGCGGGCGCTCGGCGAGCACCGCGCCGCCCTGCTCGGGAATGCGGAGCGCCCGGAGTCACAGCTCAACCTCGGCGTGCTGCACCAGGCGCTCGGCGAGCGCGAGCAGGCGCGCGCCTGCTACGAGCGCGCGACTCACCTGGCGCCCGACTTCGTCCCCGCCTACGTGAACCTCGCGGACCTGCACCGCGAAGCGGGTCGCGACGACGAGAGCGAGCGCGTGCTCGAGACCGGGTTGGGCGCTGCCCCCGATCAGCCCGATCTGCTGCACGCGCTCGGCCTCTTGCGCGTGCGGCAGCAGCGCCTGGCCGACGCGCTAGCGCCGCTCGGGCGCGCCGCATCCGCGCGCCCGCGCTACGCGTACGTCTACGCCATGGCGCTCGACGCCGCCGGCCGCGGCGACGAGGCGATCGAGATGCTGGAGAAGACCCATCGCGACCGCCCGGCCGACCGCGAGCCGCTGCTGGGCCTGGCCTCGCTGCGCGCGCAGCGTGGAGACCGAGCCGAGGCGCTCGGCCACGCACGTGAGCTTTTGCGCCTCCGACCGTCCGACGTACAGGCCCGGGCTCTGATCGCCGCACTCGAGGGTGCCAGCGAGTAAGTACTCGTAAAACAGCAAGTGCCGGTCCACGGACGTCACGTCGCGGCCGGCGTCCTCAGTTGGCCGCCGTTTGGCTCGTGGCGGTGCCGTGGACGAACGCTGCCTCTCTGCCCACCTCCAGTAGCTGCCGGGGATCCAGGAGGCCGTAGAGCTGGATGAGCTTGGCAACGAGCCCGGTCCAGCCGGTCTGATGACTGGCGCCGAGGCCGGCGCCGTTGTCGCCGTGGAAGTACTCGTAGAAGAGGATGTGGTCGCGCCAGTGCGGGTCGGTCTGGAATTTTTCGATGCCGCCGTAGACCGGGCGCTGGCCATGCTCGTCGCGAGTGAACGTCCGGGTGAGGCGATCGGCGATCTCCTTGCTCACCTCGAAGAGGTTCATCGCCTTGCCGGAGCCGGTGGGGCATTCGATCTTGAAGTTGTCGCCGTAGTACAGGTAGAAATTCTGGAGCGCCCGGATAATGAGCAGGTTAACCGGCATCCAGACCGGGCCCCGCCAGTTGGAGTTGCCGCCGAACATGCCGGTGTTCGACTCGGCCGGCAGGTAGTCCACCCGGTACTCCTGGCCTTGCACCTGCAGGACGTACGGGTGCGCCTCGTGGAACTTGGAAAGAGAGCGGATGCCGTAGGGGCCCAGGAACTCGTTCTCGTCGAGCATCTTCGTGAGGATCCGGCGGAGCCGCTCCGGGTTGACGAGCGCCAAGACACCCCGCTCGGCCACGCCGAGATGACCCGGGCCGCTCGGGTGCATGGTCGCCGAAAGCTCGGGCATCCGGCGCATACGCTCCTGGATGTGACTCATCGCCCTCGGGATGCGCTCCCGCTGCGACTTCTCGATCACCGTGGTGGCGCAAAGGGGCAGGAGCCCCACCAGGGAACGCACCTTGAGCCGCGTTGCGCTTCCGTCGGGGAGCCGCAGGATGTCGTAGTAGAAGCCGTCTTCCTCGTCCCACATGCCGTCCGACCCGGACCGGTTCATGGCCGCGGCGATGTAGTAGAAGTGCTCCACGAACTTGAAAACCATGTCTTCATAAGTGGGATCGTCGGCGGCAAGCTCGACCGCAAGCTCCAGCATGTTCTGGCTGAAGAGGGCCATCCACGCCGTGCCGTCCGCCTGCTCGAGGTGGCCGCCGGTGGGAAGCGGGGCGCTGCGGTCGAACACCCCGATGTTGTCGAGGCCGAGGAAGCCGCCCTCGAAGACGTTCTTG
>CAYVQJ010000083.1:0-2740 GCA_964454165.1 uncultured Myxococcales bacterium | reverse complement strand
CGAGCTCACCCTGGACCGAGGTATCCCCCTCCGGTCGGCGCCAGGCCGAACTCTCAATCCCCAGACCAACGGAGGTCAGAGCCATGATCTGAGTCAGTAATTCAGAACGTCCGGTGTCTCATTTTCATTGACAGCTTCCGCCGCCGCAGCGCCCGGCGCACCGAGCCGGGCGACACCCCGGCGAGCGGAACGCAAGTTTTCTCTAGACACGCTAGGGGGGGGGGCCGCTATCGTGGCTTTGCCTCTCCGGAGGAGGGCACTCGATGAAGACGCTTTTCGCCGCTCTCACGCTCTTCGCGGTGTTGGGCACGCTGGCTCCGACGGATGCGGCATCCGCGCCCGTCACCTTCGTTTTTCAGGGCGTGGTCTTTCAGGTGGACGACCTGGGGCCGACGCTCGATGGATCGGTGTCCGCTGGGACGCCGTTCGCAGGCTCGTACACCTTCGATCCGACGACACCGAACGAATCGCTCGATCCGAGCTTCGCACTCTATGAGGCCATCGAGATCGGGATCGACATCGGGAACTACGAATTTCGGAGCGTGGCCGTTGCGCGCGATATCTGGATCTTTGTCGGCAACGCGCCCGACCGCTATATCGTCAACAGCTTTGAAAACGAGGCCGTCGGCTTCTTTGCACCCCCGCCGGGTCAGAACTACGACCAGTTCCTTCGAATTCAGTGGATGCTCACAGGCGGGGATCCTCTGGGAGACAACACCCTACCCAGCAGTCCTCCCGACTTGAGCAGATGGCTCGGCAACACCCTCGAGGTTGCTGCGGAGCTGAGTCCGATCAGCGATCCCGTTTTTGCGATCCGTGGCCGAGTGACTTCAGTTGTCCCGGAACCGGGTTCGCTCGGACAGCTCGGTGCGTCTCTCCTTCTGATCGAGGGCATCCGGTACATGATGTGGCGGACGAAGCGCGAAAGGTAGCGTATGACGACTGGTCCCAAAGCGTCATGGCAGTCTCTTATCTTCTTCCTCTGCATGTCACTTCTGCCGCTTTCCACGCGTGCTCAAAGCACGGATGTCCGGGTAAACAACACATTAGTACCAACCGTGGACGCCTATGGCGTGGGGGTCACCCAGCAGGAGACGACCCTCGCTGTTCGGTCCAACCTATCCGCAATCTGTGTCGGCTTCCGTGACTATGGGAGTCAGGACAGAGTCAACGGCTTTGCCTTCTCGACGGACGGCGGAGCGAGCTTCACCGACGGTGGAGCCCTGCCACTCGTGCCCGGAGGAATTCGACCGTTCGCCGATCCCACCTTAGTCTTGAACTCGGCTGGCCAGTTCCTATTTGGATCGCTAAGAGGAGGGTTTGCGGGGCTCGATCTCCATGTGAGTAGCAACTGCTCTTCGTTCGCGTATGCGGAGCCGATCGTCATTGGCGGCGGAATCGACAAGGAGATCCTCGCATACGACGACTATGCACTCAGTCCAAATAGGGGACGCACCTGGGCTGCTTGGTACGACGGCGGTGGAACGAAAGTCCGGTATTCCGACAACGCGGGGAGCGGAGTGGCTTGGTCTGCGACGGTGGAAGCGGTCCCCGCGGGCGCGAATGGCTACTTCCCGTGGCCCGCCGTGGCTCCGAACGAGGATCTCTACGTCGCCTCGATGAGCGGTGCAACCATCAACATTGCCCACCGGAACGCCTCGACCGGTACCTGGACCGCGAGAGCAGCGGTGACCAATGCGTCGTTCGCAGGCGAGTCGAACGCCACCAGCGTGTGCGGGAGAACTGCGCTCAAGGGCTTCATGCGCTCGCAAACCCTCCCCCAAATCCAGATCCATTCGGATCCGACCGCGTCGGTCGGATTTGTGATTCACGCTGTCTGGCAGGCCGATCCCGACGCTGGTGGACCGGACATCTCCGACGCCTGGTACTCGCGGTCCACCAACGGGGCAGTCGCGCCGGATGCGTGGTCGACACCGCTCCGGTTGAACGACGACCCGAACGACGTTCCCCGGGATCAATGGAATCCCGCTCTGGGCGTGGGAGCGACCGGCATCGTCGCCGTCAGCTGGTACGACCGGCGGCTCGATCCCGGGAACTGGTGGTTCGACCGCTATGTCAGGCTCTCCGATGACGGTGGCATCAACTGGAGTCGCAATCTCAGAGTGAGCGATACGAGTTCTCCCGTGGCAAGGATGGCCCCTCACGTCGATCAGCCCACCGGAGCCAATGTCGCCAACTGCGATCATGGGGACTACGACCAGGTCGTAGTGGTCGGGAACACCGCGCATCTCGTCTGGTCGGATGCCCGCGACGTGACGACTTTGGCTGCCTGCCCCGACAACGGGCTTGACCCGTACTACAACCAGTACTGCCCGAACCCGGATGTCTACTACGACAAAGTGGTGCTGACGGACGCAGACGCGGACGGCGTGGTCGATCTTCTCGATACGTGCAAGACGTATGTGAACCCGCGCGTCGGGTCGGGTCGAACGCTCGTGAACGGCCAGCGCGACGGGGATGGGGACGGGTACGGCAACGCTTGCGATCCCGACTACACGAACGGCGTGAAGCGGGGCTGCGTCGCTGGGCTGCTGCAGACCAATTGGGGCGACTACGCGTGGATGAACCGCGAGATGTAGCTCGTGCATCCTTCCTTCTGTAAGAGCGTCCTCTCCGACCTACGGAGTTGAGGTGGCGGGCCGAACTCGCTCTCCTTTGAAGTTGCGAAACCTAGAAGGAGGACTTGCGAGATGGCCCGCCACGACGACCAAGCTACCCC
>CAYVQJ010000082.1:0-4557 GCA_964454165.1 uncultured Myxococcales bacterium | reverse complement strand
ATCGCTTGCGGGACGAGTCCGCGCGTCATGTCGCGCTTCACGCTGCCGCCGAGCTCGGTGCCGAAGAACGGCGTCTGGATCAGGTTGAAGTAGTACAGCACGCCGATCCACGCGGTTCCCGCCACGAAGTGGAACCAGCGCAGCAGGAACTCCAAGCCTTCGGCCGTGAAGATGGTCATCGCGGTCACCCTCCCTCGCGCAGTCGCGCGCGCGTATTCGACCGGAACGGGGTCCGCGAAGTCAACGGAAAGTCAGCGCACCTGGCGCAGGAACTCCGAGAGCCCGTAGCCGATGCGGTCGCCGAGCTGCCACTCGGTCATGCCTTCGCCGATGTGGGTGACCTTGCCCTCCCGGCGATTGCGCAGCGGGATGAAGCCCTTCACGGTTCCCGTGATCTCGAGCTTCTCGCCCTTCTCGGTCGTGATGCGGGCGCGCACCGTCTTGTGGTAGAGCCCGTTGTCCTCGTAGTCCGCGTCGATCTCGGCGGCAGTGATGTTCTCGACCTCGTCGCCGCGCACCAGCACTCCGCCGTGGCGGCGGTGGGTCTCGTCACGCGCCACGACCGACACCATCGCGTGCAGGTCGGGGCCGAAGTTCATCGTCAGCCACTCGTACTGCTGGATCGCCTGCCAGTAGCGCGGACCCCAGGAGTGATCGCGCAGGCCGAAGCCGTCGATCGCGAAGCTCTGCTCGCCCAGCGCGAGCGTCCCCGTCACGTGCATGTGCTGCTCGTAGTGCGAGGACGCGAACTGCTGCTCCGCGGGCAGGTCGCTCTCCGGAGAGCCGCGGTGGCCGTAGAGCGGGCCGACCGCGTCGTGCATCAGATCGAGCCGGATCTTGCGGTGCGGTGCCTCTCGAAACGCCCGACTGGGATCGGACAGGGCGCGCGGCTCGGCCAGCTCGGCCACCGAGCCCTCGTACAGCGTGCGCAGGCGCTGCGCCGGATCGAGCACCTCGAAGCGCAGGCCGCCGGCGTCGAACGCGTCGTTGTGCGTGATCTCCGGGCGCTTGAACATGAAGAGCGCGCGCCCGTCGGGCAGGTACAGCGCGACGGTCATCTCCGCCGCTCGCTCGTTGGGGCGATTGCCGAGTCGCACGAACCCCCCGAGCCCCGCCGCCCGGTCGAAGAAGTTGAAGTACATGCTCTCGTTCCAGTTCGACTCGGGACCGAGCGGATGCGTGTAGTCGTCTTCGGGGACCAGATTGCCGACGATGCGGGCCACGCGCGTCTCCACGAGTCGGGATCGACCGCGGCCTAGTATACTCGCGACCCGGAGTTCACCTCGTCGAAGGAGAGCGCGCGATGGCAAGCGAGGTCGTGATCAGCGACGAGATGCGGCGCCAGATCGGCGTCGAGACCCCGCCCTGGACCTACGAGGTGACCACGACCAGCGTGCGCATGTTCGCGCGCGGCGTCGGCTACACCG
This sequence comes from uncultured Myxococcales bacterium, assembly GCA_964454165.1. Taxonomy (GTDB): domain Bacteria; phylum Myxococcota_A; class UBA9160; order SZUA-336; family SZUA-336; genus CAYVQJ01. Next base: position 3,130 of record CAYVQJ010000082.1, on the reverse strand, counting down.
ATCCGGTCTACTTCGACGTGGACGCGGCGAAGCGCGCCGGCTACCGGAGCCTGCCCGCGCCGCCCACGTACCTCGGCACGCCGGTGTTCATCCCCGGGCAGTCGAGCGACACCTTCAGCGGTCCGCAGCAGGGCGGGCCGAGGCTCGAGCACGGGCTCAAGAACCTGCTCGATGGCGGCACCGAGACCGAGTACATGGACGCGATCTGCGCGGGCGACACGCTCACGGTCAAGAGCAAGCTCGCGGGGCTCGACGTCCGCGAGTCCAAGTCGATCGGCAAGATGCTGCTCACGACGCAGGAGACGAGCTACACCAACCAGCTCGGCAAGCTCGTCGCCGTCCAGCGTTCTCAGGCCATTTTCTACTAGGAGCGACTTCGATGGCGATTTCGTGGGAGAGCATCAAGGAAGGCGACGCGCTGCCCGAGCTCGTGAAGCAGCCGGGCGTGACGCAGCTCGTCAAGTACGCGGCGGGCTCGGGCGACTTCAACCCGCTGCATCACGACTATCAGTTCCCGCAGTCGAAGGCGCTGGGCTCGATCATCGTGCACGGACGCTTCAAGTACGCGTCGCTCGGTCAGCTCGTCTCCGACTGGCTCGGCCACCAGGGCCGCATCGTCAAGCTCTCCTGCCAGTACCGCGGCATGGACTTCCCGGACAAGCCGATGAAGGTCAAGGGCAAGGTCGCGCGCAAGTGGCAGGAAGGTGCGCGCAAGCTAGCCAAGGTCGACGTGTGGACCGAGAACGAAGAAGGCCGCCCCACCACCCCCGGCGAAGCAATCGTCGAGTTCGACTGAGGCGGCGCTTCGAGTTCCGCTGGGAGGATCTGCTCCATGGCCCCGGAGGGAACCCAGCGCAGACTGGCGGCGATCCTCTCCGCCGACGTCGTCGGCTACTCACGGCTCATGGCCGAGGACGAGGACGAAACCGTCCGCCGGCTGACCGCCTATCGCGAAGGATCAGCGCTCTCGTCCGTGAACACCGCGGCCGCGTGGTCGACGCGCCGGGCGACAACCTGTTGGCCGAATTCTCGACCGCGACCGACGCCGTCCTGGCCGCGACCGAGATCCAGCGCGCCATCGGCGCTCGGAATGCCGCCGTTCCGGAAGGCCGCAAGATGGAGTTCCGTATCGGTGTGCACCTGGGGGAGGCGCGCGTCGAGGGAGATCGCCTCTACGGCGACGCGGTGAACGTTGCGGCGCGCCTGGAGGGGCTCGCCGAGCCCGGCGGGATCTGCATCTCCGCGGACGTTCTTCACCAGGTCCAGCGCAAGCTCGAGCTCGACTTCGAGGACATCGGCGAGCAGCAGGTGAAGAACATCCCCGACCCGGTCCGCGTGTATCGGGTGCTCGAGCGGACGGCGGCGCCGAGTCGGCCTCCCGCTCGGCGCTTCGCACCCCGGGTTGTCGCGGCCTTTATCGGAGCGGCTCTCATCGCGATGGCCGCGGCGGCCTACCTCAGCCTCGGCAGCCGCTCTCCGACTTCAGATGGCGCGCCGCTCACGTCGATCGCAGTGCTCCCCTTCGACGACATGAGCCCGGGCGGGGACCAGAAGTGGCTCGCGGACGGCATGGCCGAGGAGCTGATCGAGACGCTCTCGAGGATCGAGGCGCTGCGCGTGCCTGCGCGCACCTCCGCCTTCGCGCTCAGGGGGAAGGACATCCGCACGGTGGGCGCGGAGCTTCGCGTCGGCTCGGTCGTGGAGGGAAGCGTGCGCCGATCGGACGATCAGCTCCGGATCACCGCGCAGCTCATCCGTGTCTCGGATGGCTACCACCTCTGGTCGGCGCGCTACGACCGCAAGCTCAGCGACGTGTTCGCGATCCAGAGCGAGATCGCGCGCGCCATAGCCGAGGCGATCCGCGGGGAGCTCGGGATCGAGTACGACTACTCGTGGCTCCGGAACGTCCAGGAGCCGAGCGATGTCCGCGCGTACGAGCTGGTCAAGAAAGGCGTCGACGCCATCTTCCCTCGCTTCACGGAAGAGGGCCTCCGGAAGGGCATCGAGTACACCGAGCAGGCGCTGGCGATCGACCCCGACTACGCGCAAGCCCACGCGCAGCTCAGCAATGCCCATTACTGGCTCTGGGAGAATCTCCGTCGAGAGGCCGACCTCGCGACGTCGAGGGCGGAGGCGGAACGGGCGCTCGCGATCGACGAGACCAATGGACTTGCCAACAACCTGCTCTCGACGATCCTCTATCGCCAGTACGAGTGGGAAGAGGCGCGTCGGGTCGTCGACCGGGGGCTCTCGCACAACCCGAGTGACGGTACGCTCCGACTCACCTCCGCGATCCTCCTGGACCAACAGGGACGGACACCGGAAGCGCTCATCGAGGCGCGCCGTGCCGTGGATTTCGACCCTCGATATACGATCCCGCACGCGATCCTGGGCCTGACGCAGATCTACGGGGGCGAGTACAGCTCCGCCGTCGAAGAGTTGGAGCGCGCGTGGGAAATCGCTCCAGGATTCGGGAGTCTGCGGCAACACCTCGCCTACGCCTACCACCTGGCCGGGAGGGACGAGGACGCACTGGAGGCCGCTGTTCGCGCGCTCCCTCCAGATCTCGCGGGGCGGGAGGCGGCAACGAGACAGGGCTTCGAGAAAGGCGGCTTCCTGGGAATGGTCCGGGCTGGTGTCGAATGGCGCGTCGCGAGCGGGGGCGACGCTTGTATCACTGTTTGGGCAGAGGGCGCTTGCGAACTCGCGCTTCTCGGCGACGCGGACGCCCTGTTCGAGTGCCTCCAGAAAGCGATCGACCAGAGAGACCTGGTGTTCCTCAAGGCCAATCCCCTGTACGACCCCTACCGCGCCGACCCCCGCTTCGCCGCCCTGCTCCGGCGCATGAACCTCTCGGAGTAGCCGGTTTCGCCGCGGCGCTCTCTGATCGGATGGCCGATTCTGGCAACGAAAGGCCTTGACAGGTTTTCGCGAACACGAACGCAGCGTTCTGGTTCAGCCCTCGTTTGTCGTCGCTGTGCGTGCGCCCGGGCGGGCTGCGCGAGGTTTACGCGGGCGAACCACACGCAGTCGACTGCTGTCGCGATCGGCGCTCCTGGGCGATCCTCCGACACCGAAAAGCGTCGTGTTACCTTGCCGATATTCCCCTTGCAGCGACCCATCCTCCCTC